>DATEGO010000030.1:0-3517 GCA_035280065.1 Candidatus Acidiferrum sp.
TATGAATGACCGGATTGCTCACGAAAGGAGCGGATGCGTCCGAGATCCCGACAATCTTCACTTTGTGGTCGTTCATCTCCAGTTCGCGGTCGAGTTCCAGTGGTTCTCCCGGGAACAGCAGAATGTAGCCGGCATTGTCGATAACGATCGAATCCGGCTCACGTAACCGCTCCCAGGAGCCGAGCAACATCTTCCGCGGAGCGCCGGTCAGTGTCGCGTCGTCGATGCCGAGCAGAATACAGGTGGCGAACTTGCCCGCACGAGTCCGGGCGACGGGATAGCCTTTGAACAGTTTCAGTGCCCATTCGACGCCGTTAACGCCTCGTACCCGCGTCAGGTCGGTGTCCTTCAGCGCCTTGGTTTGCTCGAAATATTCGGTCTTCGCATCCATCACCCATACATCCGCATCAGTCACGTCGAGAATCTGACTGCCGGTGCGGTTGAGAATGCTCGCGAAAATCGACGTCTGGTTCTCCAGCAGAAAGGTGCAAAAGGCGATGGCGAAAATCAGCCCCAGATACTTGGCTCGGTCCCCCGTTAACATTCTCAATGCCACGAAATTCATGACCTAACCTCTTCAGCACTTTGTTCCCGGTCGACGACTTCGCTTTGTTTCCTCACACGTTGGAGAAGGCAGGACCAGTAACCTGCGAACTCAACTCGCAGGCCATCCGTATTGCATCCCAGCTCCGAGGCCAAGCCGAATTCCGAAGGTTTCTCCCGGTTCTCCAAAGCACGATTCACTTGCGTTCTTGAGCCCTTGAACATGATTCCGGCCTCCGTGGTTCTCCATGGCATTCCATGAGATGATTGTGATAATCTAATCGGTACAAAAAAAATGAATTATTGTTTGACTGCCTCGAAGTAAAATTTCCGAGCGTCTTCCAGGAATTTCTTGCGCTGCCCGGTGTCCACGATTAGCCGGGCCACGTTAAGCGTGCCGGCCATCCCCGAAAACAGAAACCGGACCTTCTGATGTCGCTCCTCATCGTTTGCGCCGGGCATATATTTCGCAATGCTTCCGATGTGCTTGATGAAAAGATTGAGAAACGCACCACGTACTTTGGCGGGACGCCGGCCAATTTCCGTGGTCAGCGCCGCAATGGGACAGCCCCCAGGGGGGTCGTCGCAATGCTCAATGCTCAGATAACTGTCGATGAGGGCCTTCAACTCACCCCCTTTCGGGGCATGTTTGACCACACAGTCCGCGTGATGTTCCAGCTGCTTCAGACCCTGTTCGAAAGCCGCAGCGAACAGCTCCTCTTTGCTGCGAAAGTGCCGGTAAAACCCGCCGTGGGTCAGATGAAGATCGTGCATCAGATCGCTGATCCCGGTCCCTTCGCTCCCACGGCTGCGAAACTGGCGCGCTGCGGCCTTCACGATTTTCTCGCGGGTTTGCCGCTTGTGTTCCGACGTGTAGCGCATCGCAGATCTCTATAGGATGATATAGGTCATCTCATTCTGAGTCAAGCCCTTCACAACCATCTAAGTCCTGTTTCAGGAAGCAAACATCAGACAGAGACCTCGAAGATCAATTCCAGCTCCACCGGCGTGCCGAGCGGAAGGCTTGCGACGCCATACACCAGGCGGCTTGGGTTCTTGTCTCTTCCGAAGACGTCCTGCAGCAACTCGGAAGCGCCGTCGGCGACTTTCGGATGTTCGCGAACATCTCCTGCCGTGGCCACCGCCACTCCGAGCCGCACGGTCCGCGTCACTTTGTCGAGCGATCCCAAATGCTCCCGTGCGACAGCAAGGGCGTTCAGCGCCGCAAGGTGAGCCGCCTGGCGCCCCGCTTGTACATCGAGCTCTGCGCCGACGCGTCCAATGAATTTCGCCCCCTGTCCTTCCGTGGGCAGCATCCCGGTCAGAAAAAGCAGGTTGCGCGTCTGCACCGCTTCCGCGTAGGTGCCAAACGGCTGCGGTGGCGCCGGGAGCTCGATGCCAAGTTCTTTTAGCCGGTCCTCGGCGCTGGCAGGCCGAGAGCCTTTGCGGGTTACCATTTGCCGGCGTGCGCGCCGCCATCCACGTGCAATATTTCACCAGTGGTGAACGTGGCTTCTGTCAGGAACAAAATTGCATCTACGACTTCTTTAACTTCACCCATCCGGCCGACCGGGTGCAACCCTTTCAAAAACTCATGGGTCTCCGGGTTATGCATCGGAGTATTGATGGTTCCTAACGCGACGGTATTTACACGAATGCCATCCCTGGCATACTCAATTGCGAGTGCGCGCGTCACCGCATCCAGTCCGCCCTTCGTCATAATTTGAATGGCCGCCCCGATGCCTGCGATCGGTTGACCGACGAAAGTAGTTGACACATTGACGATGCTGCCGCTTTTCTGCCGCAACATTTGCTTCACCGCTAACTGGGAAACGTAGAGAAAGCCCGCAAGCGTCGTCGAGACCAAAGCGTTGAAGTCCTCGGTTGTGTACTCGGTGAAGGGCTTCGGGATAAAAATGCCCGCGTTGTTTACCAGCACATCGATCCGGCCGAATCGAGATATGGCGGTATCCACAATCTTTGCGGCCGTTTTCGGGTCGCCGATGTCTCCATCGACCAATGCAAGATTTGCAGACGGCGGGAACGGATTTGCTTTAGTGATGTTTCGCGAATTCCCAACTACGTTATAACCACGTTTCAAAAAGGCTTCCACGAGTCCAGCGCCAATCCCCTGTGAGGCGCCGGTCACGATTGCTGTTTTCCGTTGCTGAGTTGTCATTTTTTCTCCTTTAAATTCAAAGCTCGCGAACGCCGTGCCTGCAACCGGCGCGATCATCGTCGCGATGAATGTTTCGTGCGTAACCCACAAGTGCGATAGTCATGAGGGCTTTCGAGACAGTGCAGCGGGCGTCGGCGCATCAAGACTGAGGTCATCGGAGGTCAGTGGCCCGCCGCTTTGTTGCTGGTCATAGTGATGCTCGTATACCACGCGTGACTGATTCCATTTGCGGAGGGTGCACCAGCTCAGAGTGCAGGTTCTACCGGACACGCCGACCAATTCGACGGTCCAGGCGGAATGCGTCTCGTCTGCAATATCTCCAGGAATCGCAGTCTCTCGAATAGATATCGATAGACCGCCGACCTCGGCCATTACGTGAAGCGGGATTAGGAAGTTGGCGAGAAGTGCGCGCACTCTCGCCTTTCCACGGACCGGTTCTTCACCAGTCTCGCTACTCACCTCGATGTCGTCACCGTAAAACAAGTCAAAGATCTCAAGGTATTTTTCGAAGCTTTCGATGATCTCGGCTTGGACGATGGCAGCGTTTAGGTGACGTTCCCGAGCCCGTAAACTTGCGTATAGATCGTGATCAAATTGACCCACGGAAAGCAATCTTGGTTCGTTATTCATTGAGACTCCTCGGCCCCGAGTCGCAACTGCAGCATAAGAACCCTTTCGTCTAGCTGCGGAGTCGCTTTGTGTTGCTCTCAATCAGCTCTGATGAAGTAAGAGACCGGCCGGTTGCATTTATCTTATGCAAATGAGACCGAACGGTCCCGTGTTGCATCAAACGGG
>DATEGO010000031.1:0-10865 GCA_035280065.1 Candidatus Acidiferrum sp.
GCTCGAGGAATACGTTACTTCTGCGGTGCCGATCGTACGCACGGAGCCTACGGCCGATGATTCGTTAGCCGCAATCTTCGAGCGCAGCAAGTTCGGGATGGCGATGGCCGCGATGATCAGAATGATCGCCACGACGATCAAGAGTTCGATAAGAGAGAAGCCCTTCTGTTTCTTCATGAAGTCTCCTTGAAAGGTTGTTGAGGTGCCTGAGAGCACACGGCAGAAAGGTAGCAAAGGGACTGCCAATAGGCTACTCCAAGCCTTTTCCGTGCCCCAATTGGAGCAAGTGCTGTTTTTTCTTATGGTTAAACAAACCAGAAAAAGTACTAGTCTGGGCTTTCTCGAGGCTGTGGCGGTGAGGCCCCTTACAAATGTGCCAATTTGCGTCACCCTCCAAAGACGCAAATCGTCATTGTCTCAAAGGACCTCATAACCCTCTTTCTCAGCGAGGTCCGCACCTAAATTTAGCAAACCAAAGAACGCAAGAGTGGAAACTAGCCGTGCGTTTGAAGCAATCCCGCTAAGGGGTGGTCGCTAAGAAATTGAGACTGTCTATTTCTGCAACCTGCTTGGAATTTCACATTCTCGAAAACGTGTTGAGGCACAGGCAAAACCACTCATGAATTAAATGAATAGAATTCATCGCAGAGGGTTGATGGCAGGGGCGGGAGGGGTGACTTCCATTGGGCTCCCGGGGTGTGACCGAGGATGTGGAACTTCCAAAGGAATTCACCCCTGTTACTAGCCACAGCATTGCGTTTGTTGACGACTACTTTGCACCGACGGCGTCCAAGCTCAATCGGGTAAATACCTGCATTTATCCTCAGGGCGAAACTGGTTAAGTGGCCGCGCCTGCGGGAGCAGCTCTTTACTTTCGGGAAGCTGAGCGTCGGATGTATTGGCGTGTAAATGCGACAAGAGGAAAAGGGCTTGCAGCTCGTTTCTACAGCTTCTTTGCTGACAGCTTTGAACTATCGACTAAGAACTGCCTACGGCCGGTGGCGGTCGTCTGGAGCAGTACCGATCCCAAGACGCCTCAGCTCGTCCTGATAATATTTTTTGTGCAGCACATCCCACTCTTCACTGCCTTCCAGGATTTCTTTCTTTTGCGAGGTGATGCGCTTACGGACTTCCAGCTCGATTTTCTCTTCGTCGCGCAGCATCGCCGTCAAAATCTGCACGATTTGCTGGCGAATCGTGTCGCGGTCGTCGATGAACTCGACTTCGTCGCTGGACACCAGCACTTCCGTCACCTGGTGGGACAGCCTGACAATTTTCTCGCGGCTTAATCGCATCATTCGCTATGGTTCCCGTCTACGCTGAACAACGGCCCGACAAAGTTCGCTACCTGAATCACCTGCCGCTCTCGGTCGGCCGCGCCGCTACCGAAGGACCAACTTGCGATCCCGGGCCAGGTGCTGTTTCACCTTCTTGTACATCTCCTGGTAGGAAACGCCCGTGCTTCGCATCTCGTCTTGGCGCTCGACGAGGATTTGGCGCACTTCCTCATTTAGCCGGTCCTCCACCGTCAGCTCTTCAAGCATCCGTTGGCGGACTCGCGTAGCCACAGCTTCATGCGCCTTCGTCTCAATTTGCCCGCCTTCCACCAGACGCTTCACGACTTCATTGGCGATGTGGGCCACAAAATCCCGTACGAGCAGCATCCCTATCCATTCCTCGGAGTAAGTTTAAGCAAGTCAGTGTACTGGCAGCGTGAAGAAAGTGCAAGAAACGCCGCCGGTTTGTGAATTTTCCCGTAGGACAGTACCGTCGGATCTTGGGAAGAATGTTCGCAAGCGACCAAATTGGAGACATCGAAAACGCTTCGAGACACAAGACGCTTCACCCGCGTTGACGGTCTCGCTTCGCTTCTTGTACGATGAATTTCATTGGGCGCTTAGCTCAGCGGTTAGAGCGTTCGGTTTACACCCGAAAGGTCGTCCGTTCGAATCGGACAGTGCCCACCATATTTTTCAATAACCTGCATCATCGACTCTGTCCGTGAAATGAGCGATTGTCCGTGTATTGTCCGCAATGAGTAATTCTTTCTAATCGCCCGGGGCTGGGGCCAGCACCCCTCCCACCCCTCGGCAATAGCTATAGGGTCAGCGCTCTGAAAGTTAAAAATTTAAAAATTTTTCCGAGTGAACAGCGTCGAGCCTTGGGGCCTTGGGGTACTGATACCAACTGCTCCGGTTGCTCATGACCCATCCAGGAGTGGGACCGGTCACGACGCTGGCCAGCTACACGGGGCTGATTCCACAGGAACGTTCCAGCGGGAGACGGCGGCGGCTCGGAAGGATCAGCAAACAAGGTAATCCGTTGTTGCGCTTTCTGTGGAATGAGGCTGGCGCTCACGCGGCACGCCGCGATCCGGAGTTGCGGCGTTTCTATCGGCGCAAACTGAGGCAAAAGGGGCTGGGAAAAGCACGCGTCGCCGTGGCCCGCAAGCTGGGAATCCGGCGGTGGATCATGCTGCGCGATCAGATCGATTGTGAAGAGTTCTGTCATCGTGGGCAGAAGCAATGCGGTGCCGCCTGTGCGGGGATGCCCGAAGTCGGGAATGGTGCGAATCGTCACCGTCCGCGAATACACAATATCGCTTCTCCGGTTACATGCGGACGGACGCAATCACTACGGATAGCGGCCTGCGATTCCAGATTTTTGAGGCGTACAGGTTTGCAAAAGTGCTGGCAGCAACAGAGAACGCCGTGGGAACGTCCGGATGGGGCGGGCAACGGCTGGAGTTCAAGACGCCTGGGGATAGTCGAATGCTGCTTATGCGCGTAGGGCGGCCGACGAGCGATAAGTTTGACAAAAAGATCCGCGGGACTGTGTGGGTCGACAAAGTACGTCTCATGGCTGAGGATTAGGCTGCATTCTTTGCCCACGCAGGCTGCGTAAGTGTATGACGAAGCAGATACTTAGCTTACTGTTGATGGCGGGGAAGGATCGAGAGGAGAAGCACAGCCATTCTTGCAACTTGTTTTGCTCGCTATTCCCAGTGCATTCAAGTATTTGCCTGATTGAAGGCTAAGGAAAAGCAGGGACATAATTCATCTGTTGAGGTTTTGTTGCGACCGCCCTCCTTGCAACAACGACGAGGCATGCAGGACAAACTCCAAGGCGTTGAAAGCGCGCCCGCAGTGACGGAACGACGCGCCTGTCCACGACTCCGCGTTACCTCGTTGATGTACATAGACATAGGCGGTGTAAACGGAGGCATTGTCACCTCCCTGAGCGAGAATGGGCTGGCCCTGACAGCGGCGGCTTCTTTGGCGAATGCCGCGTTCAGGGATGGACCGTTTCGGATGCGAATCCAATTCCCTGGAAATCCCGAAGCACTCGAAGCAAGCGGAGAGATTGTCTGGACGTGTCTATCCGGAAAAGAAGCTAGCGTGCGCTTTGTCGAGGTCGGGGATAAGTCGCGAGAACAAATCCGCGATTGGATTTCCGATCAGGCTTCCAACAAAGGGCTCCGGCAGGAGCCACCGAAACTCCCCGAAATGCGATTGTCGAGTTTGCGGCGTGCGAAACCTCGTAGGCCCAGGTTTTCTTTCGCGGAGGTTGCAAGCTCTCGAGTCGATGCGGGAGGCGAAACAGGAGTTGAAGATTTTCCTGGGAGCGCCGCGGAACCTGGGAACCTTCCTCCTTTGCAAGCGGGAGCCGTCGGCTTCCGCAACGGGGCGGAAGCGGTTGCCTCGGCCTTTGAAAGCCCGAGCTTAAAGGAAACTCAAACAGGAGAGATTCGTTTCGCCAGGAACGAACAGACAGATCGAACAGCATCGGACCAAGATCTACAAAGACAACTCCTTCCCTTGATTCCAGAACGGCGTCAGCTTCCTAGGCGGCAAGTTCTGTTGTTTACCTATGCGGTCCTGGGCGAAGACAATGGCGGTCTTGTTTTCAACCTAGGCGAAGGCGGGTTGGCGCTTACGTCGGCGGCGGCACTGCAGGAGCATCATTTTGCAAAAATGCGCGTCCGGTTCCCGGATTCGTCGGATTGGTTCGAGACGAGCGGGCGCCTCGTCTGGAAGAACGACTCCGGGAAAGAGGCGGGGATCGAACTTCTCAATCTTCCGGAAGCTGCGCGCGTCAGAATCAAAGAGTGGGTCCTGCAGGGAGACTCGGCCGGGGATGCAGTTTCAAAGGAAGAAGGCGTTCGAACGAGTCAAAGCGAAGTGCAGGAATTACCGGCTTTCATGGAACCGGAGCCCTCGGCCGAGCCCTTCGAAATCCCCGCGTCTTTTCAAGAGCAGCAATTTGAAAGCCAATCCTTTGAAGAACACCGTCTTGAAGGGCAAACAAAAACTTCCGCTCCTTCTCCATCCGCATTATTTAAGACTGGCATTGAAGGAATCTCTGAAGGAGCCTCGGCAAGGAGACGCGTCGACAAAATCAATCCGCCGCCACTCCCCGACTCCGTAAGAGCGCACACTAGCGTAGCCTCCAAGGCTTTGAGCATTGCCGCTGGTGTGGCATTAGCGGTGGGGGGTTGGATGTTCTTCGAGCGAACTTCCTTGAAGGAAGCCAGGGGGCTCATCGCGTGGAACCTTCCCAATATTAAGCGTACCCACGAAATACCCCAGGCACGCGAGATTCCGAAAGCGGACGTTGGTGCAACCGAGGCAACTCCGGTTCCTCCTTTTCGACAAGGCGGGGACGCAAGCCGGAGCCCCGCATCGCAATCAAGCGTCGCTAAACATTCCGTCGAGCAAATCGAACGGGGCTCACCTGTGCCATCCGATGCCCCAAAAACTGCCGTGACAAACTCGAACTCCCTCACCGATCGCACATCGAAAGAGAAACGTCAGAGCGAAGAATCCCTAGCACAAGCACATGCCGCCAGTTCGCCGCCCCGCAGCGTGGATCAATTGCGACCTCCGTCGCCGTCACAACGTGGACAGGAACCGAAGTCATCACAGATCATTGCATCGGCCCCCGCTCCCTCGTCGGAGAGCAGGTCCATAGAAAGCAAGGCCCGGGAGAATCAGCCTGCAGAGAGCAAGCCCGTGCTAACCGCTCAATCATTGCCTGCGCAAAGCAAAGACCTAAACGTAACGCCACCTTCAGTGAGCGCCAACGCACCGCAACCCACCGCTCCGCCGCCTGTCGAGATGGAAAAGGAAAAGACGCTGGCAACGCCGAAGCAGCCTGAAGCTTCGCTGGCGCGGCCCCCGGTCGTGACCGTCACCTTCGATCCCTTCCCTTCCATCCGTCTGCCAAAGGCTGAAAAATCGAAGAAATCGCACCAAGGAAAAAATTTGGAGATGGGCCGTCTTCTTTCCCGCGTTGACCCTGTTTATCCCGAGGAGGCCAAACAACAAGGCCTCGAAGGAACCGCCAGAGTGCACGCTATTTTCAACCGTAAAGGTGCGGTGCAAAGCGTGATTTCTGTGAGCGGGCCGCCATTGCTCGTGTCGGCGGCAATAGATGCGGTCCGCCAGTGGCGTTATTCGCAGACTATTCTCGGCGGGCAGGCGATGGAAACAGAACAGGACGTTACCGTGCTATTTCGATTGGCAAATTCCGCTTCTAAAAATTAAGTGAAGCCGGTTCTATGGCCCCGAGGGACTCACGGGCGTCTTGCCTCCGCGTCCGAGAACCAGTGCTGCGGCCCCGGCGCCTGCCCCGGTCAAACCGAGAAGAGTCCAACCGGACTTTCCCTTCATCGCTCCAGGCATGCCCAAGGGCTTGCCGCCGGATTCTTTCTGAACAATCATTTGCCCGCTCGGCAGGGGGGAGAAAATCCATAGAGCACTAGTGATTTTGCCAGTAGGATGAACCCAAGTTCGTGAAAAAAGATGGGCACAAATGTTTGAAAGCTGTCGGCAAAACGTCGGGAAGTGCACGAACAGGACCATTACGGGACGGGGCTGCAGGGTTCTGCTGACAGTGTTCGCCGTTGCATCCGGTGCGTTCGGCCAAGAAATCAAAACAGAGGTTGTAAGTTCATTTGTGTGGGGAGAGGATTCCCCCTCTGGCGCGAATTCCTCAACCATTAGAGACCCGCTGACTGGCTATGCTATTCACAAGCTAAGGTACGGCCCAATCGAGGTGAGTTCACGAATTGGATTCGAGCGCGTCGGTGCTGATGAGGTGGGAACTTACCTCAATTACTCGACGACTATCATCAATGGCTCCGACTCAACGCTCTCCGTGCAATATGGTGGAATCAGTATTGATGGGCGTGCAGTCTCCCTTCCAAGGGTTATCCCTCTCGGTAAGAAGCTCAGCAAGCATGAGCGCGAGAACAAAATGAGTGTGGTTGATCCTGAGAAAATGCAATGCGTTGCAAGTGGTTTTCTTTCTCATGATCATTTGTTTTCCTCAGACAGAGGGTCCGAAACTCTTAACGTCTCTCCAAAGAATGCGCTGACCGTTTCATCTGTTGTACGCGATCCTCGTAGCTACCCTCTCCGATGCTCAGTCGATGGCTGCCACCCTATCGGAACGATCCGCTACTACCTCACCGTCAACAGCCAAGATTATATTTTTGTCTGGCCTGGACAATCTGCAGTTTATTGCGGGAAATGAGCAGAGGCCTACGCAAGAAACCGTTTCAACAGATGCCTGGCTCGCACAATTCGCAAGAAATACACGATTGGAAGAGTATAAGGATTCATTCATCGTGGCCACTGGGCAATGCACGCCTGTTCTCTCGTGCCTTCGAGTGGCTCGTTAGTCTGCGGGAGTTGGTTCCTCTCAGTAGTCCTCCGCCAATCCACTAGGTTCATTTCTACTGCCCCTTTGGTGCCATCTAACTCTTCAAACACCAGCACGCCTCCGACTCTTTCATATTTGCTCAGGGTGAAGGTGTCGTTTGACTTCAGTACCAGAATCGTGGAGCGGACGGGCGGCTTCCAGGTGGAGGGGACTGCCACACTCTCTCCGGCGGCAATCTTGGTATCTATTGCAGGCTCGGCAATGTTCCCGCTCCCACGAAAAGTGCTCGGCTGTGCCGACGACGCGTATGGGGGCCGATCAGGCTTCATTGGCCCATAGGCCATTGTGGCCGGAATGGAAATGTCATCCATTAATCGTAGCTCGAGCGACTCCTCGCCCTTCAACGCGGGCCGGGGGCCACGCATCGGTAGCGAAACAACCTTCCACGGCCACAACAACGGGATCATCCACTCAGCAACGTCTCGCTTCGCATGTCCCTTTCCGTCGATATCTCCCTTCTTGTCCACCTTAAATCCCTTTGCTTGGATCACTTTTGCGGGCACAGGTAAATCGCCATACGGCAGAATCACCCTGTCGAACGTAATCTTGAGATAGCCCTTCCCCCAAAAATGCCCCGGCTCTTTCTCCGCTTCCAAGTGCCCGCCCAACATGCTTCCTCGCGGGAACAGTATTCTGCCAAACTCCTGCTGACTGCGCAGGTGACATATCACCGGGTCTCCCACGGTTGCGGTGGCCGAAGAGAAATCCGGTTCATTCATAGTGCATTGCAGAAGTGTTCCGGCTGGCACCAATAAGTCCTTTTGAGCGCAGGCTGCACTAGCCAACACTAATATTCCTACCTCGACCAACAAGATTCTGATGAATAGCTTCATATGTCCACCTCTTGAATAGACTGAGAATCCGAGATTGCAAGGACTAGCGCAATTGACTGAAGGCTTGTGCCGCTCGACTCACTAAACGTCTGATAACCGGTCAACGAAGAAGTGAGAATCGAAGGGCAGCAATTGACCTTGCAAAAACTTCGCGCTAGGAAAATATGGAATTGTTAATGCAATCGCTACTGTCACTTCTTACAGGCGAAAAGCGACCGAGAAAGGCACCGTGTTTGAGAATAAGTCCTTTAGTTTCAATTCACTGCGGTGTGGACTCTTGTAGCCCGATACTACTCGATCATGCAGGGCTAGGGCTCTATTCCGGTCCTATCTGAAATAACAGGTAACCTATTCTTACTTCAAGCGGGAGTTCATAATTCGAGAGAACAATCAAGCCCCCGTCAACAGTGATTCCACCCCGCGAAATACGGGAGGCGCGCCTACAAAGCCTGCATAGGCCAAGTCATCAGCCGCTCTGCACGCTCAGCAATGGTGGATCGCGTTCTAGGGAACGCGTCCGCCCGCTCTCAGTCTTTCCGCACCACCGTTTCAAGGCTGCGAAGGCCTGTTATTTCTGACAGTGCAGCACAAATCTCCCGTTTGTTACTTAGGGGAATTGAGGCTGGTGTGTCAGGAGTTCGCTTTGATAAGAATACTGCTTGCTAGCATATCCCTCATGTGCGCCTTCCTAGCAGCGCTCGTTATGCAGCCTCGGCAGTCGAGAGGCTCCTCATACGCTCCGCCACCACGATCCATCCTGATATGTGGGGCCCACGACTATGGCTGCAACATTTATGTCATCTTCTATCATCCAGCTACGGATACCCACCGACATTCCCAAAGCGAGTGGGTGACTGATTATGGGCGAAAAACTATCTCGATAGCTTGGAGCACCGACCGCTTCAAAAACGTCGAAACCCTTGAACGCGAAGTTCTTCACGCGGCCTTGTGGGAAAGGGGAATTCGTGACACTGACAAGAGGGACGTCCATGATTGGCTCGACGTTTCTGACAGAATTATTGCTTCGCTATTCCACGACAACCCCGAGTTCGTCAACTACGTCACCGCGGGATACTAAGAGCTCCGACTAGTGCGGTTCCGGTCAATGTAGCAAGTAAAAGGAATTGGGATTGGTGACTGTTTGTTTTGACAGTTTAGGGAATCGCGGCGGAAGAACTATGCTTCTCGCTCTTGGACTACACCCGGAGGCGGCCACCCTCTTCACCCCTCAAATGACAAAAGGGTTGGTCGCCTCCATCGATATGCCCCAAGGTCGCACACCCGGCTAACTGGAAAACTCGGTCGCTACCGATCAAACCAGCAAGAGTAACAGTCCTTAGCACGCACACCTGTAAAAACTGACAGTTTGGTCCGATCAGGATCGGGGGGCAGATTCACGAGAACAAAACGCAGGCAAGGTGCCGGATGGATGCTCATCCCGGGCTAATGACCGCACAAAAGTGTAAGCCTGTCGAGGAGGAGAAGAATTATGATCAGAGCTAACCCTCGTTTCATAAGTTGGGCCGTTGTGGCGATCTTGCTGCCCATCCTGGTCACAACAAAAGTCTGCTTTGGGCAGTCCGACACGGCCCGACTGCAGGGTACCGTTACCGATCCGCAGGGCGCTGCGATTGCAGATGCCAACGTACAGGTAACCAACACTCGAACTGGATTTGCTGCCACCGTCACCACCAATGAACTAGGTTTTTACTCCGTGTCTGCATTGCCGCCGGGCTCTTACCGCGTAGAGGTAAGCCAGAAGGGGTTCAAGAAAACGGTACGCGAACTGGACTTGCAGGTCGCGCAGGTGGGCGCGGCAGATTTTAAGCTGGACGTCGGCGACGTAACTCAGTCCATCACCGTTGAAGCAGGATCCCCTGTGGTTAATCCTGCAGATTCGGCCATCGGACAAGTCGTGGAAGGACGACAAGCCACCGAGCTGCCCCTAAACGGACGCAATTTCACACAACTTGCTTTATTGGGTCCCGGAGTCACACGCGGAAATCCGACCGGAGCGGCCACCGGAGCAAATAACAACGCCGAGACCTTTCGCTTCGGCCAGTCAGGTGGGGCCTCGCTCGCCGTGAACGGCCTGCGCCCTCAGAACAACAACTTCATTCTCGATGGTATCGACAACAACGAGGCACTCGTGAACACCATCGTCTTTTTCCCGCCCGCAGAGGCGATTGACGAATTTCGTGTGCAAACCAGCGTTGCCCCTGCCCAATTCGGTCGCGCTGGCGGTGCGCTCGTCGTCACGTCTATTAAATCTGGGACCAACGATTTTCACGGCAGCGCATTCTGGTTCAACCGGAATAAGAACCTCAATGCTCGAAGCTTTTTCCAAGGCCCTCCAACACCGGGGTTTGACCGCAATCAGTTTGGCGGTACGCTTGGCGGACCAATTATCAAGAACAAGTTGTTCGTATTCGTCGACTATGAAGGTCTGCGGCAAAAGATTCCCGGGTCTCCGGAATACGCGACGGTCCCGACTGATTTGATGCGCCAGGGAAACTTCTCCGAGTTGCTTTCCTCAAATGGCACCGGCTATTCCCAAACTTTTGCAATCACTGACCCGACCACAGGATTACAGTTCATGGGCAGCGGGGCACAACCAAATGTCATTCCAAGCAATCGCATAAACTCGGTGGGACTCGCCTACATCAAAGCTTTTCCCGAGCCCGACTGTACGCATCCTCAGGATGTAAACTGCTTTAGCCTATTCCACAATTACAAAAACACCAGAAACCTTATCGAGAATTGGAATGACTTCGACGTTCGCGGCGACTACCTCCTGAACTCGCGAAATTCTTTTTTTGTTCGCGTCAGCCGGGGTGAGGCGGACCAAACGGAAACGACTCGTCTGACGACCCTGCCGTCGGGTTTTGGTTCCGGCACTAACCTCAATCACCCCAGGGGCGCCTCAATCGGCTGGACAGATACGCTGAGTGGCGCGCTTGTTAACGAGGCGCGTGTCGGATTCGTCCGCACTGAGTACGGCTACACGCCTCCCGGGAACGATATGGACATTTGCGTGACGCTCGGCATCGTAAACTGCAACACGCCTCTGCTGGGTGGCATCTCTCTCAACGGCGGATACAACAATCAGGTTGAGTACACGGGCGACTTCGGGACCTATCTGGTTCCGCAAACAGGCTATAACGCCAACGACGCGCTGACTTGGGTCAAGGGGAGGCATACATGGAAGTTCGGTGGCAACGTGATCCGCCGCCAGCTCAACTTGTTCCGGCCACTCGCCGGCAAGGGTTATTTCGCCTTCGCAGGAGATGGAAGCAACCCTTGTTG
>DATEGO010000032.1:0-83968 GCA_035280065.1 Candidatus Acidiferrum sp.
CCCTTTGGGGCAAGGGTTATGCGGTGGCGGGCTGCTCGGCAAGGATGTGGGCGGGAACTTTGCGCAGGTCCCAAACAATACCGAGCCAGGACATCACTTTCAGCGTGTAATACGTAATGTCGATCTCCCACCAGAAAAATCCCTGGCGCGCCGAAGCCATGAAGTGGTGATGATTGTTGTGCCAGCCCTCGCCGAGCGTGAGCAAAGCGAGCAGCCAGTTGTTGCGGCTGGTGTCACTGGTCTCATAGCGCCGCGAACCGAAAAGATGCGAGAGCGAATTGATGGTAAAGGTGTCGTGCCACAGCAGCACAGTGCCCAGGCAAAACGCCCAAACAAACAACGGCCAACCGCCGATCAGCCACACCACGGCTCCTAACACTGCGGGCGGCACCATGTGGTACTTGTTCAGCCAGCGCAGCTCCGGAAACTTCGCGAAGTCGCCGATGTAATCCATGCGCGTGTCGTTGTATTTGTCGGAAAGAATCCAGCCGATGTGCGACCAGAAAAACCCGAAGAGCGTCGGCGAATGCAGATCCAGCTCCTGGTCGGAATAGCGGTGATGATGCCGGTGATGCGCCGCCCACCACAGCACGCCTTTCTGCGAAGATGACATGGCCATGAAGGCGATGACAAATTGAAACGCACGACTGGTCTTAAACGAACGGTGCGAGAAATAACGGTGATAACCGGCGGTCACGAAAAACATGCGCACGAGAAGCACCGCCAGCGTGGCCACCAGGTAATACCAATGAAAAGGAATGAAAAAAACCAGCAACGCGGCAACGTGCACGAGGAAAAAAGGCAGGGAGTGAAGAATTGAAATCCGCGAGCCATTCGGCAATGGGATCGTTAGATACCTTGGGACAGATGCCATCCGGCAGAATCCTCCGCTTCGAAATATGGGCGCTTTTGAATCGCGTCATTCCGCAAGCTGAGATTCAGCCAGAACTTCGCGCCTCAAACCTACAACTTCAGTCTACGGGTGCGCTTGGAAGTGGGTCAAGCGCGACGAAGTACAGGTCGCGTAAAGTAAGATGTACAGAAGGACAGTGGGGTTGTGAAAGGCAGAGATTCTTCATTCTTCGTCAGGCTCCGGCTGAAAGACAGCGTCGGAAATAGACCGGCCGAATGTGCTATTGTCTCGTGGCATTGGCGAGAAGGGACATCACGAAAGCCGGCCCGATAGGGCTCGGACTTAGCCGCGCCTGCGGTGCGGCGGGCACAGCAGTGCTGCGCCCCTACAATTGCCAGCGGTTAGCGGCCACACGCAGGTGAAAAAAGATAAATGGCGGAACGCCCTGTACTCGTAGGACTGATTCCACAAGCGGTGGTGCTGGACCCCGGCGACCAGGTGTCCTGGATTTCCGACGCGGGAAACTTGCGCGTGGAGTTTGACGCAAATCGCTGCCCTTTTTCCTCCAACGTGTTTCAAGCGCCGTCTGGGATTCGGCTGCTGAGCGGCCCACCGCGCCCCGGAAGCAAAGCCGCGACGTACAAGTACCGCCTGTGGCTCAACGATCAGTTGGTGGGCCTAGGCGAAGTGATCCTCCGCGAAAAATAGAAGACAAACCGAATATCCGAACGCTCTCTTGTGGCCTCGTTGGGAACTTTGCGGCCATGTAATAGGAATGAGAAATGGGGGGAATTTCCGCCAAGGGTGCCCAAAGAAGGGGTTACTTTTGTCCTGGCAGGTACGTCTCAAGAGTGGGTAAGCGTGGCCTAAGGAGAACGCGGGCATGCGTACCAAAAAATGGTTTAGCCGGATTTGGGGCGGATCGGCTTTGTGCGTGGGGATTCTGGGGCTTTTGCTGGCGGCGGCTTGGCCCACACCGGCGCAAGAGGCCGCTCCGTCACAAGGGGCAGGCCAAACGCAACGGCCGGACGAAGGACGCGGCCGGATGGTCGGCGGGAAAATCACCGCGATTAAGGATGGCGCTCTGGAGCTGACGAGGATGGATGGAGGCAGCGTCACGGTAAAGCTCACCGACAAAACCGAATACCGCAAAGACCGGCAAAGCGCGAAGCTTGCGGATTTCAAAGTGGGCGACATGGTTTTGATCCGCATGGAAGGGAGCGGGGATCAGGACCTGACGGCGGTGGTCGTGGCTGGGCGGACTGGCGGTGGGCCGGGCGGGCCCGGCATGGGGGGACCTGGCGGCGGAATGATGATGGGCGGCGGCGAACTCGGGAAAGATTTTGTTTTCGGTGAAATTAAATCTGTGGATGCGCCGAAAATCACCGTGCTTCGTGCGGACAACGTGACGCAAACGCTCGAGTTGAACGAAGAAACTTCGCTGCGCAAGGGACGCGACAGCGTAACGATGGCGGACATTCAGGTGGGGGACCACGTGTTTGTGCGCGGAGCGGTGCAGAACAACGTGTTTGTGCCAAAGATGGTGATGGTTATCGGGGCCGAGCAGTGGAAGCGGATGCAAGAAATGGGAATGACGCCGGGACTGGCCAAGCCGCAGGGCGACAAGAAGCCCGATCCTACGCAGCAGAAGTAAGATTCATTGGGGAGTCTTCGATTTGAAATTCATCTTGAAGTTCATCGGGCGCAGCATATTCATTTTCTGTTTTGGCGCGATCCTGTTGGCGCTCGATTCGAACCCCTCGAAAGCACAAGAGACGCCTCCTCCTCCCGTGCCTGCGCAACAACAGGACACGACGACGCCTCCTTCAGCACCGCGGCCTCCAACGAGTCCGCCTGCTCCAGCTCCTGTCACGTTCGAAATCACGGGATCTGCACGCAGCGGCAAGGTGCAACTGCCCGGCGTTACCGTGACCGCGGCGAATACGCTCACTGGGAAGAAGTATGTCGCGGCGACGAGTTCGGAAGGCAAGTTCAGCCTCTCCGGGTTGGCGCGCGGCAGATATGTGGTGCGAATCGAGTTCATAGGATTCGCGGCGTTCACCCAGGAGGTGGTGCTGAACCCAGAGAATCCTACGGGGAAGGTGGACTCCGAGCTGATGCTGGCATCCCGCCAGCAAGAACAGTCCAACAACGCCATGGCGGCGCTAGCCGCAGCGGGACGCGGTTTCCAGAGCCTGGCCATGGAGAATTCGCTTTCTTCGCTCGGTGGAACGAACGGCGACGGCGGAAGCGCATTTGGAAACAGCGGGGCGCAAAACAATGGCGACGCCGGGGGTTTGCCGCTAAATGGAGCGGGAGCCGAAGGGCCGATGGAGTCCGTTAGCGTCAGCGGCGCGCAGGGACGCACGCAGGATTTCGGCATGGGCAATGAAGAAGAACTGCAGCAACGCATTCAGGAATTTCGCGACCGAATGCAGAGGGAGGGCGGCGGAGCTTTTGGGCCGCCGGGCGGAGGCGGATTCGCGGGTGGACCGGGAATCGTCATGATGGGCAGGATGCCGCGCGGCTTCAACATCAATCAGCCGCACGGAGTTTTCTATTACACGGACGACAATGCGGGGCTCGATGCGCGGCCGTATTCGCTGACGGGAATCCCCGCCGCAAAAGCGGATTACAACCAGGCGCGCTTTGGCTTCAATGCGGGCGGGCCGTTGAACATTCCCAAGATTTTCCACGGCGGGAACAAGTGGTTTTTCTTTGGCGGGTGGAACGGCTCTCGAGGCAGCAATCCTTACGACGCGTTTTCCACGGTGCCCACGCAACTGGAGCGCAATGGAGATTTAAGCCAGGCGACCTATCGCGATGGAAGCCCCGTCCAAATCTTCAATCCACAGACGGGGCAGCAATATCAGTTCAACGGCAACCCTAATGTGTTGGACCCTGCGTCGATCTCGACATCGGCGCAGGCGCTGCTGAATTACGTTCCCCTGCCGAACATGCCTGTGAATTCGTTTGGGCAGAATTTTCATTACGTAACTTCAGCGAACAGCAACTCGGATATGGTGATGTTCCGGCTGGTTCATAATTTCAACGCTACGGGCGGACCGGGCGGCGGTGGGCCGTTTTTCACGACTGGCGGAGGGGGCGGCGGAGGTGGTGGCCGCCGGCGCGCGCAAAACAATATCAATTTCGGGCTGAACTGGGCGCGCAGCTCGAACAGCATCGTGAATCCGTTTCCTTCGCAGGCCGGCGGCAACAGCACGCAGGGATTGAACGCCAGCGCAGGGTGGGTTTACGGCAAAGGGCGGGTCACCAACAACCTGCGCGTGAACTACAACCACAATCACGTGGCGACGACGAATCTTTATTCGGGCGTCACGGACGTTGCCGGACTTGCCGGCATCAATGGAGTTTCGACGGATCCGTTTGACTGGGGCCTGCCAGGAATCAGCTTCACTTCTTTTGGCGGCTTGAGCAGTCCGATTCCGCGGCGAGAGCTGGATCAGACCTACACGCTCTCCGACACAATTTCGTGGAATCATGCGAAGCACAACTTCCGGTTTGGCGCGGACTACCGCCGCATCTTGCAAAGTTTTCATTCCGCCAGAAACGGCGAGGGCAGCTTTGTGTTTACGGGATATGCGACGTCGCAATACGCAGCGGCTGGAACCGGAGCTTGCGCTGGACCTCTTCCGTGCTCAGTGACGGACACGGGATATGACTTCGCGGATTTTCTACTGGGCTTTCCGCAGCAAACTTCACTGCAATTCGGGACGAACTCCTATAACTTCCGCGCGAATTCGTATGATTTCTTCGTGCAGGACGATTGGAGGTTCCGGCCGAGTCTTTCTTTCAATCTGGGCTTGCGGTATGAGTACAACAGTCCTTACACGGAAGCCAACAACCGCGTCGCCAACCTAGTCGTTGCCCCGGGATTCACCGCGGCCACACCGATCGTACCCGCCGGTGCAGTCTTGCCGCCGTCATCTGGCACGTTCCTTCGATCCCCTACGGCATCTTTGATCCAGCCGGAGCGCAATGATTGGGCGCCGCGCGTGGGAATCGCCTGGAAGCCGCAAAAGAAAACCGTGGTGCGCGCGGGTTACGGCATCAACTACAACCTCGCGCAATATGGCGTAATGATTCAGAATTTTGCGTTCCAGCCACCTTTCGCGAATACGGCGACGAATACGACGGATTCCAATGCGCTTATCAGCGGAAGCGCACTCACGTTGGCGAATGGATTTCCGACGACTTCAGGAACGGTGACCAACAACTTCGCGGTGAATCCCAACTACCGCCTCGGCTACGTGCAAATCTGGAACTTGGACATTCAGCGCGAACTGCCCGGCGGCGTGGTGTTGAATACGGGATACAACGGAGCAAAGGGCACGCGGCTGGATATCGAACGAGCGCTCCTGGTTGCAGGCAACCAGCCGTTCACCTACGAGTCTTCCGAAGGCAACTCGATTCTGCATGCCGCGTCCGTGCGAATGCGCAAGCGCATGGCCAAGGGTATCGGGCTGAGCGCGCAGTATGTGTATTCGAAATCGATTGATGACGCCTCGTCGATTGGCGGAGGCGGCAGCGTTGTGGCACAAGACGCGTTTGACATTTCCGCTGACCGCGGGCTTTCCAGCTTCGACCAGCGGCACAAGTTCACAGGAAACTGGATTTATGATCTGCCGATTGGAGAGAACCGCTACTTTTCTCCCAAGGGCGCTTTGGGCCACATCTTCGGGGCGTGGCAATGGAGCGGCGACTTCACGGTTGGTTCCGGACTCGATTTCACGCCGCGCGTGTTGGGCGGCGCACTGGACATTGGGCGCGGCGTAAGCGGATCGCTGCGTGCAAATGTCGTTCCCGGCCAGTCTGTTGCCGTTAGCAACCCGACCGCGCTCGAGTGGTTCAATACTGCGGCGTTTTGCGCGCCCAGCGCTACTTGCGTCAATCCGGGCGGCAGTGCTTTCGGTGATGCGGGACGAAATATCATCGAAGGCCCCGGACAAGTCACGCTGGATATGTCCCTCAACAAAACGATCACCATCAAAGAATCGCGCGCCCTGGACCTGCGCTTCTCCGCGAACAACGTTTTCAACACCGTGCACTTCACGTCCATCAATACGGCCGTGAACTCCCTCACGTTTGGCGAAGTGACGGGAACAGGCAGCATGCGGCGCGTGACGATGACGGCGCGCTTCCGCTTCTGAAGAACAATGAATATGCGAGCCACAATACGAAGCTTCGTAGCACTGGTTATGGCCGCGCTGCTTTTGCAGGGGGCCATTCCACTGTACGCCCAGCAAGCCCCTCAACCGCCAGCGCCGGCAAATCAGGGGCGAATTCGTGTGACCACCGAACTCGTGCTGGTAAACGTGGTGGCCCGCGACAAAAAAGGAAATCTTGTACGCGATTTGAAGAAGGAAGATTTCACGCTGCTCGAAGATGGGAAGAAGCAGGAAATTTCCACGTTTGATTTCGAAAGTGTGGATCAGCCTTTGACCGCGGGAGCAGCGGAAGCCACGGTTTCGGGCGCTGCGGGCGAAGGGAACCTCTTGCGCGCCGGGAAAAAAGCGGCTCCTTCGCTGGACGCGCGCGACCGGCGGCTAATGCTGTTCTTTTTTGATTTTTCAGCGATGGATCCAGAGCAGATCGATCGTGCCGTGGATGCCGCGAAGAATTTTGTTTCGAGCAAAATGCAGCCGGCGGACCTGGTCGCGCTGGTCTCACTGGCCACGAACATGCGCGTCGATCTGGACTTCACCGACGACAAGGCCAAGATTATGGCGGCGCTTTCCTCGTACTCCTCGGGCGAAGGCCAGGGACTCGACAACGGCGCTACCGGAAGCTCGGAAGGCGCCGCGGAGACTAGCGGTTCCTTCACCGCGGACGACACGGACTACAACACGTTTAGCGCCGACCGCAAACTGCTGGCGCTGCAGTCCTTGATGCAATCCCTGGGAAAACTCTCGCAAAAGAAGAGCCTGATTTATTTCAGCAACGGCATCAGCCAGTCCGGTATGGATAATCAGTCCGCGCTGCGTGCAGCCACGGCCGCCGCGGTAAAGGCCAACCTGTCCATCTATTCGATGGACGTTCGCGGATTGCAGGCTTTCCCGCCGGGCGGCGAGGCGCAAGCAGCCAGCTTGCACGGCCAATCGGCATATTCCGGGGCGTCCGTGCTCAACGATTTGAACAATAACGCCTCGTCGCAGGAAACGCTGGCAACGCTTTCCTCCGACACTGGCGGGAAGGCATTCTTTGATTCAAACGACTTCAGCCGCGTCTTTTCCCAGGTGCAGAAGGACACTTCGGCGTATTACGTCCTGGGTTTTGTCAGCAACAACTACGTCAAAGACGGAAGATACCGCCATCTGAAAGTCCAGGCAAACCGCGCCGACCTAAAGCTGGAATACCGGTCGGGATATTACACCGACCGCGACTTCGAGCACCTGAACAAAGCCGACCGCGAGCAGCAACTCGAGGACGAACTGGCCGCCCAACTCTCCCAGGTGGACGTGCCGCTGTACGCAGGCGCGGCGTATTTCCGCCAGGATGATTCGCACTACTACCTTGCCGTTTCACTGGTCATCCCAGGCTCGCAAATCCCGTTTGTGACAGAAAAAGACAAAGACAACGCCACCATTGACATCATCGGCCAGGTGCTTGAGAGCCATAAATTCCCCATTGGTCATTTGCGGGACACGGTGAAGCTGGCCGTTGACCGCACGCAGCAAGTGCGCCGCAAAAACGTGCAGTACAACACCGGCTTCGTGCTGGCTCCGGACAGTTATCACTTGAAGTTCGTTGTGCGCGAGAACCAAACCGGGCGGATGGGTGCGTTCGAAATGGACGTGCAGGTCCCCGACTTACGCAAAGCGCCGCTCAAAATGAGTTCCGTGGTGCTCAGCAGCCTGCGCACGCCTGCGACCAACAAAAAAGCAGGGCCGAATCCTTTGGTGCGCGATCAGATGGAGACCGTTCCGAACATCACGCACGTTTTCACGGCCGACCAGCACCTCTACTTGCAGTACGAGGTGTACGACGCCGCAAAGGGCAAGAGTCCTGCGCCTCCTGTTCCTGTGGTCACAAACGGCCAAGGAGCTGCCGCGGCTAAGGCCGAAGCCCCCAAGCCAGCCAAGGACAGCGTCCGCGTGCTGACCAGCATCGAGTTCCTGCAAGGAGGCGTGAAGGTCTACGAATCCAAGCCGGTGGTAACGAGCGAAGTGGCTGCCCCCGAGCGCAAGGCGGTGGTCCTCCAGATGGATGTTCCTCTGCAACCGCTGAAGCCCGGTCTTTACCTTTGCCAGGTAAATATCATTGACGATGTGTCAGGGACTTTTGCGTTCCCGCGTTTTCCTATACTGATCCGCGAGGCCTCTCCTCCGACAGCCATAAAAACGGGCAGGTGAAGGCCAAGGCCGCGGCAGATTGTCCGTCACATGCCTTCCCGTTCATCAGTATTACTTTGCCGCTTCGGTGCCCTCTCGCGTCTTAGGACTAACGCAGGCGAAACCACCGGTCAGCACATGGAAGCAGATCTCGCCGGGGGATAAACAGCTGTCTTCTACGAGAGAGACCTCATGGTGCGCCCGCCCGGTTGCAAGCGCATTGGGCTTTCTTCGCCCGTATCGTGGTCAGCAGGTATTGATTCGCTCGTCGGGAAAAGTAGATCTTGAATTAAGCTTAGTCGCCGGCAGCGGCGGCGCGAACAAATTCCACCGATTCGGCCAACCCGCGGCGCATTGGGCCGAGTACGGAGGCAGGCACTTCCCGTTCAGGAGCCAGTGTCACGCTGGTAGCCCTCTTGGGGAATTCGTTCCGGCGGTCCAGCCTCATACCGGCTTGTCTCAGAAACTCTGCCGAAAAACCCATGTCTTCGGCTCGCTCGACGCCCCAAAACCACAGCTTGTCTTCCTGCCGCTGAAGGAAATCCAAGGCCTCTTCGAGCCGTTTCATGGCGCGGTCAAAAGACGAAGCCAGGAAGTAGACGTTCAGCGTCCAGGCATGCCGGGGGTAATACACCCGGAGCCGAACGCAATACTTGCCTGACTGATTGCGTTCGATACTGCAGCGATATTCATTACGGGAGGGCATTCGAGTAGGCATCGCAGTTTCACCCGATCTCAGGAGTCATGGCTGGTTGACTCTGATAGCCATTTTAAGGGTTCCCAGGTGGTCGAGAATGCTTTGTTCCGAGACAACTAATTTTAAAACCGAACTCGCTTGCAGACACAAATAGGGTAGCGGGGTGTGTAGAGAAAGGCAAGGGGGCACTCTAAATCCTGTAAGCTATGTATTTTGTGCAAGTTGCACTAGGTTAGGCTGCCAAAATTCTTCAGCTTTTCGGGCATCAGCTTCAACTTGCCTTCTTTCAAGAGCCGGTCAGACAAGGCTGATCTAAAGGCTTCAAAGGCCACTTCGCGCTTGGATTGCAGCAATTCTTCGGTGAGCTGCTTCCTCTGGGCTTCGAAATTGGCCGGGTCGGCCTCCACTTTCTCGGCAACCCGGTAAACCAGCCAGTTTTGTCCCAGGCTCAGAGGAGCCCCAACCTCGCCTTGCTTCAAGTTGAACGCGGCGCCGACTTGCTTTCCGCTCGCGGCGCCGGGGATCGAGCCGTCCCGGGAGATGGAATCGCTCGTTTTCGGGTCCAGGCCCAGCGCTCTGGCCGCAGCATCAAACTTCTCGCCCGCCTTGACGCGCTTCTCCAATTCGTCTGCCCTGTTTTTCGCCTGCTGGACGGACTGCTCCTTCTTGAGGTCGTTGATCAGGCGGTCCCGCACCTCTTCCAGAGTCCCCTGATGCGCAGACAGAGATTCCTTGACGGAGAGAATCACGTAGCCGCGATCGGTGTGGATGGGTACGCTCAAGTCGCCAGGGCGCAAACGAAAAATCTCGTCCTTGACGTCCTGGGAATTGCCAAGCTCAAGAATCGGGTCCGAGGCGCTCACTGGCCGCGTTTGGCCAAGCGTGAGATGGTATTGTTTGGCCAAGTCATCCAGGGAGATTTTGCTGGATTGCCGGACGGCTTTGGATAGCTGGTCCGCGGTATTGCTGGCCTGCTTGTCTGCTTCCGATAAGAGAACGGGTGTGCGTATGGAGTCCTTCACTTCGTCAAACAGCTTCGTGTGCGCAGTCTCCTTTTCCACCACTTTAATGATGTGAAAGCCGTACTGCGTTCTAACCAGGTCCGATATCTGGCCCACTGGTACGCTAAATGCAGCTTTTTCTAACTCTGGAGCCATCTGGTTCTGACCCACCCAGCCGAGGTCGCCGCCCTTGTCTTTGGTGGCGTCCTCGGAGTATTTCTTCGCTAATTCGTCAAACTTCGCGCCTTTCTTTGCTTGCTTCAGGACGTCCTCAGCCCGCTTCCTGACTTCGTCAACCTCCGCATCAGTCTTTCCAAACGTTTTGAACATGATCTGCAAGAGGTGCACGCGATTGGGCACTTCGTATTGCTTGATATTGGCGTCATATTGCTTCTTGAGGTCGGCGTCGGAGATTTGGATGGTGCGGCGAAGCTCGTTGACGTCCAGAAGCGCGTAGCGCACAGTACGCCGCTCCGGCACCTGGTATTTGGACTTGTTTTTTTCGTAAGCCGCCTTAATCTCAGCATCCGAGGGCGTGACCTTCGCTTCCAGGTCCTCCGGCTTGATGACTGCGTAATCGAGCTTCACCTTTTCGTTTTTGTAGCGGTAACCATCCTTGAGTTCCTCGGGCCCAACGCTGATCCCGTCCGTTACCAGCTTTCTGAATTTCTCCTCGAGCAGGCCCTGGCGGATCAGCTCTTCAAAAGTGGCGACGGGAAGCTGAAAGCGCTGCTGGACGAGCTGCGTGTACTGGTCCAACCCAATGAAAGTGCCGCCATTGAATGCCATCGGCAGATACATTTTGATGCGGTCAGCGCGCTCCTGGTCGGAAACGGTGATTCCCAGGCGCTTGGCTTCATATTCGATTTCTCTTTGAAAGACGAGCTGCTGAAGAATCTGCTGCGCGTAGAACGCTTTCAATTGCTGAGGCACCTGGTTGGTGCGCTCGATTTGGCTGAGCTGCTGCTGGATATCCTGCGTCGTAACGGTTTCGTCTCCAATTTTGGCGACAGTGTCAGATGAGAGCCCACCGTTACCGGTAGCCGGCCCCTGCGGAACCAAGTACAGCAGCATGCTGCCGCCCAACGCCAGGACCACTGCGCCTAAAAGGATGCGGTACCCCAATTTGCTTTTGTCGTTTGCGCTTCCAGCCATCCGATGATTCCCCCAAGTCCTTAGACAAACTTAATATTATAAGAGATAGCCGGGCGGTCT
The DNA here is from genome assembly GCA_035280065.1 of Candidatus Acidiferrum sp. Classification (GTDB taxonomy): domain Bacteria; phylum Acidobacteriota; class Terriglobia; order Acidiferrales; family UBA7541; genus Acidiferrum. Next base: position 11,119 of record DATEGO010000032.1, read on the forward strand.
CAAATGCAATCGGTCAGAAAGCTTGCGTGCAAGCCCGGTTACCGGTAACCGTGGCGCGGTCGCCTGAGCCAATCTTCTCGACGGTGTTCCGCACAGAGTGTCGAAACTGCCGGCCGAGTCAGTAGGATAGTAGACTGGTGACTTAGCGGCTGCAGGAGTGTTTGCAGGGCGCCTCAAACGACCGGTGATGCCTTCTTGCCCCAAACCACCCGTGATGCTGTGTGCGCTTTGCGTGCTCACGACTTTACTATGCTTGCCCGGGAGTTCGCATCAACACGAAACGAGCGGGCGCCAGCCGCCCACTTTCTATCGCGACGTCCTTCCGATTCTTCAGCGGCACTGCCTGAGTTGCCATCGCGCAGGCTCCATTGCCCCCATGCCGTTCGAAACCTACGAGCAAACCCGCCCGTTTGCCGCTGCGATTCGCCAGACCGTAGAAGCAAGATTCATGCCGCCATGGTTTGCCGATCCTGCGGTCGGGAAATTTGCGAATGATCCGTCTCTCAGCGCAGCAGAAATCGCCACCCTCGCTGCCTGGCCGCAGGCAAACGCCCCCGCGGGTGACAAGAAAAATGCCGCAGCGCCCCGTCTGTGGGCCGAAGGCTGGAGTATTCCCGAACCGGACGTCGTCTTAGCCATGCCAAAGGCCGTGCCGCTGCCAGCCAGCGGAGACGTTGAGTACACCTATGAAATTGTGCCCACACATTTCGCCGAAGATCGCTGGGTGCACATGGCGGAGGTCCTTCCCCGTTTGCGTTCGAACGTTCACCACGCCGTGGTGTATATACGCCCGCCGGATTCCAATTGGCTTCGGCACAGGCCCGTGGGAATTCCATTTACCGCCGCAACCCTAACTGATCCCGATGACCGACGCGGCGCACATTGGACCGACAGCGACATCCTGCTTGTTTACGCGCCCGGAAGTTCTCCGGACGAATGGCCCGCGAACATGGCCAAGGTCATACCCGCCGGATCCGACCTTGTCTTTCAAATGCACTACACCACGAACGGCCGCGCCGTCCCGGATCAAACAGCCATCGGATTGATTTTTTCAAAGCAGCCGCCCGCTCAACGCGTGCTCACGCTACAACTCACGAATGACCATTTCGTGATTCCTCCGGGCGATCCCGATTCTCGCGTGGAAGCCCGCGGGACCCTGCCGAACGATGCCATTTTGCTGGGCTTCATGCCGCACATGCACCTGCGGGGAAAGCGCTTTGAATACAACATCATTCGAGAAAACAAAAACTACAATTCGAATGGCCAGCCACCCGATGAAATCGAGCCGCTTCTTCGCGTGAATTACCACTTTCATTGGCAGATGAGCTATCGCTTAGCTCAGCCGCGCTTTCTGAAAGCGGGAACCGAATTGCAGGCCGTGGCGTGGTACGACAATTCCAGAAAGAACCCGCACAATCCGGACCCCAGCGCGGCGGTGCGCTGGGGAGAACAAACTTACGACGAGATGATGGTCGGTTTTTTCGATGTTGCCGTGCCCGCCTCGATGGACAAGCAGCGCTTTTTCGTCAGACCCAAGGATTAAGGCCTCTGCTCCTGCGGGAACCTGTCCTGTACGTTCAGGCTGGACTGACCGAACGGCCAGTCTACCAATCCCTACCTGCTATTTGCTGTTTGAGTACGCGGCGTCCGCGCCGTCTTAAGAGACCGCCGCGCGCCATGGTAGATTCGAAATTTGAGGTTTGCGAGAGATTCGAACCCGTGACCACACATTCCCCCATCGACCCGAGGCACTCCCAGCACCAACGAGCTCCGCGCGTTGAAGTCTACTGGACCGCGGTCACCTACAAGACCGTGATTCTGTACGCGTTGCTCGCATTTGCCGTTATTTTCGGCGGACTCTACATCGTGAAGCCTGGTCTCTACTCCGCCGTCATCAATAGAATCGACAGAAGCGTCGGCAATCCCGAGGTTGATCCCGTCACTGCCGATCAAAAACGCGCGAAATTCGTAAACCTTGACGGGCACGTTCAGGTCAAGAAAGTCAACTCCGTGCAATGGGTGGACGCAACCCTGAGCACTTCGTTGGACAAAGGTGACTTGGTGCGCACCGGCTCCGACAGCGACGCCCGCATCACTTTCGCGGACGGCACGTTTTACACCATCAAGCCGGACACGCTGATTACGGTGGAGGAAAACAACACGGACAATAACCGACCAACCAGCGTAAGCGTCAGCATCCAAACGGGCCAGGTCGATCTGGCAACGCCCATGTTGCGGTCGCCGGACTCCAGGGCCGCGGTCAAGTCGGAGGATACGACCACGCAAGTACACTCCAACAGCCGCGCGGCTGTAAAGTTTGACCCAGAGAGAAAGGAAAGCGAGGTCGTAGTTGCCAGCGGCAGCGCTCAAGTGCAGCGCGGCCAGGAAAGAATCAACCTTGGGCAATATGAGAAGGCCACCATTCCGAACTCTGGCGCGATCCAAAGGTCCACCGTTCTGGCGCCGCCCGACCTTGTCGAGCCGCTGAACCTCGCGCCCATCATCGCGGAAAATCCCAGGAGTGCTACGGTACACTTTGAATGGAAGCCGGTTCCGAACGCGGTATCTTATACTCTAAGGGTCAGTCCCACGAAGTTGTTCACCAGGACCGTGTTCGACAAGAAAGACATCGCCAGACCGAGCTTGGATATCTCCGGATTGGACGCGGGGGATTACTTCTGGGAAGTGACGGCCACGGACGCCAAAAAACAGTCCAGCGGAGTCAGTGACATTTTCACGTTCTCCCTGGTCGCTCGAGGCAAGTCCCAGGAGATGGCTCTGGAAATTACGGATACAAGGATTGTCGGACGCGTTGCGGAAATCATCGGGAAGACCGAGCCGGGCGCTGCCCTGATTATAAATGGGCAGCCGGTTCCCAATATTGCCCCAGACGGCACCTTCCGTCATTTCACTGAGGCGCTTGAGCCGGGACAGCATACTATTACAGTGATTGGGCAGAACCGCCGTGGTGGGACAAGCACCCAGTCGGTTTCGATCTTCGTTCCGAAGTAAGAATTCCGAACGACAGACCATTGCGCTTGGCGTGGGTCGGGGTGCCCGGAGACAATAGCAGGAGGCTGATCGCGCAGCCCTCTGCGCTTTTGCCTGCCGGACGGCGGAGAGCTTTCTCCGCGGGGGGATGTAGGGAATGAACAAGAACGGTTACAACATGAGGTCGGTGTTCAGTCTGTTTTCTTCCGACCTCGCCATCGATCTGGGCACCGCGAACACTCTGGTGTTCTCGCACGGCAAAGGCATTGTGGTAAATGAGCCTTCCATCGTGGCCATCAACAAGTCCAGCGGCGAAGTGGTCGCGGTTGGGCGCGAAGCCAAGGAAATGCTGGGGCGCACTCCGGGGAACGTGGTGGCCATCAAGCCGATGAAAGACGGCGTCATCGCCGATTTCAAAGTCACCGAAAAAATGCTGACGTATTTTATTCAGAAGGCGCACAACCGCCGCGTGCTGGTGCACCCGCGAATCGTCATCGGCGTGCCCAGCGAAATCACGCCTGTGGAAAAGCGCGCTGTGCAGGACTCCGCGTATCGTGCGCGCGCCAGCGAAGTTTATCTTGTCGAGCAGGCCATGGCCGCGGCGATCGGCGCGGGCCTTCCGATTGAAGAGCCCTCCGGCAACATGGTTGTGGACATCGGCGGCGGCACGACGGACATCGCGGTCATCTCCATGAGCGGCATCGTGTACTCGCGTTCTGTGCGCGTGGCCGGCAATGAGATGGACGAAGCCGTTATGCAATACCTGAAGCGCAAGTACAACTTGCTGGTCGGCGAACGTACCGCGGAACAAATCAAAATGGAAATTGGCTCCGCCTACCCGCTCGAAAAACCGCTTACGATGGAAGTGAAGGGCCGCAACCTGATTGAAGGCGTGCCGCGCACCGTAACCATTGACGACAGTGAAATCCGCGAGGCCCTCAGCGAATGTGTAGCAACGATTTTGAACGCCGTGCGCGTGGCGCTCGAGCGCACTCCTCCCGAGCTTTCGGCGGACATCAGCGACCGCGGCATCGTGCTGACCGGCGGCGGGGCCCTGCTGAAGAATCTCGACAAGCGCATCCGCGAAGAAACCGGCTTGCCTGTTTCCATCGCAGATGATCCGCTTGCCTCCGTGGTGCTTGGAACCGGAAAGATGCTCAGCGACTTCAAGTTGCTGCGCATGGTCTGCATCGACTAAAGAGAGTTTCCGTGTGGGGTCGTCAGGAGAAACAGATTATTTGCAGGAGCTTGTAGCGGCGTTTTTCTTCCCAGCACAGCTCGCTTAGCAGGCGCATCGTGGTGTTGAACTTTCAAGTGTGAACCATTAACTGTCGTTATGTAAAGGCATGCCCTCTCGTCACAAGTCGCTGGTGCTGCTCGCAGGAGTCATCCTACTGCAAGTGCTCCTTCTCGCTGTGCAAATCAAACGTGATTCCCAAGGGCGACTGATTCGCACTTGGACCGTCGGAGCTGTTTCGCCCTTTGAGCGCGCGGGTTCGTACGTATTCGGCTCGTTTCGTGACACTTGGCGCAACTACTTTGCCTTGCGAGGCACCAAAAAAGACAACGACGACCTGCGCCGCGAAAATGACGCGCTGAAGCTGCGCATCGCTCAGCTCGACGGAAGAGCGGCCGAAGCCGACCGCCTTGCCGCCTTGCTTCATTTCCGGCAATCGCAGCCGGACGTCCCCATGGTCGCCGCACGCGTCATCGGGGGAGGCCCGAGCACCGCCAGTCAAATCATCGAACTAGACCGCGGCGAACATGACGGCATCCGCAAGAACATGGGAGTCATCACACCAGACGGCGTTGTGGGAAAAGTGATTGAAGCCTATCCCAACACGGCTCAAATTCTTTTGCTTACAGACAAGGAGAGCGGCGTCGGCGCTAAGCTTGCGGATTCCGGGATACAGAGTCCCGTCGGAGGCTTGGGTGAGCCGCTGCTCGCCATGAAATACTTTCCCAACGACGACGACGTGAGTGTGGGCGCGCGCGTGGTCACCAGTGGCATGGATCGAATTTTCCCTCGTGACCTGCCAGTCGGAACGATTACTGAAGTCAAGGTTGGAAATCCCTTCAAGCAGATTCGCATCAAACCAGCGGCGAATCTCGAAAGGCTCGAAGAAGTGCTCGTTCTTCTTACGCTTCGCCCGTTGAAGCAAAACGATTCCGCAACGGCACAGCCACCCACGCCCTCTGCCTTGAACTCCGCGCCTCCGCAGGTGTCCAACCCATGAACAGCGCGTTTGATCTGCGCATCAGTGAATCGCACATTGAGGTGCACAAGTTCCGCACCGGCGCGATTCTGATTAGCGCGCTCTTCGCCCTGGTCATACAGGCGTGGTTTCCCTTGCGCTTTACGCGCGCTTCGCTTCTTGATTTGCCTCTGCTGGTGACAATTTACTTCGGACTCAGCCGGCGGAATCCCTCGACGGGGCTTCTTCTCGGAACAGTCATTGGTCTCATGCAGGACAGTCTCACGCCCACAGTTCCTCTGGGGCTGTACGGAATCGCGAAGACCATTATCGGCTATCTTGCGTCTTCCATTGGCGCGCGTCTCGACACCGAGCATCCCGCCGCGCGCTTCGCCGTTACCGCGGGCTTCTTCATCGTGCACCAGGCGGTGGTCGCACTGACTCGTCGCATCCTGCTTGCGCAGCCAGAACCTTGGTTCACCCTGCATCTTTTCGGCGCCGCGCTCCTCAACGCCCTGGTCGCAGTCTTCCTCTTCGTCCTACTCGACCGCCTCCGCCGCCCCTCGTAAGACCTGTCAATCGAGACCATTGAAGTCTGCCTTGAGCTTGATCATATCTCCTCTGTTGCCTTGCACTATGCACCCCGAAGCTCCGGTCACGACGTAAGGAATTGCTTGAAGTCTTCGTAGTTATTTGACATCGGCAATGACAGCTTCTCGCGTTTTAGATACCCGGCCAGCCGGTCCGGCAGAGGCGGAGCGCTGCCGATTGCTTTCTTCACGATGTCTGCGAATTTCGCGGGATGTGCCGTCGCGAGCACCAGTCCCTGCCCGGGCTCCGCGTGCTCCATCTTGTACGCTTCCCAGCAAAACACTCCGACCGCCGTGTGCGGGTCCGGGAGATACCCGAACCGCTCGTGAACCTTTTTCATCTCGTGCAATGTTTCTTCATCCGTCGCTGCGTGACCCCAGATTTCTTTTTGCACATATTCGAGCCGCCCGCGGCACAGGTCCAGCAGCCGCGGAAAATTGTTCGGATTCCCAACGTCCATCGCATTCGAATACGTGGCCGTCGCCGGCCGCGGGCAAAACTGTCCGCTTCGCAGATACTGCGGCACCACGTCGTTGATGTTCGTGCTGGCAATAAACTTCGCCACCGGCAATCCAATGCGCTTGGCAAAAATTCCCGCGGTCAAATTTCCGAAGTTTCCACTGGGCACAGAAACAATCAACGGCACCGAAGCCACCGGCAACTGCCGGTAAGCCGCCACGTGATAAAACATTTGCGGCAGCAGGCGCCCTATGTTGATGGAGTTCGCCGAAGTGAGAAATGCCGTCTTGTTCAGTTGCACATCGGAAAATGCCTGCTTCACGAGCCTCTGGCAATCGTCAAACGTGCCGGCCACTTCGAGCGCAGTGATGTTTTCGCCCAGCGTGATGAACTGTTTCTCTTGCGCCTCGCTGATGCGCTTCGAAGGATACAAAATCACCACGCGAATTCCCGGCACGCCCAAAAACCCGTGCGCCACCGCGCTCCCCGTGTCTCCCGATGTCGCCACCAGCACCGTGAGCGGCCGCGATTCTCCGCGAACAAAATAGCCCATCAGCCGCGCCATGAACCGCGCGCCAAAATCCTTGAACGCCAGCGTTGGACCGTGGAATAGCTCCAGGATGTGCAACCCCGCTGAAAGCGAGACTAGTTTTACAGGGAAATTGATGGCTTCGCTCACAATTTGCCACAGCACTTCTTCGGGCACGTCGGGCGTGGCGAACGGTTTCACCACGCGGAAACAAACTTCCGTGAAAGGCAGCTTGCGGAACTCTTCCAGCTCCTCCGGCGAATGCCGCGCAATTTCCACCGGCATGTACAGCCCGCCGTCGGGCGCCAGACCGCGCAGCACTGCTCCTCGCAATGAGGTCAGCGGCGCCTGGCGTGATGTGCTTCGGTATCTCATCTTGACTGATTGGAGATCAGAGATCGGAGATCAGAATCACACATCAACATCGCACAGTTCCGTGTTCTGTCTTCTGATCCCCGATCTCGGATCTCTGCTCTCATCTCATTTGCTTTCGTACCTTCTCCAAAAACTGCTCCGCGTTAAGAGGCACCCTCAATTCAGCGACGCCCACCGTACAATGCGCCAGCGCCTCGTAACTTCGCCGCCGCGCTTCAATCAGCGCCGGATAGCACCGCGCCACAACTTCTCTTGGCGTCTCTCCGCTCTTCGCGTGAAACGCGCCGCGCCACAGCACTGGCTTCGGGTCGTTCAAATATCTTTCAATCAGCAATTGTCGTTCCTGCTCCGTCGCCGCCAGATACACAATCGTCATTTGCCGCCGCAAACGCATCAGCAAATGATTTCCCGCATAAATCACGCTGCCGGTCGTGTCCAGCACTAAAGATTTCTCGGGTTGGGCTTCAAGCTCATTCAACACTTCGTCAAGCGTGTGAATCTCTTCCGCCAGATATTCGGCCTCCCGCTCGGCGTAGGTCGGACTGTCCGGCCAGCCCATCCAGGCAGCCACGCCGTTAATTCCGCAGTACCCGCCGGGTCTAAGCCGCGGCGCCAGGCGTTGCTCGATTTTGTCGTCGCAAAAGACCGCCGGCGCCCCCTCCTCCGCTAACTTCTTTGACCAGAACGTCTTCCCGGAGCCGGACATGCCAATCAGCGCCAGTCGAATCGGGTTTCCGATGGTGTTTTCGCGCGGCATAAGAGAATTTTCTACAATAACGTGTGCCCGCCGCTGGAGCAACCAGGTCTAAACCGCGTGCTTCAAACAACCTGAGTGCAAATCTGGAACCTGTCCTCGCGGACGGCTTGCGGCACCCCCATGCAAGTGATAGGTTGGAATTGACTCTGCTGCTCTTTGCAGCTTCAGTCCGGCGGTTTTTTTCGGGAGCTCCCGAAGATTTTTTCGTTGCCCAGATCCGAGGAAATTTTCGACGGAACGCTTTGAGCCTGACCCCGAATCGGTCGGGGCCAAACTCGAAACCCACGCTGTAGATCTTTCGTGACGCGAGTCGCGTCCGGCGTACTTGGACGAAATATGCAGTCCTGAGGGGACTCCTCGCGCGCGGGGTTTTCGTGTCTTACTGGTTTCGGAACGACAATCGTTTGCCGCAAGCGCGGCTCGCGATGGCTTCTTATGTCATCGTGGGCATGATCGGCGTGTTGCTGCTGGGCTTTTGGAAACTTCAGGTTATTGACTCCGATAAATACGCCACCCTCGCCGAACGCAACCGCGTCCGCGAAATTCCGGTCATCGCCCCGCGTGGCCGCATGCTCGACCGCGATGGCCGCGTGCTCGTCGACAACCGGCCTTCCTTCAGCGTTCTTCTGTTGCGCGACGACATGGCCCAAGTTGAAAAACATCTTGGGGCCATTTCAGATGGCCTGGGCATTCCGATGGATGATCTGAAGGACCAGCTGAACAGCACGAAAAATCTTGCGAAATTCCAGCCTATTATCGTCAAGTCTGACGCTTCGCCCGCCGATGTCGCGTTTATCGAATCGCACAAAACCGACATCCCGGTCCTCGAAATGATCCCTGTTCAGCGGCGGCGCTACCTCCCCGGAGGCTTCCTCTCGCACGGCGTGGGCTACGTGGGTGAGGTCAGCGAGCAACAGATTGAAGCAAGCAATGGCAAGCTGCGGCCCGGAGACTTTGCCGGAAAATTCGGCCTGGAGCAGCAGTACAACGATGTGCTGCAAGGTACCGACGGAAAGCGCCGCGTCATTGTGAATAGCGTCGGCAAAGAAGTCGGACAACTCCCCTTGCAGGAGGCAATTCCTGGCAAGCAGATTCAGCTGAGCATTGACTACGACTTACAACAGGTCGCCGAGCAATCTCTCGGAGACCGCCCCGGCGCTGTCGTTGCGCTCGATCCGCGCAACGGCGAAGTTTTGGCCATGGCCAGCCATCCTTCGTTGGACCCGAATGACTTTGCCATACGCGTCTCCTCAGAAAACTGGAAAAAACTGAACGAAGATCCCCACAAGCCCTTGCTGAACCGCGCCATTCAAGCTCAGCTCGCCCCGGGCTCCGTTTTCAAAATCATTACCGCCACGGCCATGCTGGAAGACCACGTTCCCCAGCAAAGCTTTACGACCTACTGTCCGGGTTACGCCAGCTTCTTTGGTAGGCAGTATCACTGCTACGTCTATTACGCTAAAAGCGGCCCCAAGTCTCACGGTACTCTTGGCCTACACGAAGCCATCCTCAAATCCTGCGACGTGTTCTTCTACAATGTCGGATTGCGCCTTGGAATCGATCGCCTCGATTATTACGCCAGCCACTTAGGCATAGGACACAAGACGGGTATCGATCTGCCCGGAGAGGAAGCCGGCCTGATGCCCTCCCCACAATGGGTCGAGCGCGTCCAGCACCGCAAGTGGTATCAAGGTGAAGTGATTTCCGTTTCCACGGGTCAAGGCGCCGTCACAACCACTCCCTTGCAGTTGGCGCGCATGATTGCCGGCATCGCCTCCAGCGGCGTCTTGATGCAGCCGCACATGCTAAAAGACGCCCCCAATGTGAGGGGAGAGCGCTTCCCCATTTCCGACCACACTGTCGAAGAAGTCACGGACGCCATGTATGGCGTCGTGAACGAACCCGGCGGCACGGGCGGCCATCTCAAGCTTGCAGGCATCGAGCTCAGCGGCAAATCCGGCACTGCCCAGGTCATCGGTTACGACAAGATGGCGCTCATTAAAAAAGAGAAAAAGTTCGAAGACAATGCCTGGTTCGTCGGCTACGCTCCGCGCCGCAATCCGGAAATTGTTGTCTCCGTGCTGGTGCAGGAAAGCGGAAAGCACGGAGGCGAGGCGGCCGGTCCGGTCGTGCGCGACGTCATCAAGGCCTATTACGACAAGAAGAACAAGAAGACGCAAGGACAATACACGGCCGAAACCAAGCCGCCTGCGCCTCAAACAAAACCCCTATCCACGAAGGTGACCGTGCCCCGCGCGGCCCTCAAACCAGAAGACACAGACTCAGCGGCAACCACTCGGCCCGTATCAGAGCGGGAGCGCTGAGCCATTATGACGTCCTGTTGCACAACGCGCCTCATCTCGAGTCAGCTCTTGCGCGCAACCGCCCTCTCTGGCCTTAAACTTTTAATTCTGAGCATTCAACTTTCTCGATGAAAGACGCTCCCGGAACACGCGATTACGACTGGTGGCTGCTCGCTATTCTCGCCACCATCTGCGCTCTAGGTGTGCTTGAAATCTATTCCGCTACCCACGGCAGTTCGCTCGCGGGCATGCACTGGAAACAGGTTCGCTGGCTCGCTATTGGCTTTCTCTTGATGTTCGCTCTTTCGCGTTTGGACTATCACGTCATTCTGGACCAGGCACCTCTTTTGTATCTCCTCAGCCTTGCGGCTCTTATCGCCGTTCTTGCTGTGGGCCACACTCATTTTGGCGCCAAACGCTGGATCCAAATCCCCGCCGTGGGCGAACTCATTCAGGTGTCAGAATTGGTCAAATTGGTTATAATCATCGTGTTAGCGCGCTTCTTTGCGGAAGTGCGCACGGACGAGCTTGATTTGCGGGACCTTATCAAGGCAGGATTATTGGTGGGGGTCCCGCTGGTCCTGATTCTCAGGCAGCCCGATCTGGGCACAGCCTTGGTGCTGATGCCCATGGTGGCAGTAGGCGCGTTTTTGGCGGGCTTGAAGTGGCAACATGCAGCGGTTTTCTCGTTAGCGGGGATTCTCCTGGTCGGGGCGGTTTTTTATCCCCCCGTCAGCAGGCGCATCCTCAAGCCGTATCAGCGGGAGAGAATCACCTCTTTCCTGCACCCGGAAGAAGACGCCAAAGGTTCCGGCTATCAGCTCTTGCAGTCCAAGATTGCCGTGGGCTCCGGCGGTTTCTGGGGCAAAGGATTCGGCAACGGCACGCAGAATCAACTGGGCTACATCCCGGTCCGTTATTCGGATTTCATCATGTCGGCCTGGGCGGAAGAGCAGGGATTCAAGGGCGTGCTTCTGGCTCTCGGGTTGTATATGGCGCTTCTGCTTCGTTTAGTGCAGAATGCTCAACGCGCGAAAGATCGCGCGGGAATGTTTCTCGTAATGGGCGTTGCAGCAGCGCTTGGTTTCCATGTGTTGGTGAACGTGGCGATGGTGATTGGTGCGATGCCCGTCACCGGCATTCCGTTGCCGTTGATGAGCTACGGAGGCTCCGCCACGCTGTTTGTTTTTCTGGCGATTGGTCTGGTGATGAACGTTCGGCTACGCCGCTTCGTCAACTGAACCCGCTGCCAGTTCCGCGTAGCATTTCCGCTTCGTCGGAATGCACCGGAGGAAGTAGTTGGAAGTAAGCAAGTTCTCGGAAGTTAGGAAGTAAAGGATTTGTTGGCCCCGGCAAGGCTGGGGTCACGCATAAAAGGATTTTCAGAGTGAGGACAGCATCGTCCGCCGTTCGCCCAGCCAGATTCTGGCAACGGATTAGCCTCGACAGACTGAGGACATCTTTTCCCTCTGGCTTCGAACACCAAGCCATCTCCCTAGTGCGCCCAGCGCCCTTCCCGGCCATGCCGGAAATGCGTTCGTTTTTCTGGGCCCGCGACCGGCAGAAGCTTGCGGCGATGCGTCCTGCAGCGGACTCCGGCCACGCCGGCGTCTCCTACAAGGAGTTTTCATGTCAAAAGAATTGGTTATCTCCGCGTCCTCCCACGAACGGCGGGTCGCGATTTTGGAAGAAGGTCAGCTAGTCGAAATTTACATCGAGCGGGAAAAAGAATTCGCCCTCGTCGGCAGCATCTACAAAGGAAAAGTCACACGCGTCCTCCCCGGCATGCAGTCTGCTTTCGTGGACATCGGGCTGGATGGCGACGCATTTCTCTACGTCAGCGACGTTTTTGAAAACCTCGAGGACTACGAACCCCACGAGCATCACTCGCATGCGTCTGCTCCCGCGGCCGCCATTTCCGCCGGCAACGGCTCAACCGTCGAGTTGCTTCCAGGAGAATCCCTGGCCCGCGCCACCGATCGCCGCGACGACCGGCGCGAGGAGCCGCGCTCCGAAGAGTCTCGTCTTCAGCCTCCTGCCGAACGGGAGGCTGCCTCGTCTGATGAAGCTTTTCCTCTCGCCAGCCAGGAAGTTCCGCAGCCTGAAGGACAGCCGGCCGGAGAACAACTCGCTGCCGCGGAAAGCGCGCACTCGGAATCGGGAGAAGAGCGCCAGCCGCAGTCCAATGCCTCCGCTCCGCAGAACTTTTCGCCACATTTCAACCCAACTCAGAATTATTCCCGGCGTTCCGGCCATGATCGAGGAAATGATCGCGGGAACGATCGTGGTAATGACCGCCAGGGCCAGCATTACGGACGTGGCGGCGATCGCGGCCGCGGTGGACGCTGGGGCAGGCGGGGCGGGCGCAATCGCGGTGGCCGTCAACAAGGCGGTCCAGGCGGACGAAATCTTCCGCCTTCCAAGTATGCCCCGCCGCAGGGCGGCGAATTTCGCGGCGGCTACGACAATCGTGGCCAGCAGCGCGGCTATGACAACCGGCGCCAGGAGGGTCCGCGCAGTTCAGGGCCGTCGCCGACCGATGTCTCTGAGGAAGCCATCCTTCTGCCCGGCGAATCGCTCGCAAAGTATCGCGACAAGGCCGTAGCCTCTCCGGCAGCCGCGGCTCCCGTACTCGAACAAGAGTCCCGCAACGATTCAGCCGTCGGCGAAGAAACCTCTCCACGGCCGGCAAACACTCTTCCGGTTGCCACTTCTGGCTCTGCCGGCGTTCCTCGCCGCTTTTCGGGCGGGCTGCCGAGCTGGCTTCTCGCCGAGGGGGCGGCCGAGGCGGGCAGCACGGAAGCCACTTCGGAAGCTTCTCCGGCGGAAGCCGAGTCGTCCCCTGCGGCCCAGGAATCTGAGCCGGTAAGCAATGGCGCCGACCTAAACGACGATCAGGTCGCTGCATTGGCCTCCGACCTCGCGGAAGCCAAGCACGAAGAAGCTGCCGCTGACGCGGAAGCGGACGCCGTCGTCGGTGGCGCCGTTTTCGAAGAAGAAGACGGGGAGGAGGAAACCGAATCCGACGAAGAAGCAGAGGCGGTAGAAGAAGTTCATGCAGAAACCGGTTCAGGTCTCAGCCCCGAGGACGTTGCTGAAGTTGAGGCGCACCGGGCCGCCGATCGCGCCGAATTCGCCGCAGACGTCGCTCACGAAAGCGCGGAGCACATCGTCTCCATGGGCGAGCATCCTGAACTACAGGAAGAAGTTCACGAAACCGAAGCCGAACTCGATCAGGCGGAATCCGAAGACGAAGATCACCCACACGAAGCGCAAACCTCTGAAGAACATCTCGAAGTGGAGCAGGTTCGCTCCGAAGCGGAAGTGATCGCGGCTTCCCTCGGTGAGCCTATCGCGGAAGCTTCAATTTCCGAAGGCGCCGAACTTCTGTTACCCGGCGAAACTCGCGCGCCCCATACCGGCCGCGGCCCTTCGGGCCCTCGCGAAGACTACCCGCGGGATTCTGCACGCATTGGCGGCAACCCGCGTTCGCGCTTCCAGCGGCCTTTCCGCGGACGCGATCGCGGCGGACGCCCGGATCGCCGTGGCGGCGATCGTGGACGTGGTCGATTCGAACGCCGCGGGCCCGGCGGACGTCATCATGACCGCGGCCATTCCGCGCCGCGCCGTCCGCAACTCATCTCGGAAATGCTGAAGCCCGGCGAGGAAATCGTCATCCAGATCGCCAAGGAGCCTCTTGGCAAGAAGGGCGCGCGCATTACCAGTCACGTTGCGCTGCCGGGACGCTTTCTCGTTTATATGCCCACCGTTCACCACACTGGCGTGTCACGCAAAATCATCTCCGCGGAAAATCGCTCGCGTCTCCGCCGCCTGGTGAGCGAAGCCAGCGCTAATTATCCTGGCGGCTTCATCGTTCGAACGGCTGCCGGTGGCGCCACTGACGACGAAATTCGCGCCGACATCGACTTCCTCGGCAAGACCTGGCTCGAGATTAAGCAGCGCAGCGAAGAGCGCAAGGCCCCGGCTTTGCTCCATCGCGATCTCGACCTGGTCGAGCGCATGCTTCGCGACTACGTCAGCGACGATTTCACTGCCATCTGGATTGACAGCGAAGAAGAATACGGCAAGGTCGTCGATTTTGTGAACCGCTTCCAGCCCAAGCTGGTCAGCAAGGTCAAGCTTTACACGAAAGAAACGCCCATCTTCGAGGAGTTCGGCATCCAGCACGAACTCGACAAAGCTCTCCGCGCCAAAGTGTGGCTCAAGTCTGGTGGCTACATCGTTATCAACCACACCGAAGCGCTTGTAGCCATTGACGTCAACACCGGCAAGTTCGTCGGCAAAGGCTCCACGCGCCTTGAAGACACCATCGTCAAGACCAACCTCGAAGCCGTCAAGGAAATCGTCCGTCAGATTCGCCTGCGCGATCTAGGCGGCATCATTGTTGTCGACTTTATTGACATGGAAGAGCGCCGCAATCGCGAGAAAGTTTTGTCCGCATTGCAGCAAGCTCTGGAGCAGGACAAAGCTCCTTCGAAAGCGCTATCCTTCAACGAATTCGGCCTCGTTTGCATCACGCGCAAGCGCACCAAGCAGGCGCTCGAACGGGTGCTCTGCCAGCCTTGCCCATATTGCACCGGCTCCGGCATGGTGAAATCCACACCCACGCTGTGCTACGAAATTCAGGCCGAAGCTCGCAAGATGGCCGCAGCCGATCCCGAAAGCCCCAGCCTCACGCTTCGCGTACATCCGGAAATCGCCAAGGCGCTCAAGACCCGCGAGTCCATGCTCATCGACGAGCTCGAGCAAAACTCGCACAAACACGCCATCATCCAGTCCGACGCCACCCTCCACTGGGAGCAGTACGACATCTATTAGGCTATTGCGATGTAAAGCCTTATTACCTATATAGATACAGGGCATCGAATTGCGCGCCGAACAAATAGAGGAAAATCGCACGCAACTTGATGAAATCCGACGCGCCGCGAAGGCACACGTGTACAGCCGTCGTGGAAGCCCAACGTGGGTCGAAGGCGATAGTTGCAAGGAGCTATCGGACCTCGTGTCGGGCCAGCAATTTGATTTGATTTTCACATGCCCTCCCTATTGGAACAGAGAGATATACACAGAAGATGACGAACGTGACCTCTCAAGGTGCAAAACGTATGCGGAATTCCTGCGGCGCTACGAAAACAGTTTTCGCCAAGCTGTCGCCCATCTAAAGGAAAATCGGTTCGCCGTAGTTGTCGTTGCCGATATCCGCGATAAACTAGGAGAACATGGCTGGGCCATAAATTTGGTTGGCGATACGATTTCCTGCTTTGAGCGTCTCGGCCTCCACTATTACAACCAAATCATCTTGCTGGACCGCATAGGAAATTCGGCGCGCCACGTGGGCAAACACTGGACGCACTATCGCAAAGTGCAAAAGACGCACCAGAACGTGCTCGTGTTTTGGAAGGGGAACGATGAAAAAATAATCCCCGAAACCCTTGGCGTGCTGAAAGAAGTCGAATGCGTCGGGGCGAAAACTCAGCGCGACAGGGCATCAGAAGATGAGCATCCAGTGAAAGCCTTTGACGCCAACTCACGTCTGGAGGCTCTGGCCAAGGCAGGAAGGTTGAAGGAAACGGGCAACGGCGTAATCACGGAACTGCTGCGGCCTGAGGCGTTGGTAGAGGACTAAGGGATGCCGCTTAACCAAGTTGGGAGGCGATACGCGGACAGGCTATTGTGGGCCAGCCTTGAAGAGACACGTAAGCGGCAACAAGCCCGAACATCAGAAGTAGTTGAAGATTTCACGCGGCGAAACATGATGCGTTCGGGAATGTACCTTAAGGCGCGGGCCGACGTCCTTGTCCAGTTTATAGAGGATATGGGCCGGGCTAGGATGGAGAGCCTGCTTAAAGCGTATGACAGGCAAGGGCTGCCGTTCGATGACGCGGCGTTGAGGGAAATAACGACGGAGGTGAACCAGTACTGCCATGCACAACAGCATCACGCCGTGGGCGCGATAAGTCGGTTGATAGGCCAAACGTTTACGGGGCAAACCCCTGTGAACCTGCGCGAGTCAATTGTTAAGGGAATTGAAAGCGGTGTGTCGGGGATTATGGCGCGGTTGACTCGCGAGCTTGATATAAGACGGGATGAGCTAATCCTTGATGAAATGAAAAGTCGTACTGCCTATGCGGCCGGGCTGGGTAAGCGATGCGACGTTTTCATTAGTCATGCCAGCGAAGACAAAGATGATTTCGTTCGCCCCTTGGCGGCAGCGCTGAATGCTTCCGGCCTGTTGGTTTGGTATGACGAAACCACGCTTAAAGTTGGGGACATTTTGAGACGGAAAATCGATGAGGGCCTTGCAAACAGCCGGTATGGCATCGTGGTCCTGAGTCATCCTTTTTTCGCAAAGGAATGGCCGCAACAAGAGCTTGATGGGTTGATGAGCAGGGACGTAGCCGGAACCAAGGTAATTCTTCCTGTATGGCACAACATCACAGCAGAGGAAGTGCGTGGGTATTCGCCCATGCTTGCCGCACGTCTGGCGGCGAAATCGAACGAAGGGATGAACACAGTCGTTGCGAAGCTGCGGGAAGCAATGGGATTGTAGTGCTGTGCACTGGCATCGTCTGGCTGAATTGAAGCCGGAGCGAGGTGATTGGGTATTTTCCGATGACTAAATCGAAGTTTCGCGTCGGAGACAAAGTGAAGGTAGTTGGCATGTCGCCAGTTACGTTTCCGCCGGGTGTAAAAGACGAGCTCGGAACTGAAAAGCTATTCAAGGGTATGCTCGGAAAGGTCTACACCGTTCAGGGTTTCGACAAATACGGGAATGTCGAGCTGGCACCGAAACGGCTGAATACGGTCTGGGTCGAGCCGGAATTTCTGAAACTTCGCGCAAGAAAAGTCACCGCGCGGAAGCGCAAGTGAAAATTTGCCATGCAATCCATCGTACTGAAATACAGGTCCGGAGAGGAAATAAAGAAGGGCGACCAAAACCATCCGGAGCTTCTAAAGGATTAACAGCTCGGCTTGCTTCCGGTGCACTATGCTGCGAAAATTGCCGCAAGAGGTGGCCAGCGCGAGTGGCCCGTGCGCGTAATCTCAAAGCATGCAGTCAGGAATGCAGAATAATCTAATCGCGAAGGCGCTCGTTTCGCAGGAACGGCCCGCTCGCGCGCCTTGGATGATACGTGCCTTGCTTCGCATCCCCATTCTGAGCGACGTGCCGTCTAAGCTTATCGCTTTCGGCCCTCGCCGCGTCCGCCTGGCTCAGCCCTAGCACCACTATTTCGCTTAGGCCCGTCCGCTCGCGGGAATCCGCTGTAACCTCTGGGCAGAATTTGCAGTAATTGGGTTAGAGAGTGGTGCATGGAGCTGCTCGAACGATTCGCGGCGGGAGACCTCGAAGCCTTCGAGGCTCTCTTTCGCCAGCACCAGCAGGAAGTCTATCGCTGGACCCTCCGCATCGTTCGCGACACCGGCGCCGCCGAGGACTTGACCGTGGAGACATTCTGGCGCATTTACCGGGCCCACCAGCGGTTCGACCCTGCCGTGGGAAATTTTCGCGCCTGGGCACGCCGTATCGCCACCAACGCGGCTTTGGACCACCTCCGGCACGCGCGCAAGGAAACCGAGCTCTCGGAGGACTATCCTGCCGCGTCTGACGGAGACTCCGCGGTCCGCGGCGAGTTGCGCAGCCACCTCCGCCGCGCATTCATCGAGCTACCCGCAAAGTACCGGCTCGTAGCCACTTTGGCGCTGATCGAAGACGAACCCTACGACGAGATCGCCCAAGCCGCTGGCATCTCTGCCGCGCTCGTCAAGGTGCGTGTCTTTCGCGCTGTCCGCATGTTGCGCAAAAAGCTGAGTTCTTTCGGTTTGGAGGCCGCTTCAAAATGAGCAACGAAGAAAACGATCAGCAACAAGAAAAGGAACTCCGCGCCCTTCTTAAGGGCGCGTTCCCTCCCCCACAAAACGCCGACCTTCAGCGCGACCTCTGGCCGCAATTGCTCCGCCGCCTCGAGGCCCAGCCCCTTCGCATCCCCTGGTTCGATTGGGCGCTGGCCGCCGCCGTCGCCACTGCCCTCTTGCTTTTCCCTAATGCGATTCCGGCTTTGCTCTATCAATTGTGAGCGGGAGGCTCTTATGAACAAGCACCCCTATCTTCGGGCCTACATGGCAGGCATCGCCGTGCCCACCGTCTTTTTGCTCTTTTTCATGACCGGCTACGTCCTTGCTCGCCTCGTCTACCATTTTCCTGTGCCCCTAGAACGCTTCATCGTTTTTCCCATGGCGGTAGTGCCTAATCTCTGGGGCCTCTGGAACGTTCTTTTCATCTCCTGGCGTCGCCGCGTGCCGCTATCTCTCGGCCTGCACGGAGCGCTTCTGCCAATTGTGATCGGGCCGCTCGGCCTAGCGGCTTCCGCTCTTCTGGACTTTTCCATTCCTGGTTTTGCCGCGCATATCTTTCCTGTGGCCGCGCCGCTCGCGCTGATCGCCTACTACTTCGCTTGGAAATACTTGGTGGGATTCCTCAACCGTGTTCTCGACCTCGCCTGAACTCGCGGTTGTCAGGCTACTTTCTCAAGAAAGCAAGCACTGGGCGGTGTGGCTGTCATCCCAAAGCGATCCGGCGAGGATCGCTGAACGATCACAACGTCTGCCTGCTACCGGATATATCCGAGGAGAAACTCTGCTGCTCTTCTACGGCGTTTGTCCCAAGCTCAATTCTCCGGCTGGCTCTGCGTTTCCTCTTTCGGCTCCGCGATCTTCTGCTTCTCATCCACCGAAAACAGCATGTAATTGTCAAAGCTGTGACGCCGGTGCACGCGCTGCCCTCTCCAATCGAAATACACTTCCGCGTTCCGCGGCAGCCACATTTCTACGTTGCGGTTTTTGAAGCGCACCGGGCCATACTCCACCAGCGTGTGGTCGGCCAGGAGCTTGATTTCCGGCAGCTTTGCCACCAGGTCCGTTTCCATCCGCACAATTTGATAGCTGTCCGCCACAATCCACGCGCGCCCGCGCAACGCCACTGCGTAGGAAGGGCCACTCTGGCCAAACCGGTACGCTCGGATGGTATTCGGCTTGTCCGGCCTCTGCCGGAAATGGACTTGCCACGCCGGCTTTCCATTCCATTCGGCTAACCCCTCGCAGCTCATTGCAAAATTCCCCGCGTTGTTCGGATGAAAAATCAGCGACAGCGTCGGCAGCCCGTGCGTCTCTATGCCGCCTGGAAATGGCTCAAGCGTGTACCGCTTCCCCCGGAATTCCGTAACGCTGAAGTATCCTGGCCTGTATTGCTCGATGCTGACCACATAATCGTACTTGCGCGTTTCTTCGGAGTCCGCAAATCCCCATCTATTGATGGATTCATGATCCAAGTACTCCGTGGCCGTAAAGCGGTCCACATTCTTAATGAACTCCTCGACGCGCTTCCCCGCTTTCTCCACCACCGTATCCAAGGCGCACCCGGCCTCAGACTCCACGGGAGGAACTCTTTCGTCTACATCCGGCGGCAACCACTCTGTCGGCAGAGGCAATGGCGTGACCAAAGCGATCGCCGCCGATTGCAAAATCACCTGGCTCGACGCTTCCGCCGCATTCTGGGCACCGTTCCGGTCATGCGCACGCAGCTTCTCGAGTTGGGTCTTCGCTTCTGCGTCATCGCGGTGTTTCTTGATGTAATTTTGAAGAATTGTGACGGCCTTTTCTTTTTCTCCGCGTTTTGCCAACGCTGCTGCCAGATACCTTTGCGCGACCGCCGCCTCTTCGTGTCCCAGCTCTACCGCGCGTTCTGCATCCTTGGCCGCCTCGTCGGTGCCTCCCTGGCGCAACTTTATGTGCGCCGAAAGTGCGTACGCCCGCCACGAAAGCGGTTCGATTTGAAGACTGCGTTCGAGATAAGGCAAGGCTTCTTCGAGCTTGTTCTGGTCCACCAGCGCCTGGCCCAGAGACAGCAATGCCCGGTAATGCTTCGGATAAAGCTCAATGGCCTTTCCCCAGTAATCTATAGCCCGCTGGCGATCATTCATCTGCCACCAATAGGCGCCGAGAAGGTAGTTCACATCCGCGCTCGTCGGGGCAATCTTGTACGCCGTTCCCAGATGTCTCTTCGCCCCTTCCGCTTGTTCCATCGTCATGCTGGGGCCCAGCAGTTTAAGCGCTTTATCCAGGGCCTCTTGCGCCTTTGGCTCAAACGGAGTGGGCCCTTCTTCCATGTTCGAATTGCCTCCGTTTACCCCCGCCCGGGATAGGTTCGGCGAAAGAGGCAACGCGATTACTGATTCAGTCTCTGCTGGCGCTTTTGTCCCTGCACCAGAATCTCCATTCCCGCTGGAGATCTGCGCCTGCGCAGACCGGAATCCTTCCAGTTGCTTGCGTGTCGCCCCATCGTCGGGATGCTCCTGAACGTACTTCTCCAGAACTTTCCCGGCGCGGTCCTTGTTCCCGCTTTCCACCAGCGCCCGCGCCAGCAACGGCTGCACCATGGCCGCCTGCCCTTTTCCCAGTTCCACGGCACGATCCGCCTCCTTCACGGCCTCGTTCGGCTGGCTTTCTTTCAAAAGAACGTCTGCGAAAACTGCATGAGCGCGCCACGAGTTGGGATCGGCCTCCACGGCCTTTTTTATATACGATTCCGCATCGGGGATTTTCTGCTCGCGCAGCAGTGCCTCGCTCATCGATAACAGCGCGGAAACATGCTTCGGGTTGAATTCGAGCGCCTTTGTCCAATAAGACTTTGCTTTTTCCTGATCCTTCATCTGCAGGAAATAAACGCCATACAGATAATTCACCGACGGATGATTCGGCGCCACACGATACGCCGCTTCCAAATGATTCCGCGCATCCCCTGGCTTGTTCGCGCGCAACGCTTCCACCGCTTTCGCTAGTTCTTTCTGGGCTTTCGGAGCAAGAAGAATTTGTGGTGAGCCCGCCCCCGCGTTTCCCTCCGACGAAGCCCGCATATCAATGATTACTCTCGACGCACCCGCATTGTAGCCGTCAAAGTCCTTCACGGCATTTTCATAACCCGCGGCGATCACCTGGATGGTGTATTGGCTTGCGGCAACTCCCCTGAATTGGATGTTTCCTCCGAGCGTTGTTCCTTGGCTAAGCACTTGCCCCATCGGAGCAATCAGGCTAACCACTGCCGTCACGTCAATCGGCGCTCCGTCCGCGCCTCGCACGTAAACATCAATGTCAATCGTCTGATCGCCGCCCTCAAGCGGTGACGAATTACTACTGGTTCGGTTCGCTGGCCCCTGGCCCGGTGTCGGCCGCTGCGCAAAAACCGCGATCGAGAGTAATGAAGCAAGGAGGCAAGCAAAAATCAAACGAAGAAAATGTTGGGCGACAAGCTGGAACATGGTCAACTCCACTCGGCGGAGCAACCTTGGCTCCCCAGCATCATACAGGTTTGAAGGGATACGAGTGCAAGGGGCCAAGAACCCATGCAAGACGTCTTCCCTAAGTCCGAAGGGCTTGGCAGCTCTCTTCGCCCCTGCTGGACTGGCCAATTTCAGTTAGCAGCTTTTGGGTCCGCGATTTGCTGCTTCTCATCCACTGCAAACAGCATGTAATTGCTGAAGCTGTGGCGCCGGTGAATGCGTTTCCCTAGCCAGCCGTAGTACACTTCCGCGCTCTGCGGCAGCCACATCTCCACGCCATGAGTGCGGAACTGCACTGGCCCATATTCGATGGCCGTGTGATCCGCAACCAGCTTGATTTGCGGCACCGGGGCAATCAAGTCGGTTTCCAGCCGGGCAATCTCGTAGCTGTCTGCCAAAATCCACGCCCGCCCCTTCAAAGCGACAGGATAAGAAGGGCCATCCATGCCGAGCCGGTACGACCGGACCGTATTAGGCTTGTCCCTCCTTTGACGAAAATGGACTTGCCAAGCTGGCTTACCATCCCAGCGCGTCAAACCTTCGCATGTCATCTCAAAATTCACGGCGTTATAAGGATGAAAAATGAGCGCCAGCACCGGCAAGCCGTTTGTCGCGATCCCGCCCGGAAATTCCCCAGGCAAACCTCCGCTGTTTCGATACTCCTCAACGGCAAGGAATCCGGGCCTGGGTTCCTCGACCGCCACAACATAGTCAAACTTGCGGGTCTCGGTCGCACCCGACATTCCCCACTTGTCGATCGCTTCCTGCTTCAGGAACTCAGTCGCCGAAAAACGTTCGACGTTTTTGACAAATTCCTGGACCTGTTTCCCTGTTTTTAGCAACACATCCTCTAGCGCGCAGTTTGCGCCCTGCTCCACCGGAGGCACTTTCTCGTCCACGTCCGGCGGCAACCAACTCGAGCGCAGCGTCAAAGCGGATGCCGTGTCGAGGGATAACGGCACATCTTCGGTCGCATCAATCCCTGCTTCGTCTGGGACATCTGTGACCGAAGCGGCCTGAAGCTGAAGCTTGTCCAACAGCTTCTTGGCGTCTGCGTCCGAAGGGTGTTCCTGCACGTACTCTTGCAAGGTTGCAACCGCGCGGGCTTTCGAATCGTCCTTCACTACGCTCTTCCCTGAAACCGTTCGAAGCTGCAGGTTCTCCAGTAACTTCTTTGCTTCTGCGTCCGCCGGGCGCTCGGCTAGGTACGCCTGCAAGGTTGTGATGGCTCGCGCCCTTTCCCCTTTTCTCGCCAGCGCCGCCGCCAGCACGGGCTGCACCATGGCCGCCTGGTCGTGCCCCAGCTCCATCGCGCGCTGCGCCTCTTTCTCTGCTTCATCGGCCGAACCCTTGCGCAAGTACACGTTCGAAAGAATCGCGTGCGCTCGCCAGGAGGTTGGCTCTGCTTCCACCGCCCGCTTCGCGTAGGGCAGCGCCTCCGTTTCGCGATTCTCGCGCAGCATTGCATCCGCGAGGGAGATCAGCGCCAGAAGGTGGTTCGGGCTGTACTCCACGGCTTTCAGCCAGTACGACTTGGCCTGCTCTGCGTTGCCGGTCTGCTTTTCGTATACTCCGTAAAGGTATTGCACCTCTCCCTGATTCGGCGAGGCCCGGTTGGCCGCATCCAAATGGCTCCGCGCATCGGCCACTTTTTGCGCGCGCAGCAGTTCCAGCGCTTTTCCAATTTCCTTTTGGGCCTTCGGAGCCAGCGCGTGATACGCAAGGTTCTCCGCGGCATCTTCCAGGGACAGCTTTTGAAGCTCAATCGTCAAGGACTTCACTTCGTTGTTGCGCGTCTCGACTTTTCTTACCGTCGTCGCATACCCTGAAGCTACCACCTGGATTGAGTACTCCGTCGCGCCAATGCTATTGAAACGGACGTGCCCCGTTTTCGCTGTTTCCTGCCGGTACGCCTCGTTGGAGAGCTTCAGTAAGGTGACTACCGCCGTCACCGCCACTGGTTGGCCATCTGGTCCCTTGAGATTTATGTCCAAGACCGAGGTCTCGAATGCGTTTAGGTTCACGGCGTTGGACAGTTGCGCGCCACCCGTTGACGTTTGCGCGTAAACCCTGCTACTCGAGCAGGTCGTCATCAGCAGGATTACAGCCACAGGAAGACACTTCAGCACACGCAAATACATGGCAAACTCCACACGACCGGCGGGGAACCTGGCGGCTCCCATCATACACTGGCTGCTCGTTAGTGGCACGGATTCTGAAATCGTGACAACCATTAGGCGTCGTCTTGCTCTGCCTCTTCGGCGCCCTGTCCTTGCGGCCAGTTCCAAACTGCGCAAATCCAGTTCGTTTCTTTGTTGCCCCATCACTTGTCGCGGCACAACATGGACTCCACACTGCTCCCTCCCACCCGGAGCAAATTTTATTTCAGGATTCCGATAAAGGGAGGTCCTTATAATGTGGTCCAAGCAACAAGGTGCGGCGGCGGAGCCACCCGCGGGTTCCCCTTCGCAAGCTCCAGCGTCTCCAGTCGTTCCGTTTAATCAGCCTGCTTCTTCCGGCAAACTCGGCGGTTCCCCGGTCCGCGGTGGTGCGCGCCTCGGTGCCAGCATCCAGATCAAGGGAGAGGTCACCGGCACCGAAGATTTGCAGATTGACGGCATCGTTGACGGCCCTATCCGCCTCAAGGGTCACGAACTCACGGTCGGCTCTGCCGCCCAGCTCAATTCCGAAATTCATGCCGGCGACATTATTGCCTACGGCAAAATCACAGGCAATGTCCACGCGCGGGGCCGTGTGGACATCAAGAAGGACGGCTCCATCACCGGCGACATTTCTTCCGCGCGCATCAGCATCGAAGACGGCGCCTATTTTAAGGGCCGCATCGAAATCGACCCGACCAAAGCCGCAAACCAATCCGCCGCCGACTAATTTGAATTAGATGGTTTGCTCCGATCGGTTTGCACCGAATGGAAAGACGCCCTGGTTCAAGCTCGACTGGGCGTCTTTTGCTTTTTTAGGGTGAATCACTCTTCGAGCTTGTACGCCAAAATGCAAATCTCGCGAATCCCTGCATTACTAATCTCGTTTACAACAGCAGCCGCATCACCGTACTTCGCACGCGAATCCACGGCAATGTAAACCTTTTTCTCCGCCCCTTCTTCGATGGCGTTGCTTATAAGGAAAGGAAGCGACTTCGGCTGAAGCCTGTCGCTACGGAAGAAGACTCGACCATCCCGCGTTACACAAACTTTCATCGCGTCCTGAGCCGCTCCCCTGGGCTGCGCCGTTGCATGAAGGGCACTCGGCAAATCCGCCGGGGCGAACGAATGAACTACCGGCACCCCCATGAACGCCATAAGCAAAGCCAACAATACTCCCACAAACGGCCAAAGGTTCATGTACCTACAGAAAACCGGCCTTCTCTTTGCCTCTCTCTGCGCCGCTGCCTGGCTGGGCGACCATACGGGAACACCCTCGCCGTCCATGAAGGACACCTCTTCCTCCATTAGACACCGCCACCCAGCTCAGATTTTCACGGAATTCGCCAAGACGACCCCATAGTCACGTACCATTAAGGACGATTGAGCCCCAGCACCTTCGTTTCTTGGAACTTCCTCGCCTCCGCGGCGTCAAACCTATATCCGGCGCCCCGTGTGGGGTGCCAAGACCGGAGCGAGGGCCTGTGCTCGAGGCCAGAGGACTCTCCAAATTCTACGGCTCCGTCCTGGCCGTTCGGGACATCTCCTTTTCTCTCGAACCCGGACAGGTGCTGGGCTACCTCGGCCCCAACGGCTCCGGCAAAAGCACCACGGTCAAAATGCTCACGGGCCTCCTCGAGCCCACCGACGGCCAGGTCATCTACAACGGCCAGGACATCCGCAAAAATCTCATCTCTTATCGCAAACGCCTCGGCTATGTGCCCGAGGAAGCCAATCTGTATCCCTACTTGACGGGCCAGGAATATCTCGACATGGTCGGAACCCTGCGCGCCATGCCCGAGCCGCACAAAACCAAAACCATCAGTTCGCTCCTTGACCTCTTTTCCCTCTGGCCTCACCGCCACATCACCATGGGTTCCTATTCCAAGGGGATGCGCCAGCGCATCCTGCTTATCGCCGCTCTCATGGACAATCCCGACGTTCTCATCCTCGACGAGCCGCTCTCCGGTCTCGACGTCACCACCGTCCTCGTCATCAAAAACCTCATCCAAGCTTTCAGCGCGCGCGGCAAAGCAGTCTTCTATTGCTCGCACATTCTCGAAGTCGTCGAAAAAGTCTGCTCCCACCTCATCATCCTCCGCAAAGGACAAGTCATCGCTCAAGGAACCACCACGGAAGTCCGCGAGCACATCGGCAAGTCTTCGCTCGAAGGCGTCTTCCTGCATCTCGTCGAAGAACGCGACGTTGTGCAAATGGCCCATGACATCGTCGGCGTCGTGGCAGCCGTATGATGACAAGCGCGAAACAATTCGTCCGCCGGCGATGGGACGCATTTTCCCAGACTCCCTTTGGCTGCCTTGTTCGTTTATTTGTCGGCCGCATGTTTCACGGCAGCGCCAGTGGTGACTCAGGAGAATTGGATCTCGGCGTTGGCGTGATTGCAATTTTGCTAGTCATGCCGGGGATGCTGGTCTCTCTCCTGATGTTTGAAAAATACGGCTCGTTCATTCGCTTCCTCCGCGGCGCGGGCGCCTACGACCCGTTCTCAGCCACCATTCCCGATGAGTATTTCTTCCTCGTGCTCTCCATGGTCGTAAGCGGAGCCGCCGCACTCTGGCGCTGGGACAACATCTTTCTCGACCGCCGCGACTTTACAAACCTCGTGCCTCTGCCCATCGGGCTGCGCAGCATCTTCCTCGCGAACCTCTGCGCGATCTTCGTTCTCGTCGGCGCCCTCACTTTTGTTGTCAATGCTGCCTCAGTGATCCTATTTCCCATTGCCGTCGTTGGTTCGCAACCGTCTCTTTCTGTGGTTTTTCGTTTCGCCGCGGGTCACGCTGTGGTCATGCTCATGGCAAGCGCCTTCAGCTCTTTTGCTGTGTTTGCCTTCGCCGGAATTTTGATGACTCTGCTGCCGGCCGGCGCGTTTCGCAGAGTGTCTCTGCTGGCCCGTTTTGCGTTCGCCGTCTCGCTGCTCGCGCTTCTTGGCACCAGCCTTGTCGTCCCGCAATGGCTTACGCAGTTGTCGGTCGTAAACGCTCATCGCGTGGCGGTGTTCCCTCCGGTTTCGTTTCTCGGCTTGCTGCAAACGCTTTGGGGAAGAGGAAGTGAATCGTTTGTCGCCCGCATGACCAGCGCCGCCCTGGCCGCCTTAGTAGCGGCATTCTTCACCACAATCCTGGCCTATGCCGTCAGCTTCCGCCGATCCTTCATGCGCATTCCCGAAACGCCCGACGTGGGTCCCCTGCCTCGCGTTCCTTTTTCCTTTTCGCCTTTCGCGCCGCTTTGCGAAGCAGTGCTCCGCACGCCGTCGCAGCGCGCCTGCTACCACTTCGTTGCAAGAACGCTTCTCCGCAGCGACGGCCATCTTCAGGTGGTATCCGGATTCCTGGCGTTGGGATTAGTCGCGTCCGCCGCGGTTCTTGGTTCAGCCCCGAATCTCCATTCCCTTATCAGCGGCCGGCAGCCTTCCGCAGAATTTCTGTCCGTGGCTTTCATTTTGGCCTATTGCACGATCGCTGGAATTCGCCTGGCCTTCGAGATTCCTGCGGACTTGCCCGCAAATTGGATTTTTCAGTTTTGGCTTGACCGCGAACGCCACGAAGCGCGTCCCATCGCCAGGCGCGTGCTTTTGTTCGTCTCCCTGTCCTGGCTGGCTCCCGCCTGCTTCCTGGCGACGCTCGTACTTTGGGGTTGGACGACCGCGCTGCTGCACACCACAATCCTGATTCTTTGCACGGTTGTTCTTGTGGAAGTGTTGCTGCTGAAATTTCGCAAGATCCCTTTTACGTGCCCCTATCCCTCTTTCAAAAGCCACTCGGGCCTTATCGGCGTCGCCTATTTGTTCGGCTACGTCTTCTTCACTTACTACCTTCCGCAACTGGAAGAGTGGTCTCTTTCCGGTCCCGGTAGGATAATCTGGTTCGCGCCTCTGCTGTTGACGGTTCTGGGCGGGATTCACTTCTATCGAAAGCAAATGCTCGACATGGACAAAGAACTTGTCTTCGAAGACGTCTCCGCCCCCGGCTTCGATTAGCCCATCGTGTTGAGCATTAAGAGTCTTGGCTTTCTCGGTTTTCCTTCTGCTTTTTTTCTCTGTGCCCTCTGTGTCTCGGCGGTCCTCTGCGTTAAATTCTTTTGCTGCGGCTTTCCTTTCGAATGTACAACATTGAACTCTTTGACTCTACTTTTCACTCATACCTCAACGCTTTCATCGGATCCAACCGGCTCGCCCGCAGCGCCGGAATATACCCTGCCGCGCACGCCACCACCGTCAATGCCACCGTCGCAATCGCCAAAATCCGCGGATCATGTCCCGTCAACCCAAAAAGCTGGCTCTGCACCACTTGCGTCAGCGCCAGCGCCGCCGGAATGCCCGCCACCACGCCGATGCCAATCAGCCGTAGCACTTCGCGCATCACCATCCACACTACGCTCCCCTGCTCCGCTCCTAGCGCCATGCGAATCCCAATCTCGCGCGTCCTCTGCGCCACCGTGTACGACATCACGCCATAAAGCCCAATCACCGCCAGCAGCGTCGCCAGAAAACCAAACACCGTCGAGAGGCTCGCAATCATGCGCTCCGTCGTCAGCGAATTGCTGATTTGCGTTTCCGTCGTCCGCAGCGAATAGATCGGAAGATTCCCGTCCAGCTCGCGCACTCTCTGCCGCACCGTCGGCATCAGTAAGCTCGGATCCATTTCCGTCCGGAGGTACACCGTCATGCCTCCGAGAAACCGGCTTCCCATGTAGGGGATGTACGCCTGCGCCGGAATCTCGTCCCGCAAACTCGTGTACTTGATGTCCTTCACCACGCCGATTACTTCCATATCCGTGCGCGTTCCCGGATCGCTTCCGAAGCCAATGTGCATGCCAATTGGATTTCTTCCCGGAAAAAACTTCTTCGCAAATTTCTCGTTGATCATCACCGTCGTAGGCGTCCAGTCATCGTCCTCCGGGCCCTTTTTGACCTCGTGATCATCGGTCAGCCGGAAGTCGCGTCCCGCAACAATCGGCACGCCCAACGTGGCAAAATATGCCGGACTGATCTGGTTCATAAAAGGCTGCGGTCGATCCTCAGGTTTCGCAGGCGTATATCCTTCCACCGTCATGCTGCTGTCCCACTCGTTGTCTTCAAGAATTCGCATGCTCGCCAGGCTCACTGATTGCACCCCCGGAATCGCGCCGAGCGCATTCGTCAACTGCTGATAATAAATCTTCGCTCTTTCCGGAGTGTAGCCGCCCAGCGAAGGATCGATTTTGAATCCCACCAGCCGCTCCGCGGGAAATCCGGGCCCAAGGTTGCTCAGATTCTTCAAAGTGCGCAAAAACAAGCCCGCTCCGATGAGCAACAACAGCGAAAGCGCCACTTGGGCCACCACCAGCGTCTTCCTCAATCCCGTGTGGCCACCGCCCACCACCGCTCCCGCTTCATCCTTTAGCACGCGCCCCACATCCGGCCGCGTGGTCTGCAGAGCCGGCACAAGTCCAAACAAAATTCCTGTGAGAATCGTTACGCCTAACGTGAAAACCAGAATCCGCAAATCCGGCAGCGTGGAAATATTCAGGTCCGTCGAGTCTGAGGGCAAATAAATCCTCATCAGGGCCTTGTCCGCCCAAAAAGCCAGCGCCAGTCCCACCAGTCCGCCTAACACCGATAGCGAAAGCGTTTCTGTCAATAGCTGCGAAACGATGCGTCCCCGGCTCGCTCCAATCGCCAGCCGCACTGCAATCTCTTTCTGCCTGCCGGTGGCTCGCGCCAGCAGCAGATTCGCCAGGTTCGCGCACGCGATCAGCAGCACCATACCGGTCGTCGCCATCAGCACCCAAAGCGGCGTCGAAAGCTCCCGCCGCGTGTACGACCGCCCTTGCGAACCTGGTAAAACGTCAATCCAGCATTTCAAGAATTGTTCTCGATCATAAGTCGAAGCGTGGTTGAACGCCGCCTCCTTCACTTCGCCTTCGAGCATCGAGTGCATGAAAGGCTGCAACGACGCTTTCGCCTGCGTGATGGACACGCCCGGCTTCAATCGCCCAAACGCGTTCACCCAGCGGCTCCGCCGGTCCGTAAGCATTTTCATGGGCACCACAAGAACTTGTTCTTGCATCATGATCGGAATAAAAATTTTTGTGTTGTAGCCCAGCTCCACGCCGTCAAAACCCTGCTGCACCACGCCGACCACGGTCATGGTGTGGCCGTTCACAAGCAAGTTCTTCCCTATAATTTCAGAATCGCCCCCAAACCGCTGCCTCCAATAGTCGTACGTCAGCATCGCCAACGGATGCCCATTGGGCAGGCGATCGTCCTCCGGCGTGAACGCGCGCCCCAGGATCGTTTTTACTCCCAGAACGCTGAAATATGTCCCCGAAACCAGCTCCGCATTCACACGCTCCGACTGCCCGCCGAACGTCAGGCTCACAGGACTCGGAAAGCGGCAGAACATCCCGGAAAACACCTCGTTGTGCGCCTGAAAATCGCGGAACATGGGATGCGAAATCGCGTTTCCTCCCCAATTGTTTCCGTAGTGGTGGCCCCGCATCGTAAGCAGCACCAATTGCTGCGGATTCTTCACCGGAAGCAGCCGCAACAAAATTTGGTCCAGCAGCGAGAAAATCGCCGTGTTCGCCCCTATTCCCAACCCCAGCGTCATCACGGCCACGGCCACAAACCCAGGGCTCCGCCTCAGCGTTCGCAGGGCATACCTAAAATCCCCAATTGCCGTTCCCACCCATTGGTTGAAGCTCATCAAAACGCCTCCGCTTAGGATTTATCGGCGGTTCTCGCGCAGGCCTAATCGTCCAGGGCACCCCTTCATCTTCATTCGTGAATACGTGATTTTCCGCCTTTTGTTCCGCAACCGGCCAGGCGGGCTAAAGACTAAGACGACTCACAAATGGATTGGTCACGCAGGAAGCAATACGGGGAGGCTGGGCGTTAAGCCCTTGGGTTTTCGACCAGATAGCGATCCATCCACTCCAAAATCAGCTTTCGCATTTCCGGCAGCTCCACGTGCTTGCACTCGAACAATTCAATGTGGCAATCGGACTCCTTCCCGTACTTCCGATAAAGCGGCATCAAGTAATCGCGAATCTTTTCCACTCCCTTTGGTGGAGTCAACTCATCCAACCGCCCATTCACGCTCAAATGCGCCCTTGGCACAATCAACTCATTAATCTCCGCCGTCTGAAAGTGCTTCAGCAGCGACGGCACGTAGTAGTAGATTCCATGCCCGCTCAATCCATCCACCTTGATCAGCTCTTCAAAATCCGTCAGGCAGCACACATCCATGCAAACTGTTACGCGCGGCTCCAGCGCCGCCAGCCACCACGCCTTCGTCGAGCCCATCGACATACCCAAAACCCCCAGCCGCTGCGGATCCACTTCCGGCCGGTTCGCCAAATAATCGAATGCGCGAAACTCATCGAGCATCATCATTCCGTAGAGCACGCGCCCGTTCCAAAGCATCTCCTTGAAGGCGTTTTCTTCTCCCGTTTTCCCGACCTTCTCGTGTTTGCGCTCGCCAAAGCACCAGCTATCAATCGCTAGGGTCACGATTCCCTTTTCCGCGCACACCGGAGCGTACGGCGGAGCCACGCTCACTCCCTTGAGCAGCATCTCTTTGCCCAAGTCATACATTCCGCCATGCCAATGAATGTAGAGCAGCCCCGGCGCCCGCGCCGCCCGCTTGTCTGGAATCAGCAAGAGCGCCGGAACCGGCTCCATCCCGTTCAAGTCCAGCATCAGCCGCTCCAGCGTGTACCCCTCATGCTTTTCCGTGCTCACCACCTTGGGTGGCCCCGGCACATGCCTAGAAAGATCCCCCAGCAATCCCCACAACTCCTTCCTCCGCTCTTCCTGCCTCGCCGCAAACGCCGCATCGTCCATCGTGCCAAGCGCCGCAAACTCTTTTGCCCCAGTCCTTCCGTCGGCCGCACCGACCGACGAAATCCTATCTTTTCCTGAAATTCCAGTCAGCGCCAGCGCTGCCGCTGACCTGCGCAAAAACTCCCGCCGATTCGCTAACTGTGTTTGGCCACTCACGTCGCCCTCCCCACGATCCGCACTTCTACCATCAGATTTCATACCTGTTCTCTGTTCTCTATCTCCCCGAATATCTTTGTTCCTTCCACGGGTCCCCATAAGCGTGATACCCATTTCGCTCCCAAAATCCCAGTCGGTCGTGGTCCAACAGCATAAACCCGCGCACCCACTTCACGCTTTTCCATGCATACAAGTGCGGCACGACCAGCCGCAACGGCCCGCCATGCTCTGCCGCTAGCGGCCCGCCGTCATGGTCGAAAGCAAACAGCACATTGGGCCTCAGCAAATCCCCGAGCGGCACATTCGCCGTATAACCCTCTTCCGCCAGCACCAGCACAAACTCAGCGCCCGCCTTCGGCCTCACAAGCTTCATCACTTCCGTGAACAACACGCCCTTCCATCGGTTGTCTAGCCGGCTCCAGCGCGTCACGCAATGAAAATCCGAAGTCACTTCCGTCTGCGGCAGCGCGCGAAATTCCTCCCACGTCAGCATCTTCGGCTCTTCCACCAATCCCGAAATCTTGAAATCCCACTTCGCCGCATCAAACGCCGGCACGCTCCCGTAATGCAGCACTGGCCACTTCAGCGTCAGCGACTGCCCCGGCGGTAGGCGGCGTTCCGCCTTCGCCTTCTTCTCCAACTCCTTCCGGTCCCCCAAGTCGAACAACCCCATCGCACTCCTCTCCCAAACGCCTCGCGTCTCCTATCCTAAGACGGAACACCCATTCCCACACGGCCTTCGAGACCAAATCGAACAGGCCGTTGGAAAGGCATACCAGAGAACCTGCGTCTCGCGCCCAGGAACTTTTGCCAGCCAGCATATGTAAGCGACTGGGCGTTCTTGCGCAAAGAAGTTCACAAATCCCAAAATCCTATCAGCGCAAAACAATTTTGAATATCCGGTTATCCGTCAGGAGATGTCGATGGTTCGCTTGCTGAAGCCTCAGGGAAATCTATTTTCCGGTTTGGTATATCAATTGCTCGATTAAGAGTCTTTTGGCTTGAGGCTTCGTGTGCAGGCATAGAACAGATGCCCACCGCCAAGCTGGAGATCAGACCTGTTGGAGTTGACGCGGAAGCGCATTACAACCAACGCCTGGGGGGCATTTGGAGCGTCTCGCAATCCATTACGGGCGCATTCTACCGGTAAAGCGGGAAAGTTCGTTTGGAGCCTAAGTTACAGATCCATCGGCAAATACATTGCGACAATGCAAGATGACATGCCATCAAAGTCCACAATGTTTCGCACTGCTCAAATAGCATTGGTCTTCCTTTGTGTTTTCGCGATTGCCCTTGTGCTCATTACCCCCGACCCTACGGATGATGTGCCAGGCATTCTGAACGGCAGTCACCCTGACAAAATTCAAAAACTCGCGGTTTGCTTCATTAACCCTCCAGCCCAGCAATGCCTGATATTCCAATTGCCGGCACCCCAGAATTCGCGCCACCAGCTGAGCACTTTAGAGTTGTTCGACTTTGCTTGTGTTTATCGCTGCTAGTCTTCTCGCCTAGGGCCTAAATCTCTTCCAATTCTTCAGCGGCCCAAGCGTTCGTGGTTTTCGCTCAAAACGCCCTGTGTCACTCGAAGGAACCTTCAAGTACATACCCACGATGCGCTCAAAGTTGCCGCATGAGGGAGCATCTTCGTGTTTCTTGCTTTTCGCCTGACACTGATGCGCCACCTGCTCGCGCCGAGTTTTGTGGCCGTTTTTTCGGACAAGACTCTCGCAGCAGGGAGAAAGAAGCCTAACTAATCAATGATTGAGGATCTCTCCGAATACTATCGAACACCTGAGGGTTTCCTCCATGACATTCCCGTCGCAATGCAGTCGGGGAACGAGGGTTTCTTTCGATTAAGGTCAGGCGCCGTCGGTTATGGCCCTTGCGCAACCGGCGTCTCGCTAAACTTCGAAGAAGCGCCGCTCTGCCGAGCCTTAGCGAATCAATTGCCGTGGGACCCCCCACGTACCATCAAAAACCTTCGTCATGAGCGCTACGAGAAGAGCCTGACGCCGGCTCGAGAAAAGACTCTCTCTCAGGAATGGTCCCTTAAAGCGTATTATTTCGTCAGAGACAGCCTACCAACCTCGGCCCGCCAATGCCTTCAGAGAATCTATTTCAGCGACTGGAAGAAGAGGCCATTTCCTGCTTGGCCCGTAGACTTCACTGTGGACGCGATCCACGAAAGGCTTTTGCAGCTTTCCATGGAAGCTGCCGGCCTGCGAAGGGTGCCATTCATTTGGTTCTGGCCCGAAGGAGCGGCAAATTGTCTTATCTTGACTCATGATGTGGAAACCTGCGCGGGCCGCGCTTTTACTTTTCAATTGATGGACCTTGACGAATCCCGTCACCTTCGCGCTTCCTTCCAAGTGATTCCAGAGAAACGTTATGAGGTTCCGCCGGAATATGTCCGCGAGATTCGCAATCGGGGCTTTGAGTTCAACATCCACGACCTGAATCACGACGGCCGCTTATATAGGGACCGAGACGAGTTCCTGCGACGGGCGAAGAAGATCAATGGATATATCCATCTCTATGGCGCAAAGGGTTTTCGAGCCGGCGTCATGTACCGTAACCTCGATTGGTACGACGCCTACGAATTTTCCTATGACATGTCGATGCCCAATGTTGCTCACTTGGACGCCACTCACGGCGGTTGCTGCACGGTCTTCCCATTCTTTGTCGGCAGGATTCTCGAGCTCCCGTTAACCACAAGCCAGGACTACTCCCTGTTCTACATCCTGAAGGATTACTCAATCGACCTGTGGAAGAAGCAACTGGATGTGATTCGGCGAAAAAACGGTCTCATGAGTTTTCTCGCGCATCCCGACTATCTGATTTGTCTCCGAAATCGGAGAGTGTATCAGCACTTGCTCGACTACTTGTTTGAGATGGTCTCTCAAGAAAACGTCTGGCACGCCTTGCCCGGAGAAGTCGATCGATGGTGGAGAACTAGGAGCCAACTAAGATTAATTAAACGAAGGGGGGAGTGGGAAATTGAGGGCCAAGGAAAAGAAAGGGCGCGAATTGCTTATGCCGTCCTTGACGGCAATCGCTTGGTTTACGAGGTAGCCAGCCACGGGGCTCCGGCCCTCCACGGCTACGGATTCTCGACCAGTCCAGCCCCGCCTGCGTAGAGCGCGGGGCGCATCAGAACTCGGCACACTTATAGGGCAGGACCGGGCAAAGGACTGACAGCCACAAAGGTCGCTCTAACGACCAGTAGCGTAAACCCTAACCCTCGTGCGCGGCTTGCCAGCCGCCGCCATTCCGTCACGCTAAGCGCTACCCGCCGCACCTCAGTGTCAACATCTACTGAAGAGCTTCGAGCAACCGATCAATGTCGCTCATGTCATTGAAGATGGAAGGCGATATCCGAATATAGCGGTCTGAAACACGAACGTTCACTTGGGCTTTGGCCAAACGCTTTCGGACTTCATCTGGATTTCGCACCACAAAGCTGATGATCGCGGAAGTGGATTCGGGCGGCGTCAACGGTTGAAATCCAAGACGCGGCATATCTGCGCGCAACTTTTCAAGGAGAGGCTGCCGGTGCGCGTGAATATTTTGCACGCCCAGACTGCGAATATAGGGCAAGGTTTCCGCCAGGACCTCTCCAGCTCCGATCGCCTGCGTTCCCACCTCAAAATGGCCGGTAGCGTCAGGACTTAGCTCCCAGGTGTACGCCACCGCGCCGGGCGTGTCGCCCGGCAAGAAATGAGACTCCAATTCCTGGGCTTGGTAGTACCCATATTGCGTTCGCTCAATCACTTTATCGAGGAGCGATTCTTTAACAAATAGAAAGCCTAGCCCGAAATCGCCCATGAGCCACTTGAAGCTCGAGCATGCGCAGAAATCCACATCGTATGCCCGAACGTCAATCGGCGTGTTCCCCGCCGCTTGCACGATGTCTGCGTACACATAAGCGCCGCTGGCATGGGCCACGTCGCATACTCTCTTTAAGTCATGCTGAAAACCGTTGTCCATGGCAACTAGCGAGACTTCTACAAGCCTTGTCTTCTTATCGATGGCGCGTTCTAAATCCTTCAATTCAATCCGCCACTCGTGCGGTTTCACCACGCGAAGATCGAGGCCAGCCTTCTGTTGAAGCGCTTGGAGGTGCAAGAGCGCGCCTTCAAAATGCAACTCATCGGTTACGACGTTTCCTCCGGAGCGCGGAATATCCAATCCGTTGACAACCAGATTCTCTCCGGTGCTTGTATTGGGTATGAAACTGATCTCAGACTTTTTCGCGTTAATCAGTGCGGCAAATTCGGCTTTTATGTCGACGGGCTTCTCGTGTAACGGTCTGGAAACGGCTTCGGGGCGGGCCCGGCGGTCGCCGTAGGCCCGCAGCGCTTCCAGGCCCACCTTCGGCAGGGGGTGCGTATACGCGCAATTGAGATACGTCAGCCCTTCCGGAATAGAAAAGTCCCGCTTGGCAGGAAGCGGTCCGCCTACGCTTGGTGTGTCGGCCCTTGCTATGTCGGCCAACGAGGGGAGCGCACTGCCACGCGCTCCCGAAGTCGCGTTCCACACCGCCATTCTTCCAAATCCTGCCAACACTTCGCGCCGGCTAATGTTCATCGCCCTACCTCCTCGGAGAAACAGTCCCATCGTCCTCGCACCCAATGGCGGGCCTTCCGGACTGTTAAACTGGAAACAGATGGATTTTCCTGCGAGTCGGTAAAGCGAATACCAAGGAGTGGTTGGTGGGTGCGTAGGTGCGACCATCTCTCCCGATAGCGTTGTCCTCAAAACAACGGCAAGTCCTTAGCCGCGCTACGTTGCCGTCAAACCGACCCTAGCCCGACCTCGATTACTCGATTAGCTGATATCCACTTCCAGCCCGCCGATCCACCCCGCCACAAGGTTGTAGACCAATGCTCCCAGCACTCCGCCGATTCCGCCAATAATCCCGTACATGATTGGCATGATAATGATTGCCCCAAAGCCAAATCCCATCCCCAGCGCTCTCGCCCCCGCGCTTGCCTGCCCTCCCGCCAGCGACCCGAGCGACCCTGCAACCATGGAAAAGAATGCGAAGCAAAACCCGACAAACAGCCCGAGGATTGCATACGTAACCAACCCCACCTTGAATGCCGAACCCGGTCCAATGCGTTTCAGCGTAGCCATTGTGCCTCCTTCCGGCCAACTTGCCGCGGCATGCTAGCAAAAAACTCCATCCGAATGATAGCCGCATTTCTGTTCGTTCCACGCGCGCCGTCACGACCGCGTCGACGCTGCCGAGACCTCGGTCGCGGATTCGCTGATTTCTTTTCCGGACGCTACCTTCCGCCTGCGATCTCAACACCGCCCTCGGACGGCTCTCCAGAATCAACTTACACGACGCCCTCGGAACTGTTGATTCTAAACGACTTAAACAAATCCACCAACCCATAGAGGATTAAGACTTGCGCAAGATCGCGGGAAGAGAGATCCGACGGCCCGGGTCAGCCAGGGACGATTCTGCACATCAAGAATCCGAAACTTCGGAAACTTTCCGCTGCTCTTTGGGTTGCTAGCACCACCCAGAACCGAACCTCGGTGTGTGCATGGGGGCCTCACCGGGATTCTCTAGTCCTTTAAGTGAAAGGAAACCGATGAATCCCAAAAAGTGGTCGCCCAAGTGGTCAGCGAGTCTTCTCGCGTTCATACTCCTCGCATTCCTTGAGGGATGCGGCGGCGGAATGAACCATCCCGCCCCGCAACCGCAGTCTGGAACCGTGTTCGTCAGCGGCACGGACGCGCCTCTCGAGAGCGTCGTGTCGTTTCAGGTGGACGTTACCGGCTTGTCGGTGACCGACGCGAACAACAATTCGCAATCGGTGCTGAGCGGTACACAAACCGTGGACTTCGCCCGGCTCAACGGCTTGCACGCTCTGCTCGATATCAACACGATTCCCGCGGGCACGTACAACAGCGTCACGGTGACGCTCGCGAATCCGCAGATTAGCTATCTCAACGTGGCCAGTCCGCAGACGACACCGCCGACGCGGCCGACCGTTACGACGCTCAACGGAACCACCAGCCGAGCGGTGACGCTCACGACGTCTAGCATCACACTCAATCTGGCGACACCCTTGGTGGTCAGCACGGGGAACATCACCGGACTGAGTTTCGAGTTTAATCTTCGCAAGTCCATCGTCGTCGACGCTATGGGCCAAATCGCCGGAGCGGTCACGCCGGTGTTGCACCTGAAGGCCATCACGCCCAGTGATTCCGACGCATTCATTGATGACTTCGTCGCCGGAGTGGTAAGCGTGAACGCCGGTGGAAACTCTTTCTTGATTCAAGGGCCGCATGGTCACCAATTCACCGTGAACGTGAATGGCCAGACGGAATGGGAGAACAACGAAAGCATCAACGACCTGACGACCAACTCGATCATCGAGCTCTCGGGAAGTCTCGACCGCCTGACCGCGACGTTCCTCGCGGATTCCGTGGGCATCCTTTCGCAGGATCATTTCTTCGCCGGAGGACTTGTCAGTTTCGAGGAGCCGCAGACAGGCGCCGCGACGGACTTTGATTTGTACGTCCGCAGCGTGCTGCCCTCGGGAACCGGCTTCAACTCCGGGCAGATCTCAACTATCGATCTCACTGGGAACGAAATCTTCTACATCTACTGGATGCACACCAGCTTCACCAACATGTTCTTCAACTCTTCGCTTCTGACGCCAGGCCAGCACGTTAACATCGGCGGGCCGTTCGCTAACGGAGCAGTCACCGTGAAGCGCGTCGTGTTGCAGCACGAAGGGCACACGGGCACGCTGGTGGCAAACAGCACGGACGTAGGCGCGCACACGTTCCAGTTCAACTCGAATGGGTTGTCAGGCATCCTGTTCAACGGGCCGATCACTGTGTTCGTCACGCCGTTTACGCGCTTTGGCGGCGGGCTCACGCAGCTCAGCGATCTCACCATTAATCCCACCAATCCGCTGCGCGTTGTTGGGCTGGTCTTGCGGGACCCGGTCAGCGGCCAGCCGGTCTTCGTGGCGCGAAGCGTGGAACAGCTGACGAACTAAGTTGAAACGGGGACGCCTGCGACCGCCGGCGTCCCCTTTCCTTGAACCATTAAGGAAATTTTGAAAGAGATTTAACGCAATACGTTTGGTTTGGTTTTAACCATCGGCTGGCCGCTACTGCGCCTTACCGTCCTGGAAATTGAACATGTCGAAGAGGTCGCCAATCGCCGGCACATTGTGGGGACTGCGTTAGATTACAAGAGCGTGTCAGAGTCGTTGGGGACACATGAAAGGTTTCTAAAGTTTTTCTTGCGGAAAAAAGGGCCGAAATTCGAGAAAGGGCTGCGCGAGGTTGTGGGCCAAATGCTGTTATGGGGCGCCGTGGCTGGCGCAATGCAGCACGCCAAGGTAAGCGCTCCAGGGGCCTACAGCTTCGCGATATTGATGCGCCATGGCGCGCGAGATTTGGTGCAGGTGCGTCAGGTCGTGAGCGGCCCAGGTCGCGAGCAATTGAGACAGAGTCACTGCGCCGAGAGCGGGATGTAGTCCGCGCCGCGCAAGGTCCGCGGGCTTCAGATGCAGCGCACATAGTTCGTTCAAATTTTCTGTGCGCAGGCGCGCAAATTCATCCAACAATTGCGCGAGCGACTTGCCCTGGCTTTCACGTTCCTGCGCCCAGCGGTCGAACGGCTCAAACGGCTTACTCTCGCCGAATCGCAAAATCATTTTTGCGCGCGGCATCCAATCGGTGCGTTCACCGTGAATCAAATGGCCGACAACGTCAAACGCGCTCCAGGTATTTTCTCCTTCATTCTGGAGAGTCCACGTTTCCGGCAGGCCGCGCAGAAGCGCATCGAGAGCCGCAGGAGTACGACCAAGAAGCGAAATGGTGTCTTGCAAGTTGTGTTCCATGATGAGCCTCAGTCCGAAGATCTCACCGCCTCGAGGGTCGATTTGTATTAGAGATCACAGACTGAGATTTCAACACAGAGGGCACCGAAGTCACAGAGTAGAGGCAAGCAAGGCGTGCGCCATATTGGCAGCGTTTAGCTCCGGCGCTCGTTCCTTGATCGCAAACGCCTTGAGAGGAATCCTTGCTTCCTTACTTCGTTACTGCCTTGGTTCGCCTCAGTGCAGGAAGTGGCGGATGCCGGTGAAGACCATGGCGAGGCCAAGGTGGTCGGCGGCGGTAATTACGTCGGGGTCGCGCACGGAGCCACCGGGCTGAATGACTGCGGTTGCGCCCGCTTTCGCGGCTTCTTCAACCCCGTCGGGAAAGGGGAAGAATGCGTCAGAAGCTACGACCGTTCCTGCGAGCGGAGATTGCGCTTTCATCACGGCGATTTTCACGGAGTCCACGCGGCTCATCTGGCCCGCGCCGACACCTACCGTCGCGCCGTCTTTGGCGAACACGATGGCGTTGGACTTGACGTGCTTAGCCACTTTCCAGGCGAACCTCATCGTTTGCATTTCTTCTGCGGTCGGCACACGTTTTGTCACGGCGCGGAGCCCGCTGTCGTCGAGTTCGCCGCAGTCGGGCTGCTGCACCAGTATCCCGCCGAGAATGCGCTTTAGCTGAAGTTCGCGTTCTGGCTCCAGTCCGCCCGGGGGCAACTCCAACAAACGCAAATTTTTCTTCGCTGCGAAAATCTCTTTCGCGCGGGCAG
Organism: Candidatus Acidiferrum sp.; assembly: GCA_035280065.1. GTDB lineage: Bacteria > Acidobacteriota > Terriglobia > Acidiferrales > UBA7541 > Acidiferrum. The sequence goes on from DATEGO010000032.1 coordinate 51,466, forward strand.
CAAACCCTGGAGCCGCGATGCACTCGGCAAACAGCTTCGCGACTTCTTCCGCCGTGGCGGCGTCTACTTCGCGGTTGAACGCCAGCACGCCGCCAAATGCGGAAACCGGATCGCAGGCGAGCGCCTTAAGGTACGCATCGCGCAAACTCGCTTGCTCCGCCGCCCCGCAGGGATTGTTGTGCTTGATGATGATCGCTGCGGGATTCTTGAATTCCCCAGCGAGACTGCGTGCCGCTTCGAGGTCCACGAAATTGTTGTAGGAGAGTTCTTTGCCTTGAAGTTGCTTCGCCGCGGCCAAGCCTTTCGCCGTACAGCCCGCAGGAACGTACAGCGCGGCGGCCTGGTGGGGATTTTCTCCGTAACGCAATTCCTGCTGGCGCCGCAACGCGAGATGCACGCGCTCGGGCAGCGTGGGCTTCGCTTGTAGCGCCACATGCCCGTTGGCGGTGAGGCGCTCCAATTCCATAGTGATCATGCCGTCGTAACGCGAAGTAGTCGCAAAAACCTTGCGGGCTAGCTCGACCCGCGTTGCGAGCGTAGTGTCACCCGCGCTTTCGATTTCCTTCGCCACGCGCTCGAAATCTGCCGGATCGCAGACCACGGTCACGCTCTCAAAGTTTTTTGCGGCCGAGCGCAGCATCGTTGGCCCGCCAATGTCGATGTTCTCGATGAGTTCTTCGGTAGTGAGTCCGGCTTTAGCCGCTGTGGCTTCGAAGGGATACAGATTCACGACAACGAGATCGATCGGAGCGATGCCGTGTTCCTTCGCTTGCTTTTGGTCGTCAGCATGCTTGCGGCGGAAGAGCAGGCCGCCGTGAACTTTGGGGTGCAGTGTTTTCACGCGCCCGCCGAGCATTTCGGGCCAACCGGTAAAGTCAGAAACGTCACGCACTGCGACTCCGCTTTCGCGCAAGAGCTTTGCGGTGCCGCCCGTTGAGAGGATTTCGATTTTTCGGGCGGTGAGCCGCTTGGCGAAGTCCACGATTCCTGTCTTGTCAAAAACGCTGATGAGCGCGCGCTCCACAGCCATGTTCTTCCTCCGCTATGGGAAAAGCACACCAGTCTAAGCGCCCGGAGTGGATTCGGAAAGTGGCGATGTGGAAAACCGAGGAGAAGCAAAAGGAAGAAAGGAAGCCACAGCTGACAGCTTGAAGACGAAGAACAGAGAAAAAGGATTTAACGCCGAGGGCCGCAGAGGACGCCGAGAAGAATGCAGAAAGGAGAAGGCAGAATGCGGAAAAGAGAAGAAAAGTTTGAATTAAAAAACGCGGATGGAAACAGGTCAGGTTTTGACTAAGGCTTTGAGTTTGACCTGGCCTTCGACGGTTTCGACGACGTATTCCACGCCTTTGCAGTTTTTCTGCTTTTGCAATTCCTTAGTTTTCTTCAGCACAAATTGATTGAAGCTGGAGCGCGATAATCGTCCCGTGTGTTCTCCGGCAAGTTGTTTCGCTTGCAGAAACGCTTCGTACAGCTTCTCAACCTTGTCCGGCTCGCTTTCGGGCTGCGAGCAGACCATGCGAAAGGCCTTGGCGTTTCCGGCCGCGATGGCGACGGCTTCCACTTGCGCGTGCTCTTTGGCGCGCGAAGCTTCAATTTGTTTTGCCGCCGAGCCGTAATGCCGCTGGATAGTACCCTCTTCCTTCTGCTTCGTTTTCTTCCGGAAAATGTCTTTGTATTTCGCGTAAGTCTGGGTGAGGTTGTTGAAACGAAAGCGCTGGTGGGATTTCATATCCCCACCGCGTTCGTTGTAGCGCTTGACGAGAAGATCGATGCGCCATTCGATTTCGGTGGGAGGACGCTTGCGGCCGCCGCCGAAATACTGGTCGTACTCAATCTTGAGCTGGCGGATGTCCTTCTCAATCTGGCCCAGGTCTTCGTCGATCGTTGCCATGTCGTGCGGAAATCTCCCGGACCCCCATGCTAAGGCGATATACCAAGAGGGTCAACAAGAGGGGCGAAAGGCTGCTTCGAATGCGATACGGCGCGAGAGCAAGGTGGCAGTCCGTGGTCCCTCAGCGGCTGAAGCCGGGTTCCGCTGATTGCGGCTAGCCTGGACCAGGCCAGGATTGCCGGGCGGGCAGGTCTGTGCTGAAATGTTCGCATGGCGCCCCACACCAAGCGCGCGATTTCCGCGGAACAGTCGGAATTGCTGCGGCAGATTCCCTCGGTGGACGAATTGCTGGCGCAGCCGCGGCTGGCGGAGCTTGCAAAGCGCGCGGATCGCAATCTGGTCGTGGAGGTGGCGCGCACGGTGCTGGACGATTTGCGCGCACGCATTACCGGGCAAATTGCGACCGCTGTCCTCGCGGAGATTTCTCCGGTTGCCTGCGATCCCGCTGCGCTGGAAGAGCGCATCACGGCGCTGGTGGAGCGGATTCTGGCCCGCTCGTTGCTGCCGGTGATCAATGCCACTGGCGTGATCCTGCACACGAACCTGGGACGCGCGCCGCTGCCGCAAAGCGTGGTGGAAGAATTCCGTCTGGCGGCAACGCAATACTCAAATCTGGAATACGACCTGGAAGCGGGCGCGCGTGGCAAACGCGACGTGCACACGGCGGAAATGCTGACACGCCTTACCGCAGCGGATGCAGCAATTGTAGTGAACAATTGCGCCGCCGCGGTGCTAGTAACGCTGGCCGCACTTGCGCGCGGCGGCGAAGTGATTGTTTCGCGCGGCGAATTGATTGAGATTGGCGACGGCTTTCGCATTCCGGAAATCATGGAGCAGAGCGGGGCGCTGCTGCGGGAAGTGGGAACGACGAACCGCACACGGCTGGCGGATTACGAGAACGCGATCAATGAGAAGGCGCGGTTGCTGCTGCGCGTGCATCCTTCGAATTTCAAAGTGACCGGTTTCACGGAGAAGCCTTCTCTTGAAGAACTTGTGGCGCTGAGCCAGCGGACGGGACTACCGCTGGTGGAAGATTTGGGTTCCGGGTGCCTCGTGGATTTGACGGAGCACGGGATTGCCGAGCCAACGGTGCGGCAGAGCGTCGAGGCGGGCGTGGGCATCGTGACGTTCAGCGGAGATAAGCTGCTGGGCGGGCCGCAGGCTGGGATTATCGCGGGGAAAAAAGACTTGATTACGCGTGTGCGGCGGCATCCGCTGTTTCGCGCGCTGCGCGTGGACAAAGTGACGATTGCGGCGCTGGAATCGACGCTGGGAGCGTATTTGCGCGCGGCGTGGGACGAAATCCCGGTGATGCGCATGATTCGCGCGACGCCGCAGGAGTTGAAGCGGCGCGCGGAGAATTTTATACGGGAGCTGCGTCCCGAATTGCCTCTGGACGAGGTGGAGATTGAAGTTGTGGACGGCGCTTCGCTCGTGGGAGGCGGCTCTACTCCGGCTCAATCGCTGCCAAGCAAAGTCATTCGCATTGCGAGCGCGCGCTATTCCGCGGCGAAGCTGGAGCAGCGCCTGCGCCGCGCGCCCGCTGGCATTTCCGTGATTGCGCGCGTGGACGAGGACCGCCTGGTTCTCGATTTACGCACGGTTTTCCCCGAACAAGAACCGCTGCTCGTCAAGACGCTGGCGGCCGCGCTCCACTGAGTGTAAGGCCGCGCCTGTGGCGCCGGTCAGTGTGGGGCCGGTGATTCGAATCCTTCGTACATTACGTGCCCTTTGTGCTGGCAGTCTCTAAGTTCGTCGTGCCGTATCGTCGCAGATGATGGATCGCCCAAGGGCACTAACGTACAGCGCATGAATTCTTCGTAACCGGGATCGGAAAAAACAAACGCGAGATTGATGTTTTCATTCGCCGTATTCTTGAGACTGATCGAAGTATCTGAAGGAATGAAGACAATCGCTCCCGCGTGGACGTCACGTTCTCCTGTTGACATGCAACAGGTCTGAGGACATACTCCTGTTGATTCGCTACAGGAGAGAGTATGCCCGAAGAGAAACCGGGGATTCTGCAAGGGACGCTGGACCTGATGGTACTCAAGACGCTGGAGACGATGGGCTCGCTGCACGGTTACGGCATCGCACGACGCATCGAGCAGATCAGCGAGGACGCGCTCGAACTCAATCAAGGGACGATCTACCCGTCGCTGACTCGGCTGCTGCAAAAAAAGTGGATTTCCGCGGAGTGGGGCACGTCGGAAAACAACCGCAGAGCGAAGTTCTATTCCATTACGAGAGCCGGGAGGAAACAGCTTGCGCACGAAGCGCGAAGCTGGGAGCGGATTTCGGGCGTGATTGGGCGTGTGCTGGGGACCGTGGCGAGTGGCGAATAACCCCTCGAAGCTCGGGGTAAACGAGAGGCGAGAGGACAGAACAGGAAGCATTGAGTGCAGTTCTTGGTTGAGTCAAAAGCTGAAACAAACAGCGGCACATCAATGACTCGGAAGCTGAGGTGAGGTCATGTTGGGTTGGCTGAGAATCGTAGCATCGCGGGTTTGGGGATCGTTGTGGCGGCGTGCGGCAGATCAGGACTTCGCGCGGGAGCTGGAGTCGCATTTGGAAATGCTGGCGCAGGAAAACGTGCGGCGCGGCATGGCGCCCGAAGAAGCGCGGCGAGCGGCACGGGTGCGGCTCGGGGGAATGACGCAAATCAGCGAGAAGCATCGCGAGATGCACACGCTGCCGCTGCTGGAGACTCTTGTCCAGGACATTCGCTACGGGCTGCGCACGCTGCGCAAATCGCCGGGATTCACAAGCGTTGCGGTACTCACGCTGGCGCTCGGCATTGGCGCGAACACGGCGATTTTTCAACTGGTTGATGCTCTGCGCATGCGCACCATCCCGGTAAAGGAACCGCAGCAACTGGTCACCGTTCAGCTCGCGGATCCCACCGGAATGAGGGGAAGCCAAGCGAGTGCCTATCCTGTCCTGACCAATGCCATCTGGGAAAAACTCCGCGACAATCAGGACGTTTTCTCCGGCGTTCTCGCTTGGGGTAGTAATAATTTCGGCATCACTCCCGGTGGCGAAGTCCGGCTCGCTCAGGGGCTTTTCGTCAGCGGCGATTTCTTCCACGTACTCGGCGTGCGGCCATTGATGGGCCGCGTATTCACCGCTTCCGAAGATCGCCGCGGGTGCGGCTTGCCGGGCGCCGTGGTGAGCTATGCATTCTGGCAACGCGAGCTTGGCGGCGATCCTTCTCCCATCGGACGAAAGCTCACGCTTAATTATCATCCCGTCGAAATCATTGGCGTCACGCCTCCCGGTTTCTTCGGGCTCGAAGTGGGCCGCTCTTACGACGTTGCCGTCCCCATTTGCTCGCAAGCGTTTCTATGGAGCGAAGGCACCTGGCTCGACGAAGGCACAGTCTGGTGGCTGAACGTCATCGGACGGTTGAGGCCCAGCTCGACGCGCGAAAAAGCAAACGCGCAGTTGGCGGCGAGTTCACCGGGGATATTTCAGGCCACCCTTCCATCAAACTACCCCTCCGAAAACGTCAAGGACTATCTCAAGTTCAAACTCACGGCGGTTCCCGCAGGCAGCGGCGTTTCGTGGTTGCGCATGGAGTATTCAGATTCGTTGTCACTCTTGTTAGGTACCGCGGGACTGGTTTTGTTGATTGCTTGTGCGAACCTCGCCAATTTGATGCTGGCGCGCGCCACCACGCGTGAGCGCGAATTCACGGTGCGTTTTGCCATCGGCGCCTCGCGCAGCCAGCTAATCCGGCATTCCATGGGGGAGAGCCTCCTTCTTGCGCCGCTTGGCGGTGCGCTTGGACTTTTCCTTGCTGGAGCGCTCAGCAAGTTCCTTGTAGCCTCCCTCGGCACCGAAGGCGATCCGTTGTTTCTCGACCTTAAGCTAGACTGGCGCCTGCTCACCTTCACCTTCGGGCTCGCAAGCCTTACCTGCATCTTGTTTGGCCTGGTACCTGCGCTGCGAGCATCGCGCATTTCCCCCGCAGAAGCATTCAAGACTGCCAGCCGCACTGCGACGGCAAGCCGCAAACGATTTGGATTTCGCCAAGGGTTGGTCGTTTCGCAAGTTGCGCTGTCGCTCGTGCTGGTGGTCGGCGCACTGCTTTTCTCCGGCAGCCTGCGCAATCTTCTCGCCGTTGACACAGGCTTCTCGCAAAAGGGAGTCGTCATCACTGAATTGGATCTCTTCCGCCGTCTAAACGTTCCGTACGCAGGGCGCGTGGCATTCAAACAAGACTTGCTCCAGAAGGTTCGCGGCCTTCCTGGCGTTCTCTCCGCTGCCGAGGTAGAGATTCTTCCCCTTAGCGGCAGCAGCACAGACAATGAGGTCTGGATCGAGGGGGGCAATCCGGCCAGCCGCGTGGATTCCCGGTTCAATAGGACTAGCGATGGTTACTTCAAGGCGATGGGCATTGCTCTACTTGTCGGCCGGGATTTCACTCCGCAGGATACGGTCACTTCTCCCAAGGTCGCGATTGTGAACCAAACTTTCGCCCGCAAACTTGGCCTGGGCGCGAATCCCATCGGAAAGACGTTTCGGCGGCAGGCTACGCCGTCCGAACCGGAACAATCCTTCGAGATTGTAGGCCTGGTCGCGGACACAAAGTATTCAAGCTTGCGGGAAGAATTTGCTCCCATCGTATTTCTCTCCACATCTCAAGATCCCCAGCCCGGTCCGTTTGCTCAAGTAGTGATCCGTTCGGCGACGCCTATCGCTCTAACCGTTTCCAATGTCAGAAGCCTTGTCGCTCAGGCCAGCCCACTGATTACTCTTGGCTTTCAGGCCTTTGAAACCGCGATCCTTGAGGGCCTGACGCGCGAGCGCCTCATGGCCACAGTCTCGGGCTTTTTCGGCCTGCTCGCCGCCCTGATCGCCGCCGTGGGCCTTTATGGTGTGATGTCTTACCTGGTGGCGCAGCGCACGAATGAAATCGGCATTCGCGTGGCGCTCGGGGCACAAAGGGTGGATGTCCTCTCCCTGGTGCTTCGCAATGCCGCTTTGCTGCTAGCCCCAGGGTTGGTTCTCGGTGCGTTTCTGAGCTTGGCCGCCGCCCAGGCGGCCAGAGCAATGCTCTTTGGCCTGAAACCAAGCGACCCTGGAGTTCTCGTTGCCGCCATAGCCGGGTTGGGACTCGTCGTCCTCGTAGCCAGTTTCCCTCCGGCGCGGCGAGCGATGAGCGTCGATCCGATGGTGGCGCTGCGATATGAATGAGGCAGTGGCGAGTGACCCCTCGAAGCTCTCTTCGAGGCTCAGGACAAACGGGGTAAACGAGTGGCGAGCAGACAAAATCGGGAGCCGGAGTGAGTTAGGAGTGTGAGGTGATGTCGTGTTGGGTTGGCTGAGAATCATTGGAGCGCGGATTTGGGGTTGGTTGTCGCGGCGTGCGGCGGATGAAGAGTTCGCGCGGGAGCTGGAGTCGCATTTGGAAATGCTGGCGCAGGAAAACGTGCGGCGCGGCATGGCTCCCGAAGAAGCGCGACGAGCGGCGCGGGTGCGGCTCGGAGGGATGACTCAAATCAGCGAGAGGCATCGCGAGATGCACACGCTGCCGCTGCTGGAGACTCTTGTCCAGGACATCCGTTACGGGCTGCGCACGCTGTGGAAATCGCCGGGATTCACAAGCGTTGCGGTGCTCACGCTGGCGCTTGGCATCGGCGCGAACACGGCAATCTTTACTTTGGTCCATGCGGTGTTGCTGAAGCCGCTTCCGGTGGCGCATCCCAACCAACTATACAACCTGGGCGACGACCAAAACTGTTGCTCGCTCGGCGGAAGCCAGGACAGCTTTACGCTGTTTTCCTATCCCCTGTACAAGGAGATTCGCGATCACACTCCAGAATTTTCGGAGATTGCCGCCTTCCGATCTCATGTGCCAAAGCTGAGTGTGCGTCGGAGCACCAGCGACGCGTTTGCGGAACCCTTCCGGACGCAGTTTGTCTCCGGCAATTACTTTTCGATGTTTGGCGTGGGCGCATTTGCCGGACGCACGCTAACTCCGGCGGATGATGAGCCCGGGGGGCCGGTGGTAGCGGTGATGAGCTATCGAACGTGGCAGGTGCGTTTCTCCGCAGATCCCGCGGTCATCGGCCGCCAGATCATTATTGACCGTCAGATAGTGATGGTGGTCGGCATCGCGGCGGCGAGCTTTTTTGGAGAAAGACTGGACGGAGACCCCGCGGAATTGTGGGTTCCGCTCTCTTCGGAACCAAACCTGATGCCGATTGGCTCACGCTTGAATGATCCTGACACCTATTGGCTTTACGCAATCGGCAGGTTGCGGCCGGGAGCGACTTCCGGACAGGCGCAGTCACACCTGAAATCCGAAATTCAGCATTGGATTGCGGCGCGGCCAAATAGGTCGGGTTATAAGCCTGAGGAAGTGGAGAAATTGGTCCTGACGCTGACGCCCGCAAGCGGCGGGATCATGAGCTTGCAAGTGGATTACGCTGAGCCGCTGCGTTTTCTCGCAGTAGTTTCCGCGTTTGTTCTGCTGATTGCGTGCGCCAACATCGCGAACCTGCTTCTAGCCCGGGGCACAGCGAGCCGCGGGGAAATTGCCGTGCGCGTGGCGCTGGGAGCTTCCCGCGCGAGGCTGGTTCAGCAGGTGGTTACGGAGAGCGTGCTCCTGGCATTGGCGGGCGGCGCGGCCGGCGTGGCGCTGGCGTTCGTGGGAACGCGATTGATTTTGTTGCTGGCGTTTCGAGGAGCGGATTACGTTCCCATTGAGGCGAGTCCCTCGATTCCCGTGCTGCTGTTCGCGTTTGTGCTGTCGATCGCGACAGGAGTGATTTTCAGCATGGCTCCGGCGTGGGCGGGCTCGCATGCGCAACCGGCGGAGACGCTGCGCGGGTCGGGACGCTCGACGATGGATCGCTCCCGAGTGCCGCAGAAGGCGCTGCTGGTTTTGCAGGCCGCCCTTACGCTGGTTTTGCTGGTGGGAGCGGGGCTGGCTACGGAAAGCCTCCGCCACCTCGAGAACCAGAAGTTTGGTTTCCAGACGGCCGGGCGCCTGATCGTGCGAGTCGGTTCGGATTTGGGAGGTTATGCGCTCGAGCGGCTGCCGAGCCTCTACCAGGAATTGCAAGAGCGTATGGCGGCAATTCCGGGAGTTCAGAACGCGAGTCTTTCGATGTACAGCCCGATGGAGGGATCGAACTGGGGAGATCGTATTAGCATCGCCGGCCATCCGGCGCCGCCCGGAAAGGTTTATTCAAGTTCGTTGAACGCCGTCAGCGCGCATTATTTCGAGACGATAGGGACAAGGCTAGTGCGTGGGCGATTCATCGATGAACAAGACACGCCGACGTCGCGGCATGCGGCGATGATCAGCGAGGCTTTTGCGCGCAAATATTTTCCGAATGAAGAGGCGATTGGCCAACACTTCGGGATCGGAGACGCGAGCCACGCTGGAGATTATGAAATCGTGGGTATCGTGGAGGACGCCAAGCATATTGACGCCCGAGAGGCAGCGCACGCGACCGCCTTTTTGCCGCTGTTGCAGGCGCGAGAAAACAATTCCAACATATTTCACGACATTCAATTGCTGGTCGCAGGCTCTGCCCAGAATCTGGAGCCGGTGATAAGACGAACACTCGCCGGCGTGGACTCGAACCTGACGGTAATTCGAGTGATCCGTTTTGACGAACAGGTCGCCGAAAATTTCAACAGTGAACGGCTGGTGGCGCGGCTAACGACGCTTTATGGTCTGCTTGCGTTGGTCCTCGCATGCGTTGGACTATACGGAGTCGCGGCCTACACGGTGGCCCGCCGGACGAGCGAAATCGGGATTCGCATGGCGCTGGGCGCGCCAAGCGGTAGCATTCTGGCGATGATGCTGCGTGTGGCGATGACTCCGGTCGTGCTCGGACTTCTCTTAGGGCTGCCGCTTGCGTTGGCCGGTGCCCGCGCTATCGCCAGTGAGCTCTATGGGGTGAAAAACTACGATTCTGTCGTGTTTGGTACGGCTGTTTTGGTCCTTATTGCGTCGTCTATTATGGCTGCTCTGATTCCGGCAAGGCGAGCGGCCCGCGTGCATCCGATGGTGGCGCTGCGGTACGAATAATTCATGGTTCTTCGAACCACAACGAACCATGAAAATAGCCGCTCAATCCCGACTGAAAACAATGGCCTTATGGCTATTTTCTAAGGAATAGAGCGCCGGAGCAGTTTTCAATCGATCCGTCAATCACACAGAAATAAAACGCGCCAGAAAAGGGGCTCGCCAGGAAGCTCACCGGCGTATACAATGCAGCGGCTCGAGCAGCGCCTGTTAGCTTTAAAGTACCGTACCCACAATCTGACTGGTGAGCGCCGAAAACAGAATGATAAGATGCGGCCAGAAGTACCAGTGGCTGGTTCGCGTTTGGCCTCAGGGCCCCCATGGAAAACATACTGCAGGACGTCCGCTATTCGATACGCACGCTCGGCAAGAACCCGGGATTTGCTGCGGTGGCGGTGTTGACTCTGGCGCTGGGCATCGGAGCCAACACGGCCATCTTCAGCGTGGTGGAAAGCGTGCTGCTACGACCGCTGCCCTACCCTGAGCCGCAAAACCTCGTGCAAATCTGGAATACCTATCCGCCGCAGGTTCCGCGCGGATCATTGTCGCCCGGTGATTATGCGGACTGGCGGCAGCAAAATGCGAGCTTTTCGGAGATGGAGGGATACGCGCAAATTTCACAGGGATTCAACTTGACGGGGGAAGGCGAGCCGCAGCGCGTGCTCGTAGCCTACGCCAGCGCGGGGCTGTTTCCGTTGCTGGGAGTCCACCTCGCGGCGGGGCGTTATTTTCTGCCGGAAGAGGACCGGGCGGGCAGCGCCCCGGTGGTGATGCTGAGTCATCGGCTTTGGCAAAGCAGGTTTGGCGGTGACGCGAAAGTGATTGGACGAACGATCACGCTGGACAGCCAAGGCTACACCGTCGTGGGTGTGTTGCCCGGCGATTTTCGTTTGCTGCGCTGGCCAGACCTTTGGATGCCCATCGGACAGTATGGCGATGACCTGACGGAGCACATTCATCACGCGTTCAACGGGATTGCACGGCTGAAGCCGGGCATCACACTGGCACAAGCGCAAGACGAAATCAAAAGGCTGAATGAAGAGGAAACCATTAAGTATCCGGATTCGCACAAGTTTTTTGGCGTACTCGTGGAGCCGATGGAGGATCCGTCGGTGGCGAAATTGCGGAGCATCCTGCTGGTTCTTTCCGGGGCCGTGGGACTGGTGCTGCTGATTGCCTGCGCGAACATCGTGAACCTGCTGCTGGTGCGAAATTCCGGAAGAGAGCGGGAAGTGGCGTTGCGGACCGCGTTGGGGGCAAGCCCGTGGCAGTTGTCGCGGCAATTGCTGACAGAGAGCTTGTTGCTGGCGGTGGCGGGCGGAGCGGTTGGGTTACTGCTGGCGGTGGCTGGGCTGCGGGCGTTGATGGCGTTTGTTCCCGCGGACCTGGGAGTCGTTCGAGACAGCGGCGTGAACGGTAAAGCGCTGGCGTTCACGGCAGCGGTTTGCGTGGCTGCAGGAATTATTTGTGGGCTACTGCCGGCGCTGCGCGCACTGCGTTCGAATCTAGCGGGAACACTGAAGCAAGGGAGCAAGGGCACTGGCGCGTCGGGGCGTCACAGGACGCACAATATTCTAGTGATTTCCGAGATTGCGATGGCGCTTGTGCCGCTGATCAGCGCGGGACTGCTTTTGCGGAGCTTTCAGCATTTGCTAGAAGTGAGCCCGGGTTTTCGGGTGGAGCACATCCTGACGATGGAGGTACAGCAAGCGGCAGTGCCCTTTGCGCAAGCCAGCAAGATGTCGCAGTACGATTGGATCCAGTTGGGGCAGAGGCAGTCGCTGCAATTCGAGCAAATCGCTGAGAAGATTCGCGCGCTTCCCGGCGTGAAGGAAGCGGCGGGCATTGACGACCTGCCGTTAAGCAACGAGTTCCGGCAGGCATCGCGATTCGTGATTGAAGGCCAGCCCGTCCCCAACGCGGGCGCGCGGCCGATTGTGCAGTTCCGGACGGTGAGCTTGACATATTTTTCGGCATTGGGAATTCCGCTGCGCGAAGGGCGGCTTTTCACTGAGGACGATTGGAAAGTGCCGAGAGCGGTGATCAATGAAACGATGGCGAAGCGCTTCTGGCCCCAAGACGACGCCATAGGAAAGCGCATCAATCTTTGCTCGCTCGATCCGAAGCCGTGCTGGAGCACCATCATCGGCATCGTGGGTAACGTACATCAGTTCGGACTGGATGCGGAGCCGACGTTTGATGTTTATTTTGTGGGCGGATGGACGCCGTATTTGGTGGTGCGGACGGCGGCGGATCCCGTAGCGCTGGCGCCCGCGGTGACAGACGTCATTCATAAAGATGCGCCGAATCTGCCGGTGACCCACGTGATGACCATGGATGGATTGCTCGAGGGCTCGATTTCGCCCAGGCGATTTTCGGCGATGCTGGTTGGAGTTTTTGCCGTTCTTGCCGTGATGCTCGCCGCAGTCGGCATCTATGGCGTGATGAGCTACACGGTCAGCCAGAGGACGCAAGAAATTGGCGTACGCATGGCGCTGGGGGCGCAAGCTGGCGATGTTCGCAGTATGATTCTGGCACAGACGGTCAAGCTGACGGTTGTGGGTGTAGCGATTGGGCTGGCGGGAGCTTTTGGAGTGGCCCGGTTTTTGACGAGCCTGCTATTCGGCGTAGGGACGCATGATCCGGTTACCTTTTTGGGCGTCTCGGCTTTTCTGATTCTCGTGGCAGTGGTCGCAGCGTACGTTCCGGCACACCGTGCCATGCGCGTGGACCCGATTGTGGCGCTGCGATACGAATAAATCACGGGCAAGCTGAAACGAGATTTGTCGGGCGATAACGAAAGAGGCCAGAGAGAGCGACCGGCATGAGGCTGGCTCGGGACGGACCAGCATAAAAAAGGCGCGACAGCGATTTACCTGAATTATCGCTAAGCTAGGTTTCCCGCGAGCCGTTGAAACGAGGACCCCATGCTGAAGGACATCCATTATGCGTTCCGCATGCTGCGCCAGACACCGCTGTTCACGGCAGCGGTGGTGCTGACCGTCGCGCTGGCCATTGCCGCCAATACCACCATGTTTAGCGTGGTGAATGCAGTGCTGCTGAAACCGCTGCCGTTCCATGAACCGAATCGCATTGTCCAGGTAGCGGAAAAGAACGACAAGCTGAATCTGCCAAGCTTCGGCTCTTCGGTGTTGAACTTTCTTTCGTGGCGAGAGCAAACGAAAGCTCTTGAGGAGCTGGCGGCTGTCGGGTTCAGCAATTACACGCTCACTGGATCGGGCGAGCCCGAACAGCTTTCCGGCGATCGCATCAGCCCGGCACTAACACGTGTGCTGGGGATTCCTCCGGTAGCGGGGCGTGCGTTCACAGACGACGAAGAGAAGCCAGGCGCGGCACCGGTGGCAATGATCGGAGAGGGCCTGTGGAAGCGGCGCTTCGGCGGAGACCGTGCGCTGATTGGCCGCACCATCATTCTTAACGACGCGCCCACAACCGTGGTCGGCATTGTGCCGGCCTCGTTGAACTTGATCTCAGGGGCTGACGTCTACACACCTTTGACGATTGACCCGGCAAAGGAATTGCGACTCAATCATCAGATTTTCACGGTTGCGCGGCTCAAGCCGGGCGTCTCCATCGCGCAGGCGCAGGCCGAAATGGACGCCATCTCGACTCACCTGGGGCAACAGCATCCGGAAATCCGGGATTGGGGCATTCGCCTGATCTCGCTGCCCGACACGTTCGTGAGCGCACAGCTCAAGACAGGACTCGTGGTGCTGCTGTGGGCGGTGGCCTTTGTGCTGCTGACTGCTTGCGCAAACATTGCGAACTTGCTGCTCGCGCGGGCGGCGGCGCGGCAAAATGAAATGGCTGTGCGGACAGCCATCGGCGCAAGCCGAAGCCAGCTGCTGCGGCAGTTGCTGGTGGAGAGCACGATGCTTTCGATGACCGGTGGTTTGAGCGGCATCCTAGCAGCGGTGTGGGCCATAGGAGCAATCAACCGCGTGTTACCACCCAACACGCTGCCTATTCCCTCCGTAGCAATGGACGGCACTGTTTTATGGTTTGGGTTGGGGCTGACGATTGTAGCGGGGCTGCTTTTTGGCATCGCACCGGCGTGGCGGACGGCAAGAGCTGATCTGAATACCGTACTCCAACACGCAGGGAGAGGTTCGGCGACTCGCATGTCAGCGCGCGTGCGGAACGGCCTTGCAGCCGTGGAACTCGCGCTGGCCACCGTGCTGCTCATCGGAGCAGGTTTGCTGATTCAGAGCCTGGCGAACCTCGCGCACGTGCGGCTGGGTTTCCGTTCGCAAGGATTGATCACTTTTCAGCTTGCGCCGCCCACGGCGAAGTATCCGCTAGACGGCAAGGCCCCGCAGCTTTACCGCGAACTGATGGATTCGCTGCAAGCGATACCGGGCGTGCGGGGCGCCTCGGTTTCAAGTGGCATTCCGTTTGGCGCGGGCAACTACACGACGCATCCCATGATTACGACGGAGCAATCCGTGCTGCCGCCAAACACAGCTGTGCCAATCGACTGGAGAATCGTAAGCCCCGGCTATTTCAAGACCATGGGCATCCCGCTGTTGCGCGGGCGCGACTTCACAGATGCGGATGGTCCTGCTCCAGCGCCACCGGTTACGATCATCAGCCAGGCAACGGCCAGAAAATTCTGGGGCGACGCGGACCCGCTCGGCCGGACGCTGCGACGTTCGGCCGATCCACGGATTGGGTTCACTGTGGTCGGAGTGGTCGGCGACGTGCGCAGCACCGCCCTGACACAGGAATCGCCGGCGCTGTACTATCCGATGTCCTGGCGTTTGTGGCCGCTCATGGACGTGGTGGTGCGAACCGACAGCTCACCGGAGTCATTGCTCCCCGCGATCCGCCAAAAGGTGCACGAACTCGACGCAGAGCTTGCACTGGCCAACGTGCGAACGATGGAAGAGTGGCTCTCGAACAGCGCTGCGCAACCTCGGCTCAATACCGTACTGCTCAGCGTGTTTGCCTTCGTGGCGCTGCTGATCGCCTCGATTGGCATCTACGGAGTGCTGGCGTATTCGGTCAGCCAGCGCACCAGAGAGATTGGCGTGCGCATGGCCCTGGGTGCTTCGCCCCGCGGCGTGTTGCGGCTCATTGTCAGCCAAGGAATGCAAGTCGCGCTAATTGGAATTGGAACCGGACTGCTGGGGGGCCTGGCACTGGGGCAAGCGCTGTCGAGCCTTGTCTTTGGAGTGCCTGTACGTGATCCGGCGACATTCCTGATTGTCGCTGTAACACTCTCCGGAGTCGCACTTGCGGCATGCGCCATTCCAGCTCGTCGGGCGATGCGTGTAGACCCGATTGTGGCGCTGAGGTACGAGTAAAGGACGCCGACCACCTGCCTTCTCCGATCTGACTTTGAAACTCCACAAAGCTTTCATCCGTCCAATCTGACGGTTTCGCGGGAGTGGGCGAAGCCTTTTGGTGCATCTGCTAGAGCCCTATTTACTGAGAAAATTCTTAGTCGAAGACGGAGAGGTGTGAAATGAGAAGAAACGCGTGTGTGCTCTTGGGAATTTGTGTGTTGCTTGCTGCGCCCGCAGCACGGAGCCAAAGCGATCCGCAGCGGCCTGCGGAATCGCCATCCCAACAAATTACCATTCCGCCGGGGCAGCAACCGCCGCAGCAACGCCAGCGCACGCAGCGGCCGCCGGAGCAGCCTTCAACCCAGGCTGAAGGCGCGCAGGGTAAGCAGGCGCAGAAACCGCCAGCCCCCGAAGAAAAATCTTCGTTGACGCATCACTCCGCGCGCATCGCCGGTCAGGAAATTAAGTACACCGCGACCGCTGCGACATACAACATCAAAGCCGACGACGGCACAGTGAAAGCAACAATGTTTTATGTGGCGTACACGAAAGAAGGGGTGTCGGACATTGCCAAACGGCCCATCAGCTTTGTTTATAACGGCGGGCCGGGTTCGGCGTCGCTGTTTACGCACATGGGCTTGGGACCGAAACGCGTGGCGTTGACGCCGGACGGGCATGGCATGCCTGCTCCATACACGGTGACGGACAATGAGGATTCGTTTCTGGACGCAACCGATCTCGTTTTCATTGACGCGATCTCAACGGGATTCAGCCGGCCCGCTCCAGGGGAAGCTCCTAACCAATTCCACGGAATCATTGCGGACGCGAACTGGTTTGCCGATTTCATCTACCAGTACGTCACACGGAACGAGCGCTGGGCTTCGCCGAAATTTCTGATTGGGGAGAGCTATGGCACAACGCGGTCGGCGGAATTGGCAGGCGTTCTACAGGAGCGTCATCAAGTCTACCTGAACGGGATCGTGCTGCTCTCGTCGGTTGCGTTCTCGAATTGGGGCGCGGATGACCGCGCGGAATTTTTTCTGCCGACTTATGTGACGACCGCGTGGTATCACCATTTGCTGCCGCCTGATTTGCAGAACTTGAGTGTCGAGCAGGTGGCGCAGCAAGCGCGGGAATTCGCACACGGAGAATATGCGGCGGCGCTCGAAAAAGGTGATGCTCTGCCTGTGGCGGAGCACCAAAAAGTAGTTGCGGACCTGGCGCGATTCACGGGGCTGACTCCCAAATACATCGAACAAACGAATTTGCGCATCAGTCCATTCCGCTGGTTCAAGGAACTGGAGCGCGACAAGAGGCGCACCATCGGGCGGCTCGATTCGCGCTTCGAAGGGATGGACGTGGACGCGGCTGGCGAGCGCGTCGAGTACGATCCGAGCGAAGCGTCTTATGAAGGCGCGTTTGTCGCGACGTTTCACGACTATGTGCGGCGCGAGCTTAAGTGGGACAGCGACGCTTACTACACAGTGACCGCGAATGTACGGCCGTGGGACCAGACGGGCAACACCGAGGTGGCGGAAGTTCTGCGCGCGGCGATAACGCAGCAGACTTATCTGAAAGTGTTGGTGCTCTGCGGATATTATGACGTGGCCACCCCGTTCAATGGTATCGAGAACACGGTCGCGCACATGAATCTGGAGGCGCCGGTGCGGAAAAACGTGAGCTTCGCGTACTACGAAGCCGGCCACATGATGTACATCGACGAGAAGGAACATCACAAACTGCACAAAGACGTGGATGATTTCATCAACGCGGGGTATACGCGCTAACGCAATGCGAAACGGCCGTCTGCGGGCTATGATGATGGACTAAGTACGCGTAAGAAGGACGCGCTGCGATTGCTCGCATTTCAAGTTCACAAAGGACAGTTGCGGTTGACAGAGAAGCCGGGGCCGAAATTGCGGCCTGGGTGGGGACTGGTGCGCGTGCGGCTCGCGGGGATTTGTAACACGGACGTGGAGATTCTGCGCGGGTACCACAATTTTCGCGGGACGCCGGGACACGAATTCGTGGGGAAAGTCGCGGAGGTTGCGGGCGTCGCGGCTGGTGTGCGAAAGCAGTGGATCGGACGGCGGGTCTGCGGAGAGATCAATGTCACGTGCTCAGCGTATGACTACAAACCACTTTGTAAGTTTTGCAAGCGCGGGTTGAGGACGCATTGCGCACGGCGGACGGTGCTGGGGATTGTGGCGCATGATGGGGCGTTTGCGGAGTATCTTGCACTGCCGCTCGGGAGCCTGCATCTCGTGCCGGATTCGGTGAGCGACGAGCAGGCGGTGTTCGTAGAGCCGCTGGCAGCCGCGTGCGAGATTTTGGAGCAAGTGGACGCGAGGAAGTCTCGTTCGGCAGCGGTGCTCGGTGATGGAAAGCTGGCGCAATTGATTGCGCGAGTGCTGAGGACGGCGATTAAGCGCGTGGTGATGTACGGTAAGCACGAGAAGAAGCTGGCGCTGGCGCGGCACGCAGGAATCGAAACAAAGAAGGTTCGAGGGGACGCGAGCGATCTGAAGCGGATCAAAGAAAACTACGGACTGCTCGTCGAAGCTACCGGTTCGCCAAGCGGCTTGGCACTGGCGCAGCAGATGACCGAGCCCGCGCGGGACACTGGTGTTGAAATCGACGTTTCATGGAGCGGCGCCGGTGGAAACGTGGCCGATTGTGGTGAAGGAAATCAACGTGGTCGGATCGCGCTGCGGGCCGTTTGAAAAGGCAATTGCGTTGCTGCATTCGGGCAAGGTGGATCCGCGGCCGCTGATTACGCGCACCTTTGAGCTGAGCGAGGCTCAGAAAGCTATTGGCTTTGCGCAGCAAGATGGCGTGATGAAGGTTCTGCTGACGGCGTGAAGGAAAAACATTAGAAAACGCAGAGACACAGAGAAGAAAAAGAAATAAGAGCTATAGGCGGTTGATGCAGGAGGCGACGCAGGCGGCGCCGAAGCCGTTGTCGATATTAACGACGGTGACGTTGGAGGCACAGGAATTGAGCATGCCGAGAAGCGCGGCGACGCCGCCGAAGCTGGCACCGTAGCCGACGCTCGCTGGCACTGCAATGACTGGCGCGGCAACGAGGCCGCCGACTACGCTAGGTAGAGCGCCTTCCATTCCCGCAACACAAATGATGACGCGAGCCTGGGCGAGCTTGCTCTCGCGGTGCTCAAGCAGGCGATGAATGCCGGCGACGCCGACGTCATAGAGTTGGTCTACGCGGTTGCCCATTATGCGCGCGGTGAGTAGGGCTTCTTCCGCGACGGGAATGTCGCTGGTACCGGCGGAGACGACGAGAATCAAACCTTTGCCCGTGATTTCGTTGCTGCGCTCGATGGTGATGACGCCTGAGAGCGGATGAAATTTTGCAGTCCGCGCGGTTTTTCCATTCGCTTTTTTCACGGCGGCAAATATTTTAGCGTCTGCGCGGGTGACGAGGATGTTGTGGCGCGAGTCTTTCTTCTGGAGCATGGCGCGGACGATTTCGCCGACTTGTTGCGGCGTCTTGCCTTTGGCGAAAACGACTTCCGAGAATCCCTGGCGCAGCGTGCGGTGGTGATCCACCTTTGCGAAGCCGATGTCTTCGAATGGCAGGTGCTTAAGCCGTTCGATGGCCGCGCTGGGGGAGAGCTTGCCGTTCTGCACGGATTCCAGAATTTTCAGCAGTGCTGATTGATTCATGCGATTCAGCCGCTTGAAATTCTATCATTGGCGCGCAGGATTGCCGCGGCTTGACTTGGTGCGAAGCGGCTGCGAGACTCAGTTTAAGCGCGAAAAAACGAAGAAAGAAAAAGATTTGACACACAGAGGCAAGAGCACGGAGTTCATAGAGAAAAGTCAAAGCGTTGCAGCTTTGCGTGAATTGAGGAAATCGATGAAGGATTACGTTGCCAAGCGATGAGCCGCATACGCACAGTGCTGGAGATGATCAAGTTTGAGCACTCGGTGTTTGCGCTGCCGTTTGCGTTGACAGGGGCATTGCTGGCGGCGCGTGCGACTCGGAATGGGTGGCCAACGCTGCGGCAGATTCTGTGGATTGTGGTCGCGATGGTTGCGGCGCGGTCGGCGGCCATGACGATGAACCGCATCGTGGACCTGCGCTATGACCGAGAGAATCCGCGGACGAAGCAACGGGCGCTGGTGACGGGCGCGCTGTCGCTTGAATTTGCGTGGCTTTTCACTCTGCTGGCGGTGGCGGTATTTTTTTTGGCCGCATGGCAATTGAATTTACTGGCGCTGAAGCTGGCGCCCGTGGCTATCGCAGTTTTATTTTTTTATTCGTTTACGAAGCGGTTCACGAACTGGTCACACCTCTTTCTGGGATTTGCGCTGGGAATTTCGCCTGCGGCTGCATGGATTGCCATTACGGGCGCGCTCGATTGGCGAATGCTGATCCTTTGCGGCGCGGTGACATTGTGGGTGGGTGGTTTCGACGTGCTTTACGCGTGCCAGGACATTGAGTACGACAAAGAGGCTGGGTTGTTTTCGATTCCGAAGCGATTCGGAGTCGCGAAAGCGCTGCTGATTGCACGGGGAATGCACATTGGCGTGATTGCGTTGCTGAGCTGGCTGGCGATGAGCTTCGGATTGCCTTGGCCGGCGTGGGCAGGAATCACGGTGGTTGCCGCGCTGCTCGCGTATGAACATTCGCTGGTGAAGGCGCACGATTTGAGCAAGCTGGACGCTGCGTTTTTCACGGTGAACGGCTATATTAGTATGTTGTTCCTGTTGTTTTGGGGCGCGGCAGCTGCGTTTTGGCGAGTTTGATTGTGTTGGGCCGCCTTTATGGGCACAGTGCAGTACAGAGTAGCGAACAAATCGGATATTCCTGCTATGGCTCGCATCAGAGCCTCAGGGTGGGGATCAGAAGAGTACTGGATAACGCGCATCACGGGTTACATGAACCGCGAGCTGCATCCCCAGAAGGCGCTGATGCCGCGCGTTGTTTATGTTGCGTCGGAAAATGATTCCGCTATCGGCTTTGTCGCGGGTCATCTCACCCACCGCTATGAGTGTGACGGGGAGCTGGAGTGGATTAACGTCATTCATGAACGTCGAGGAGATGGCCTAGCCTCGGAGTTGTTGCGCTTATTGGCCGCGTGGTTTGGTGACCAAAATGCGGCGCGAATTTGCGTGGATGTGGATCCCGAGAACTCCATCGCGCGCCAATTCTACGCACGGCATGGCGCCGAGCGCTTGAACGAACACTGGATGGTTTGGAACGATATTCGTACCGTGCTCCACGAGGAGCTCAGATCGAAATGAGCGAACTGACCATTACCGATCAGCGGCTGCAGCCGATTGCCGAGAGAGTGCTGGCGGGCGCGCGGCTAGGCTTCGACGACGGCATCGCACTGTACCGTTCGCCAGATTTGCTGGCGGCAGGCTGGCTGGCGAATCACGTGCGCGAAAAAAAGCACGGCAACGTGACGTATTACAACGTCAACCGGCACATCAACCCGACGAACATTTGCGTGGCACATTGCAAACTGTGCGCGTTTGGGCGTGATCCGGACGCGCCCGGGGCGTACAACTTCGCGCTGGAAGAGATTTACGCGCGCGCGGAACAGGGCATGCGCGAGGGCGCGTTGGAGTTTCACATTGTCGGCGGGCTGCATCCCGACCTACCGTTCGAATACTTCCTGGACATGATGCGCGGATTGAAAAAGCGCTGCCCCGGCGTGCATTTGAAGGCGTTCACGATGGTGGAAGTGGGTTACTTCGCGCGCATTTCGAAGCTCACCGTCAAAGAAGTTCTACTGAAGCTGAAAGAAGCAGGCGTCGATTCCTTGCCCGGCGGTGGAGCGGAGATTTTTCATCCGCGCGTGCGCAAGATTATTTGCGACCACAAAGTGAGCGGGCAGATGTGGCTGAACATCGCGCGACAGGCGCATGAGATTGGCCTGCGTTCGAACGCGACGATGCTCTACGGGCACGTGGAGACGGAAGAAGAGCGCGTGGATCACCTGGTGAAATTGCGCGAGTTGCAAGACGAAACACACGGGTTTGTGGCGTTCATTCCGCTGGCGTTTCATCCGGACAACACTGCGCTTTCGCACATTCCGAAGCCGACGGGCTACGCGGACTTGCGAAACATCGCCGTTTCGCGCCTGCTGCTCGATAATTTTGAGCACATCAAGGCGTACTGGATCATGCTGACGCCGAGCATTGCGCAGATTGCGCTACGGTTTGGCGCGAACGATTTAGATGGCACGGTGGTGGAAGAGAAGATTTACCACGACGCGGGCGCGAAGACTTCGGAGTTTACGCCGCGCAATGAGTTGGAGCGATTGATTCGCGCCGCGGGCCGTGTTCCGGTGGAGCGCGACACTCTCTATCATCCCGTGGATCGTTCGAAGATTCCCCCACTGCCTCCGCCGACCAGGCCGGACTTAGTTTCTCTCACACTCAACGTCTGAAGGCGATGAGTACCACGCTCGTGCTTCCGCATACGGCCGGGGCAAATCATTCCCTACCTTGAGATGTGCCAAGCCGGGAGCGTTCCGTTTTCAAGTTTCGCGCGACACAATCTCGCGAAGAGTGACCAGATTCAGTGAACTGCGGCGGCCTTGGCGGCGACTTTGGAAAGGACGTCGGCGGGCAGAGTTGCGTAGCCCTGGTCCTGGGCAATTCTCTGGCCGCTGGTATACACCCATTTCAGATAAGCAGCCACGGCGCGGCCACGTTCAGGATCGGAAGCGGCTGCAGGCACATAGAGCCAGGTGAAGCTGGAGATGGGATAGCTCTCTTTGCCGAGAGCGTTGGTGAGGGAGACACGAAAATCGTCGTTTTTCTTTCCTCCACCAGCGGAGGCCGCTGCGGCGATGGATTGTGAGGACGGCTTGATGAACTCGCCAGCGGCGTTTTTAATGCTGGCCATGCGAACTCCGGAGCTGACGGCAAGATTCAGTTCGGTGTAGCCGATCGCTCCGGGAGTGGAATGCAACTGGTTCACGAGTTCCTGCGAGCGCTGGAAGCTTTGTCCCACAGGCCACTTCGGGGATTCGCCTCGGCCCGCAGCAGCGAGAAACTCCGGGCTCACCTTGCAGAGATAATCCGAAAGAATGTAGTTGGAACCCTTGCCCTCGGTACGGTGAAAGACGTGGATGGGTAGGCTGGGCAAATTCATTTCCGGGTTCAGGTGAGTTAAGGCGGGATCATTCCAGGTCTTAATCTTACCGAGAAAAATGTGGGCGAGCACTGGACCGGTGAGTTTGAGCTCACCCTTCAGACCGGGCAACTCATAGATGGCGACAATGCCGATCAACACAGCGGGCAACTCCAGTACGGACTTGTTCGCTGAGTGCAGCTGAGCTTCCGGAATCGGGGCGTCGCCGCCACCCAGATCTCCAGAACCGGCGAGAATGTTGCGGGCGCTTTCGCCCGTGCCTACGGGCATGTAACGGATTTGCGTTGAGGCAGTTTCTTTGTGATAGGCGTCGATCCAACTCTTATAGAGCGGCTCGGGCATGCTGGAGCCGGTCTCAACCAAGACGACGTTCTCCTGCCCGGCAGCAGACAACAAGAAAGTCAAAAGCAGAAAGGCCGCGAGAAATCCGTGTAAGCGCAAACGCACACGCCTCCTTAAGTTTCGAAAAGAAGCTGGATCCCCTGAACGAGATGCCCCACAATTGGCGATCTACCACACTAAACTAAGCGATGCGGAGCGGGAAATAAAACGCGACAGAGGACAGGTGTGTGGAATGCGTCACGGGAGTTGAAAAATGGAACGTATAAGAGTCTGCTTTCGTCCAAGAATGGACGAAGAACCCGAATGCGCCAAACCAAGGAGCAACTCTGCGAATGCGAACGATGTTGCTGCTGACGATTTCGTGTTACGGGCACCTGAAATTCCGCAGCGAAGCGCTCTGGAAGGTGATTCTCGCGAGCTGGGGCGTCGCTTTTTTCGGGTACTGCTTCCAGGTGCCGGCGAACCGCATCGGCTCGTATGAATTCACGCCCGCGCAACTGAAAACGATGCAAGAGATCATTAAGCTTTCGATTCTTCCGGCGTTGTCGATTTTCTATCTCGGTGACCGTTTTAAGTGGAATTACGGCGTGGGCTTTGCGCTCATTGTGGCAGCAGCGTTCTTTATTTTCCACAAATGGTAGACTGAACCGCTCCTCTCCCCGGCGGAGGAACAGGAGGTTGGGATGCCGTTGCAATGGTCCAAGATCGGGTTGAGTTACCTGGCGCTGGTGGGCGGCATGGTGCTGGCGGACTGCCTGCCCGCGGCGGGGCAAAATGTCACACCGACTCCGGAAACGGGTGTGACGCCGAGCACGCTGCTACTGTACCGCGCCGATTTGGTCTCCGGCAAGGAGACGGCCTACGAACAGACGGAGTCGCAAATCGTCCGCGCGTATGCGGACGCGAAAATCCCCATTTACTGGAGCGCATTGCAAGCGGTGACCGCTTCGCCGCACGTGCTGTATTTCGACGGTTTCGACAATTTCGCGGACATCGAGAAGTCTGGAGCGGATCTGGCGCAGGGGTTGGACGCGCATCCTGAAATTGGAGGGCTGCAACAACAGCTGGCGGATTTGGTCGCTGCAACAAGGACCGTGCTGGCATTCCGGCGTGACGATCTGGGATATCGCCTGAACAAGATTGATCTGGCCAAAGCGAATTACGTGCGTGTTTCCATTTTTCAGTTTCGCGCGGGGTATGAAGAGGACTTTGCGGAAGCCGTGCGCACGCGCGCGAGAATGTATGAAACCAACGACATTGACACGCCATGGATGATCTATCAGGTGCACTCTGGATATTCGCTGCCAACGTACATCGAATTCCAGCCCATGAATTCGCTGAGCGAAATTGACGATGCCCTGGAGCGCAACGCCAAAGCCCGCCGCCCCGGCGGGGCAAACCTGTTACCGTCGCAGAAATGGATTCGTGAAGCAGACCTCAACATTGACATCCAGATTTATCGCATCAGCCAGAGCATGAGCCATCTGTCGGCGGCTGATGCCGCGGCAGCGCATAATCCAAAGCGCGAAAGCGCTTCGACTTCACGCGTTCGGAAATATACCGTTCCGGCGCGGCCGTGAATCGAATTCCCAGGATTCCAACAGGTAAGAAGGAAAAGAGGAGAAACCATGCAGCGTAAGGGTTCGGCAGTGTGGCAAGGCGGATTGAAAGACGGAAAAGGGACAATTTCGACAGACAGTGGGGTGCTGAAGCAGACGCAGTATTCGTTTAGCGCGCGATTTGAGAACGGAATTGGAACGAATCCGGAAGAACTGCTGGCCGCGGCTCACGCGGGGTGCTTCACCATGGCGCTCTCGGCACAGTTGGGAAATGCGGGGATGACCGCGACCAAACTGGAAACCACTGCAACGGTTTCGCTGGAAAAAGTAGAGGGTGGATTTGCAATCACGAAAAGCCATTTGGACCTGGTGGCGCACGTTCCGGGAGCGGACAAGGCGAAATTCGACACAGCCGTGAAAAATGCCGAGACGGGTTGCCCGGTCTCGAAACTCTTCAAGGCGGAAATCAGCGTCGACGCCAAGCTGGTTTCGTAGAGATTCCGAAGTCAGCCTATCGGGCGTTCTCACGAAGCGAGACAAATGAGTACAATGCCGCACATGATTCCAGCGCCGGGCGCGTTCGCTGCAGGTGTCGCAATTTTTCTGATTGTGATATGGGACGCATTTGAAGCCATCATTCTGCCACGACGCGTGACGCGAAGATTCCGACTCACGCGCGTCTTCTACAAATTCACCTGGAAGAACTGGAAGTTTGTCACCGGGCTTTTGCGTTCGCGCAAAACGCGTGAGGCGCTGCTCAGCTTTTACGGCCCACTTTCCCTTCTGGTGCTGGTAGGCGTGTGGGCAATCGGGCTGGTGCTGGCGTTTGGCTTGATGCAGTACGGAGCGGGTTCCGCGGTCAACATCGTGGCCGGCCAGCCGGGATTCGCCATGGATGTTTACCTCAGCGGAACGACTTTTTTCACCCTGGGGCTAGGCGACGTGATCCCGCGAACTGGCCTGGCACGATTCCTAGTCGTTACCGAAGCGGGATTCGGCTTTGGCTTTCTAGCTGCGGTGATCGGCTACTTGCCGTTTATCTATGGATCGTTTTCCAAGCGCGAAGTGAATATTTCCCTGCTGGATGCGCGCGCGGGAACACCTCCGACCGCGGGAGAGCTGTTGCGGAGGCACGCATATCCGGGAGGCGTGGAGGCACTGCGCCAGCTTTTGAAGGATTGGGAATTGTGGGCGGCGGAACTGATGGAAAGTCACTTATCCTATCCGGTACTGGCGTTTTTTCGCTCGCAGCATGACAACCAGTCCTGGGTCGCGGCGCTCACCGCAATCCTGGACAGTTGCGCGCTGGTCAAGGTGGCTATCACGGATACCTGCCGGCGGCAAGCAGAGTTGACATTCGCCATCGCACGCCACACGGCCGTAGACCTTTCGCAAGTTTTCAAAATGCGGCTGCGCGCGCTCCCCTATGAGCGGCTTCCAAAGGAAGACGTAAAGCGCATCCACGATATGTTCGTGCACCACGGCATGAAGGTAGATGATGTCGAAGAAATGGAGGGAAGGCTGGTTGAGTTGCGGAAAATGTACGAGCCATATCTGTTCGCGCTGGCGGAGTATTTGAGCCTTTCATTGCCGCCGTGGATTCCTGCCGCGAAAGGAAAAGACAATTGGCAAACGACGGCGTGGGGCCGTTCCGCCGGACTGGTGGAAAAGGAAGGGGCCGGTATCGGCACTGACGATCACTTTTAAGTTTCACCGTTCCTGGCTTTTCAATGCGGCGCGTGGAAAACCGCATGCGTTACTAAATCTCTGGAGAAAAATCATGAAGGCCATTCTCGTTCGACAATTCGGCGGCCCGGAAGTTTTGAAGCTCGAAGAAGTATCCACACCCAAGCCTGGGGCCGGGCAGGCGCTCGTGCGCATCCAGGCAGCGGGAGTGAACCCCTACGACACCTACATGCGCGCGGGAACTTATGCCGTGAAGCCGCCGCTTCCCTATACGCCGGGATCGGACGGCGCAGGTGTGATTGAAGCGATTGGCGACGGCGTGAAAAAAGTGAAGGCTGGCGACCGCGTCTATACCGCCAAAACCGTCACGGGAGCTTATGCGGAATATGCATTGGCGCTCGAAGAACAAGTGCATGCGCTCCCCGCGAAAATCAGTTTCAGCCAGGGCGCGGGCGTGTGGGTACCTTACGGGACCGCCTATCATGCGCTGTATCATTCGGCGAAGGCTCGCGCGTCGGAAACGGTACTGGTGCATGGCGCAAGCGGGGGCGTTGGGTCGGCCGCGGTTCAGATGGCGCGAGCGATGGGGCTCACCGTGTTTGGCACGGCCGGAACCTCGAAAGGGCTTGAATTGGTAAAACGCGAGGGCGCGCATCAAGTGTTCGATCACAGCAAGGCAGGCTATGCCGACGAGATTATGAAAGCGGCCGGGGGACGCGGCGTGGACATTATTTTGGAAATGCTCGCCAATGTGAATCTGGCGACTGATTTGAAGCTGCTGGCGATCAATGGACGCGTGATTATCATTGGCAACCGCGGAGAAATCACCATCAATCCGCGGGATTTGATGCTACGGCGCGGCTCGGCTCGCGGATTCACACTTTGGGCCATCACGCCGGAGGAAGAAGCGGACATTCATGCCGGCCTGATTGCGGGCCTGGAAAACGGGACGTTGCGCCCTGTCGTGGGCAAGGAACTGCCTCTGGCCGAAGCGGCGCGCGCCCACAAGGAAATTCTGGAGCCGGGCGCCGCAGGAAAAATCGTCCTCGTGGCATGAGCGCCAGCGGCCACAACTTTTTGCTTCCCGAGGGGTTCAGCAACCAGCGAGATTCTGTCTTATAATCGAAGTTCGCAAGCAACGACGCGAAAAGACTTGTAACCACTGGACACGCTATCGTGTACGCTGCCCTCACATTCACGATCTTTCTCGCGCAGCAGAGTGCTCTCAACCGCTTTTTTCATAGGCTTACCGACAAGACGTTTAGCGGTATTTATCACGCCAATGCCTTCGATCTGGCGATGATGGTTCCCTACTTCATCGTGCTGCTGGTGCTGGCGATGTACGGGCTGCATCGCTACTGGCTGGTCTACGATTATTTCCTATATTCGAAGAATGTTCCGCCTCCGCCACCTTCGGTGACGAACTGGCCCCGCGTCACGGTGCAACTACCGATTTTCAATGAACGCTACGTGATCGAGCGGCTCACGGAAGCTGTTGCGCGCTTCGATTATCCACGGGAGCTGCTTGACGTCCAGGTGCTTGACGATTCCACTGATGAAACGCAGGAAGTCGCCCGCGTCTGCGTGGAGCGCCACGCCGCGCAGGGCATGCCCATCGCTTACATTCACCGCACGAATCGGGAAGGCTACAAGGCCGGTGCGCTGGAAAACGGCTTGAAAACCGCGAAGGGCGAATTCGTGGCGATTTTTGACGCGGATTTCATTCCCGAGCCGGATTTCCTCCGGTGCACGATCCCCTATTTCCTGAATCCCAACGGTGGCGAAAACATCGGGATGGTGCAAACGCGCTGGACGTATCTGAACACCGACTATTCGCTCCTAACAAACGTCGAAACAATTCTGTTGGACGGCCACTTTGTCGTCGAACACGGCGCGCGGTCGCGGCGGGGCACGTTTTTCAACTTCAACGGCACCGCGGGCGTGTGGCGGCGCAAAGTGATTGACGACGCGGGCGGCTGGCAGCACGACACCTTGACCGAGGACACGGACCTTTCCTATCGCGCGCAGCTCAAGGGCTGGAAATTCTTGTATCTCCCGCAGATCGAGTGCGCCTCGGAACTGCCGGTGGACATGAACGGCTTCAAATCGCAGCAAGCGCGCTGGGCCAAGGGCTTGATGCAAACAGCAAAGAAAATCCTTCCGAAAGTTTTTAAAGCGGACGTTCCGTGGCACGTCAAGGCCGAGGCCTTTTTCCATCTCACGGCCAACATCAGCTATCCCCTGATGATTGTCCTATCCACGATGCTTCTGCCGGTGATGATCGTGCGCTTCCAACAGGGCTGGTTCCAAATGCTACTGATCGACTTGCCGCTGTTCCTGGCTTCAACCTGCTCGATTTCCAGCTTTTACCTGGTGGCGCAAAAAGAACTGCGCCCAAAAACGTGGTGGCGCACATTTCTGTATTTGCCCTTTGTAATGGCTACGGGCATTGGCATTTCCGTGCGGAACGCGCAGGGCGTGATTGAAGCTATAGTGGGGAAGAAAACTGAATTCGCGCGGACGCCGAAGTTCAAGATTGAAGGCAAAACCGGCACGTTCGCGAGGAAATCCTACAAGAACAAGGCGGGCTGGATTCCTTATGCAGAAGTTGCGCTGGGAATTTATTTTGCGATGACCGTGGTCTACGCCATCATCAACGATAATTACGGTACGGTGCCGTTCCTGTTGTTGTTCGTCTGGGGCTACCTCTACACCGGCGTCATGTCGCTCGGCCAAGTATATTTCGCGCATTTGCGTTTTGGCGTGAACGCTCCGGAAATGCGGCCAGCCGCCTCCGGTGCCCCCGGCTTCTAATTTGGATGGATCACAGTCCCCGATCCCTTGGAGTGTCACCCTTTCACATATAAACTCTGCTTCCGTGCAACCTCACGAGGAGCTACTCCTTCAAAACGGTGACGTAACGTTGCATGCCATCGCGGCTGGGCGGAACGATGGCCCAGTCGTTGTGCTTCTCCATGGCTTTCCGGAGTTTTGGTACGGGTGGCACAGACAAGTCGAGCCACTGGCGGCTGCGGGATTTCGCGTCATTGTTCCAGACCAGCGCGGGTACAACCTAAGCAGCAAACCACGCGGCGTGGCTTCGTACGCTTTAACGGAACTAGTTACCGATGTCATCGCCATAGCTGATCAGCTTGGGCAGGAGAAAATCCATCTCGCGGGACACGATTGGGGCGCAGCCGTGGCATGGAGCGCCGCTTTGCTGCGTCCCGAGCGCATCGCCAAACTTGCCATTTTGAACGTGCCGCATCCTTCGGTGATGCGCTGCTACGTCTATACGCGGCTTCCGCAGACGCTGCGAAGCTGGTACATCTTTTTCTTTCAAACTCCTTGGCTGCCGGAAGCATTCTTGTCTGCATTCAACTTTCGAGCCGCTGCCAGGGCGCTGCAAGGATCCAGCCGTGCTGGCACATTTTCTGCAGAAAATCTTACACAGTATCGCGCAGCCTGGTCGCAGCCTGGCGCGCTTACAGCCATGATCAATTGGTATCGCGCGGCGGTGCGCCACCGCATCCCGTTTCGTGACCGCACCGTGCGCATGCCCACGCGCATTTTATGGGGCGAGCGCGACCGGTTCCTCATGGCGGAAATGGCTCACGAAAGCCTGCGTTATTGCGCTGACGGTGAGCTCTACACCTTCGCGGATGCCGGCCACTGGCTGCAGCACGAAGAACCGGAAAAGGTTTCTCAGCACCTGGTGGAGTTTTTTCGTTCGTAGGCAGTAATCCCACTTTTGTTCGGATACAATCACACATCTACGAAGAGGCACGCGTTTCGTTCAGAAACGCAAGCTCCTGGGCCCTGCGGGGCCAGGACAAATCCGTGGTGCTGAGGTGGATGCATGAGTGGTCGTCAGTGGATTGTCCCAGCAGCCTTAGCCTTTGGTTTCTTGGCCTCACCTGTGGCCGCCCAGGAGCGTCGCGAGCGCGAACCGAACAGTGTCTACGCCGAACGCCGTGCCAGGCTCGCTTCTCAGGTGGATGCACCCATTGTCTTGTGGGGTTTCACCGGGCGAGAAGAAATCTCTCAGGACTACATCTTCGCGCAGGAAGAGAATTTCTACTATCTAATCGGTCACAACGAGGAAGGAGCGGGGCTGATTCTTCTTCCTGCAAATCAAAACTCCCATGGAGCTGCCGCGGGCACGTCCGGGAATGGACCGCGAGAAATCCTTTTCCTCCCTGCAAAAAATCCAGGCAAGGAAAAATGGAACGGCGTCCGCATGTCGCCTTCGGACCCCGGCATCGAGGCGCGCATCGGATTCGCCAGCGTGAAGCCTTTCCCCGAGATGCGCGCAACGGTGGAAAATCTCGCCAAGGTCTATCCGGCGTTCTATACGATTCTTCCTTACGACAAGGAACTCGGCGGCTACCCGCACGAAAAGGCCGTCGTGGACTGGCTCCAGCTTGCCGCGCCGATGGCGGCGTTGAAAGACGTTCGCGCGCAGATTGCCGCAATGCGGCCGATCAAATCTTCCGGCGAAGTTGCCTTCCTGAAGCAGGCGATTGATCTCACTGTGGATTCCCACCTCGAAGCCATGAAAATGATGCGCACGGGCTTACACGAATATCAGGTGGCCGCCAAAATGGTGGAAGTGCATGAGATGGGCGGGTCCGAAAGAGAAGGCTATGCCCCGATTGTCGGCGCGGGACCAAATTCAACAGCGCTGCATTACGACAAGCTTTCGCGCAAGATCGAGGATGGCGACATCGTAGTGATGGACGTTGGCGCGCAATATTCGGGCTATTCCGCGGACATCACGCGCACCATTCCCGCCAATGGCAAGTTCACGGCGCGCCAGCGTGAAATCTACGAAATCGTTCTTGGCGCGCAAAACGCCGCGCTCGCCGCCATCAAGCCCGGAGCGCACTTCTCCTGCAGAGGCAAGAAAGACGGGCTGATGAATATCGCCTACGACTACATCAACTCGCACGGTAAGGACCGCGAGGGGAGGCCGCTTGGCCAATATTTCATTCACGGCCTCGGCCACAACATTGGACTCAACGTGCACGATCCGGGCGATTACTGCAGCCCGCTACAGCCGGGAATGGTGGTCACAGTCGAGCCAGGCATTTACATTCCTGAAGAAAACCTAGGAGTGCGCATTGAAGATGACGTGCTGATCACGGATTCTGGCTACAAACTGTTGAGCGAGCGGCTGCCACGCAATCCCGATGAAATTGAACAGATCATGGCGGGCGCCGCAAGGGAACACAGCGGGCTCGGGCACAGCCCCGTCGGCGGAGACTCCAACGAATCTGACAGCGCGAGTTCCAGCGAGGAAATCAAGAGCTTGGTTGCAAAGTATACAAAATCCATTGATGACGCAGATACGAACCTGGCTTCACAGATCTGGTGGAATTCTGCCAAGGCGTCCTTCATCCACCCTTTGGGTCATGAACACGGCTTCGAACAAATCAAAGACAATGTGTACAAGCGCCTGATGGGCGGGATGTTCTCTGAGCGGAAGCTGAGCGTACATGACGTATCCGTACAAATACTCGGCGACGCTGCGGTGGCCGAATTCTACTGGGATTTCGTAGCCAAGTTACGAAAAGATGGATCTCCAATTACGACCCATGGCCGGGAATCGCAGGTATACCGAAAGACACCGGACGGCTGGCGCCTGGTTCATGTGCATTATTCAGGGATGCCAACCAGCAGCGAGGGCCAGGGTTTCTGAGTGAGTTATTGACTGGCGGATGATTGACCGCGCAGAAGAGGGGCCTTTATACTGTATGTCCGCGCCGGCAAAGGCAAATGCACTGGCGTGCCTCGAGTCATTCCGGATGCGGCCACATTCCTGGCCCGCCTGAATTTCCGAAATCGAAACTTCTTAGGGAGCTTATGAGCAGCGTTAAGGCCACACAACTTCGCCCCGGCATGGTCATCCAGCACGCGGGCCAGCTTTTCACCGTGTTCAGCACGGAACATCGCACGCCCGGGAACAAGCGCGGTTCCATGCAAACGCGCATGAAGAACCTCAAGACCGGAGCGATCATTGATTACCGGTTCCGC
Organism: Candidatus Acidiferrum sp.; assembly: GCA_035280065.1. Lineage (GTDB taxonomy): Bacteria > Acidobacteriota > Terriglobia > Acidiferrales > UBA7541 > Acidiferrum. The sequence goes on from DATEGO010000032.1 coordinate 83,471, forward strand.
GCTGAGGAATTCGTGGAACGCGCAATTCTGGATGAAATTGAGTTCGAATACCTCTACAACGAGGGCGACGACTTCCACTTCATGAACACGCAGACATACGAGCAGATGCACCTTACGCGCGAGCTGCTCGGCGAGACGGTCTACTACCTGATCCCCAACACCGTGGTGAGCGTGGAGTTTTTTGATAGCAAGCCGATCGGTGTCGCATTGCCGGACACCATGGACCTGAAGGTCACGCAGACCGAGCCGACTCTGCAAAAGGCCACGGCCAGCGCGGTGATGAAGCCGGCAACGCTCGAGACAGGATTGGTTGTCCAGGTGCCGCCGTTCGTAAATGAAGGCGATAAAATCAAGGTGGACACTTCGGAAGCGCGTTACGTACAGCGCGTCGAATAGTTTTCAATTTTTCCGCCTCCGCAGCTAATTTCAGCGCAAGCCGGGATTAGGAGAGGCAAAGCGCCCCGGTGAAAACTGGGGCGCTTTTTTTTGGTTCGAAAC
>DATEGO010000033.1:0-73068 GCA_035280065.1 Candidatus Acidiferrum sp.
GCTCGAGGAATACGTTACTTCTGCGGTGCCGATCGTACGCACGGAGCCTACGGCCGATGATTCGTTAGCCGCAATCTTCGAGCGCAGCAAGTTCGGGATGGCGATGGCCGCGATGATCAGAATGATCGCCACGACGATCAAAAGCTCGATAAGAGAGAAACCCTTCTGTTTCTTCATGCTATCTCCTTAGGATTTGAGGTGCCAGAAGCACTGACAACAAGTAGGGCATGTCGGTGGCCAATCAGAATCGAGGACCCAAAACCTGTTTCACTCTTCTCTATATTAAAGAATATAAAGGACTTATTTGAGCATGAAAGGAAGGCACCCACTGCGGGGGCGCTCCAAAATGGAAATGAACCTTTTCCGTCGACACTTTTTGTCATCCCCCTACACCATATTCCGTCAGAGGGCTACGCGACCTAAAACACGAACAAGAAGTGTCGTGCTCCGGAGCCCCAAAGTCGCAAGGCCGTTTTGGTTACCGACCTACAGGCTGTGTTTTTTGGCGTAATGGCGGAACGAGCGGTACGTGATTTTGAGGAACTCTGAAGCCCGCGTGCGGACGCCCCCTGCTTTCTCCAAGGCGGCTTGCAAATACAATCGCTCCGTGGTCGCAACCACTTTTTCGAAATCCACGCCGTCGTCTGGTATTTCGACGCCCTGGTTCGCTCCCGCGCCCGAAGAAGAGGCGCTTCCGTAGCCCAGGATGCGATCTGGCAGCACACGCACGGAAATCTCCTTGCCGGCCTCGAGGGCCACAGCGCGTTCCATCGTGTTTTCCAGCTCTCTCACGTTTCCAGGCCAGTCGTAAGCTTCAAGCTTGCTCATCGCCTCGGGAGAGATGCCCTCAATGGGTTTCTCCATGGTTTTCCGGAAGCGTTCCAGGAAGTGGCGAGCCAATAGCGGGATATCCTCGCGCCGCTCGCGCAGCGCCGGGACATGAATCGGAATCACGCTTAGGCGGTAATAAAGATCTTCGCGGAAATGGCCCTCCGCGATTTCTTTTTCAAAGTTTTTGTTCGTGGCGGCGATAATGCGCACATCCACATCCGATTCTTCCGTGCTGCCGATCGGCCGCACTTTGCCTTCTTGCAGGACGCGATACAGCTTCACCTGCATGGTCAGGCTCATGTTGCCTATTTCGTCCATGAAGAGCGTTCCGCCATGCGCCGCCTGAAACAGTCCTTGCCGGTTCTCATTAGCGCCGGTGAATGAACCTTTCAGGTAACCGAAAAGCTCGGACTCCAACAGCGTTTCCGGGAACGCGCCACAATTGATAGTGATAAAAGGAGCCTGTGCGCGAAGGCTGTTTTCATGAATGGCGCGAGCCACCAGTTCTTTTCCGGTGCCGCTCTCCCCGGTGATCAGCACGCGGCTCGACTGCGGCGCAACCGTTTGAATCAAATCGAAGATCGCGCGCATTTTCGGACTCTGCCCGATGATGTTGTCGAGCCCGGTGAGGCGGCGCAGCTCCCGCCGCAGATAGCCGGCTTCCTTCTTCCACCTGAGACTTTCGGAGACTTCCTGGACCGCGCGGCGCAATTGGTCAATGTGGTTGTGATCCTTAATGACGTAACGGTCGGCTCCGGAATTCAACGCCGCGATAGCACTATCCAGAGCAGGCAGGGCGGTCATCAAGACAAAGAAGGACTCCGGCGCAATCTCCTTCGAGAACTTCAACAAGGCGAGACCATCTTCTCCCGGCATGCGAATGTCGGAGATAATGATGTCGAAAATCTGCGATTCCAGTTTGCGCTTGGCGGCTTCCACGCCGTTGGCGACTTCTACGCGGTGGCCTTCCTTGCGAAAAGTAATCTCCAGGAGTTCGCAGATCGACTTTTCGTCGTCCACGACGAGAATGTGCGGCAGTTCCCGTCCGGTCTCTTTTGTGGCGGTTTTCGTCCCTTGCATGACGCCTCACGCAACGCGCGGCAATTCGACAATAAATTCCGCGCCGCGGTCCTTTTCCGAAATCACGCTGATCTTTCCGCTATGGGCCTGCACAATTTGATAGACGATCGAAAGTCCCAGTCCGGTGCCGCCTTCGAATCCAGATTGTAGGGGCTCAAAAATTTTAGCCTTTTGCATGGGGTCCAGGCCAATGCCTGTATCGCGAAAAGCAATGCGCAGCCAGAAGGGATACGGTTCCAGCTTAACGGTGAGCGTTCCTCCTGCGGGCATGGCGCGAAGCGCATTGTCACAAAGATTCCAAAACACCTGCTTGATCTTGTTCGAGTCCACGCGCGCGCGCAATTCCTGGCCATTGAAAGCTCGCACGATCTGGAATTTGGAGCCCACTTCAGGCTTCTTCTCCATCAACGTCAGCGTCTCGTCCAAAAGCGCCCGGACATCCGCGTCCTGGAACTGGTAGGTCTTCTCGCGCGAATAGTTCAGAAAGTCGGTGATGATGTTGTTCAGGCGCTCCGACTCGCGGCTGACGATGTTCACCAGCTGCTTCTCATCGTCTTCCAGCGGAACCAGGCGAGCCAACTCCTTCACCGCGCCCGCCATTGCAGTTAACGGCTGCCGGATTTCGTGAGCGATTGCCGCGGAAAGCCTTCCGAGCGCGGCCATGCGATCTTTCGTGGCAACTTCCTGCTCCAACCGGCGCAAATCCGTCAGGTCCTGAAAGTTGAAGACAAACCCGCTGCGCTCTTCTGTTCCCAAGCGGAGGGGCGAAACGCTGATCCCCAGGTAGCGGGAATCGCCCTGCGGAGTGCGGAAGTCAATTTCTTTTCGAAGAGAAAGCCTCTCCACGTTGGGATACTGCCCCGGCAGCCAGAAATCCTGGTTCAATTCCTGCAGTTTCTTGCCGCGCACGCCGGCGAAGCGGTGTCCAAGAATGTCCTCGCCTGTGCGGTTCAGCAGCAGAATGACTCCATCGAGGTCCGTCGTGATTAGTCCGCCGCGCATGGAGTGAATGATGTCTTGCGTGAAATCCTGCAGGCTGAGAAGTTCTTCGCGCTTCTCTTCGAGTTCGCGGCCTTTGCTGCGAAGCGAATGAACGAGCAGGCTGGTCAGATAAGCAACTGCCAAGAATCCGAGAAGGTTCATTGCCAGCCAGGTACGCAGGTTCTCGACGGAAGGCAGTGCGGCCGACCAACGCGGCAGTTTCCCAGTAAAAGCCAGCAGGGTCATCGCGGCGAGCAGCGAAAAGCAAATGGCAGCGTTTAAAAACGCAACGCCGCGGGAAAAAACGATGCTGCCCACGATGATGACCAGCAAATAGAGCGAAATGAAATAGCTCTCCTGCGAGCCGGTCAGGTAAACCAGGAGCGTTACCATCACGACGTCGCCGGCGACCTGCACGCCTCCGTGCCAGGACGCCTCAGGCATCCAGCGAAGGAGAATCAAATGAAGGATGCCGAGGGTTATCCAGCTAATGATCAGAGGGAGAAAGAACCGGTTGGTGCTCAGTCCCGGCACGTACTGGGGCCACACAACGCCAACGGTCAGGATGAGCGTGATGGTGAGCAGGCGGACACGCGCCAGCCATTCCAGCCATGCTCTCGTCGCAAAACTCTGGTCCATGGTCTCCCCGCGCCCCCACATGCGTTCAGGGCATCCCCGAGTCCAGGCAGGAATCAGAGGGCGGAGAATCGCGAGCCGCCCTCTGCAGAGGTTTTGACGGTGCGGGCGCAGCCGGCTTAGTGATTGGCCAGCTTTCCGATGAGCGAGAACAGCGGCAAATACATGGAAACAACCACGCCGCCAACCACCAAGCCTAGAAAAACAATCATGATGGGTTCGAGAGCGGTTAGCAAGTCTTTCACCGCCGCGTCCACTTCTTCTTCGTAGAAGTCGGCAATTTTCTGCAGCATGGCGTCCATGGCGCCCGTCTGTTCACCGACCGCGATCATCTGCGTAACCATGCCCGGGAACACTTCGCTTTCCTTCAAGGGTTCGGTCAGGGACTTGCCTTCTTCGAGCGACTTTCTCACTTTCATCAAAGCTTTCTCGACGACGGCGTTGCCCGCGGTTCTGGCGGTGATGTCCAGGCCTTCCAGGATGGGCACACCGCTGGAGATCAGCGTTCCCAAGGTTCGAGTAAAGCGGGCAACGGCAATCTTCCTCATGAGGACGCCCATCACCGGCAGCTTGAGAACGATGGTGTCCATAACCATACGGCCTTGCGGGGTGCCATACCAGATTTTCAGCCCAACAATGGCTCCGATAAAGGCCACGAGAATCAGGAACCCGAAGATGCTTCCAATGAAATGGCTGAGGGCGATCACGATTCGCGTGGGAAGCGGAAGGTCCACGCCAAGGCCGGCGAACAACGTTGCGAAAATGGGAACAACTTTCCAGAGAAGCAACGTGATGACGCCGCCGGCCACGGTCAACACGCCTACCGGGTAAACCAGCGCCGATTTCACGGCGCGCTGTAGTTTAACGTTCTTTTCGATGTAGGCGGAAAGTCGCTGAAGAATGGTGTCGAGAATACCGCCCGTCTCGCCCGCCTCCACCATGTTGACGTACAAGGCGTCGAAGACCTTCGGCGAGGCGCGCATGGCGGTCGAAAGAGTGGCGCCTCCTTCCACCTGCGCACGCGTGCCAGTTAAGACTTTTTGAAAAATCTTGTTCTCCTGCTGGCCGGCAAGAATCTCGAGACACTGCACCAGCGGAAGACCGGCGTCAATCATGACCGAGAACTGGCGCGTGAAGATGGCCAACTCTTTTGAATTGACGCCGCCACCAAATGTGGGGATGTTGAATTCCTTCCCCTTCTCGGTCATTTTTGTGGCCGTGATCTGCTGGCGCTTCAAGATGCTTTGAAGCTCGGTCTTGTTCGCCGCGGTCATCACGCCGCTAACGCTGGAGCCGCTCCGGCTCGTTCCTTGGTATTTGTAATCCGGCATAACCGCCTCCTAAACTCTTCGATCTCTCTCGCTTGTCCTTACTCAGCCAATCCTTAACGTCTAACAGCTACGGGGGCCTTCGCCCCGGTGCCAGAAGTTGTTGCCACCCCGCGGTTAATCATGTCCTGCAGCTCATCCGGATTCGACGAACGGGAAAGCGCCAGGTCCAGGGTAATCGACTTCGAAAAATAAGCGTTGGCCAGCCCCTGGTTGAAGGTCTGCATACCGGTTTGTCCGGTACCGGTCTGCATCGCGGAGTAGATCTGGTGGATCTTGTCTTCGCGGACCAGGTTACGGATGGCCGCGGTCGGTATAAGGATCTCCATAATCATGGCGCGGCCACGGCCGTCGGCGCGAGGCAGAAGCGCTTGACACAGAATCCCTTCGAGCACCAGGGAGAGTTGCGCGCGAATCTGCGGCTGCTGGTGCGCCGGGAAGACATCGATGATACGGTTAATCGTAGAGGACGCCGAGTTGGTGTGCAGCGTCGCAAACGTCAAGTGGCCGGTCTCGGCGATACGCAGCGCCGATTCGATGGTTTCCAAGTCGCGCATTTCGCCGATGAGCACGACGTCCGGGTCTTCGCGCAGCGCGGCGCGAAGCGAGTTTGCGAAGGAATGCGTGTCGGCGTGGACTTCGCGCTGATTCACCAGGCAGCGCTTGTGATTGTGCAGAAACTCGATGGGGTCCTCGATGGTGATCATGTGCTCGTCGCGCTCGCTGTTGATCTTGTCGAGCATCGCGGCGAGTGTGGTGGACTTACCGGACCCGGTTGGCCCGGTGACGAGGACGAGCCCGCGGGGCTTATCGCAAAGGCCTCGTACGACCGCGGGGAGTCCGAGAGCGTCGAATCCCTTGATGTCCCAAGGAATGGTGCGGAACACCGCCCCGACGGCGCCGCGCTGGTTGAAGCAGTTTCCGCGGAAGCGTGCTAGGTTCTTCAAACCGAAGGAAAAGTCCAGCTCCAGGTTTTCTTCAAAACGATGCTTTTGCGCATCCGTCAGTACGCTGTAAGCGAGAGACTTAGTGTCGGCGGCGGTGAGCGGCGGCATATCCAACGGGCGGAGTTTGCCGTGCACGCGGACGCGTGGAGCGCTGTTCGTGGTGATATGGAGGTCGCTTCCCCCCATTTCGATCATCTTCTTCAGCAATTCACTCAGCGTAATTCCGGGCATCCGTCATCCTCAATTCTTACAGAACCGTTTCGCGCAGAACTTCTTCCATGGTGGTCATCCCTTGGGCCACTTTGAGCAGGCCGCTGCGCCGCAGCGTGATCATTCCCTGCTCGATCGCCTTCTTTTTCAATTCCAAAGCGGAAGCGCCGACGAGAATGAGTTCGCGCAACTCGTCGTTAATTTCCATAACTTCGTATAAGCCGGTGCGCCCCTTGTACCCGCGCTTGCCGCAGGTTGTGCAGCCCCTGCCGTGGTAAATCTTGGTGGTCTTTGCTTCTTCCGGCGTATAGCCCGCGTCAATGAGCGCCTGCTCCGGGACCTGCAATTCTTCCTTGCAATTCGAGCAAATGCGCCTCACGAGACGCTGCGCGCAGATCAAGTTCACGGAAGTGGCCACGAGAAAAGGCTCGATGCCCATGTTCATCAAGCGGCTGATCGTGGAAGGAGCGTCGTTGGTGTGCAGAGTGGAGAGCACCAAGTGGCCGGTCAAGGCGGCCTTCACGCCGATTTCCGCCGTTTCAAAATCGCGGATCTCGCCGACGAGGATGATGTTGGGGTCTTGGCGAAGGAAGGCGCGCAGGGCAGCGGCGAAGTTCAAGCCAATCTGCTCTTTCATCTGCACCTGGTTGATTCCGCCCAACTGAAACTCGACGGGATCCTCAGCTGTCATGATGTTGGTGTCCACCGTGTTCAGGGTGGCCACCGAAGAGTACAGCGTGTTCGTTTTCCCCGAACCCGTCGGACCTGTAACCAGCACCATGCCGTAGGGCTTCATAATGTTGCGTTGGAATTTCTCGAGGGACTGCTGTTCGAAGCCGAGCTTGGTCATGTCCAGGCGCAGGTTTTCTTTGTCCAGCAACCGTAGGACGATCTTTTCCCCGTAAAGCGTGGGGACCGTGGACACGCGGAAGTCCAATTCTTTTCTCTTTCCTTCGGCCTTGTACTTGATCATGATGCGGCCGTCTTGGGGCAGGCGCTTTTCCGCGATGTCCAGCTTGGCCATGATCTTCATGCGGCTCGTGATGGCGTCTTTCAAGCGCATGGGAGGAGACATGACCGTCTGGAGCTGACCGTCAATTCGAAAGCGCACGCGCAATTCGGTCTCGTACGGCTCGACGTGAATGTCGCTGGCGCCGCGCTTCACGGAATCTGTCAGAATCAAGTTCACGAGCTTGATGATGGGAGCTTCTTCCGCTGCTTTTTCCAGGCTGGCGGCGTCCATTTCGGACTCTTCGGCAGCAAGCTCTAGTTCCTGGTCCTCTTCCACCAAATCCTTCATCAAGTTGCTGAGTTCTTCCGTGTTGGAGGACGCACCGCCATAAAAGCGTGTGATTGCGTCGCCGATGGCGGCCTCGGAAGCCACGACCGGTTCCACGTTGAAACCGGTCATGAACTTTATGTCGTCCATCGCGAAAACGTTCGTGGGGTCCGTCATGGCGATGGTGAGGACGGAACCAACTCGGGAAAGGGGAATGACCTGATAGCGCGCCGCGGTATCCTGTGGAATCAGCTTGATAACATTGGGATCGATTTCGTAGTACTTGAGGTTAATCGATGGAACGCCGTATTGGCGGGAAAGCACGCCGGTGATGTCATCGTCGGTGATAAACCCCATTCTAGTAAGGCAGCTTCCCAACTTGCCGCCATTGGCGCGCTGGAACTCCAGAGCTTTCTGGAGCTGGTCCTGCGTGATCAGGCTTTCCTTAACCAATATTTCGCCGAGACGGACGGACATCCGCAGCACTCCCTCGAGGGACTTGCACCCATCGCCAACCTTAACAAAGGATGATGAAGAGCGGAGTCAGAATTTCGTTTGCCGTTTTGAAATGGCTAACACTGTCCGCACGGGCAGGTTTTTTCCATGCAGGGACAGGTGGAAATCTTGACTTGCCTCCTCAGGATGCTATCTTGCCAGAGAGATGCCCAAGGGTACATCCGGAGCAGGTTTTTATGAGCACCCAGCCGGCGGACTGAAGCTGGTGGTGTGGAATGCGGGGGTATTCCGTGCCAGCGGCGAATCCTCCTTTTTCCGCGCACGTTATGAGGCCGATTAGCCGATGAGCCACCTGGAGTCCAAGCAGCGCTGGGTCCTGGGCATCGGCGGAATTCTCCTGACGTTGCTGCTGGCTGCCGTTTTTACGTTCGGCTCGCTGGACGTTCCTTACCATCCAAAAAGCTGGCGCGCAGTGATGGCACTTTACGCGGTATCGAGCTTCGTTACTGCTGCGCTTTTGATCTTCCTCTTGATTCTGGGTCGCACAACTTTGCGGCTCTGGGTGGAGCAGCGGCGCGAACAACTTGGCGCCCGGTTCAAGACCAAGATGGTTGTCGGCGCGATGGCCCTGTCTCTCCTGCCCATCGTGTTCATGTTCATCGTCAGCTATTCGCTCATCAATCGAAGTCTGCTGTTGTGGTTTCCTAAACCACTCGAAATCGCCTCTGAAGAAACACAAAAGCTTTTAAACGACCTCGGCCGCACGCAGTTGCCGCGGCTTCGCGGACTGGCTTTGCAAGCGCAGGCGGAAAGACCACGCTCCAGCGGCGGCTTCCTGCAACCCGTTTTCGCTAAGGGCGCGGATGCCGTTTGGATTCTCGATCAAAACGGAAACGTAATCCGCGGGGCGAGCGTTTGCAAGAATCAACGAGAGGACCGCCGGGGCGTTATATGTGTCGAGTCCAGCCCGTCCGGCAAATTCTTGCGGTCGTTGCCGAGCGGCATCGAAGTTTGGCAAGCCGGAGACAGAGATTTCTTTGGCGCACGCATCGAAAATTTCGAGAACGGAAAGCCGACGGGGTTCACGGTCGCCGCTTACCGCACCAGCCCCGGTGTCCTGACCCGCCTCGCGGCCATAGAGTCCCAAACGGACGAGTATTATCAGGCAAAGCAGGACCTTCGCGCCCTTAAGCGCCAGATGCTTCTTATCCTTCTCTTTTTTACGGTTCTCCTGCTGTCGGCCGTGATGTGGGTGGCGCTGTTCCTCGCAAAGCAAGTCACCGTGCCCATTCAGGCGCTCGCCGAAGGAACGCGCGAAGTTTCTTCCGGCAACTTCGATTATCAGGTTCCGGAGCAGGCGCAGGACGAGCTTGGCGTGCTGGTGCGCTCGTTCAACACTATGACCACACAACTGCGTGACAGCCGCGCCCAGATTGACGAGTTTACTCGCAGCCTCCAGCAAGCGGTGCAGGAACTGGAGCGTCGGCGCCAATTAATGGAAACGGTGCTCGAGAACATTCCTACAGGGGTAATTTCGCTCGATAATTCAGGGACTCTTCTGCGAATGAACACTTCCGTTTCGCGCATGTTTGGGATTCTTGGACCATGGCTGCAGTCTCTCGAGGGACTCCTCGGGGAAGACGGTGCTCGCACCGTTCAGCATTTGATGCGCAGGTCGCTGCGCATGGGAGTGGTGTCCCGCGAAATGGAGACCGTGGTTGCCGGGCGAGTGCTGCATCTGGCCGTTACTGTAAGTTCCCTTGGACCGCGTCGGGCGAACACAGGCTACGTGCTCGTGTTCGATGATTTGTCGGAATTGCTCCGTTCTCAGAAGACGGAAGCGTGGCAGGAAGTGGCGCGGCGCATCGCCCATGAGATTAAGAATCCGCTGACGCCGATCCAGCTTTCAGCCCAGCGGCTCTCGCGATTCCTGGAGAAACGCGATGCCTCGCAGCCGGGCGCTCCCACGGACCCGGAATTGGTGAAACTCGTTCAGGAATGCTCCCGCTTGATTGAGCGGGAGGTTTCCACGCTTGCGTCGCTCGTCAACGAGTTTTCACAATTTGTCCGCTTCCCCGCGGCTAAACTCACGTCCGCGAGCGCGAATACGATTGTTCAGGAAGCAGTCGAAGTTTTTTCCGGAAGGCTCGACGGCATTACGCTGAAGGCGAATTTGACCGAAAACCTCCCGACGGTCCGCGCGGACGCCGGGCTGATCCGCAGCGTGGTTGTAAACCTCATCGATAATGCCGCGGAAGCTGTGGAGCACTCCTCGTTTCGCGAAATAACTGTTTCCACGAAGTCGCTCGCCGACGCAGAAGCGGTTCAAATTTGCGTGTCCGATACGGGCCACGGCATCTCGCCGGAAGACAAAGACAAGCTATTCCTGCCGCATTTTTCAACCAAGGACCGTGGCACTGGACTCGGACTGGCCATCGCGGCTCGCATCATCGCGGAACATGGCGGCAGCATTCACGTCGAAGACAATTTTCCAGTGGGTGCCCGTTTCGTGGTCGAATTGCCCGTCGCGGAATTGACCCCCACCGCAGTCGCCGGCCAGAGCGGTTCCAATACTGCACTATGACACCGCGGCCACACCTCCTGGTTGTTGACGACGAAGCGGGAATTCGTGAGTCGCTCTCCTCAATTCTCAAAGACGAAGGCTATCAAGTGGAAGCAGTCGGATCCGCCGAGGAAGCGCTGGAACGCTCCGCGGCGGGGGATCTGGAGGTTATCCTCCTTGACGTCTGGCTTCCGGGCATTGACGGCCTCGAAGCCCTGAGCCGCATTCAGGCTCTGCCCCACCCGCCGGCCGTCATCATGATTTCCGGCCACGGCACTATTGAGACGGCTGTGCGCGCCACGAAGCTTGGCGCTTTCGACTTCATCGAGAAACCCCTTTCGCTGGACAAGATTATTGTTCTGGTGCGCAACGCCATCCAGCAACGCCGCCTCGAAGAAGAAAACCTGCTTTTGCGAAACGAATTGGGCCATCGCTACCAGGTCATCGGCGACAGCGTGCCCATGAAAGCACTGCGCCAGCAGATTGCCGTGACTTCCCCGACGAACGGCCGCGTCTTGATTTACGGCGAAAGCGGAACGGGAAAAGAGCTGGTGGCTCATGCATTGCATGCCGCCAGCTTGCGCACCAAGGGTCCTTTCGTGGAAGTGAATTGCGCCGCCATCCCTGAAGAACTCATCGAATCCGAGCTTTTCGGCCATGTCAAAGGCAGCTTTACCGGGGCCACGGACGACAAAATCGGCAAATTCCAAAAGGCTGATGGCGGCACTCTTTTTCTCGATGAGATTGGCGACATGAGTCTGCGCACGCAATCGAAGGTGTTGCGCGTCCTCGAGGAGCAACGCTTCGAACGCGTCGGCTCCAACGTTGCCTCAAACGTAGATGTGCGCGTGATTGCCGCAACCAACAAGAATCTCGAACAGGAAATCGCGCGCGGCGCCTTTCGCCAGGACTTGTTTTACCGCCTGAACGTGATCCCTTTTTATGTCCCTCCCCTGCGCGACCGTAGAGAAGACATATCCACGTTAGCGAACTATTTCCTAAGGGAGTTCAGCTCCGCCTATGGCAAGAAAACCCGCGAGCTCAGCGAGGCTGCCGTGGAGATTCTGCTGCGTTATCCATGGCCGGGAAATGTTCGCGAACTTCGAAATCTGGTGGAGCGGTTGGTCATAATTTGCCCGCAGGCGCGCATTGAGCCGCACCACCTACCTCCCGAACTGTTTCGAGGCGTTGCCGAGAGCCCACATCATCCCTATTCAACGCTTCACGAGGCGCGGAACGCCTATGAGCGCGAGTTCATTCTTCGCAAGTTGCAAGAAAACCGCTGGAATATGACGCAAACCGCTACCGCGTTGGGTCTCGAGCGCAGCCACCTCTACCGCAAAATGAAATCCCTCGGCATCGCCGCCCCGGACTAAGCTTTTGCCGCCGTTAACTCTATCTACCTCGACCTAATTCTTTTCCCTTCTTTAGCTGCTCATCTCGTGTAGAATCGCGTCAATCCTGGTTGCTCTCAAAAACAAAGAAACTAAGCAGCAGCTTCCCGCCTGCTGTTAGTGACAGTCATCTCACGGTGCCGATGTCTTTTCAGGGGCGGGTTTCGGATCCATACGGCCACACTCGATGCAAGTTTAAGGAGACCAAGTGAAACACGTCAATGTGACTCTGTTTGCCCTCTCCGTCGCGCTGTCTCCCTCCGCTGTGTCGCAAACGATCACCAGCGAAGGAAACACTTCAACCAGTCGCTCGTTGCAGGCGTCTCCGTCGTCGTATTTTTTCCCTCGCAATTGGATCCGCGGGTATACCGATTTTGCCGTCGCGCCATCTCATAACGAGCCCGACCTTGGCCGTTGTATGTTTCCTCAACCAGTTAGCGCCGGCGGTACAACTTCGCAATGCACGGCCTATGCTCGCTACCTTTTCAGTGGATATCTCGAAATCCAACCCTTGGCGCGCACGCCGCTGCGGCACGTCTTTTTCTTCTTCGAGCCGCGATTCAGCTTCGGAAGGAACATTCCTCAGCTCAGCTACGAGGAATCCATGGAACCCATCGCCTACGACCGCTGCATTGGCGCTGGATTCCAGTTGCCGCGAAACCTCGAACTGCGTCTGACCCAACATCAGGTTGACTATCTGGGGCGCTACGGCAGTTCCCTTGGCCCGGCCGATCTTCGCACCACTGGCCCCTACGGCCTCTACACCACCGTCTCTGTACGCTGGACTTTCGGTGGATACGGCCGCAACAGCGCCCCCGCTTATTGATTTGGGGTCCGCTCGTATCGATTGGGCCGGAACCAACGAGCACCGGTGGATGACCATCGTCGGTGTTGCCGCCGACGTCAAAGACTCGGCTCTCAATCAACCCGCGGATCCCGCCGTCTACTCGCCTTTTGCCCAGTCCGACGAAATCTGGCGCCGGTGGATGACTCTCGTCATCCGCACGGCTGGCGCGTCGCTTGCCCTGGTCGGCACGGTAAAGAAGCAAATCTGGAGCGTGGACAAACAGATTCCCGTCAGTGACATCCAGCCCATGTCGGAATTAATGGCCCTCTCGATTGCTCAGGAGCGCTTCAACATGCTGCTTCTCGGTATCTTCGCGGCGCTTGCCTTAGCTCTCGCGGCCGTCGGAATCTACGGCCTCGTGTCCCACGCTGTTAGCCAGCGCACTCACGAAATTGGCGTTCGTGTTGCCGTTGGCGCGCAACGCTGGCTCCGTCTCGTCGCCCTGCTCGCCCGCTACATTCCTGCGCGGCGAGCAACCAGAGTCGACCCAATGGTCGCTCTGAAGTACGAGTAGAGCGATGCGCCGTCGTCCCATCCGGTGTCATTCTTCTTGGGATTTTGCCTCCTCAACCTCATGCCCCAGCTCCTCAAGCTGATGCCGCCAATCCAGCTCGCGCACTTTCTGAGGATTTTCGCGCCAGTCCGGCGCCACTTTGACGTAAAGGCCGAGATAGATTCTCGTGTCCAGAATTGCTTCCAATTCTTTTCGCGCCTCGGTTCCAATTTTCTTGATCGTCTCGCCTTTGTGACCGATTAATATTTTCTTCTGAGAATCCCTTTCGACGTTCATCAGCGCTTCGATGCGCAGCAGCTTGGGAGTTTCTTCAAACTTCTCCACGAACACAGCCAGTGCGTAAGGGACTTCGTGGTACATCACCTGAATCGCTTTTTCGCGGATAATTTCCGCCGCCAAAAAACGCTCGGGCTGATCTGTCACCTGGTCTTCGGGAAAGTACGGCTCGCCCTCGGGCAACTGTTTCAGGATCTCCTGGAGCAGTTCGTCGCAGCCGGAACCCTTCAGCGCGGAAATGGGCACGATGTGGGCAAAGTCGAAAGCCTTTGCAAATGAATCGATGAGCGGGAGCAGTTTCGGCTTGGGCACACGGTCGATCTTGTTCAGCGCCAGAATGGTCTTGCCGCGGAACCGCCGGGCTTTTTCCAGCAATAATTCGTCGGCTTGCCGCTCGGTGTGGCTCGCGTCCACAATCAGCAAAAGAATGTCAATACCTTCCAGCGCCGCCGCTACCTCCTGCATCATCTGCCTTCCCAAAGCGGAATCGGCCTCATGCAAACCGGGCGTATCAATGAAAACGACCTGCCCTTCCGGCTTGGTGACGATTCCCTGAATGCGATTCCTGGTGGTCTGCGGCTTCGACGTAACGATGGCGATTTTCTGCCCGACGAGGCGATTCACAAGTGTGGATTTTCCGGCGTTCGGGCGTCCAACAATAGCAACGAATCCAGAGCGAAAGCCCTTCTTTTTTCCGGCGTTTTCTTTTGCTGGCGTCACGGCTTTACGATGGGCAGCTCCAGAGCGCTGGGATGCTCCGCATCATGCACCAAAGAGATGTGCGCGGTCTTCGCATCCTTCGCCGTTTCCGCCGCCACCACTCCGCCGCTATTGTAGTTCTTTTCAGTGCCCGTCGAGTTGATGCTGGTGACTATCAACCGCAGCCTGCTTCCCTTCGCAATGCGGCGTGAAAAGAATGTGAAATTGTCGAAGACATATTTTTCGGTGGCTCCCGCCGGCACCGGTTTTGCTTCACGAAGCGACTCCCTGTATCTCGCGCGCATCGTTGCGCTCGTAAGCGAAACGGATCCACCATCCGGCAAGATTTCGAACAAATCCGCATCAAGATCCGTATCTGGAACATCCATTTTCAGCCAGACGGTCAGCTTCGCGAATCCTGTTATCTCAGTGGCCTCGGCAAACGGCTCGGTGTGATACACGACGCCTTCGCCGAACAAGTTCATTGCTCCTCGTTGAGACGTCAACGGAGCGGCATCGTCCTCCGACTCGGCGGCGCCTGGGCGAGTATCGAGCGGATCATAAGTCCAAGAGTCCGCCGCGGCTCCTGCTGTACTCTTTCCTTCGGCTAACGCTCCCGAGTGAAACATATCAGGGGCCGCGCCATTCGAGCTTAAGTAAAACGTCCTGGTCGCATTCGAAATGCTCTCGAGGCTATCCGCATACTTCCACTCTTCCGCGCCAACCAGGTAATACGCAACGCGCTTCTTCAGGAATTCCGGCTTTGTCCCGCCCTTCATCGCCCAGTCGTACCACTCTGAATGCAGCTTGTTCAGGTCGAGCAAGCTGGCGGCGCCAAACTTCAATCCGCCGACTTCTGCCTTTGGAGTGCGCGTTCCCGCATGGTCCCATGGGCCAATGATCAGGTAATGCTTCGCCTTGGCTTCGGCTGTTCCATACTGCATGTGCCGCTTGTAATAGGTGAAAGCGCCAGGCTGGTCCCCGTCGTAATGACCTGTGATCGTCAGGATTGGGACGCTCATTCTCTTGTATTGCTCCGGCGAGGGCACCATCGCGTCGTAATAAGCATCTGGCACCGGATGCGCCAGCCACTTCTGAAATACCGCTGAGGGATTTCCCACGAGCTTGTCGTAACTCTGATACGCCGCGTGGGAAATATACATATCGCGAGCCTTTGAGTGCCAATAGCCACTGCTGCCGAAAAGGTTCGCGTTACTTGTGACCCCGCTGGTGAACGTCAGCCATTGCATGTCGTACGGACCGAAAATGTTGTACTGGAAAGGAAAATCCACGCCGGGATGCGCCGCAGCCGCGGGAACAATCGTCGCCAGGTGCGGCGGAAACTCTTTCAACACCGTCCATTGATCGAACCCCGCATACGAGCCGCCCCACATCGTCACCTTACCATTGCAGTAAGGCTGCTTTGCGAACCATTCCACCACGTCGTATCCGTCGCGGCCTTCGTTTTCGAATGGCCAGAATTCCCCACCCGAATTGCCGCGCCCGCGTACATCCACCAGCGCGTAGACATACCCGTGCTTCGCGAAATATACCGCGCGGTCCGTGTACGAGTCCCCGATGTAAGGCGTGAACGTGAAAATTACCGGAAGCGGCTCCTTTTGCCCGCGCGCTGTGAGTACCGTGGCGTTGAGTTTCACACCGTCGCGCATCGGAATCTTCACCGCCCACTGCAAATCCACGGCGGGCTCTCCCGTCGCCGTCTTCTGCTGCGCCCGAACCGCAGCAACGGTCGTCAGAAGAAGCACAACAAGGACCGCCACGGCCGCAGAAAACCTCTTCGATGTTGCACCGAACATCTGGGTTCCTCCACTCTAAGATGGCTTGATTACCCCGGGTCTCGAGCTTACTACGTTTCCGCGATTTTACTTCTTGCGGGAGCCGCCTTCATCTGTTTCCGGATTCGCACACGCAATACTTTTCGCTGATTGGCTTCCACCACTTCGAAGCGGTGCCCTTCCAGTTCGATCTTGTCGCCGGGCGCCGGGACTTTGCCTGTCACATGGCTCAAAAGTCCCGCGAGCGTGGTCACAGTCTCATCTGCTTCGTCGCCAAAGTGCACGCCGAGCAATTCTTCTACCGCATCGATCGCCATGCTCCCGCGCATCACCAGGCCGCCGTCGGGCTCGCGCACCACGTCGGGCGCCAGCGGCTTTCCGTTGTTGCCGCTCTCGCCGACGATTTCTTCCACCAGGTCCTCGATTGTCGCGATGCCCGCCACGGTCCCGTGTTCGTCAATGATGACCGCCAGCGAATGCCCCTTCTGCCGCATCTCGCGCAGCAAGTCCGATCCAATCTTCGTTTCCGGCATGAACAAAACCGGCCTCACCATCTCGCGAACTTTTCGCCGGGGCAAATCCTGGTCCGCAATCTGCAAAAGATCCTGCGCGTAGACCACACCAAAAATATCGTCCAATGATTTGTCGTAGACCGGGACTTTGCTGAATTTCGTTTCCACCACTCTTGCGTGCAAATCTTCCAGCGTGGCTTCGGCGGAAATCGCCACAATATCCGGCCGCGGCGTCATCACTTCGCGCACACGCTTGTCGCTGAATTCCACCACTTGCTCGATCAGGACGGCTTGCTCGGGCTCGATGATGCCTTCTTCTTCCGCGGCTTCCACCAACGCTTCAATTCCCTCTTCCGTGCGTTGTTCTTCCGTCTTCTCCGCTTCTTGTTCGGAGATTCGCGCGAGCGACTCCGCGCCTTCGAGAAACACGCGCACGGGCCAGACAATCCACATAGTTCCGCGAATCAGCGGCAAAAGAGGAAGCAGCCAGCGCCCCGTCGTGCGGTACAGCAGCATGTCGGGAATGAAGTGCATGGCGAAAACGACTTCGAGAATGACAAACACACAAAACTCGACAAACGATTCCCACGTGCCCTGGGCGAAATACACCACGCCGCGCGTCGTCTCGAGGACGAGAAACGCCAGCCAGAAATGCCCAATGATTCGGAATGTGCGCCCGCCGCTGCGCCGGTTAATCTTCAGCTTCGGCTCGATCTCCGCTTCGAAAATATCCAAGTGTTCGTGGACGCGGCCCGTGGTCATGCGTCCCAACTCGCGGTAAATCAGCGTGAGGTAAGAAAAAATCGGCAGCGTAAACCCGACCAGAAGCACGCTCAGGACGTAGACCCAATAAGAAAAGGTGACAGGGAGCCTGATGCCTTCCTGCAAGAACACGAGCGCAAAGGGCCAGCTTAAGTTCATCACGTCAAACCGAATCTCTTCCTCAACCTCTGCTCAATTTCATCCATCTCGCCCCGGTCGGTCTCATGGTCGTAGCCCAGCAAATGCAAGAGGCCGTGAAGAATCAGCACACGCATTTCGCTCGCCAGATGGCGGCCACTGTTTTTCGCATAACGCCGTGCGGTCGCCGGAGAAATGGCGATGTCCCCCAAGTATTCGCGTTTCGCGGAATTCGTGGCATTGGACTTGTGCCGTAACCGTGCCGGCCTGCTCCGCGCAACGGCCGGAAACGATAGAACATCGGTTGGCCCTTTTTTCTTGCGAAAATTCTGGTTCAATCGCGCCATGGCCTTGTCACTGATGAGGCAAATCGTCACGTCCGAGAGGTTCAAGCCGAGTTCCTCTTTCACTCGGCGCAAGAACGATTCCAGAGGACGCCGCGCCACGCGCACCTCATGCTGCTGGTTCAGAATCATCCTTGCGGGATTTCTTGCTCCGGGTCTTTTCCAGATTCCCCGTGCCCGGACTCTCTTGTGGGCCCGGACTCTCTCGCCGAAGCCGCTTTTCCATTCGCGCCGCCGCGTTGCGGGTGCGCCGTTTCGTAATCCTCATACGCACGAATGATTTGTTGCACCAGGTTGTGGCGTACCACGTCCTTTTCGCCGAACTGCACGTTGCCGATGCCTTCAATCTTGCCGCAAACCTCCAGCGCCTCGATCAGCCCGCTTTTCTTCCCTTGCGGCAGGTCAATCTGCGTCACGTCTCCGGTAACCACGGCTTTCGAATTGAAGCCCAGCCGCGTCAGGAACATTTTCATCTGTTCGCTGG
The DNA here is from genome assembly GCA_035280065.1 of Candidatus Acidiferrum sp. Classification (GTDB taxonomy): domain Bacteria; phylum Acidobacteriota; class Terriglobia; order Acidiferrales; family UBA7541; genus Acidiferrum. The sequence goes on from DATEGO010000033.1 coordinate 18,078, forward strand.
TAGTGTTCTGTGCCTCGTCCAAAATCACGAACGAATCATTCAGTGTGCGCCCCCGCATGAACGCCAGCGGCGCCACTTCGATGATGCCTTTTTCGAGGAACCGCTCCAGTTTGTCCGCGTCCAGCATGTCGTATAGCGCGTCGTAGAGTGGCCGCATGTACGGATCAATTTTTTGCTGCAGCGTTCCAGGCAAGAATCCCAGCCGCTCGCCCGCTTCTACTGCCGGCCGCGCCAGAATGATGCGGTTTACTTGTTTGGTCAGGAGCGCGCTCACAGCCATGGCCACCGCGAGATACGTTTTCCCCGTTCCGCCGGGGCCGGTGGCAAACACCATGTCGTGTTTCTCGATCGCTTCCATGTAGTGTTTCTGGTTCGCGCCTTTGGGCGTAACTTGCTTTTTACCGAACGAGCGCGCGCGCGTATGTTCGAACATGCCACGTGGCGATTCGTGCGGCTCCTCCGTCGCCACGCGCATCAGTGACTTCACTTCCGACGATGACAGCTTGCGACCGTGCCTCGTCAAGTGGTTGTATTCCTCGACGATGGTCACGGCCCGGTCCACATTCTCCTGCTCGCCTTCGACGGTCAGCCGCGTGTCGTGCAAATGCGTCCGCACGTGCAGCGAATCCTCGAGCAGGCGCACGTTTTCATCCAGCGTGCCAAAGAAGGGTTCAATTTGTCCGGAAATGTGAACGGTACGTCGCATCCAATTGGAAGGTTCTCGTGTTACGGGAACCGGCTTGCCGATGGGATTCCTCCTCGTTACACGTAGGGGCTCGGCGCCGACCTAGGAGAAACTCTTTACACCCTAACGCAGGGCTCTGCTGCGGTCAAGATATCTTGTCTGGTTCAAAGATAGTTCAAGATGAAGTCTCTGTAACGACACCAAAAACGTTTCGGCGTGATGTCCACCCGTTAATCCGGCCTTTGCTATTCCCGATTTGAATGCGGTCCTTGTCTAAGAATCGAGGGTCAGGGCACCCGGCTAGAGTTAGTTGAATTGTCCCCAGTGGCTGAACGGTTTGCCGTAGAACCGCAGGGTATTTTTTTGCTTCGGATTTCGACCGCTTTTCAGACACTCGGAGTCTTCGTCAGTGGATAACTCGATGAATTTGTCGCTCGCGATGCCTGTCCAATGCTTTTAGCGTTCAATTTCCGTGCTGGAGAATCCCTCGCTCGCGACCGCCAATCTGAACTTGACTCGCGTAATCTCGTGGGCATAAGCTAAGAATTCTTGGTATGGGACGCAAGGCGCAAAAAAACGATTCGTTGCCCGGTTCGCTGGACATGTTGATTCTGCGGACGCTGTCGCGGCGCGACCTCCATGGATACGGCATAGTCCAGTTCATTCAACAATCGTCCGACAATGAGCTCCTCGTCGAGGAGGGCTCGCTGTACCCCGCTCTCCAGCGGCTGGAGCTAAACGGCTGGATCGACGGTGTCTGGGGCATGACGTCGAATAATCGGCGAGCGAGGATCTACAAGATCACCGCGGCTGGACGGAAACAGCTGGCCGTTGAGAGCCGGAAGTACGCCAAACTCACGTTGGCGATCGCGCGCGTGATGGAAACGGAGTGACGGACATGTTACGACGGCTGAGGTATTGGATGGAGAGCGCCAGGCGCAGCGAGGCGCTGCGTGAGGAAATGGAGCTCCACCTTGCGGAAAAAGCCGCGGAACTACAAGCAGACGGTATGACGGCGGAGTGTGCCCGGGCTGAAGCGCGCCGGCGATTTGGCAATGTCGGACTGAAGCGCGAAGAGTCACGGGAGATTTGGATCACACGGTTTTGGTCGGAACTTGGCCAGGATGTCCGCTATGGCTGTCGCACCATGACCGCCAACAAGGCATTCAGCGCCCTGGCGGTCTTGACCCTGGCGCTCGGCATCGGGGCCAATACGGCGATCTACAGCTTCATGGAGTCGATTCTGTTGCGCTCGCTGCCGGTGGCCGATCCCGAGTCGCTGGTGGTCTTGAACTGGCATAGCCGGCCACCCCTGAACGCCAGCAAGCAATGGGAGCACGTCATTCACGGGGTACAAGGCGTTCTCTGGCCGGGCGACAAAGGCGCCATGGTCAGCGGGATGTTCCCGTACGGCGCGTTCGAGACACTTCGCGAGGAGCATCCCGTCTTTTCCACGCTTTTCGGATACTTCAACGGACTAAAGCGTAACCTGGCCATCCGCGGGCAGGCCACGAGCGCCAGCGTAGAGTACGTCACCGGCGACTATTTTCGCGGCCTGGCAGTGTCGCCAGTAGCGGGACGTCTGATCGATTCCGAAGACGACCGTGCAGGCGCGGCGCCGGTCGCCGTAATCAGTTTTGCGACAAGCCAAAATCGCTTTGGAGGACCACCGAATGCGATTGGACAGTCGATTCTCGTCGATAACAATCCCTTCACGGTGATCGGCGTTGCGCCGCCGGAATTCTTCGGAGTGGACCCTGCGGCGGCGCCGGACCTCTATCTTCCGTTGCACACGAATGTGCTCGTCGACGCCGGAGCGGCGCGTATGTATGGCGACGGAAACTTCTACTGGATCGAAATGATGGGCCGCCTGCGTCCCGGCGTAAGCATGGCCCAGGCGCAGGCAGCGCTGGCTCCACGTTTCCATCAGTGGGTTGCTACCACCGCGACGACCGACGGTGAGCGCGCCAAACTGCCCGCGCTGATTCTGAATCCCGGCGCCGCCGGTCTGGGTAGCTTGCGCCGCAAGTATTCCAAGCCTCTGTACGTGCTCCTGATGATGGCAGGATTGATCCTGGCGATCACGTGCGCGAACATCGCCAATCTGCTGCTGGCAAGGGCCGCCGCGCGACGCCGCGAAATGGCTGTCCGGCTCAGCCTGGGAGCGGGACGGTTCCGCGTCGTTCGGCAGTTGCTTACCGAGAGTGTGATGCTGGCGTCGCTCGGCGGAGCATTAGGGGCCTTGTTTGCGATCTGGGGCATGCGATCGCTGACGTTTCTGCTCTCCAACGGGCAGGAGAACTTTACGCTTGGCGCGGAACTGAACTGGAACGTGCTGGGCGTGACGGCGGCGCTCTCCGTGGTTTGCGGCCTGTTATTTGGACTCGCTCCAGCGATTCAGTCGACGCGTCCGGACGTCATGCCCGCGCTACAGAATGGCCGCGGGGGCGGACCGCGCCGCCGCGCGCAGCACGTTCTGGTGGTCGCCCAAATCGCGATCTCTTTTCTCATCCTGGTCGCCGCGGGTCTGTTTGTCCGGACACTCAACAAGCTGCACTCCGTCCAACTGGGATACGCCCGGGAGAACATCCTTCTGTTCTCGTTGAATGCGCGCCAGGCCGGGTATCGCGACCCCGAGATTGCCACTTTTTACACGGACCTGCGCAAGCGCTTCGAATCGATCCCCGGAGTGAGCAGCGCGACGCTTTCGCAATCCTCGATCATCAGTGCCGACCGTGCCGGGAAGACATACCGGGGGACCATCAAGATCGGTGCTGAAAGCATCCTAGGCGCAAGCGTCCTGGTCGCCGGACCGCGTTTCCTCACGACGATGCAGATTCCAATCCTGGCCGGGCGTGAGATTGACGACCGCGACCAACCGGGCTCCACGCCGGTTGCAGTGATCAGCGAGCGGCTGGCGCGGACTTCCTTCGGGAACGAGAATCCGGTGGGCCGGCGTATCACACTCGTGGACGAGAAGCGCGATCTCGAAATCGTCGGCGTGTCGGCTAACCTGCGCTACGGAGGTCTGAAAGAGGAGAGTCCGATGACCGTGTTCGTAGCGCTCAGCCAGTTTTCGCCGGACGGAATGACCTATGCGCTGCGCACTGCGGGCGATCCTCTGACGTATGTCAAGAGTGTACATGACATCGTCCGGGAAGCAGATTCACGCATACCCGTCACAAACGTGGTCACACAGGCTGCGGAAATCGATCGGACGATCAGCCAGGAAGTCATGTTCGCGAAACTATGCACGGATTTCGCGGTTCTCGCTCTCCTGATCGCGTGCGTGGGACTCTACGGGACCGTGTCCTACGGCGTCACGCGGCAGGTCGGCGAGATTGGAATCCGTATGGCTCTGGGCGCGCAACGCGGCGCCGTGGTATGGATGGTTCTGCGCCGCGTTCTACTACTGGTGGCGGTGGGACTCGCGATCAGCGTGCCCGCCGCGTTGAGCGCGTTCCGGCTGGTCAAATCGTTTCTGTTCGAGACCCAGCCCAATGATCCGGGAACCTTGGCGCTGGCCGGTGTCGTCCTTCTAAGCGCCGCGATTCTCGCTGGCTATGCGCCGGCAAGGCGAGCGTCTCGAATTGATCCGCTGGCGGCTCTGCGGCACGAGTAAGACATGGTCCTTCGTGCCGCAACGAAGGATGAAAATGTTCCGCGTCCGCGTACGTCAAATCACTCCAGTCGTTTCAATCCGCGGGGACGGCGCGGGTCTTGGCCCATTCACGAATCGACTGCACTTCTTCGGCGCGTGTCACGCTGAGCGGCTTCGTGCCCTGAATCTCCGCAAGCAGAATGTCAGTGTTCAGTTGCTGCTTTGCGTTGAACGCCGTGTACAAGCCCGCCACGATGACTTGCTCGATTTCCGCGCCGGAGAATCCTTCGCTCGCGGCGGCTAGTTTCGCCACGTCGAATCCGGCCGCGTCGCGGCCACGTTTTTTCAAATGCAGCGCAAACAACGCCGCGCGCACCTCGGCATTCGGCAAATCCACGAAGAAAATTTCGTCGAATCGCCCTTTGCGTAGCATTTCGGGCGGAAGAACTGTGATGTTGTTCGAAGTGGCTGCCAGGAACACGCCGCTCTCGCGGTCCTGCATCCAGGTCAGCAGCGTGGCGAGCAGCCGCTGTGACAAGCCGGCATCGGCGTCGCCGCTCGAGCCAGCCGACGCAAAGGCTTTTTCAATCTCGTCAATCCACAGCACCAGGGGCGCGAGTTTCTGCGCCAATTCCAGTGCCTTATGCAACCGCCGCTCGCTCTCGCCCACATATTTGTCGTAGAGCGCGCCCGCATCCAACCGCGCTAATTCGAATCCCCATTCGCCCGCAACCGCCCGGGCTGCCAGGCTCTTTCCGCAGCCTTGCACGCCGGTAATCAGCACGCCCTTCGGCGGCACCAGGCCAAACCGCCGCCCTTCCGGAGTCAGCGCGTTCTTTCGCTTCGCAATCCAATCGCGAAGATGGCGCAATCCTGCGACGTCGGTAAACGATGCGTCTCAGCGCACCGTTTCGATCAAGCCCTCGGTCTTCAGCGCATCACGTTTTGTTTCTAAGACTGCGTCGAGCAATCCCGAGTCCGCCTTGCCTCGCGCGATCACGCTTTTGCGCAACGCCCGCAGCGCTTCTTCCTCCGGCAAGCCCACCAAGGTCTGCGCCAATTGCGTCATTGCCGGAAGATCCAGCACAATCGGAATGCGCTGCTCGCGATTCAGATCCGCGAGCACTTGCTTCACTCCTGGCAACAAGTCTTCCGCTTCCGGCAATCCCAACTGGAATGGCATCGCATCGCCGTCGAGGTCCGCCGGCAGTTCCATCTTTGCGGCCGTCAGCACAATCGACCGCCGCACCGTTCGAAACTTCTCCGCCAAATCCCGCAGCCGCCGGCAAATCTTGTCGTTGTCGCAGTAGCGTGCAAAATCCTTCAGCAAGAAAATCCCGTCGCCCTGAATCAGCGCAATATTTGCGACGGCCTGTTCCGGACTGTCGCTGTTGTACAGCGGCGCCCCTCGCGCTTTTGCCAGCCCGGTTGTCACGCTCCACTCATAAAGGGGCACACCGAGCTCCATCGCTACGTCCATCAACAGAGCTTCCAGACGTTCTTCCTCCGGCGTCTCGACGGTGATGATCGGGTGGCGCGAATTAATCAGCAACCGCAACTCATCGTGCTTATTGGGAGGCTTGGGACGCGCTTCCGCCGTGCCCGGCGAGGTCCCGGACGGTAGCGGCCTGACCGGTTGCACAGACGGAATCGGTGTTCCAAAAGGGCGATTTGCCTCGTTTGACAAAGCTGCAAGCCTCGTTTAACGTTAGAAATTCGATTAACACGCCTAAGGAGCGATAGATGGCCCAGGGACAGCCTACCAAAGTAAAGAAGAAGAAAAAGTCAGTTTTAAAGCGCGCGGCGCAAGCTCGTCAACGTGCGGAAGTCAACCGCGTCAACCGCACGCGCGTGCGCACTATGATGCGCCGTCTGCGTACGGCCCTTACCGCCGGTGACCCCACCGCAGCGGGCAATCTTCTGCATCCCACTATGTCTGCCATCGACCAGGCCATTACCAAGGGCGTGCTGCACGAAAACACCGGCAACCGCTACAAGTCGCGCCTGACGCTTGCCTACAACGCCGTGAAAGCGAAGAGCGCGGCGAAGTAAGGCAATTTTAAGTCTCGAGTTCTCAGTTCTATCCGCACACCTAGAATTTGCGCCGAGGCCATTTTGGAGGGCGGCTTACGCTACGCCTCGAAGGGTGGCATGGGCCACTTCCTACCATTCAGGTAAAATTCGGCTCTCATCTGTTTGAGCGGAGCGGCCTATGAATTACTACGCTTTGATCTACGAAACCGTGGACGACTACGTCGCGCGCCGCGCCGAATTTCGCGAAATGCATTTGCGCATCGCGCGAGCGGCTCGCGAGCGGGGAGACTTGGTTCTGGCCGGCGCCTTCGATGATCCCGTGGATCGCGCACTCCTGGTTTTTCGCGTGGATGACAAGAGCAAAGTTGAAGAGTTTGCCCGCAAAGATCCCTATGTTGTGAACGGTCTCGTCAAAAAGTGGGAAGTGCGGCCCTGGAAAGTTGTGGTTGGCCACGAACAGAATACAACTTCCTTCGTCCCAACCGGTGCTATCGTTCGTCATTGGTCCGCTCGCACCACCGAAGCCCAACTGCCCAGGTACCTCGAGCACTTTTCCAAAAATGTTTTGCCGGAGCTTCGCCGCGTACCAGGCTTTCTCGGAGCCAACGCTTCCGTTCGTAAGGTCGCGAAAGAAGCAGAAATTTTCGTCGAGACGACCTGGCGCTCACTCGATGCCATCCGCGGTTTCGCCGGACCCGACCTTGAAGCTGCGGTTGTTGCCCCCGAAGCCGCCGCCTTACTCAAGGACTACGACCGGCGCGTCCGCCATTACGAAATCGCAATTTCCATTCGCGCTTAACGCAAGAATTCCTAGGCATTTAGCTCGTGACATCATTCATCACCGCTATTCATTCTTCAGCAATCTTCCTGTAACGAAAGAGCTTCATCTTCTCTTGCGCCCAACAGAATCCTGAATTCATTTTGGAGAAGAGAGGAGATTGCATGTCTTTGAAGCAAGTCGTTTCAAAATCGCTACACGGCCTTCGCATGAGTCTCGCGGCTGTGACCGTGTTGCAGCTCAGCCTGGGTGGCCCGCTCGCCAGTCCCCTTCAGGCGCAACCGAATAGCCCCCCGCGCACTCCCATCAAACACGTTATCGTTTTGATCGGCGAAAATCGTACCTTCGACCACCTTTTCGCCACGTACGCGCCAAAGAGCGGGGACTCGGTGAAAAACCTTCTGTCGGAAGGCATCATCAACACGGATGGGACTCCCGGAAAACATTTCTCAAAGGCGGCGCAATTTCAGGCGGTCGCGCCATTCCGCACAGAATTCTTTATCAGCTTGAACTCGAGCGAGAAGGCCCCTTACGACACACTGCCAGCTCCGACGCTGAATTTTTCGCCCAGCCCCGACGCCTCCATCGTCGGCTTTGCAACCGAGCCGCCTCCTTTCCCCCCGGCTACTCCACCTTCTCTTTTAGCAGCCATCGAGCCGTCTTTGGAGCCTGGTGATCTTGGCCTGCTCACCACCGGGGCATCGGGACAAAACAACACGTTCGTGCTAACACCTGTCCCGGACTTCGATACACGCGTGGCCAATTTCAACAATCTCCCGAACGGGCCTTTTCCTCTGAAGGGCGATAGCCTTCCTTACGATTCCTATACGGGAGACACCACGCACCGGCTGTTCGAGATGTGGCAACAATCCGATTGCAGCATCAGGAACGCCACGAAACAAAACCCCTCCGGTTGCCTGAACGATCTCTACCCGTTCGTCATCACGAACTACACAAACCAGATCGATCCTTTTGACACTCCTCCTGCGATTGATGACAACGGCGGCGGCAATTCCATGGCGTTCTCCAACATGCAGGCGGGAGACGTCCCCGTCCTGAAAGGACTGGCCGATCAATACTCGATGAGCGACAACTTTCATCAGTCCGTTATGGGCGGGACTGGCGCCAACCACGTGATGCTCGGCACCGGCGACGCTATCTTCTGGAGCGACGGCAATGGCAACCCAACTACTCCTCCTTCGCGCATCGCCAATCCGAATCCTTTGTCCGGCACCGATGATGTTTACACCGTAGACCTTTTCTTCGACGGAAACTTCACCGCGTGCGGAGATACGACGCAGCCGGGCATTAAACCCATCGTGGATTACTTGGGCTCGCTTCCCTATCACCCGACTTCGAAATGCCAACCGGGCCATTTCTACATGGTTAACAACGATGCGCCAGGGTTCCTCCCTGACGGCACAGTAGATGCGGGCCACATTGTCAAGGGCTCCGCAATTCCGCCTAGTAATGTCCGCACCATCGGCGAAGCGCTTAATGAAAAGGGAATCTCCTGGGCCTACTATGGTGGGGCCTACAACGCCGCCGTTGCTTTGCAACATGATCCAACGAGCACCAATCCCGCCGTCCAAATCGGCGCGGCCTACTGCAATATCTGCAACTTTGAGTCTTACACTCCCGCGATCATGGGCGACCCCGCGCAACGAGCTGCGCACATCAAGGATGCGACCGATTTCTTCGCGGCGGTCGACGACGGCTCTTTGCCCGCCGTCTCCTTCGTCAAGCCCGACGGTTTGCTCGATGGCCATCCGGCTTCCTCAAAGGAAGATCTCTTTGAAGGTATGGTCAAGAAAATCATGGATCATCTCACCGCAAATCAGGAACTTTTTGCATCCACCGTTTTGTTCATCACCATGGACGAGGGCGGAGGCTACTACGACTCCGGCTACATTCAACCGCTGGACTTCTTCGGCGACGGCCCGCGGATTCCGCTCATTGCGGTTTCTCCATTCACGCGCGGCGGACACATCAGCCACACCTACGCCGACCACGTCTCCATTCTCAAGTTCATCGAACGGAATTGGAGCTTGAAGCCGTTGACCGCACGGAGCCGGGACAATTTCCCGAACCCCATCGTCGAAGACGACAACCCCTATGTGCCACTGAACAGTCCGGCACTCGGCGACTTGTTTGACCTGTTTAATTTCGGCGATCAAGGCAATCAAGCCGGCAACTCGCAGTAGATTTTTGCGGACTTACAAAGCAAAGGGGGTGGCGGTTGATTAAGCCGCCCCTTTTCAATTTCGGACGCAGTCTCCGTGAACTGTGTGTCTCTTAGAACTCTACGTTAGTTCTTGCTCTTGGTTTCTACTCCGTGGCAGCTCTTGCCTCGACGCTGGTCAATTCAGTTACCAGGAACTCCATAACCGCGCGGGCATCTTCCCTGCCGCCTTTCAGGCGGTCATCGGCGCGCTGCAACGCGCCCAACCCGGCGAGCAGGCGCGGCCTTGCAATTTTTCGCGAGCTCTGCAGAGCCAATTCCGCCTGCTCCGGGCGCATGCCCAGAGCTCGCGCTGCCTGCCAGCCGTTCGAAACGCCGCGCACTTCGCTCGCCTCGACCAGTTTCCGGTACATCCAGGTGATCGCGCCCAGCATCTGCAGCGGTTCTTCGCCCTCGCGCAGCAATCGGTCCAGAAACTCCAGCGCCTTCTTTCCTTGACGGATTGCCAGCATGTCCGCCAGCTCCCACACCGTCGTCGTCTTTTCAGAAACGACCAGCGCGCTCACGTCCTCGCGTCGAACCTGCTTTCTCTCCGCTGCGAACGTCGCCAGCTTTTCAATCTCTGACTTCAGCCGCATCAGGTCCGCAGCCACAAATTCCGCCAAATCCTCTGCCGCTCCGCGTTCGAATTCGACGCCTTGCTCTTTCGCCATCGCACGCGCCAACGCGATTGCTGCGGCCTGCCGCTCGTTCAAGTTTTCCCCGAGGCCGCACTCTACCACCAGCGCCTTCTCCGCCAGCAACTTCCCCCATTTCATGCGCTGATCCAATTGCGTGGCTTCGACCACCAACACGGTAAATGGAGCCGGATCTTCCAAATAGACAGTAAGCAAATCCACGGTTGCATCGCGGTTCTTCTCTCCGAGACTTTCAATCGCTTCAGCGTCCGCAAGAAAAACCACTTGCACCGGCGAAAGCATGGCCATCGTCTGCGCTTGCTCGAGCGCCGCCTGAGTCTCTCCGCGGTCCGCCGAGTATCGCGACACCGCCCAAGCCCGCGCCACTTCCGGCACGTATCTTTCAATCAGCAGCGTCCGGCAACTGTCGCGCAAATAAGGCTCTTCTCCCAGCAGTAAAATCGCCGGGACAGGTTTTCCTTTCTCCAATCGCGAAAGCAAGTCATTGGCCGCGATTCGCGCCATGCCCCTCTCCTCATGCCTTCTTTAGCATTTTGTCGGCACTAACCTCGAGCGAATCAACGAGTTTGGCCCCCACTTAAAGTATTACTTTAAACTTTGCATCGCAAAGTAGCTTGCGGCTCCGTTTTTTCGCCTAAACGGCTCATTCCAAGTTCTTTGGGCCCACTTTAGAAGTTCTCGGTCACCGCCGCCACCAGCCGCGCCGCAAAGTCCTGCGCCAAGCGATCCAGTGCGGGATCCTGCTCCTCGAAAAAGCTTTTCACATCCGTTGAAATCTCATACTGGTTGCGAAACAAAAAATTGTCCGTGTGATAGAGCACTTTTCCCGTTTCGCGCTCCTCAAAAGTGACTTCGCACTTCACGCTCACCAGCATCGTCGTGGCTCTTCCCGTCGCCGTGTCGAACAAGAGCGGCACTGCTTCCAGGCCGAGCACTTTCCCGCGCAACACCGCGTCGCCGTTAGCGGGATCGGAAATTACGCGATACGGCGTCTTGGCCAAAAACTCGTGCACCGTTGCCGCGGTCAATCTCTGCTCGATACGATAGCTCGTCGTCTTGTTTTCCAGTGCCGGCACCGCAATCACATGAATGCTTTTGGGCAGCGCATCGCCCCTGCCCGCGACGTGGTAACCGCAGCCACCAAGGACGGAAACGAGCAGCATTACAACGCATGTCTGAACCACCAAGAAGTTGTCAGTTTTTAGTTTTGAGTTGTTAGTCAGATGAAAATTCAGATTCTTGAGTTTGGGCTTGCTGAGATGGAGCTCATAACAGTTCTCGCCACCCGTCACTTGCCACTCGCCACTGCTTTTCATGCCAGCTTCTCCGCCAGCTTCACCGCATTCCACGCCGGCAATCGAATATTGTCCGCCGCTCCCCAAAACCACCACGATCCCACTTGAGCGGGTTCGGGCTCTGCGACCCCCAACTGAATTACCGCCTCCCCCGCCGCGCTTATGTTACTGGGACCTTCCGATTCTTGAGTGATGAAAAAGCCCGCATTCTTACAAGCATCCACTATGCTCTGGCAGGTTGCGCCCTTGTCTAACTCTGCCCAGGCGGAGAAAACGGTCCCGTAAAAAACTGGGGCGTGCACGACCTGAACGGCTGAACGGACAACTCTCGTCCCCAGACACGCCTTTACCTCGGTGCGAATGCGCCTACGGGCGGCCGCAAGGGAGTGCGAGCTTCCGTTGCCAAAGCGGTCCAGCAAAGTGAACGCTACTTGTGTATCAAATACTGGTTTTCCAACGGTCTGGAAAGAAAGCAACTGCGAAGTTTGTGTTTCCAATTCCTCGATTCCGGCGCGCCCGGCCTCGGAGACAGGAAGGGCGCAAGTGACGATAAGCCTCTTCAATCCCACCGTCGCCAATCCCAGTGCGAGCGTGGACACGGAGGTTGCCGCCGCCGTTGGGATTGCATAAACGGGGTTCTTATCCGCATGCACGGCCGGTTTCACCTCGCCCCCCGCCGGAAACCAGATGGCGCTCAACCCTTTTTCAATGGTTTCGCCCGATAAATCGATGACCGTCCCTGCCTTCATCGCCCCGATAAGATTAGCTAGAGTGAACTTTGGCGAACCCGTGAAGAAAGTAAATCTCGCCTTCTCGAAGCTGCCTTCTTCCACTGGCTGGATAATCGCTGCTTCCCCGCCCGCTTCGGTCAGCGTGCCTGCCGCGTCCTCCTCATCCAGCAGCCGAAAATCCCAACCGGCAAACTTGCTTTCTTCCAGTAGCGATTTCAGCTCCGCGCCGAGCAGCGAAGACGCACCAGCAATCACAATTCGGTGGAATTCCCGTTCCATGGAGGGCATGAATCACGCAGTCCGCGAAACCAGCCGGTGACGAAAGAAGCGCACCACGTGTAACGTTAGACCAACAACAGTATAAGCGGAGGCCATCATCACTAGCGCGTATTCCGAGTAGCGCCAGATCACCCCGACAAGCAAACAAAGCAAAACAATGGCGAGTGAGGGCTGCTTTCGCGTTAAAGGTATGTCCTTAAAACTGTAGTAGCGAATCCTGCTGGTCATCAGCCCGCCGAGTCCCGCCACGAGCAAGAACCACGCTACGGACCAGTGCCAATCATGCAATGGCTGTTTGAATCCGTGCACGATCGCAGCAATCATGCCGGCTGCCGCAGGCGTAGGCATTCCCACAAAGTATTTCGAGCCGCCCGGCGCCATCCCTTGCACGTTGAACCGCGCCAGCCGCCACGCGCAACAAATCAGGAACGCCAGACACCAGACCCAGCCAAACTCTCCCATCTGCTGAAACGCCACACTGCCATCTCCCGGCAGGCCGCGCAGTCCCCACGCGTAGGCTAGAACCGCCGGGGCAATACCGAAACTTACCACGTCCGCAAGCGAGTCAAACTGCACGCCGAAATCGGTGTTTGCCTTGAGAAGGCGCGCCAAGCGGCCGTCGAGCGAATCAAACAAAATCGCAAAGCCAATCGCCTTTGCGGCCCGGTCAAAATTATCACTGCCGCCAAGCAGCGATGCGACGACCGCGTAGTACCCGCAAAGCAGATTCGCCACCGTGAAGAGGCTGGGAATGAGGAAGATGCCCCTGCGGCGCAATTTCTGGTTGCGGTAGCGCCGTTCTTCAAACGGAATCTCGTGTTGATCTTCACCGACCATGATTAGGCTTGCTTTCCTGTGGTCATCAGATTTGCTTCTGTTTCTGCTGCGCTCTTCGCGTCAGATTGTCCAAAACCGCGTTTCGCGGGCCACTGGGCAATCACACTGGAGCCGCCCTTTACATTTTCTCCCACTTTTACCAGAATCTCCGCCCCTTGCGGCAGCCAGACATCGACGCGAGAGCCGAACCGCACCAAACCGATGCGTTCTCCGCGCATAACTTGTTCCCCGGCTTTCTTCCAAGAGACTACCCGCCGAGCGATGAGTCCCGCAATCTGCTTGAAGACCATTTCGCCGGATTCGGTCGAAAGCGTAAACACGTTCTGCTCGTTTTCGAAGGAGGCGCGTTCCCGCATCGCCGCCAGGAATTTGCCAGGGCGGTAATCCATCTTCCCAATGGTTCCCGAAGCCGGCGCGCGGTTCACGTGCACGTTCCAAATCGCCAGGAAAATGCTCACGCGCTGACCAGGATGCCCGGCGTTTTCTTCGTCGGTCACCACGACGACGCGGCCGTCCGCGGGCGACACTACCGCGCCAGGATCAGAGGGAATTACGCGGTCCGGGTCACGGAAGAAGGAGAAAACAAACAAGGCGAGAAACACTAAGACGGCAGCTATGAGGTACCAATGAAGGAGCAAGGCTGCGCCGCCCAGCGCCAGCAGCGGCAATCCAAAGAAATAGCCCTCTTTGACCATGCGGACTGAGGTAGACCTCCGCCTCTTCACTCGCAGCTAACCGCCGCGGGCTAGCATGGCCATTCTACGACAGTTTCTATGCCGCAAAGCTAGTATTGCTTGGATCTCGCTGCTCTCGCAGAATGCGCGCAGCAATCCGCTCCATCTCATCTTTGCAGTGCAGCTTCATTTTCTTTAATCGGATTTCTTCGAGGAGCTCTTCTGCGTTGAGGTAGGGGGATTTGGAGATGCGTTGAAGTTCTAGATCATACTGATGGTGCTGCTCTGCCAGACGCCGATACTCAGCGTCTGATTGGAGAAGCACGTCCCGAGGTGCCCGCTGCGCGCTTGCCATGCGTTCCTCCTGACGACTTCGTGAATGGAGTGTGAACACTACATGAGCGAACGATACCACTCCGGCAGGCCACGTCAAGAGGGAACGAGTAGTATTTTCGTCCTAGCCTGTGAGTTTTTCGTACAAGCCTTCTCCCTGGAAAAACTGCATCGGTAAAAACCCGACCGCGGCTGAATCAGGAGAGGGTTCAACACGGACTTCCGAGCCGCCATGTATCGACGCCTCAATGAGATGCAGCCCTACTTCGGCCCGGGCGGCAGGTGGTCTTCAAAATATCCCAGAATGTTTGTGTACACGTCCTGGTTCGTGCCCTTGCCTTCCGAGATGGAGTGAGTGCGGCCGGGGTACACGCGCATGTCAAACTGCTTTCCAAGTGAAATCAGCTTGTTGACCAGCAATTCGAATCCTTGAAAATGCACGTTGTCGTCTCCCGAGCCGTGCATCACGAGCAAGTCGCCATGCAGCCCGGCCGCGAAATTGATCGCCGAACTTTGCTCGTAAGCTTTCGGGCTGTCCTGCGGCAAACCTAAATACCTCTCTTGATAAATCGTGTCATAGAGCCGCTGATCGGGAACCGATGCCACGGAGACGCCCACGCTGTAAACCTCGGGATAGCGAAACATCAGATCCAGCGTTTCCGTTCCTCCTCCGCTCCATCCCCAAACGCCAACGCGTTTCGGATCAATATAAGAATGAGTTTTTTCGAGAGATTGCAAAGCCGTGGCCTGCTGCTGCGAAGAAAGCGCGCCGACATTGCCGTAGATGATCTTGCGCCACTCGCGGCCTCGCGGGGCCGGCGTGCCCTGATTATCAAAACTCGCCACGAGATACCCAGCGCCGGTTAAGGCCCTCATGAACACAGATGGCCAGCGGTCCGCGACGGTCTGCCCAGCCGGCTCCGAGTAAACGTACACAATGAGAGCGTACTTTTTCGCGGGTTCGAAATTCGGCGGTTTCATCAGCCAGGCATCCACTGTGAGGCCGTTGCCCGCGTCCACTTTTACGAATTCCGCAGGACCACTCGAAAGCGGCTTGACGCGGTCGGCGATGGCGGCGTTGTCTACCGTTTTTCTCTCTACGCGGTGATCGGGCAGGTGCACGACATCAAAGGCGGGCGGTTCATTCAGCGAGGAGAAAGTGTGGAACGCCCATTCCGGGTTCGGTGAAATGGTGTACGCGTGCGTGCCGGGCACGTTCGGCGTCAGGCGCTCTGGGGCCGCGCTTCCATCTAGTTTCGCGCGATAGAGATAGCGCTGTGTGGCGTTTTCGCGCGACGCGATGAAGTACGCCCATTTCTCATCCGGGCTGATGCGGTCTAGACTGACAACGTCGAAATCGCCGCGCGTGACCAACTGCGTTTTGCCGGTATCGCGCGTCACACGATACAAGTGCCGCCAGCCGTCTCGCTCGCTCAACACTAGAAATTCCCGCCCCTGATTGATCCAGGTAACGTCGCGGTTCACGTCCACCCATGCTTTGTCCTCGTCTACAAACGCGGTACGCGATGCTCCGCTTGCGGCGTCAGCCAGCAGAAATTCATTCCGGTTCTGCAGCCGGTTCATATGTTGAATCAGGACGTGGCCTGCATCCGCCCAGCCCATTTCCGGAATGTAATTGTTATGTGGGTCGCCCTCCGTCTTCATCCAAACCACTTGCCCACCGGCCGCGCTTGCCACTCCGACGCGCACGGCGGAGTTTTGCGTTCCCGCCAGCGGATAGGGATATTCGAGCACCTGTGGATCCGGCCCCGTATTTGGATACGGAATTCCAGTGACGATTTCGCCCCTCGGCGCTCCAAGATCGTAAATCAAACTGTATTTGGGCAGGCCTGCAATATTGAATTGCCAGAACGCAATCGCTTTGCTGTCGGGACTCCAAGCAAAACCGTCGCGGATGTCGAACTCTTCTTCGTTTACCCAGTCTGACGTCCCATTAATCACCGTATCCGAACCATCCTGCGTTAATTGCGCGATTTTTCCGCTAGCGAGATCTTCGACATAAACATTGTTTCCGCGAACGTAGCCAACCTTGCTGTTGTCGGGTGAGAACTTGGCAAACATCAGGCACGATTCAGGAGCATTTCCTCCGAGCTTGCGCAGCGCGCCACTCGCCAGGTCGAGTACCCAATAATCCCCACGGGTGTTCCGCCGCCAGACCGTTTTGGAATTGGTGAAAATCAAGACGCGGTGGCCGTCAGGAGAAACGGTGTAGTCTTCCACATCCAATGGCGTTTTCTGGCCCGACGGGATCAAACGGCTGGCCCCAACGAAAATTTCTCTCGCGCCGCTCGCGGTGTTGTACTTAACAATGTCGCTGCCGGTTCCCGAGGCCGACGGCTCGATATCCAGATAGGCATCTCCGTTCCCCAGCCACGTGCCGCCGCGGAAAGACTTAGGTCGGAATTCCGGATTGCCCATCGTGCGCGCGATCAGACCCGCAGCGGACTCCCTCAGTTGAGCATCGGCGCGAGGTGGAGCAGCCATCGTCCCAACAAGGCCAATGGCAATCAGCGCGACCGCAAGGAGTGGGCGTCTATTTCTCCACCTAGCAATCGCCTGGCACGAGACCCATCCTGTGTGAATCATTTCTTTCCTCCGGGGAATAGACACGGGGAGAAACAGTATCAGATTCGGGGCCGGTTGCGCCTCCTTGTGAGGTCACCGAAGGCCGAACAATGCAATAATGTCTAGGTCAGACTTATTTGAGCTCACGAAACATGGCCGTTGCAAGTAGGGAGGAACTCCACAACTGTTTGTCGCCCAGGCTGAGCATTATTCCGTGAGCCGGATCTCCATTACGATGGCCGCTTCTACGGGATCGCGGTAATAGCCTTCACGGCGACCCGCTTGAACAAAACTGTGTTTGCCATAGAAGGCGATCCCCGCTAGGTTGGATTCGCGAACCTCCAGGAACACGCGAGTCACGCCGCGTTTGCGAAACGCTCCGACGGCAGTTCTCAACAAGGCTCCGCCTTCGCCTTTTCGTCGGCGTCCAGGTGCAACGGCCAGATTCAAGACCTCTGCCTCGTCTCTCACCTGCCGGGCAATTAGGAAGCCGACAACTTCCCCTCTCGCTTCGCTTGCTAAGCCGAGGATTCCTTGCCACAGCAAGACTTCGCGCACACTGGCTTCGGGCCAAAACACGGCTTCGGGGGACCGGCGCAAAATCTCGGCAATCACTTCCGCGTCTTCCGGAAGAAGCGGCCGAATCGCAGATCTCTCCCCCTGTCGCCGCAGCTCAGTGGTCATGCGCCACGCCCTTCCAGAAAATCTCCGCATCCGACCGTCGCACGTAATTTGCATCGAGCCCCAGCGCGTCGGTCGAATTCCCGCTCTGCAACCGGCGCATGCCGATCCTTCCGATTATCCCGGCCAATATTGGCGAAGCGGCCTCGATGCTTTCCCCCCGTTTTTCTCTTCCCTTCCAAGCCGGGTCGGCCTCAACGAGGGCCGCGTCCGGTGAGACCCAAGAGATTTTCTCGCCGTTGGCCAAATCCGTGGACGCCTCAACAAACTTGCCCGGCCCGATGACCATTTCTTCGCCGAGCATTGCGAGATTTTCTCCTTCCCTTTGATAAACCGCGCCGAACACTTGTCCGCGCCGGGCGTCCAGGAAGGCCGCAACGTACCCAGGAGGACGGGCGACCTGCGCCGCGATGGCCTCCAGGCGAGAGATGGCCGCCACAGGTTTTCCATACACTTCAGCCCAGGCCTTCACGGTAGTCAGTCCGACGCGCACCCCGGTAAACGATCCCGGCCCGGCAGCGGCGCCGTACCCGTCAACGTCAGACATCCGCAGACGGGCGTCTTTCAGCACTCCGTTTACGGCTGGAAGCAGCCAGGATGAGTACTCTTCTTTCGTTTCGTGGGGGAGCAACCCCAGAACAGCATCGTCTCGCAGGAGTGCCACGCTTCCGCGAGAATCGCAGGTATCTATTGAGAGGACAATCACATACGCATTGTACCCTAGCCCGAGTCAGCGACTGTGGCGAGGACAGAGGGTTGAAAAGAAACATCTGTTTCAAGAAGGTTGGCCCCGATACCTTCTTGCTAAGTCGTTTGGCGCAATGCCCCGAACGGGCTTGTCTGAATTCCGGAGAGCCCGCCATAGCAATTCGGCTGCCAAATTTACATCGATTTTTCCCTAACCCATTCATTTCACAGGATATATCTTGACTCTTGCAACACATCTTTCTATACTGAATTCGCTGCCTGGGGGGCATCCAAAAATTATGGACTATAAGATAGGCGACAAAGTCGTTTACCCGAATCATGGTGTGGGCGTTGTGGAGCAAATCAATTACGGCATCCTGAACGGCAGAACCGAGCGTTACTACATGATCCGCATTGTTTCCAGCGGCCTGCGCGTGATGGTGCCGCAGTCCAACGCAGGCACCGTGGGGCTGCGGTCGGTGATTCGCTCGAATGAATCCATGCAAGTCCTGAGCTTCCTCGAAAAGGGCAAGCTGAACTCGCATCCGGACTGGAAGCACCGCTTCAAAGAGAATTCCGAGCGCATGCGCACGGGCTCCCTCATTGAAGTCGCCGCCGTCCTGAAGAGCCTCGTTTCCCTCAGCCGCAGCAAGCCCCTCTCCTTCCGCGAAAAGAAAATGCTCGAGCGCGCCAAGTACCTGCTGGTCAGCGAAATGGCCACCGCCAAGAACACCACGGCCGAAAGCGCCGAGGGCATGGTGGTGAAGTCTCTTGCCAAGGCCAAGCTGCAGTTCCCCGTGATTACGGAAAAGTTCGAGTAGCTCCCGCGTCAGAGTTTGGCGCATTTTTTGTTTTGGGATTCTTCCCGGCGGGTAACTTCGGTTGCCCGCCGTTTTTCGTTTTTGGACTCAAGGAATTCGCATTTTCTTAATTTGAGGTGTAAGCAGAATGACTCTGAATCCGGTTCCTGGATAGGAGTAAGGTTTCGGAATATGGCTCATTTTGTTTCCTAAGAGAATCCACCCTTAGAAGCTTCACGAAAAAACCGAAGCGGACCGAATAAGCCCAGATGTGCCTATAAAAGAGCTCGCCTGTCGGGACGAGAAGAAGCAGAATGAGGGAATATAGGAGCCCGGATGAAGGAAAGACTCGAATATGGGAGGTTCGCGGCATGACTCTTTGCTGTGCGCTTGTAGCGAAGGGCATCAATTCTCAGACACGGCAAAGTTCCCGGTTGCCCATGTACCAAGCGAGCTAGACGACCTGAACCCCGGCTAGGCAAAGAAGGAAGGACTAGAAGTCTCAAGCGGGGAACATTCAAGCCCGGGCGCGCGTATGTTGAACGGGGGAAAATCGTGAATCCTAAGACCCTGGGCAACGAACATAAGCGTCCGACTAGCGGCTTGTTCAGGCTGTCGAAAGGGACAGGGTTCGCAGTGGCTTGCGGGTTGCTTTGCTTTGCTTCCCCGGCGGCGGCTCAGGACAAGCCGAACAAAGATGCGAAGGGCGGTAAGGGCGCGGGCATTTACTTCAACGCTGAGGCCAGCGCCAAGGATGTTGGACTGCCGATCTATCCCGGCGCACGCCCGCACAAGGAGAAGGAAAACGACAGTGAGTCCGTCAAGATGGGGCTCTGGGGAGGGTCTTTCGCGTTCAAGCTGGCGGTGGTCAAGCTAGAGTCTAACGACTCCCCGCAAAAAGTCGCCGCGTTCTACAAAAGGGCTTTGGCCAGGTACGGGACTGTGCTGGACTGTGGCGCGCCCGCCTCGCAAACTGGCGACAAGGGCGAAAACGAATCCTCGAAAAAGCTCACTTGCGAAGACGACAAACCCGATCCCGGCAAAATGACGTTCAAGGCGGGCACCAAGGAAAAACAACATGTTGTGGGAATCGAGCCCAGCGGCTCAGGCAGCGTGTTCCAGCTTGTCTACGTCGAGTCGCCCGACTCCGATGAGAAGAAATAAGATTTCAACGACTAGCTTCCATTTGGGGATGATGACAGAGAAGTTCGAGTACTCCTGTCTTTCCTTACATGGGCGCAGAATGCCGGGGCTTGCCACATTCACCTTTCAGCTTGAGGAAGCGCACTGACCGTGATACCAGCTTCGCGCAAAGTACGGGCGACGGTGGGGGCGATTTGCACCGAGCCTGGAGTGTCGCCGTGGATGCAGATGGTTTGGGCGCTGAGTTTAACTTCGGTGCCTTCGTAAGCAGTGACGATGCCGCGCCGGGCGATGCTGAGAGTTTGCTTGGCAGCTTCGGCGGGATCGCGGATCAGCGCGTTCTCGAATTTGCGGGACCGAAGAGTTCCGTCGGGTTCATAGCGGCGGTCGGCGAAGGCTTCGGCGGCGACGGCAAAGCCCTGTTCGCGAAAAACATCCAGCATCGGCGACTCCGCCAAGCCCATGAGCAGCAAGTCCTTGCTGAATTTAGCTACGCCTTGCGCAATGGCTTCGGCCAGTTCGCGATTCTTCGCCGCCTGGTTGTAGAGCGCGCCATGCGGCTTCACATGGACCAGTTTTGCGCCGCACTTCGCCGCCACTTCGGCTAGAGCGCAAACCTGCTCGTAGATGGAATCAGCGACGGCTTCCGCGGACATTTTCAATTCGAGGCGGCCGAAATTCGCGCGGTCAGGATAGCCGGGATGCGCGCCAACCGCGACGCCTGCGCGCAACGCCTGCTCGATGGTCCTGCGCATGGTGCGCTCGTCGCCCGCGTGCCCACCACAGGCCACGTTGGCGGAGGTGATCGAGCGCAGGAGCTCTTCCTGCGTGCCGTCGGCAATGGCCTCCGGCAGCTCCCCCATGTCACAATTTAAATCCATGCGGGTCATCCTGAATACCTTAGAACGAAGATGTCGCCTAAAGGGCGGCGCTAGATTGAAACCCTTCCCTCCAAAACGCTTCCGGGCACCGGCATCCTGCGGGCTAAGATACCAGACAAAAGCTCGGCGGTGGTTTCCGGTATCCTTGTCGGCCGCCCCCTCCGGACCGCGGACGCTCTCCTCCCGGTATAAGCCCGCGGCTAAATAATCAAATCCTCTGACGCCAACAACTTCTCCTGTTGAATCAGCAACTTGCGAGCGGTATCGAAACTCACAAGCTCGAAGCGAATTTCATCGCGCGGCCGAAGCTGCCCTAAACTCTGCACGTCTGCCGAAATCACGTTGGCGATCTTCGCATAGCCGCCAGTGGTTTGCTGTTCGACGCACAAAATGATCGGCAAGCCGCCGGCGGCGATCTGGATGGCTCCCAGGGAAACGCCTTCGCTGATCATTTCTCCAAGCGCGCCTTCAGGAAGTGCACGGCCCTCCAGGCGGAGCCCCATGCGATTTGCCTCTTCGGTCACGCGATACGTGCTGCTATAAAACGCTTTCTGCGCGTCTTTTGGAAACCACTTGCTCTGCGGGCCGCTCGTTACGCGCAAGACCTTGCGCGGGGCGAGTCGCTCCAGCGCTTTCTGGTCTACGTTTCGCCCGCGACTCGTAACGTGTGCGCCTCCAGTAGGACAGGCAATCTTGCCTGTTCCCTTCTGTCCTGCCTCAGACGCAGCCCCGATTTTCAGCGCGTCCCCTTTGCGCAACGCCCGCCCTTCGTGACCGCCAAGCCCGCTGAGGAGGTGCGTAGACGCGCTGCCTAGAAATGGTTTCACCCGGATCCCACCCCGCACGCACAAATAACACCGCGCGCCGGAACGCGTTGGCCCGAGCCGCAGGGTTTGGCCTGGGTTCACTTCAAAGGAAGTCCAATTGAGAATAGCTGTGCCATCGAGCGTCGCTCCGAAGTCAGAACCCGTCAACGCGACAACGCAGGCGGCATGGAATTGAAAGGCTCCACCAAGCAACGTCATCTCAAGCGCAGCAGTGCCCTCCACATTGCCCGCTAAACGGTTCCCAATCCGCAGCGCAATCGGGTCCGCCGCGCCGGAAGGCGAAACGCCCATCGGGCCAAAGCCTTCGCGCCCCAAGTCCTGAACTGTGGTGAGCAGTCCTGGCGAGAGCACCTCGATCACCCTCATGCGCCGCTCAACTCCGCAAAGTGCTTTCGCGAAATGGGCACGAATCGCACGCGGTCGCCGATGGAGATAAGGCTTAAGCCTTCGCGGTCCGTTCGAAACATCGAAACCGGCGTGCGGCCGAGCAATCTCCACCCGCCCGGCGTTTCGAACGGATACACGCCAGTCTGGTTTCCCGCGATGCCCACGCTTCCCGCCGGCACTTTTTTTCGCGGAGTCGCCAGCCGCGCCGTAACTAATTCCTGCGTCAATTCCCCGAGATAAGCAAATCCCGGCACGAATCCCAAAAAGTACACTAGATAGCTGGCCGAGGAATGCAGCTTGATAACTTGTTCTGGAGTAGTTTTGTGCAGCGCAGCCACCTCGTCGAGATCGGGACCGTACTCGCTGCCGTAACAGACGGGAATTTCCACCTCGCGCGGCTTGGGCAATTTGATTTCGTCCAGCCGAGCAAGATACTTGCGCAGCTCTCTCGCGAGCTCTTCGTACGTGCACTTCAGCGGGTCAAACTTTACGAGGATCGAGACATACGCCGGATGCAAGTTTCGAACTCCTGCAATCGGCTCCGCTTCCAGCAAGTGGAGCAACTTGCGAACCTGCTTATGCGCTTTGATGGTGATCTTTTCGCCGAAATAAATGAGCAACGACTGATCGCTCGCCGGTTCGAATCGTGTGCTGCTGCTTTTCATTGCAGCCATGTCCCCGAAAGTATACCGTGAGCTTTAGCCGACGCAATTTCGCAAACCAGCGTTTATAATGATTGTAGATCTGTGAATCCAATCACGCACTCTTTGCGACTGTGCTCCTGTGCGGTAGTTCTGTTCGGCACGCAAGCCGTTGCGTTGCCTGCTCAGACCCAGAAGTCTCACTCTTCGCCGCCTTCCACTCAAGGCGTTCGGCTCTCTCAACTTATCGGCGTTATTCAACAAAAAGCCAGATCTCTTGAAAACAGTTCCGGCATGCGGCTTGGGTTCAAATCCTTTATCGCCGCACACCGGCTTTCGCCTGAGAGCATCCGCTATCCCGATTACGTCCTCATCCGCTTGCTTTTCGAAGCAACGCGTGATGCCGGCCTGTGGAATGTTCATTGGAATATCACCGATCAACCACCGAATTCCGACAACATCTGGCGCCAGTGGCGCGCGGTCACCAAGCCGTCGGTTTGGGAACCAACCGCCACCGCGGAATGCGATGAGCTCTCTGCCCTATTTTCGTTTCTTGTCGAGCATACGGGGGTTAAAACCGTTGGCCTGTTCTGGCCAGCGCCCAATCATACAGTTGCCGTTTGGGTTGTTCGTCCCGTCTCCAGTCCAGTGATTCGCGTAGTTGTTCCTACTTCGCAGATCTTCCTCACCGAAACTGATTTATTCGACACAAAGAAATTCGATCCATGGCGGCAAAAAACAATCTATGAATACACACGCCGCGACGTTCCAGACTCATTCGAAATCCCCAAGCCGCTAGTTGATTTCTTCATTCAGCAACTCGACAAGTACGCCGGCGCGACCGACTCCACGCTGCAACGCCTCCGCTATTTGAGAGATAGTGTCCTCAATCGGCAATCGACTCCAGATCACGCTGCCGGCGAAGCCTTGAATCTCCGGGATTTGCTGTCCCCTCGCGTAGCCGAAGATGTTGACGCGCTCCAAATGTTTGCGAACGACCAGCGGGCGGAAGTCTTGCACAAATGATTGACGAACTTACGCGAATTCCTATTGCTTCTCTGTGAGTCGGCGGATTAGATCGGCTTCGGCCTGGCGATAGGGCTTTCCGTCAGGATGCAATACTTCGTGGAACCAAACGGGAGGCTGATTCTGAATGTAAGGATGCTCCCAGGATTCCCAGGGCAAATTTGTCTGCGTTTTACCTACAACGAATCCCCAGTTGATCGCCCCAACTTTTTCTTCCTTAGCAATTGGCAGAATCGTGTCAAAAGTGCTGCCAACCGATCGCGCCATAAATTCAGTGCAAATCACCGGCCGGCCGTACTTTTTCAGCCACCCGATTTCGCGCTTAAAATATTCGAGCCAGCTGTAGTTGTGAAACGTGATCACGTCGGATTCCCGAAGCTGGATTTGTTCTATTTTGCCGAGGTGCGAGGCGTCCGGGGCCTGGTCCACGCAGCAAACTCCGCTGGTGAGCGGCTGGGTGGGGTTTACTTCGCGGGCCCATTCGAATGCTTCGGGCAAAAGCACCAGCACACGCGCCATTTTGTCTTTCAATTCTTCCTTCGCGTAGCTACCCATGTTGCTGTTGCCCGGCTCGTTCCAAACGTCCCAGCCGAGAATGCGATCATCCTTGGCAAACGCGCCCACCACTCCTTGCACGTACGCTTTCAGGCGCGGATATTGTTTCAAGTCGCCCAGCGCTACGGAGCCGGGACTCTGCGCCCAGCCGGAATTGTGAACGCCGGGAATGGGAGGATGCTGCGGACCCAAACGCGGCAAAGGATCCCAGCAGGAATCAAAGAGGACAAACAGCGGGCGAATGTGATGCTTCGCGGCAAGCGTCAGGAACTGGTCGATGCGCCTCTTGAAACCGTCGGCATCCTGTTGCCAGAGCAAGTCGTGCAGGAAAACACGCATGGTGTTCATTCCCAGCGATTCGGCCCAGCCCAACTCCTGGTCAATTTGCTCGGGATTAAAAGTCGCCTCCTGCCACATTTCCAGTTCGTTGATGGCCGAACGCGGGATGTAATTGCTTCCGACGAGCCAAGGCTGCCGTGCGTACCACTCGTTCGCTTTCTTCTCCGTCCAGCGAACGGAGTGCGTTCCGGCGGCCCGCGCACCGGAAACAGCGAACATTAAAATCGCTGCCGAGAACAGAAACTTCGCTATCTTCATGAATTGATCCCTTCTCGTTTGATTCTTAAGCGAGCGACAGGCTGGGATCGGCGTTCAGCGTAAGATCGGCGAGGCGGCCGGCACGGAACCGCGAATAGGCGGCGGCCGCAATCATGGCGGCGTTGTCAGTGGAAAGCGCGCGGCTTGGAAAGAACACTTCGATGCCCGCGGTCTTTGCACGCTCCTCAAAAGTGGTCCGCAACTGGTTGTTTGCGGCGACACCGCCGGAGACCAGGATGCTCTCGACGTCGAGTTCTTCCGCGGCGGCCATGGTGCGGTCCACGAGATCACGCACCACCGCATTTTGAAATTCGCGGATGAGTCCGAGCGTGGCCGGGCTGCAAAGCGGAAACAACTGATCGAATTTTCGCTCGCCGCGCGCCAACGCTTCTTCCCGTTTGCGAATTTCCGGGGTGTATTCCGCATGTTCGCGCAAATGATAGAGCACGGCGGTTTTCAGGCCGCTGAAACTGAAGTCGAGGGGATTGCCCCGCGTTTTCGTGGGACCAAATTTAACTGGAGTGGGCAATGCGTCCGCAGCCGCAGCCAACCGGTCGAGCATTGGTCCACCGGGGTAGCCGAGGGCGAGCAGCTTAGCGACTTTGTCATACGCTTCGCCTGCGGCATCGTCGCGCGTCTGTCCAAGTTTGCGGTAATGAAACAGGGCGCTCGCATCCTGAGCACTCGATTGTTCAACTCTCACTTCGTACAAAACCGTGTGGCCGCCGGAAACGATCAGGCAGACCGCGGGCAGTTTGGGAACGCGTCCGGCCTTGTGCGCTTCTAGAAAAACAGCGTGAACGTGCCCCTCGAGATGATTCACAGGAACGAGCGGCTTCCCGAGGGATTCCGCAAGCGTTTTTCCATACGTGATTCCGACGAGAAGCGCGCCGACGAGTCCGGGTCCCTGCGTCACGCCGATGGCTTCCACGTCTTCCAGCTTCAGGCCAGCTTGCGCGAGCGCTTCGCGCACGACCGGGACGATTTGCCGCAAATGCTCGCGCGAAGCCAGTTCGGGCACGACGCCGCCGTACTTGCGATGCACGTCAACTTGCGATGCGACTACGCTGGACAGAATTTCGCGTCCGTCGGCGACTACTGCCGCAGCGGTTTCGTCACAGGAAGATTCAATCCCTAAAATGCGCGTGCTCATGCGATTTCTACAACTTCAATCCCTTCAAGTATTGGCGGAAGTCGCCGCCAAATTCCTTGTTCTGCAAGGCGATCTCCACGGTTGCTTTCAAGAATCCCAACTTGTCGCCTGCGTCGTAAGAGACTCCATCATAAATGTACGCCCACAAGCCGTCTTCCTGGGCGAGAATGCGCAGCGCGTCCGTCAATTGGATTTCGTTTCCGGCGCCCGGCTTGGTCCGCGCCAAACAATCAAAAATCTGCGATGGCAGGACGTAGCGCCCCGTGATGGCGAGGTTCGAGGGAGCTTTTTCTGGCTTGGGCTTTTCTACGACGTCGCGAATGCGCAGCAACCGCGCGCCGAACGGAGCCTGCGGCGCGGGCTCGCCATCAATAATGCCATAGAGATGCGTTCGTTCCTTCGGCACTTCTTCGACCGCGATGGCTCCCACGCCGGTGGCAGAGTAGACATCGATGAGCTGCTTAGTAGCCGGATTCTGGCCGGGAATCAGCACATCACCGAGCAAAACCGCAAAAGGTTCGTCGCCCACAAGATCTCTCGCGACGAGCACAGCGTGCCCCAGGCCGAGCGGCTCTTTTTGACGCGTGTAGCTCACTTGAACCATGTCACTGATCTCGCGCACCATGGCGGCTTGGTCTTTTTTTCCTTTTTCTTCCAGGAAGCGCTCGAGGGTGGGCGAATAATCGAAGTGATCCTCGATGGAATTCTTGCCTTTCCCCGTGACGATGATGATGTGCTCGATGCCGGAGACGACGCACTCTTCGACGACGTACTGAATCTGCGGTTTATCGACGACGGTGAGCATTTCTTTGGGTTGGGCTTTTGTCGCGGGCAGGAATCGCGTGCCGAGCCCAGCGGCCGGTAGAACGGCCTTGCGTACTTTGCGTCCCACGGGGCTCTTTCCTTCCGTTGTTTCGGCCACTCCGGCTCCTCGCGATTTTAGTTTTCTTTGCGGCCTTGTTTTGTTTCGAGTCCCTGGAAACTGTCGTCTTGCAACTCTATTTTTTCTTTAAGGATTTTTTCTCTTTTGAATCTTTGGAAATCGTTTCTTTTGAATCACCGCTCTTTTCTTTACTTGCGACCTCCGCTGCTCCAGCCGTCTTTTCCGAGTCACTGCCGCTGGTTTTCTTTGCGTAGTCGGTCACGTACCATCCCGCGCCTTTGAATTGGATGGCTGGCGCCGATATAAGCGTTTTGACTTTGCCGCCACAATGCGGGCATTTCTTCAAGTGTGGCCCGTCAACGCCCTCGATTTTTTCCGTACGCCGGCCGCACTTCACGCATTCGTACTCATACAGGGGCACAGAGGCTCCTCCTCGTCGTGCTCAAAAAATGAAGTATAGCACTGGTGCGGAAACTGCGGCCGCGTGAGGCGCTTTTGGGTAGTGGGCCAGTTTGTGGTTAGCGGACGACTGGTCCAACGAGGATTCTCGCGTAGCTACGACTGCCGGGCGGACTAGATTCGGAACAGTTGGGTCGCATTAGTGCGGCCAATCTTCGAGCGATCGGCTTCGCTGATTGCAGCGTGATCGAACCACTCCGCTGCAATGGCCGTATCTTCAAATGGATAATCCACGGAGTAAAGAATGCGGTCGGCACCGACTTCCATCATGACTTCGGTGAGCGTTTGGGTGCAGAAATTGCCGCTCGTCGTAATATAGAAGTTCTCTCGTAGATAATGGCCTATGGGATGCTTGGCTCTCGGTTTGGCGCCCAAGGTTCTCGACACGCGGTTGTCAATGCGCCAAATACTGCACGGGAGTCCTTCTCCCAGATGGCCCAGGATTACCTTGAGCTTTGGATAGTCGTCGAACAAGCCGCTGCCCATGAGGCGCAGCGCGTGAATCGCGCCTTCAGCGGTGAATCCCCATATAGAACCCGTCAACCAGGGGTGCCCTTCATACGCCGGTTGACGTGGGGACGCTGACCGGGGATGAAGATAAAACGGCACATCGAGCTGCTGCACGGTTGCCCAAAAATCTCGGTACTGGGGTAGATCATAGAACACGGTGGAGTCCGGTGTGCCGATCTGTGACCATCCGTTGGCGAGCGCACCACAGAACCCAATTCTCTGATGCAGCGCGTTAATTCCTGAGCGGCAGCCTGCGGGTCCTGGAGCGGCAACGCGGCGAATCCTTTGAAACGCTTTGGATTTTTGGCGATCTGTTCAGCCAGATGATCGCGCAATGCGAACAGCTTCCGAAAGATTGGGAATCGCCTGGATTCCATCGCCAACGAGCGAAAGAACACAAACCTCCAAGCCGCCTCGGTCCATCTCGGCGATCCGTGCACTTCCTATATCTTCCAGCCGACGCTGGAATTCGGGACCGCCGGGAGCGCCATAGCTCGCGCCCAGAGTTTCGGGAATGACGAAGTGCTCTTCCAGAGCAATCTTGCCCAGAATGAGCCCCGAATCCGAGTTCACCCAGTCCAGCGCTCGCACGTTCGCAGGGTTGGCAGAGCTGGCCGTCCCCAACAGTCCCGCTCCTGCAAAAGCTCGCGCACCGCGCTCAAAAAAACCGCGTCGCGTAACCCGACCGTTGCGATCGACTGTCCTCATCCGGATCTCCTTCTCGGGGCGAAAATACTGGGAGTGTATACCATGGAGCAGGCAATTCTCGCCAAGACCCGGCTTCCGGCGGGAGCCTCTACGGAATGACAGGCTATCCCACCACCGGCTGTTTTACAGCAAATTTCCCCGCTCTGGGCGGCCCGGCGTGTCCCAGGCGCACATGCTAGACTGATCGCTATGACCGCGAAGAATCCAGCGGCAGAGCAGCAGAATGCCACGGGGTGTTTGTACCTTGTCGGTACGCCGATTGGCAACCTCGAGGACATCACGCTGCGCGCGCTGCGCATCCTTAAGGAAGCGGATCAAATCGCGTGCGAAGATACGCGGCACACGCAGAAACTGCTCGCGCACTACGACATTCATAAGCCGCTGGTTAGCTACCACGAACACAACGAAGCGAAGCGTGCCGCGGAATTGGCGACAGCTATGAAGCAGGGCGCAAAAATTGCGCTGGTGAGCGATGCGGGAATGCCGCTCGTATCCGATCCAGGGCATCGGCTGGTGGCGCTGTGCCTGGAGAAGCAGATTCCCTTGGTGCCGATTCCCGGGCCGTCGGCGCTGCTTACTGCGCTGGCTGGTTCGGGGATGCCAACGGAAGAATTCCTCTTTGTTGGTTTTTTACCCGCGCGAAGCGGCGAGCGCCGCCGCGTCCTCGAACGCTTGCGAATTGAGGAGCGCACGATCATTCTTTACGAGGCACCGCACCGGGTCGCCGAATGCGTCGCGGATGCGTTGGAGATCCTCAATGACCGGCCGGCGTGCCTAGCACGTGAAGTAACAAAGCTCCACGAAGAGTTTCTGCGCGGCAAACTGTCTGAAATTCTCAGGACCGTCGAAGGACGCCCTGTGCGCGGGGAAATCACACTGATTCTTGGTCCGCCCGCGGCGGAATTGCGCGCGGATGGCAACTCTTCGCAGACGCTGGCAGCTCGCGTCGAGGAATTGATGCATCAGGCGAAGCTGGACCGCAAAGAGGCGCTCAAGCTGGCAGCCAAAGAACGTGGGCTGACGCGGCGGACAGCGTATAATCAGTTGGTCGAGGCCCAAGCCGGCGGAGCAAGCGACAGAGACGGCGACAGCTGAGAAAATCGTTTCGAGGGCGTGACTGACTGCGAGGACTGTGCATCGAACTAGGCAGTCTGCCCGGGGTGTAGCAGACAATCCCATAGCGAGGTGATTCCATGAGCATTTACGGCGGCAAAGAGCTGGCAAACGCGTTTCGAACCGTGCGGAAGAACACCATTCGGGTTGCGGAGGATATTCCGGAGGACAAATACGATTTTGTGGCGGCTCCGGAGGTACGCACCGTTGGCCGGATGCTGACGCATGTGGCCATCTCCACGCGGATCTGGGAAGAGGTGCACAAGAACGGGCTGACCACGCTGGTGGACTTCGATTTCTTCGGCATGATGGACAAGTTCAACGCAGAAGAAGCCAAGCTGAGAACGAAAGCCGAAATTGTGGAGCTGCTGAAGGGCGAGGGCGAGCAGTTCGCCGCGTGGTTGGAAACGCTGACGCCGGAGGTCCTTACGGAGACGGTGACCGAGCCCGACGGAAAGACGGCGAAGACGCGCTTCGAGAGATTGCTGTCCGCCAAGGAACATGAAATGCATCATCGCGCCCAGCTGATGCTTATCGAGCGGCAATTGGGAATCGTGCCGCACCTCACCAAGCAATTCCAGGAAGTGGTAGCGCAGATGCGCGCGGCGAAGGCAGCAGGATCAGCAGCTTGAGGCTAGCGTAAGAACTTCGGCGCAAATCACCTCAGAAATCAATTTCAGCCTGGCAGCGACATTCGTCAATTTGTTTCGTGCGGATGCCCTTTACGGGATGCGTCACCAGTTCGCGCGCGAGGCTTAGGAAGCGCGTCATGTGCGGCAGCTTGGGATGCGCATCGAAGGCGGCCTCGTCCACTCACTCGGAGTGGATATAGAAGACAAGCGGATCACGCAGCGCTTCGTAGAGATGAATGCGGATGCAGCCGGGTTCGGCGCGCGTCGGCTCGAGAAGTAACTTCAGTTCTTCGCGTAGTTGGTGCTCTTTCCCGGGGATTGGTTCGAAGCGAACAAAAGTGTGCAGCGGCAAGGCGAGCCTCGCGCAGAGTATAGCCTATAAGGCAGCGCGAGCGACGGAGCGCAGGGGGTGCCACCGCTCAGGCGGCAGGAGCGCCAGCAGACGATTGCCTTCCTCTTGACGAAGAATCGTGTAGTGCAGTGGCGTGTCGGGCAGACTCGGCTCGGCGGGACTGAGCATAGTAACGATTCCCGCTTCCTCGGCGATTCCGCTGACCTGGACCTCACGCTCCCGCTGGATCAGCGCGGCGAAATCTTGTGTTGTGTGATGGCGTCCGTCGCGGTAGGGTATCGAGCGACTCAATGAAGTGAAAAATGTGCGAACAATTAAGCACACCAAATTGGAAACGCTGGGGATTCCAGCGAGGAGGCGGCACCGATGGCCGATGAATCAGAGAAGGAGCGTTGGACGCGGCGTGGATTTCTTGGGGCAAGTTCGGCGGCGCTGGCTGCCGGGATGGTGGCCGCGAACAACGCCGCGGGGCAAAGCCAGGACTCCCCGCAAAAATCACAAGGCGGGCGAAGGCGAAGTGAACCGGTGCAAAAAAATCCCGCTCTGGATGCACAAAATGCAGATTCTGTAAATCCGCCGCCGACTGATGCGGGCGGCGTGGCAACGTTCAAGTACCCCTTCTCGATTGCGCACAAACGATTGCATGAAGGCGGGTGGTCGCGCGAGGTAACGGTGCGCGAGTTGGCGGTTTCGAAATCGCTGGCGGGAGTGAACATGCGGCTTACCGCCGGGGGCGTGCGCGAATTGCACTGGCACACAGCAGCCGAATGGGCGTACATGCTCTATGGCGCGACGCGCATCACGTGCATTGATGCGAACGGAAATAGCTTTGTCGCCGACACAAAAGAGGGAGACTTGTGGTACTTCCCGCCGGGAATCCCGCACTCGATTCAGGGACTTGCTCCCGACGGCGGGGAATTTATGCTGGTGTTTGATGACGGCAATTTCTCCGAGTATGAGACAGTGTTGCTGTCCGACTGGATGGCGCACACGCCGCGCGATGTGGTGTCGAAGAATTTCGTTGTGCCGCAAACGGCTGTGGAGAAGATGCCGAACAAAGAGCTGTTTATCTTCCAGGCTGAAGTTCCGGGCCCGCTGGCCGAAGATCAGCGCAAGGCCGCGGGAGCATTGGGCCCTTCGCCAATTGATTTCGCGTTTCGGACCATGCAGATGCCGCCAAGCAAGCGTACCAAGGGCGGCGAGGTGCGCGTCATTGATTCAAGTACCTTCAAAGTCTCACAGAATATAGCCGCGGCAGTAGTTACGGTGAAGCCTGGTGGGTTGCGCGAACTGCACTGGCATCCCAACGCGGACGAATGGCAGTTTTTCATCAGCGGAAAAGCGCGAATGACCGTGTTTGCCACCGGAGGCCGCGCGCGAACGATGGACTTCGAAGCGGGCGATGTTGGCTATGTGCTGAAGACCCTGCCGCACTACGTGGAAAACACGGGCAACACAGACCTGAAATTCCTGGAAATGTTCAAGAGCAGCTACTATCAAGACCTGTCTCTCTCCGAGTGGCTCTCGCATACACCGCCGGAACTTGTTGCGGCGCATTTGAACCTGGACAAAGCGACGCTCGATGCGTTGCCACGCGGGAAAGCGGTCATCCTGCCCGAATAAGCGGAGCGCACACATTCTTAAGCGTCACTTAGAATGGAGCCTCGAGCAATGCCAGAGCAGCGGTTCTTGCCGCCGTGGAGCGCTGCCGAGGTTGCGGCCATTCTGTGACGATGGAGGCGTTGGCCTCGTCGCGTTGGTTCCCCGTCATGATTTGAGATTGCACTGTGCCACGAAATCACCTGCCTGCGCGGCGGCCAGATACAATTCCAACGCTTTGCCTGGATCCTTGGGAACCCCCGGCCAGTGCAGCAATGGAAAGCGAGATTGTTGGCAGCAGGAGCGTATCCTTGTGCAGCCGCAGCCTGGTAGTTTTCCGCAGCCTTGCCGTAGTTTCTTTTCGCCCCTTCTCCGTGCTCGTAGCCAAGAAGATTCGAGCCTCAGTTCGCACACCTCTTTGAACGAGTCCCTGCTGGAGGACAAAGAGAGGTTGGAACTTCGGCGGATCGCGCAACCTCAGGATTAGAGTGAGAGCCACTACACAGATGAAACAAGCGATACCTGCTTGCTCCACTCAGGCAACGTGCTGCGGATTCCTGGGACCACTACTCTTTTTGGCTGGTAACTGAGTGACCGAAGAATCGGCAAAAAAGTTTGCAGGATTTTGAACTTTTTCCAGAGCCTCAGGTGTTTACATGACTCCCTTTTGGAGTATCCACCGAATTGTTGGAGTCTCCGTTTCGGCCTATAAGCTTACGCGTGCCTCAAGAAGCGGGTGGCCTAGCTGTCCTTTGGATCCGTGCATCCTTGAACAGTGGATGACCACCCGCTTCGCCAAATTCGCGAAAACCAAGTGCTCGCTAAGAGGCCCTCCTCAGCCTTTACAAGTACGGGCGTCCAAAGGAGTCCTCCATGCGCAAGCTCGTGCCTTTGCTTGTTCTCGAAGCCAGGGCACTGTTTGCACCAACGGCGCAGGATGCTCCAGCGGCGATAGCCGTGCACTTGCGGACTTCTTCCAAGTAGCCTTGGACACCCAACACCGCGCCAATATCGCGTACTCAGACGATCATCTTGCCAGCCCGCTGTGCTCGCAGCAGAGCCCTGGTCATTGCGCCAGCAACGACCCGCAGTCCTTCCGCGTGGCGGTTCCCTATTTCACGTACCGAATGAAGTCCAACAAGAAAGTCGTTACCACCGGCCTCGGCGCCCGCTAAGCTGACCAAAAACCGGGGAGCTTGCTCTGAAAAGGTTGGAGCAGGCTCTCTTTTTATGTGCATTTCTCCCAAGATCGTGCCGTAACCTTTTTCGCCGTGGCCAGTTATTATTCCAGAGCCATTATGAAGGCCATCGGACGCCCCAAAGGGAAGGCCCTGTCCAAAAGTGCGCCGCCGAGAAAGGCGAGCGCACCAGCGCAGGCGGGGGAGCGTCTGCTCGTCGAGGCGGCACAGTCCGACCCGACTAGATTCGAAGCGCTCTATGAGTTGCATTTCGAACGAGTGTACGGCTTCATCGCTGGCCGCGTGCACGACCGCGCTACTGCCGAAGATTTGACTTCCGAAGTGTTTTACAAAGCGCTTGCCAATTTGAAGAGCTATGAATGTCGCGGAGTTCCGTTCGCGGCGTGGTTGCTGCGAATTGCAGCGAATGCTGTCATCGATCGTTCGCAACGCGCGTCTCGCGAACGTCCCATGATGGACGACCCTCCTGATCCTGGCGTCAAGCCCGACATGCGGGCAATTGAGCACCGCGCGCGGCTTTTTCAACTGGTGAAGCGGCTTCCGGAAACGCAGCGCCGCGTCGTTGAGGAGCGTTTTGTGGATCAGCGCAGCATCCGGGAGATTGCCGAGCGTCTCGGCAAGAGCGAGGGAGCCATCAAGCAGTTGCAATTGCGCGCGCTCGAGCGCCTGCGTGAGCAGATGGAGGGTGGCCATGCCTAAGCGCATACCCAAGCGGCCCCTCGCCGAGCAACTCGAAGAAGTTGTGCGGGCGGTGCTGGTGTCCTTGCAGCCGCGCCCGGAAGAGGAGCCACATCGCGATCTTGGGCCGCTTCTCGCCATTGCGCGAGAGCTACGCTACTTACCGCGCGAAGAGTTCCGAGCAACACTCAAATCTGATTTGCAAAGGAGAGCATCCATGTCAGCAAACGAAGGAACTGCATCGTCCGCAGCTGCAGCTGCAAAGACTGTCCACTACATGCGCCCCGGATTCACGTCCATCACGCCTTACATCATTGTGAACGACGCGGCCCGGTTCCTCGAATTCTTGAAGAAGGCCTTCGAAGGCGTGGAACGCCTGCGCGTGCCCGCGCCGGATGGCACGCTGATGCACTCCGAAGTAGCCATCGGCAATGGCATGATCGAAGCGGGCGATGCCAGCGCGCAGATTCCTCCCGCGCCGACGGATATCCATCTCTATGTCGACAACGCTGATGCCACGTTTGACCGTGCGCTGGCGGCCGGCGCTACCGCGATCTACAGGCCGACCGGTGAGCATCCCTCGGGAGATCGCTGGGGCGCGCTCAAAGATCCTTTTGGTAATCGCTGGTACATTGCGACGCCCAAAGGCTGGACCCCGGGGCCTGAAGGTCTGCGCAGCGTGCAGCCATACCTGCACCTTCGCGGGGCTCACAACATGATTCCGTTCATGGAGGCCGCATTCGGAGCAGAAGACTTGGGCTCGCACAAAACTCCGGAAGGAAGAGTGCTGCACGCTACTATGCGCATTGGCAACGCCACGCTTGAAATCGACGAAGCCCACGGAGAATATCAACCGAAACCGTGCCTTCTCCACGTCTATGTACCGGACGCGGACGCGATGTACGCACAAGCGCTGCGTGCGGGGGCAACTTCTGTGGAGCCGCCAAACGACAAGCCTTACGGCGACCGCTCGGCTGCGGTGAAAGACGCCTTCGGAAATACCTGGTATCTCAATACGTTTCTTGGCCGTTAGTCAGAAGGAGAGACGCAAGCCCAGTTGGATTTCCCGCTTTGGAAACGCCGCCGTGAAACCCAGAGGCTGGCTGGGCGAAACGGCGCTCGTCCCCTTTACATGAAAAGTGGTGACGCCCGAACCTCCAGCCGACGATGGAAGACCGAATGCGGGGCGGACCACGTTGTTCACGCTGGCGAAGTTCGTGCGATTGAAGAGGTTAAATCCTTCGGCCAAGAGTTGCAGGCCAGCTTTCTCGCCGATCTTGAATTGGCGCGACAACCGCATGTCAAAAGCGCCGTAGTTTGGGCCAAGACCTGTATTACGTCCGGCGCCGATAGGACGGTCATTCGTGGAATGGCGGTCCCCATTGACATCCGCCCCAGCAAGCAAATTGAAAGGATGCCCGCTGTTAAATCGGACTATCGGAGAAAGTTGGAATCCGGTGAGAAAGACGTTCTGCGAGGGGCTGTTAATAATTGCCGCGGCAACCAATTTGTGCCGCTGGTCGAAGTCGGAGAGGCCACGTTCCGCAGACAGATTAGTGTTGTCCTGCGGCCCGAAGTCACTGTTGAAGTCGGTCGCCGTGTCGAACGCTTTGCTGTACGTGTAATTACCGAACAAGGTGAAACTGTTGCTGAAGCGCTTCTTGATTTCGAGGATGCCTCCTTCGTAAAGAGCGGATGCCTGCGAAGAGTACTGGTCAGCCTGAAGAATCGCTGGATTTACAAAGCATGTCAGGATCAGCGCGCCGGCGCAGCCCGGCCCACCCCAGTTCCTAAACGTGGCGGTGCTTCCGTTGGCCAAGGGGACGCTCGTGCTGGGCGCAGGAAGGGCGTTCGTATCAATGGCTACCGGAAGCTTGAGCGTATGGGAATAGATCCCGCTCAACGAAATGGAAAAGTCGTGGGCAATTTCGCGCTCAATACCAAAGGACGCCTGCTGGGAATACGGATTCTGATACCCAGGCTGGCCGCTGAAAATTACCGTCAGCAGAGGAAGGGGGCCGGTGTTCGAGACGGTGATGCCGAACTGAGTTAAGTCTGCCGGCGTAATGCAGGCCGCGGCCCCGGCAGCGGGAGTGGTGCAGGAGACTTTTCCTTCGCCGAAGAGGGTCTGGAAAATGCAGGCCGAGAGAGCCGTCGTTGCGGGAGGATTGATACCCAAAGTGGGACAAGGCGCGTTGATGGTTGCTGGAGCCAGCAGGTTCGCAATCTGCCGAGTGTCGTTGATGTTCCCGAGGGTCTGAATGACGTTGGCAATTTGTCCGTAGATCTGGGAATAAAAAATGCCAAATCCGCCGCGAACCACGGTCTTATGATTGTTGAAGGGGTCCCAGGCGAACGACACGCGTGGCGCAACATTGTTCTTGTCGCTCTTCAGGGTCCCGTATTGCGAGTCCAGTTCGTAGCGCAAACCGTAGTTCAGCGTAAAGTTATCAACGGGTTTCCACGAATCCTGCCAGTAGAACGCGGTGAACGGCCTTGGATAGTTGTAATTGGGATCGCCAAAGCCCTGCTCGTAGAATTGCGGCACTCCAAAAGAAGCCGACTGAATCGCATTGATCGACGCAGGATTCACGGTGGAGGAGAGTCCGCAGACGGCCGGCGCAATCAGACATGGACTAAGCAGGTTTCCCGGAAGCGGGCCAAACACGAAACGCCCCGGGAAAAAGGTGTGGGATTCCGTGTGGTTGCCGCGATAAAGAAACTCGCCTCCGAATTTGAGAGTATGGCGCCTGCGAAGCAACGTAAAACCGTCGCCGACGGAAGGGCGCCGCATAATCGTCAGGCTGGGCAAAAAGATTTGCGTGCCAAAGTTCCCGTATCCCGGAACATCCAGACCGACCTGCGCCGGAACATTCGGGATGACGTCAAAGTTCGTGTAATTCCACTGCACTTGAAGGACATTCTGGGCGGACTGGCTGAAGACATGAGACCACGCGCCCTGGATGGTGTTCTCATAGCCGTGAATCGAGCTGCCGCGGGAGAAGCCTGTGAGTGATTGCACATCCGGGGACTGCTCCAAGTCATGAGAAAAGTTGTAGCGCACAAAGAAGTGGTTCTGATCGTTGAGATGGTGATCGAGCCGGCCCGAAGCCTGGTATCTGCGCGTGTTGTAGGGAAATAGTCCGCCGTTACCCTCAAATTGATTGATGAAGAAGGCGCTGAGCGGGTTGGTGGCTGGATTCAACGTCAGAGTTCCATTAAGAATGGCCGCGCAGGTGGCGGGCGGCAAGTTCGTAGTGGGATTGGGAGCGGGCAAGCCCAGCTTAGCCGCGACGGCCGCGCCCACCGGACCGCTAAGGCAAGGCACTGAACCGGAATTGCCCTCGGCGATTAATCCCCCGAGGATGGCCACCTGATTGTTCTGAGAATCGCTCTGTGGGCGAAAGATAGAAGTATTCGTCAGCAAGGGGACAGCATTCTGGGCGTCGCTCCTTAGACCTTCGAACGCCGCGAATAGAAAGGTCCTGTCTTGTTTGATGGGGAACCCTACGGTGCCGCCAAATTGCTGCCGGTTCAGGGAATTCTTCACGTTTTTTCCCTGAATATCCGGAGAAGCGGGGTTGAAGATCTGGCCGGGTTGCAAGGCCTGGCTGATGGCAAACGGGTCGGCAGCATCCAGAGCGTCGTTCCGGAAGAAACCGTACAGGCTTCCATGGACTTGATTGGCCCCAGACCTCGAGACGATATTGATACTGGCACCGCTTGCACCGCCGAGTTCCGGCAAATAGTTGCTGCGATTGATCTGGAATTCCTGCACTGCATCCTGGCTCAGATTCAAACGCACGCCGCCGCTGTCATCGTTGGCTTCCCCGCCATCCACGGTGACGCTGTTGCCTCTGCCGTTGCTTCCGTAGAAGGAAAGGCCGCTTTGTGGCGTCTGTTTGACGCGAAAATCCTGGTTCGAAGCAAGACGCGTGGAATCGGAGACTCCGGGCATGAGCAAGGTGTAAGTTGTGACGTCGCGCCGGTCGATGGGAAGGTCCCGGATGTATTGCTGGCTTATCGTATCGGCCTGATGGCTTCTTTCGGCCTCCACGACCGGGGGTTCTGTGGTGACCTCGATCGCGTCTGATCCAGAGGCCAGCTTCAATTGAAAATCCACAACAACCGTCGCCCCTACGGTGACAACCACGCTCTTTCGCACTTCTGTCTGAAACCCGGAAACCTTCGCGGTTACGTCATAACTTGCAGGGGGCAATGCTGCAAGGCGATACGCGCCATCCGCGTCGGTGGCGGCAGGGAATGAGATTCCCTTTGCTGTTTCCACGGCAACGACGCTGGTCCCGGCAATCACACCACCCTTGGGATCGGTCACGGTTCCGATGATGCTCCCTGAAGAACCCACTCCCTGCGCATGCGCCAGGCCGGCTACTCCCAGGATCAAACAAGGCAAGAGGCACGCAGTCTTATTGGATTTCATGAGTCCTCCTTGCAAGCGAGGTTGAGTGGATCGTGATTGTCTATTTCGAGGGGCTCTTACCGCACATCATACGCCTTTCTTCACCTAGCCAATCACCAACTTTTACGTTGGGGCACTGCGCCAAACATAGCAGCCCGGCGCAGCCGCCCGCCGAGTCGGCCATCTTCTTACATGAACATTCTGTGAGATTCGAGGCCTGACCGAGCTTTCCAAAAACCAGTTACGTTCCCTTGTTTACGTTTGCAATCGACTGCGATGGATGGAAGAAAGAGAGTTGGCGATCGAAGCCACGCAGAAGGCTTGCGCCAATCGAGAAACAGACATTTTCATGATTAAAGCGTGGCCCTATTTTCGACAATCTTCGAGTACACTCCCGGTTCCGGGAAATCGAGGAGCGTGCCGACCTGAGTTGGCGTGCAATGTGAAGGATGGCTTGTCGCTTCTGCGGACGGGCTCGATTCAAACCGGTTCGCTACGAGATCTTGCCAGCCGGCGGATTCCGACTGGAACATCCGCTGGACAGCGTGGCCCGGTGCGCCCCTGCGTGTAGAAATCAGCCTCGCCCGCCGCTAAGCATAATTCGAGAACGTGATCACGGATTTCGAGGTTCGACCCGATCGCTGCGTCGAAGCGCGCCAGAAACGCAGCGCCGCTGCGGCAAAGGTTTTGACGGAAGAGTCGTCTTCGAAGGCGACGCCGCTGGACGTCGCATCCGCGGACGCGCATGCGTGCACACTCCGACTCTACGTTTCGAGCGCTCTCCCGCGACAGTGGTGCTGCTTTGGGACCCCTTCAAGGCTCTTGCTGCCAATAGGGATCCCAAAGCTATGTGCGATTACGAAGCGACCTTGACACTAACCGCGATGTTCTTGCCACCTTCTTCGCGGTATGTGACTTCAGCGTTGGCGTTGACTTTGAGTTTGCCTTCGATTGCGGTGTTCTTGTCGACGAAAAACGTCATTGTTTTGGGTTCAGCTTGCTGCGTGAGATGCTGACCGGCGGAAGTCTGGCTTCCTCCTATGGTTAGAGTGAAGGAGTCTTTCCCTACCGAAGCAATCTTTCCGGACACAGATTGGGTTGCGGGAGTCTGCTCGTCGATCAAGGTTGGATGAGCGCTCCCGTGGGTGGTGGCCGGTGGCAATCCCCAGGCCGCAACTACCAGGATGGCACCTGCCAGAGTCGCAAGAGTAAGCCGAAGCGTGTTCTTCATTTGGTCACACTCCTCAGTGTGTTGTTTGGGAGGGCATTCTCTTAACGCAGAACGGTAACCATACTATTAGGGTTAGCCGGATACATGCATTAACCTCTTGCAGGCCTTAGATTTACTGGAAAGAGTCACTGGCTATGATTTGAGCGTTCACCTGGTACTAGAACAGGTAATCCCTTCCATGCTGCTGGTCGAAGATACTCGCAATTCATGGATGAGGTTCAAATACGCTAGCTAATGCGTGGTGCCCGAGTCCGATGACTTTGAGTTGTCTTTAGCCGGTTTGGAGGCCGAAGCGACCTGGGAATCAGCAAGCGAGGGCGCTAGAGAAGCCGTTACCGCATAGGACTTGCCTTGGTCCGTCAAGCTGGTAATCAAGAGCTCGTAGCGGAAGCCCTCAGGATGGCTCCTGCTCCTGAGCAGAACCAGTATGCCTTTCACCTCTGATTCAGAATGAATCACGAGCTCACCTGAAGAGGTCAGGCCAGACACAACCGTTCCGTGAAACTCGGTGCCGTCGGCATTTACCGCGGAGTCGATGGAATCCAGCATCTTGACGCGAAGGAGGGTTCCCTTTGGCAAACCGTCTAGACTGTCGCCGCTGGTGGGATTCAGCCGGGCATGGAGATAAAAGGTCAGGACCGTTCCGGAAGTCGCGTGGACAGCTACAGGTACAAAAGCAGTGCTCGAGGTTTGGCCTTGAGCGACGATCGTGAACCCACTGACAAGAAACAGAGCAACTAAGGCGATACGCTTCATAGGCTGGGACCTTTCGTATCCCCAAAGAGCCAAAAAACAGGCCCAAGAATTGGATGACTCAGTCGATGCTAAGGTTGCGCTTTGTTTGGGTCAATGGTGCGCCCAGATTCCATGTGCCCTATGACATATCAACGGAATTCCGGTCGCGCCAACAAAGAATCATGCCGCGGATTCCGACCGGAACATGCGCTGGAAGCGCGGGCCGGTGAATTGCACACCGACGAACTTCTCACCAATCGACTCGGCATCGCGAACATGGACCACACGCCCCTGCGTGTAGAAATCCGCCTCGCTTCGGCGCGAAGCGTAATTCGAGAAAGGGATGCGGATTTCCAGGTTCGACCCGATGGCCACGTCGAAGCGCGTCAGAAACGCCGCGCCGCTGCGGCAAAGGTTCTCGCTGGAAGTGTCTTCTTCGAAGGTCACGCCTCGGGAGTCGCGTCCGCGTACGCGCATGGGAAGGTGTACTGCGATCCTACGTTCCGAGCGTTGCCTCGCAACGCTTGTGCTGACTGGGACCATGGGCTGGGTCCTCACTTCTGCCGGCCCCGCTTGGGCGGGAGCTGGCCAAAACGGCCGCTCGACCCTCAAAAAAACTCTCCACGCTTGAGAGGATTTCGCCGGGCGTTCGCGCCGTGTGTACGATTCTGCGAAGCTCGCTGCCGTTCCCCACGCTATGAGTAAACCAGCATGCGAACTGCTTCATTTTGCCTATACCATCAGGCAGGTTGGCTGCACAAATTTGTCCATAGTAGTCAATCAGTAACCGGAAGCGGTCTTCCTCCGTCGGGATGGTGTAACGCCCGGTTTCCGCATATTCCTGCATCTGGCGAAAGATCCAGGGATTCGTGGCCGCCGCGCGGCCAATCATCACGGCATCGCAACCGGTTTCGCGGAACATGCGCTCCGCATCTTCGGGACGATTGATGTCCCCATTGCCGATCACGGGAATCTTCACCGCTTGCTTCACCGCCGCGATGATGCCCCAGTCCGCAGCGCCGCTATAACCCTGCACGCGCGTGCGCGGGTGGACCGCAACGGCTTCGATTCCGACGCTCTCAGCCAGCTTCGCCACGTCAACGGCAACGATAGACTTTTCATCCCAGCCCGCGCGCAATTTGATGGTCAGCGGAATTTTCACCGCGGCGCGCACCGAGCGAAAGATTTGCTCGAGCAGCGGCAGATCGCGCAGTAGACCGGAGCCGCCACACTTAACGACCTTCTTGGCCGGACACCCAAGGTTGATGTCCACTGCGTCGTAGCCGAGGTCCTCCACCATCTTCGCGGCTTCCGCCATGACCTCCGGATTCGCGCCAAAAAGCTGCGCGGTGATGGGGTGCTCGTCTTCCTGAAAGTAGAGATAACGAAGCGTTTTCTTCGCGCTGCGCGTGATGCCCTCGGAGCTGGTGAACTCCGTCATGAGCAGGCCGCAGCCGCCCAGACCGCGAATCACGCGGCGGAAAAGCGTGTCCGTCACGCCCGCCATGGGTGCTAGCACCGTCGCCGGGCGTATCGTCAAGTCGCGAATTTGGAAGCTCAGTGGAATCATTTCGGTTGCAAGTTCACAATTTCAAAAAGGTTAAGCCTGGCCCGGCTCTTTCATCCCCCTTGCGATGGCGCAGCCAGAGCAAGAGTCCACAAATCCCGCCGGGAAGAAAGGAGGCCAACAAAAGAAACGCCGCCGGAGTGCGTGAAAGCAATCCCATCAGAAGGATGCCGATCACTATGACCAATCCGATGGGATGACCGGTCATCTGACCAGCCCCATACGGACCAAAAGGGACAAGGCTGGCTTCGGTGGGTTCCACGCTGCGCGACGCGGCGCTCCCTGCCTTCGCATGCCTGAATTTTAAGAGCGGGCCCATCAATCTATGTATACACCTCGGGGATGGGCGTGGGAAGCTGGTCGGTCGCCGGCAAGCACGATTGAACAAACTTATTTCTTGTCCAATGGGGTGAGAGTGAAAGCCTTGAGAAAATCTTCGAGGCGGAGGAACTTGCGGCCAAGCGCGCCGGAATAGGCAGACCATTCCGAGTCACCCGTATCCGCCTCCAGTGCGGTGCGGGCGGCGGCCAACTTCGAATCGAGATCATCCAAATAATGAAAAACAAGCGCTTCGCGAATCATCGGCAGCTTCGGCGATCCAAACTCGTACTCCCCGTGATGGCTGATGAGCAGATGCTGGACGACCGTCTTCAAATTCTTCGGAAAACCTTCAATGGCATCCATCGCTTTTGAAATCGTCTGTACTTCCATGACGATGTGTCCAAGCAAGTGGCCCTCGACTGTGTATCCGATGGCCCGTTCGTAGCACAACTCGTCCAGCTTCCCGACGTCATGCAGCATCGCCGCAGTCAAAAGCAAATCGGGGTCAAGCTCTGGATAATGCGCGGCTATATGCTTTGCGAGTCCGCAAAGACTGACCACATGCTCCAGCAAACCGCCGAGGTACGCATGATGCATCACCTTCGCCGCGGGCGCGCGCTTATATCGTGCAGCAATGCCCG
Source organism: Candidatus Acidiferrum sp. (assembly GCA_035280065.1). Lineage (GTDB taxonomy): Bacteria > Acidobacteriota > Terriglobia > Acidiferrales > UBA7541 > Acidiferrum. Next base: position 61,217 of record DATEGO010000033.1, read on the forward strand.
GATCGTTGAGGATTCCTGTAACCAGTTCTTTCAGCCAAGGATTCGCAATCGAAGCCGCAAATTCGAGCAACTGCGCATATAGCTTGGCCACATCGGCCTTGGTTTGCGGCAAAAAATCGGCAAGATCGATTTCCTCGGGCTTGGCCAGCCGCACCTGCATCACCGAAAGCTGTGGCCGGTTCTTGTAAATCTCGACGCGCGCCTGAACTTTCACGAAGTCGTCGCGGTTAATGCCCATCGCCGCTGTTTCGAACTGGTCCCACATGCGCGCTTCGATGGTGCCGCTGCGGTCGCCAAGCTCTAGCCGCAGATAGGGTTTGCCCTCGCGGGTATTGCGGATTTCTTTCTCGCAAACCAGGAAAAATGTTGTGATGTTTTGTTCGGTGCTTATGTCGGAGACAAGCGGCGTCTTCATTTTGGCCGGTATTCTAACCCAGATTACTCACAAAGGACATATTCGGCTGAATAAGCGCCTGCCGAGAATCGCTGAGCCTTATTCTTCGTTGAGATCCTTCGGCCACAAAAGGCGCGGCCTCAGGATGACCGTGCTGGACCGATAGGCGTCCTCACTTACCCGAGTCAGCCCCGGACTTCGCGGAACCTCCGCCGCCGGATCTCTTCCCGAACAGCAGGAACTTCTTGTGGCCCTTTTTTTGTTTGTTCACTTCTGGCGTGGCGCTTACTTCCTGAATCTCCGAGCCGCCCTCGCCCGCAATGTCCTGATAGCCCGGCTTGATGATCACGTAGCTTTGCTCGCGCAGCGTCTTGAGGTAGGTGCGCATCGCCGGCTCCATGCGCCCGCTGTACAGTTTCTCCATGATTTCATTCCGCACTTTGTCGAGCGCCTGCTGGCCCTCGTCGTAGTGCTCCAGCACCTGCAAAATCAAGTAGCCTTGCTTGGTCTCTAGGACCTCGGTGAGCTGGTTCCTCTTCATCGCAAAAACTTTGTCTTCCAGTTCCTTGGCCAGCTCGCCGCGCTTGTAGGTGCCAAGGTAGCCGCCTTGCTCCTTGGTGCTGCTGTCGGAGTAACGCTTGGCGATTTCTCCGAAATCCTCTCCGTCCTGCACGCGCTGCAGCGCCGTCTCCGCTTTCTTCTTTAGCGCAGGCAATTCATCCGCGCTTTTTCCCTGGGTGTTGACTTGAATTTCACGCAGCGCCACCTGCTCCGGCCGCACGAATTCCGTCTTATGCGCCTCGTAATACTTTTGAATTTCGTCGTCGCGGATGTTGATGTGCGAACCCACTTCCTGACCAATGACTTTTTGGGTGAGCAAATGATTGCGAATATTGTTTTTGAAGTCTTCCCAGTTCATCCCTTCGGAAGTGACCGCTTTCTCAAGATCTTCCATGCTTCCGAGCTTATTTTGGATTCGAATCTGGTCGAGTTGCTTGATGACGTCGGCTTCGACGCTGACGCCCATGTCTTTGCCGCGCTGGACGAGAAGCGACTGATCAATCAGGTCGCGTAGCGTATTTTTCTGCCGGTCTTCGATGTTGGTCTGCAACTGCTCGGGTGTGCAGCGTCCCTGGCACTCCTGCTTGGCGTCTTCAGCGGCGGTCTCGCGGGCTTTTTCGTATTCGGTAAACGTTATGATTTCATTGTTGACGCGCGCGATGATCTCTTCGATGGTTTTGCCGGCGTTCGGGTCGACCGGCTGCGTCGCCGCTGCCCCCTTCAGCCTCGGCGCGGGGGGAGTTACGGGCTTGGCTTGCGAGGCAGCGGGCGGAGCCGCCGGCGGTGGTGCCTGCGAGCTGGACTCCTGCGCTTGCGCGTCCGCAAAGAGACCCGTAAGCAGCGCGGCAGCGCCCAGGACCGCGATAATAGAGAGTTTTCTCATGCTTTCCCCCAACCGATAATTTTAGCCTTGCCCTTGAAGCCCGAGCAATACGTTTCTCAAAACTGCCGGAACCGGCTCGCCGCGCTTCAATTCAATCCACAGCACACCGCTGGGGTCGGGCTTGATGCCTGCCCGCGACCGCACCACGCTTACCAGCCTGGCCGGATCGAGCGTGGTCTCCGGGTGAAAGCGCAGTGCAACCCGGCTTCCTTGCCGCTCGACCGAGGAAATCCGCAGGCGTTCACACATGGATTTGAGCACGGCATAGTCCAAAAGGTTTTCCACGGAGGTCGGAGGAGCGCCGAACCGGTCTTCCAGCTCCTTCCGGACGTCCTGCCTTTCCTCTTCGGTCGCAATCGTAGAAATACGTTTGTAAGTGCGCAGCCGGAGGTTTTCGCTGGGAATGTAGCCCTGCGGGATGCGCACATCCAGGCCCAGGCTGAGGGTCGTGCGCAAATCGGGTGCAGCTTCTTCACCCTTGAGTTTGGCCACAGCGCGCTCCAGCATCTGGCAGTACATGTCGAAGCCGATGGCTTCAATGTGGCCATGCTGCTGCCTGCCCAGCATGTTTCCGGCGCCGCGCAGCTCCAGGTCCAGCGCGGCAATGCGAAACCCTGCGCCTAGTTCGCTGAATTCCTTCATGGCCGCCAGACGCTTGCGCGCAATGTCGGAAAGCGTGGTCTCTGGCGGAACCAGCAAATAAGCATAAGCGCGCTGACTGGAGCGCCCCACCCGTCCTCGCAGTTGGTAAAGCTCCGCCAGCCCGAGCCGGTCCGCGCGATTAATCAGGATGGTGTTTGCGCGAGGAATGTCCAAGCCGTTCTCCACGATGGTCGTCGCCACCAAGACGTCCGCTTCGTCGCGAATGAATTTCAGCATCACGCTTTCCAGCTCTTTTTCGCCCATTTGCCCGTGGCCGACCACAACCCGCGCCTTGGGCACCAGCTTTTGCACCATCGAACCGAGCGAATAAATGGATTCCACGCGGTTATGAATGAAATAGACTTGGCCGTCGCGAGCAAGTTCGTTCTCGATGGCACTGCGCACGAGTTCTTCCTTGAAGGGCGCGACCACGGTTTGAATCGCCAACCGGTCGCGTGGTGGCGTCTCGATGAGCGACATATCGCGCAGCCCCACAAGCGACATGTGCAGCGTTCGTGGAATCGGCGTCGCGGAAAGCGCCAGCGCATCCACGTTCTTGCGCATCTCCTTCAGCCGTTCTTTATGCGCAACGCCAAAGCGCTGCTCTTCATCCACGATCAGCAGACCCAGGTCGGCAAATTTCACGTCTTTCGAAAGCAGGCGATGCGTGCCAATGACGACGTCCACTTTTCCGCCTTCCAGGTCCGTGAGAACTTTCTTCTGCTCTGCGACGCTGCGAAAGCGGCTAAGCATTTCAATCCGCATGGGGAATGCAGCAAAGCGTTTCTTGAACGTTTCAAAATGTTGAAAGGTGAGGACTGTCGTCGGGGCAAGCAGGGCGACTTGCTTGCTGTCATTGACCACTTTGAAGGCTGCGCGCATCGCGACTTCGGTCTTCCCATACCCCACGTCGCCGCATAGCAGCCGGTCCATTGGCTCGCCGCGCTCCATATCCTTCTTAATGTCGGTAATGGCTGCCATTTGGTCGGGCGTTTCTTCGAATTCGAACGCGTCTTCGAATTCACGCTGAAAATTCCCATCTGGTGAAAAAGCAAAGCCCGGAGTCGTCTTGCGCTGCGCATACAGCGCCAAGAGCTGGTCGGCCATGTCTTCGAGGGACTTCCGCACGCGCGTTTTGCGCGAACTCCAGGCTGTGCCGCCAAGTTTGTCGAGCGGCGGATGCGCGCCTTCAAGCACGCGGTAGCTCTGCACCAAATCCATGCGCTCCAGCGGAACGTACAGCCGTGCGTCTTCCGCGTAGCGCAGGAGCATGAATTCCCCGCGGTGGCCGTCCGACTCAATCTGGCGCAGACCTTCGAATTGCCCGATGCCGTGGTCCACGTGAACGACAAAGTCGCCGGGCTTCAACTCCGCAAAATCGCTGAAAAAACCAGACGTCCGGATCTTGTGGCTCGGCCGCTCGACGGTCGGCGTGACATCGAAAAGGTCAGCGTGCCCGTAAATGGTGAGATTCGCATCGGGAAACGTCGCTCCTTCGGCGAACGGTGCGCGAATCAGCAGCATGCCAGCGGATTCCTGCGCGCCCTCGGCGGTAAAACCGGCAGCCGCTTCTTCAGATTCCCCGAGCACGTAAGGCACTTCGTATTCGCGGCAGATATCAGCAAACCGCTCGATTTCTCCAGTGCTTGCCGCCGTCAGAAACACTCGTCCACCGGAAGCAAGTTGTGACTTGACGTCGCCCATGCAGGCGACCACATCGCCATGAAAACGCGCGCTGGGCCGCGAGGAAATTTCGAATTGCGGAGCTTCACCGATGCTCAGCGCCAGCTGCTCCAAATGGATTTGCGACGTTTTCCCAAGCGCCGCGGCGATTTGTTCTTCACTCCAGAAATAGTGCGGTGCTGCCGACGAGTTGGCGTGGCCGTGCCGCTCGTAAACCTCCGTGGCGGTGGTCAGATGTTTCTGCGCGGCTTCGCGCAAAGCCTGTGGTTCATCGAGAAAAACAATCGGCCGCAGCGAGCTTTCCGACAACTCAAAAAGCGAAGCCGTGCCTGGCTCCCCTGGAGGCCCAAACGCTGAAGAAACCACTTCCCAGTCGGGCGATTCGTTTGCGAGGACGCTTTCCGGCGACGCCACCGCCCATTCCGTCAGGGGCAACAGCGTGGTGCGGTTCACCGGAGCGATCGACCGCTGGGTGCGCGCATCGAATTCGCGCACAGACTCCACCGTGTCGCCCAGCAGTTCGATGCGCACGGGCCGCATTGCTTCCGGCGAAAACACATCAATGATCCCGCCGCGCACCGCGAATTGCCCCGGCAGCTCCACCATTTCCGTGCGCGTGTAGCCCACGGAACCGAGATGCGTGATCAATTCTTCGTGGCCGATTTCCGTATCCTTGGCCAGCATTTTGGCAAGGTACAAGTAAGCCGCCGGGTCCTGGTAGCGCCAAAGCGCCGCGGACATTGGCGCAATCACCAGCGAAATTTGGCCGTCTACCAATCGAAAAAGTGTTGTGGCTCGCCGCTCCAAAATATCCGCGTGGGGGCTCTGCGATTCCCATGGCAGCCGGTCAAATGAGGGCAGTGTCGCGACATTCCCCGACGCTCCGGGAAAAATGGAAGCGAAGAATCGCAGCGTCTCCGCGAGAGCTTCCGCGCGACGATTCGAATCCGTCACAAAAAACGCAGGCCGCCGTAGCGCATGCGTCAGATAAACCGCCAGCAGCGCCTTCGCCACGTCGTGCAATCCGGTGATCGAAACCTGCCCGGCGTTCGCGCGCAGCTCCGCCAATGCGCCTTCCATTGAGGGATGGCGCAGCAAGCCCTCCAATCTTTCGCGAACTGCTGGAAGTATCATGCGTGGGCGATCAAGAATCCGCGCTCGGCGCGCGCTTGTTTTTAAGCTGAGACTTCTCGTCTAACGCGGAAGGGCCACCGGCTTCCCGAATCTTCTGTAGAATCGTCGTCGACGAATAACCTGGCACGAACGGAATCGAGACCACGCACCCGCCCGCCGCTTCCACTTCCTCGCGGCCAACAATCTGGTCGCCGGCCCAATCGCTGCCCTTCACAAGCACGTCGGGAAGTAAACGCGAAATCACTTCGCGAGGCGTCAGATCATTGAAAATGATTACGGCATCCACCGCTTCCAGTCCCGACAAAATCTCCGCGCGTTCCTCTTCCGGAATCACCGGCCGCGCTGGCCCCTTCAACTGACGCACACTCAAATCGCTATTCAGCCCAACGATCAACGCATCCCCCATCTGCCGCGCCAGTTCGAATCCGCGAATATGCCCGGGATGGAGCAAATCAAAACAGCCATTCGTAAAAACAACCCTGCGGCCATTGCGTTTCTCGCGTGCAAACCGCAAAATCGCCTCCTCAAGTGTCAAGGCTTTCGAATGCAAGGGATCTCCATGTAGGCAGAAAAGAAATCGGGACCACGCCTGAAACTTTATTTTATCACGCGCAACAGGCTCGGCGCTGGGGAGCGCTCCTTTCACAATGAAATCACGAAAAACCGCTCGCGCCCTCGCCGGAATCACTCTTGCTGCCGCCGGTTTCTGGCTCGCCTTTCCAAAGGCCTACCGCGAAAGAACGTATCTCATTCCCGCCGGCGGCTGCCGCCTGGAAACCACCATCTTCGAAAAAAAGGACGCCGCGCCGCAAGGCACGGTGCTGCTGCTTCCGGGGCTAGTCGCTAACAGAAAAGTCATGGCCTTCCTCGCCGGCGGGTTCGCCGAGCAAAACCTGCGCGTATTTGTTCCCGACTTGCCCGGCCACGGCCACAGCCCCGGCCCCTTTTCCCCTGCGCATGCGGAAGATTGCGCGGAAGCGCTTCTCTCTGGTCTCGTGGCGCGCGGCATGGCGAATCCCGACCGCACCATCATCGCGGGGCACTCCATGGGCGGAGCCATCGCGCTTCGTGTCGGCGCGAGAATTCCGGTTGCCGGTGTCGTCGCTATCTCTCCGGCGCCCATGCGAGCGGCCCGTGGCGTCCAGCCAGAAATGCTTCTCTATTCCGACCCTGGTCCGATGCCGCAGCATTTTGTGGTTATTAACGGCGCGCTCGAGCCGCAATCGATGCGCGCCAACGCCGCCGACCTCGTGGCCTCACGCAACGATGGAACTGCACAGTTCATCCTGATTCCGCGCGCCACGCACGCGAACCTGCTTTTCAACCGCGCAGCCGTGCAGGCCATTCAAGATTGGACCGCTAGGACTCTGCAACTCACTGGCTCGCCTCGCACGCCTTCCCTGCGCCACCTCTACGGAGCCCTGGCGGGATTCGCTGGCTTGCTTCTTCTCGCGAATCCTTTCCTGCGCGAACTCACGGGAAAGAAACAGAGCGGTCGAAAGGGAAAAGAAGAAACGGAGACAGGTAATTTCATCGCCTGGCCCCGCATGCTCCTTGAATTTGCGGCTGCCGCCACACTTATCGTCGTCTTGCTTCGCTACTGGAATCCCCTGCGCTCCATTCGATTATTCGAAGGCGACTATCTCGCAAGTTTTCTCCTGCTTCTCGGCGTCGCACTCTTACTGTTCCGCTGGAATTCCCTGCGCACGCACTTCCTTCATTGGAAATCAGGTTTGCTCGGAGCCCTTTCCGCCGGCCTGATTCTCGTCCTCTTGTTCTCCGCCTGGCTCGAACTCTCGCTCTACGAAGCATGGCTCACACCCGCGAAATGGTTGCGCTTCCCTTTTCTCTTTCTCGCCTTTCTTCCCTACCACCTCGCCGAAGAAATGTCTCTCGGCCCGGCCGCCGACAGAAGCGCATGGCGGCGTTTTGCCGCAGGACTATCCCTTCGTGCTGTCGCATGGGCCGCGGTCGCCGTCGGTGTTCTATACTTGCATAGCGGCGAAGTCCTGATGGTCCTGCTTTTACCTTATTTTGTACTGTTACACGCCTTGCAAAGACGGGGGATGGACCTTGTGCACCAGGAAACAGGCTCGGCTCTGGCGTCCGCCGCATTCGGTGCTATACTCCTCGCTGGTTTTTGCCTGGTGATCTTCCCCGTCACCTAAGGAGTGGCGTTCCCCGAGCAACCCTTCTTCTGAGGCTGACAGTAAAGTGTGCGTGGGCAGGGGTCGTCTCGCGTCAAGAAGACTTAGGCTCGACGAAAGAAAGTTATGGCCGAAATTGCAATCATTGGCGGCGGGCCCTCCGGGGCAATGTGCGGCGAACAACTCGCTAGCGCGGGCCACACAGTAAATCTTTTTGACGAGCACCTCGCTTGGGAGAAACCTTGCGGCGGCGGACTCACCCACAAAGCTATCCAGTGCTTCCCTTTCCTGCTTGACAATCCTTATCCTAAAAAGCTCGTTCACTCCGTCGAGTTGATCAGCAGCCAGGAACATCGCGCCACCCTCGAAATGCCTCACCCCATTGTGATTTATTCGCGAAAAGTTCTGAACGGCCTGCTGCTCGAGCGCGCTCAAGACGCTGGCTGCACGGTACAGCGCTCCCGCGTGTTAAGCGTCGACATCGATTGCACGAAGCCACGCTATTGCGTCGAGGGCGAGTGGCACGAAGCGGATTTTCTCGTCCTCGCCGCGGGCGCGCGCAATCAACTGGTGCCCGGAAGCCGCGCACTTCAGCGCGACGAGCTGGAAATGACTCAGGGCTACTTTGTCCCGCAGAACGCTGATTCCATTACCATCAAGTTTCTTCCGCAATTCGAAGGCTACATCTGGTCCTTCCCGCGCAACGATCATCTCTCCGTGGGAATCTGCGGCAGCATGTCCGCGCATACCAGCGCACAACTGCGCGGCCATCTGCAAACTTTCGTCGAGAAACAAGACATCGCGACGGAAAACGCCAAATTCTACAGCCATGTCCTGCCCTCACCGCAGGAAGGCACGCTCTCGCAGCGAAATGTCGTTGGCAAGAACTGGGCGCTTGTCGGTGATGCCGCAGCCTGGGTCGATCCCCTCACCGGCGAAGGCCTCTTTTACGCCATTCGTTCCGGTGAACTACTCGGCCGCTCGCTTGCGCAAGGCTGCCCGGAAAAATATCCCGCGTGGATCAAAGCAGCCTTTTCCAGTGAACTCGAATTCGCCGCGCGCATCGTCCGCCGTTTTTATCGCGGATCGTTTTTGGGGAGCGCGGTAACGACTCGCATGGTCCAATTCATCCGCCGCAGCCCGGTTTTCCGTCAATTAATGGGCGACCTCTTCAGCGGCACGCAGGACTATTCCAGCTTGAAGCGCCGGCTCTGGGGCCACTTGGGAATCACCATCAGCGATTTCATCGCCAGCGTGCTGAACATCGAGAGTCCCGCGCGCGCCCATGCAAGCAATCCCGGCGCCTCTGGCGATTAAGTCTCGCCGACAAAACCTAATCTGTCATTTCGAGCGGAGGGCCGATGAAATCCGCCCGCAGTCGAGGAATCTCTCTTCGATTTAAGATACGATGTACCAATGTAGTTCTGTCAGCCCGGCCCGCATCCAACAGCAAGGGTGGCGCGCCCCGAGCCATGACCACTGACGCCAACGCCAAAGCCGCATCCAAAGACAAGAAGCGCAAAAACGCCTGGAAGAATCTTCCCGACGTTTGGGCGCTGATGAAGCCGCGCCGCGCCTTGCTGATCCTCGGCTTCCTCTTAATGGCCGTCAACCGAGTCTCCGGCCTGGTCCTCCCCGCCTCCACCAAATACTTCGTGGACAACGTCATCCTCCACCGCCAGGTCCAACTCCTGACGCCGCTTGCTGTGACCGTTCTGGCTGCTACGCTCATCCAGGGACTCACTTCCTTCACGCTCACGCAGCTTCTCTCGAAGTCGGCACAGCGCATGATTACCGAGCTGCGTCGCCAGGTGCAGGCGCACATCGGCCGCCTGCCCATCGCGTTCTACGACGCCAACAAGACCGGCGTGCTCGTCTCGCGCATCATGAGCGACGTGGAAGGAGTCCGCAATTTGATCGGCACGGGCCTCGTCGAATTTGTCGGCGGTCTCATGACCGCCGCCATCGCGCTGGTCTATCTGATCCACACCAGCGTGCTGATGACCGGCGTGGCGTTTTCGATCCTCGTCGTCTTCGGCTTCGGAATCAGCTGGGCCTTCAAAACCATTCGTCCGATTTTCCGCGCGCGGCCCAAAATCAACGCCGAAGTCACCGGCCGACTCACCGAATCGCTCAGCGGCGTGCGCGTGGTGAAGGGCTATCATGCCGAGGATCGCGAAGAAAAAGTCTTCTCCTCAGGCGTGCAGCGCTTGCTCGATAACGTCCTCAAAACGCTCACCGCCACTTCACTCATGAGTCTCTCTGGCGCCATGCTCCTCGGTATTGTCAGCGTGCTCATGATGGAATTAGGCGGGCGCAAAATGCTCGCCGGAACCATGACTCCCGGCCAATGGTTTGCTTACAGCGCTTTCCTGGCATTCTTGATCGCGCCCGTCTTCCAAATCGTCGCCATCGGCACGCAAATCACCGAAGCCATCACCGGCCTCGAGCGCACGCGCGAAATCCTCGATGAAAAAATGGAAGACGAAACCGCGGGCCGCACCGTCACGATGCACCGCGCAAACGGCCTCGTCGAAGCGCAGCACGTCAGCTTCTCTTACGAGGAGCGTAAGGAAGTGCTGCACGACATCAGCTTCACGTCTCAGCCGGGAACCGTCACCGCGCTCGTTGGCCCATCCGGTGCGGGAAAATCCACCATCATCGGCTTGATCGCCGCCTTTTACGTGCCTTCAAGTGGGAAAATGCTCGTGGATGGCGTGGACCTGGCCACCGCGAAGCTCAGTTCCTACCGCACGCAGCTCGGCGTGGTGCTGCAGGAAACGTTTCTCTTCGACGGCACGATTCGCGAAAACGTGGCCTTCTCAAAACCCGACGCCACCCAAGAAGAAGTCCTCGCCGCCTGCCACATCGCGCGCGTGGACGAATTTGCGGAGTCCTTCGAACAAAAATACGACACCGTGGTCGGCGAACGCGGCGTAAAACTTTCCGGCGGGCAAAAGCAGCGCGTCTCCATCGCGCGCGCCATCCTCGCCGATCCGCGCATCCTGATCCTCGACGAAGCCACTTCCAGCCTCGACTCCGAATCCGAAGCGCTGATCCAAGAAGGCTTGCGCTACCTGATGCGCGGCCGCACCACGTTTGTCATCGCGCACCGGCTCTCGACCATCCGCCGCGCCGACCAAATCCTCGTCGTCGAAGCCGGCCGCATCATCGAGCGCGGCACGCACGAAAGTCTCTACGCCCTCGGCGGCCGCTACTACGAGCTCTACACCAAGCAGCACGCCGTCGAAACCAATCTCTTCCTCGCCCCCGGCGAAAGCACCACGCTGGAAGAACCCGCCGAATCCTTAGCCGGTGGGAATGGCCGCGCCGCCGCAGGCAACACCCGCGACACTACCGACGCCATCCGCATCCTCCGCGGCCAATCCAGCTAACCGTCCAGAGTTTTCGGGCGCGCGCAACAACAGCGACACCGCCGACGCCATCCGCATCCTCCGCGACCAAAGCACTTAGCCCTGCGACCCTGTAGGCTACAGGTAGCCGCTTTTCGACAAGCGCGTTAGCTGCTTGCGCGTGATGTGGAGAAGTTCCGGCAGGTTCACTGCCTCGTCTCTCTCGATTCGCTTGGAAATCATCGTCAACGCGTTAATTTGAATAGTCGTGTTCTTAAAGCGCAAAGCTGGGTCCGTACCATACTCGTCCGTCACCATTAGCCATCGCAACTGGAGTTCACTCGCCAGGACGTCGCCAAAAGCCACGCCCAGGCTCTGAAGCTCGTAGGTATTCGTCTTATCGAAGGCCTTATCGTCGATCAAGCGTCGCAGAACTTTTATATCTGCCGAGGTCTTCGTAAGCGCAGGCGTGCCGTAACGTTGTTTCGCCGCAGCTCCGACAACTGCCCGTTGCTGATCCAGACGTGCTCTATCCTCGTTTGAAAGCTCATTGAACTTGGGAATAGCTGGTTGAACCGTCTTCTGCCTCCCCCAGATTGTATTAGAGCTGAGAAGCACCATCGTTATCAGGAATGTGAGAGTAATCCGCGTAGTTCTTCGTGCCATCAGCTGCTCCAGATGAGGCCTTATCTTCCCACTCTTTCGGTTTGTTTTTTGAAAAAGGTGGGACATTCCGCGCTTGAGATTTGCGCTTTCCGAGTTGCGGGTGCCCCACCTTTTCGGTTTGTTTTTTGAAAAGGTGGGCCATTTCTGCCCTTAGGTCTTCCTTCCTCACAGAGGACCGGCTAGCAGGGGAACCAAACGGCACATCGTCTCTTGGGCGGGTGGAGCATAGACCAACGCCGCGGCACCAAGTCGGGTGCCGCTCGATAAGAGCGAAGGCGTTGTCAAGAGACAAATCTCCCTGCAGTGTTTTGCCCACCGCTTGTGTGTCAGAGTGGTGGAGGACCGAAGCTCTGAAACTCTCACGGTGAATCAGCTTTCGGCGGCCCGAC
>DATEGO010000034.1:0-33104 GCA_035280065.1 Candidatus Acidiferrum sp.
CCTTGGCGGTGTCTTCCTTCGGCGCGTCCTGCTTCGCGGCGTCCTGCGCATAGGCTGCGCCGGAAACACACAGGAACGTTGCGAGCGTCAGAGCACCAAGCAGCTTCTTCATACTTCCTCCTCTGCAATCAGTGGTTCAGATGTGAGGTGCAATCCCTGCTGGTAAGAACTGCCCCGCGGGAAAACAAGGTCTCCCCGCTTCCGACGCCGAGAAAAGGCTACCCCCCACTCCCAGCGCCAGGCCCGCAGACTAACACCGGATTTGCCGTACGGCAAGCAATCCTTTGGGGCGGGCTGGGGATTCGTAGTACCACATGGGCAAACGCCGTCACTGCAGTTTCGCTCCATCTCCGCCTCCATTTGATTTATGCTGTGCCGCTACAAATTTTATGTTTTTGCGGGAGGTTGCCGTGACTCGCTTGTCTTGTCGTTTCGCCATTGCGTTCGTTGGGCTTGCTACGATGGTTTCGAGTTACACCGCGGCGCAGCAGATTCCCGAATCCACTTATCAGGAGATGCGCTGGCGCATGATTGGCCCCACGCGCGGCGGACGCACGCGCGCGGCGTGCGGCGTGGCGAGTCAGCCCAACGTTTTCTACATGGGCGCGGTGAACGGAGGCGTTTGGAAGTCGGATGACTTCGGCCGCACATGGAATCCGATTTTTGACGGCCAGCCCACGCAATCCATTGGCGCTATCACGGTGGCCCCTTCCGACCCTAACATTATTTATGTAGGAAGCGGCGAAGGGTTGGCGCGGCCCGATCTTTCCGTGGGCGACGGCGTCTACAAATCCACAGATGCAGGAAAAACGTGGACGCACCTTGGCTTGCGCAATTCGCAGGGAATTCCCGCGCTGGCGGTTGATCCGCGCAATCCGAATCGCGTATTTGCTGCTGCGCTTGGCCATCCGTATGGAGCGAATGAAGAGCGGGGCATCTATCTTTCCGCAGACGGCGGACAAAACTGGCAGAGAGTTCTTTGGAAGGATGCGAACGTTGGCGGGTCCGACGTAGAAATCGATCCCTCGAATCCCGACGTTGTTTATGCGTCGTTGTGGGAAGTGCGGCTTGGACCGTGGGAAGACGGCAATCAGTACAGTGGCACGGGCGGAGGAGTGTTTAAGTCGACCGACGGCGGGAAAACCTGGCGCGCACTTAGCAATGGCCTGCCGAAAGGAATCATTCAAGTAGACGTGGCGATTGCTGCAAGCCAGCCGAGCCGGTTGTACGCTTCGGTGGCCACGAACGAGCCGAGCGTAGGAATTTACCGTTCCGATGATGCGGGAGAAAACTGGACACGCATCACCACAGATCCGCGGCCTGCGTTGCGGATTGGAGGCGGCGATTTGCCGGTGCCTCGAGTCGATCCCAAGAATCCGGACGTGGTCTACAGCGCCAGCATCGTGACGATGCGCTCGACCGACGGAGGCAAGACGTGGACCAGCCTGCGGGGCGCGCCGGGCGGAGATGATTACCAGAACCTATGGATCAATCCGAATTTTCCTAACATCATTTTGCTGGTGAGCGACCAGGGTGCGTTGGTCAGCGTCAACTCCGGCCAGACCTGGAGTTCGTGGTACAACCAGGCTACCGGGCAGCTTTACCACGTGGCCACCACCAATTCCTTTCCATACTTAGTCTGCAGCGGTCAGCAGGACAGTGGTTCGGTGTGCGTGTCGAGCCGGGGCAAAGACGGCGAAATCACGTTTCGCGATTGGCATCCGGTGGGGATTATCGAATACGGTTATGCCGCGCCGGATCCGCTGAATCCGGACATTGTTTATGGGGCGGGTCGGCGCGAGGTCTCCAAATTTTCGATTTCCACCGGCGAGTTCCAGAACGTCACGCCCGTTCCTGCCGCCGATCCCAAGGTGCGTGCCGACCGGACGCAGCCGATTGTCTTTTCGCCGCTCGAGCCCCATGTCTTATACACCACGACCAATTTCCTTTACAAGACGACGGATGGCGGACAAACCTGGAAAACAATCAGTCCTGATCTGGCGCGAGAGCACGGTTCGATTCCGGCGAGTCTTGGCGATAAGGCCGCAAAGGACCCCAACGCGGAGAAAATTCGCGGAGTGATTTATGCGCTGGCGCCCTCGTTCAAAAACGTGAATACGATTTGGGCGGGCACGGACGACGGGCTGCTGTGGGTTACGCGCGATGGCGGAGCGAACTGGAAGAACATCGCTCCAACCGAGATAACGCCGTGGAGCAAAGTGACACAACTCGAGGCGTCGCATTTCGATGATGACACCGCTTACGCGTCGGCCAGCCGTTTCCGCGTTGATGATTTGCGTCCTTATATTTACCGCACCCATGACGGAGGGAAGACCTGGCGGCTGATCACTGGCGGATTGCCGGACAACGCGCCAGTGAATTCTGTCAGAGAAGATCCTGTGCGCAAGGGGCTGCTGTTTGCGGGAACCGAGACGAGCGTGTGGGTGTCGTTCGATGACGGGGATCACTGGCAGTCGCTGCAGCTCAACCTGCCACACAGTTCGATGCGCGACTTGTGGATTCATGAAGACGATTTGATTGTGGCGACGCATGGTCGTTCGTTCTGGGTGCTGGATGATATTTCGCCGCTGCGGCAGGTCACGGAATCCATCGCTAAATCAGAAGAGCATCTTTTCAAGCCGGCTACGGTCTATCGCGTGCGACGCGACACCAGTACGGACACGCCGATTCCGCCGGACGAGCCTACGGCGAAAAATCCTCCGGATGGCGCGATCATCGATTATTTTCTGGCGGTGCCAACGACTGCTCCGGTGACGCTGGAGATCCTCGATGCGCAAGGAAAACTCGTGCGGAAATTCTCGGATGCAGACAAACCCGAGCCTTCCTCCGAAGAGCTGGCCAAGGAGCTGATTCCGAAATACTGGATTCGCATGCCGAAGATTCTTTCAAGCAGCGCCGGGATGCATCGTTGGGTTTGGGATTTGCATTATCCCGCGCCGCGGGCGATGCGCTCGGATTACCCCATTTCGGCGATTCCTGGGGATACGCCGCGTTCGCCGCAGGGCCCGATGGCGCTTCCAGGACAGTACACCGTCCGGCTGACGGTTCGCGGGCTCATGTTCACCGAGGCTCTCATGGTGAAAATGGACCCCCGGGCGAAAACTTCAGAGGACGGGCTGGCGCTCGGATTTCATAAACAACAGCTTCTGGCAAAAATGATGACGCAAAACGCGGAGGCGCTTACTCAGGCTCGGGCGCTGCGGGAGCAGCTTCAAAAGCTGACGGGTAAAGCGCCTGCCGCGTCCACGGCGACTGCCGCTGGTTCCTCCGCCGAAAAGATCTCCGGACCGTTGGCCGACGCGGTCTCGGCCTTCGACAAAAAGTTGGAGAGCATTCTCGGTGGTGGCGGCGGTCCGGGAGGTTTTGGAGCGGGCGCTTCCGCGTCGCCTACGCTAGCGCGCAGCGCGGGGACGATTGCGGGATTGTACAGCGAACTCGACCGCGCCGACGCGGCACCTACTGCGGCACAGCTTATGGCCATCGACGCGACGGAAAAGGATTTTTCCGCGGTCTTGAAACTTTGGCGGGAGTTTCAGGCTACGGACGTCCCGTCTCTCAATCGTCAGCTCAAATCGGCCGGTCTGACAGAACTTCGTCTCGAGGCCGCGCCTGCCTCCAGCTCAGATGACGATGGCAACAACGAATAAAGCCATTAGGGTCAACACCCGAACTAAAGTCGGAGATATTCCCATCTTGCCCGTTCCCTCGAGGGATGATAAGGAACAGTGGTAAACGCCGAAGAACGGCTAAATCCAAGAGAAGCAAGTGTCGGATGGAGGTTCCGGAGCCCCGGACGGAGAACGAAGTGTCTTGGAAAGATGCGCTCTGGGCAGTTGGTTCTGCGGGAGTTGCGCTCCTCGGGATAAGCCTATTCACGAGTAACGGGTCCGTCTTTAAGCGATCGCCCCGCGAGCAACCTGCAATCTGGAACCAACCAACCATCAACGCCGGATACATTGGAAGCCAGCTTAGGGAAATCGACAAGACGCGCGCGTCCCTAGTCATTTCCTACGATTTGGAGAACAACACCGATTCCGACTTTCGCCTCGCCGATGGCCCCAATGTGGTGATCCTGAGCCGGTTGAAATCGGACGGCAGTTACAGCCAGGAACAGCCGATCCGGCTCAGCTATCCGGTATTTTTGCCAGCTAGGCAGCATGCGCGGTTGGCGGTTGAAATCACCCAGCCGTTCAACTGGCCGTCGGACGCAGACTCGGGCGCCATCGAGAAGTTGCGAAGTTTCGTCAGGCGACGGCTGCAGAACGTCGGACAGTTTGTGTTGTTCGACGAAGCCAACCACCGCCAATTGGAGCTGCCCAGCGGCTGGGACCAGCTTGGGGAGATGTCCGAAAAGAGCGATTGATGCGCGCGGCGGGGCCTTCAGGGTCATTTATGTCCTCTGTAACGATCACTTCGAAAGATAGCGAGAGAACCGAGGAGCGGCGCAGCTCCCCGAGGGGAACCCTGAAACGCTACGTGGTGCTGGTCTTCTTTGGCGAAGACAATTGGGGCAAGCTCACGAATATGAGCGAAAGCGGAATGGCTATCGAGTTTGCCAAGCCGCCTTCTTTGCGGGAGCGGGTCAACTTCACTTTTCAAGCCATGGGCTGCATGCCCATCCCACGAAATGAAAAAGGCCTTGGTGACTGTTTTGAAGCACCCGGAGAAATTGTGTGGACGCGCGAGTTTGAGAGGGGCGCCGGAGTGCAGTTTGTGGACCTGGCGGAAGCGAGCCGCGAACAAATCCGCCAGTGGTTGTCTTTTGAGAGCTCGGAGAATCCCTCGCCATCTGCCGACGCAGCCAACCTTCGAGTACAGCCGGTCCTCGCAGAACTGCTCTCTTCTCTCCCACAGGGATCCAGCGCCAAAGACGTTGCGGCCGCGAGGAAGGAATCCTGGCTCGAGTTGGAAATGCCGGTACCTATCGCCGGACCCGTCCCAGAGCCGGATTCTGCCTTCCTCAAATCCTCGGCTGCAGAGTCTGACGAGAAACCGGCCTGGACTGAGCGGGAAGAGACAGCCAAAGGGCCGCGTGCGCCGGAATCGCCGGCTTATTCACATCCCTCCGGGGCGCGATTGACGTTCCTGGTGGTGTCGGGCTGCCTTGCGGCGTTTGCGGTAACGGCCGGCGTAAGCATCTTCATGACGAGGGCCGCTCACCGAACGGACACTGAGGTGCGCCCGCCGGGAAAGGGCGAATCTACGGCCGAGGTCCATGTCCCTTCCCGGGTTCCTTCGCCGGTCTCTTCGCCCGCTCGGCGGGTCGCGACATCGCCTGCGGCCAGCGCGCCGCCGTTCCAAGTCGACGTGCTCGATGCCAACGGCGGGAACTGGATTCTTTGGTTTGTTCACGGCGGAGCCAAAGATAAGGAGAATCAATCTCCTTACCGGTCCGCGGAGTCGTCGAATTCGTCGACGCCCGCGATGAAAACTACAAGGCGTGAGGAATCTGTTTCACCTGAAAAGGGACAAGACGTTCACACGTTTACCATCGTGGGTCCCAATCTAAGCCATCCACCGAACGTCGCTGTGATGGGTAATCCATCAGCGGAGGCTCCGGGAATTGAAACCGAGCCCACCGTTTCTTCGGAAGATCCGTTCGGCGGCGCAATCGGCGGCCAAACGGTTCCAGCCGCCCCCGCCTTGCATGGTCCCATTGGAGGAATGGTTCAGCAACCACGCTTGCTTCGAGCCACGCTTCCGGCTTATCCGCAACTGGCGAAATCATCTCGAGTCGGCGGGGATGTCGTTGTGGACGCTTTGATTGATGCTGCAGGGAAGGTGACCGCTGTAAGGGCGATTTCCGGACCGGCCTTACTGCAACAGGCGGCCATGGATACGGTGCGTCAATGGAACTACGAGCCAGCGCGCCTAGATGGGCAGGCCGTGGCCATGCATCTCAGCGTAACGGTGAAATTCCGCCTCAACTGAATCGGAGGGAAGAAGCGCCGAGGAGCTAGGTTAATATGTCCCGAGCGTCGCAGCCCACAGTTCTAATCGTTGGAGACTATAAGGAGTCTTTGATCGTCGTTCGCTCGCTGGGACGAGCGGGCTGTAAGTTGATTGTTGGCAAAGCAGCGTCGCAGGAACCTACTTTTGCGGAGCACTCCCGCTATACAAACGGGGTTTGGAAGCACCCCGATTTTGACAGAGAAGTGCACTTTGTCCCGGCGCTCTTAAACCTCCTTAGATCTCGAGCGGACGTTGACTATGTGATTCCGGTAGGCGACGCTCCGGTCTCTTGCCTCGCCCGGCATTGGTCCGAACTGCCGGCAACCCCTCCCTTTCTTATGGCTCCTGGCGATGTGGTCATGCGCTGTCACGACAAGATTCAAATGTACGACTGTGCAATGAAATTAGGTATACCTACTGCCGCTCATGCGAGCATCCGCCGCCGCCACGAGCTGCGAGAAGCTGTCCGACGGATCGGTTTTCCCTGCGTCATCAAGCCGGCGAATTCCCCCAGAGAATTCCTGCAGAAAGAAAAGGCCGTCATTTGCAACTCTGTAGCGGATTTCTCGAAATGGCAAGGGCGGCTGCCCCAGGTATGCTTTTTGGTGGTTCAGAAATTTGCGGCGGGGCATCGACGCAACTGCCATTTTATCGCCAGGGACGGGAGGATTCTGGCCTACTTTGAACAAAAGGTATTGCGAACAGACCGCCTCGACGGGACAGGGAACGGCATGTACAGCACTTCCGTGTATCCTGCGCCAGAGCTCTTTCATTATTCCGCAAGGCTTGTTGAGGATTTGCAATATTCAGGCGTTGGTACGGCGCAGTTCCTGTTCCAAGAAGATACCCGGGAGGCTCACTTCCTGGAAATCAACCCGCGGTTCGACGCCACCATAGCGCTGCCCTATCAATGCGGATTCGATATTCCCCTCATGATGCTGCAAATGGGCTCAAGCCCCGAGGTGCCTCGCGGCATCCAGCAGAATTATCCAAAGGGAAAAAGGGTGCACTCCTTCACGGAAGACGCTCTGGCAATCAAGAGGCTCATACTTCATCAAAGCGGAACTCTCAGAACGAAACTTGGATGGGTTATGCTTGTGGTGGAAGCGTGGTGGAATTCCGACTACCACATGACATTTGACTGGTCCGATCCGATGCCTTCCCTGCGTCTTTGGGGAAAAACTGGAACCGTAGCCGCCTCCGGTCTCATTTCGAAGGCCTTTTTGCTTCTGCACTCTCGGAGCCCGTTGGCGCAGAGTTCTAGGAAAGATTCTTGAGAGTTTTCGCGATAAGATCCGCCGTTCCTGCATAGGGATCGCCAGGGCTGTCCCATTCCATCGAAAAGTAGCCTTTGTATTGGTGCCGTTTGGCGATGCCAAACGTCCTCGGCAAATCCGCGTGCGCGATTTTGTCTTTTCCGTCGCCCACTTCGGTTTCTTTCACATGCGAAATGTTGTAGGCCTTGCCGAACATGGCGTCAATTCCGTTGTAGGCGTAGCCTTCTTCGAAGGCCGCCAGCGTATTTGCAAAATCCGGCAGCGCGTGCAGCCAGGGACTGTTCACCGTTTCGATCATTCTCACCAGGAAGAAGGGATCCTCGCTCGCGGGATTGTCGTTCTCCAGGTTCACGACCACGCTTTTTGACGCACCATATACCGCTACCTGCCTTAAGCTGTCTGCGGTTCGCTCCACATCCGGCTTTGAATCTTTTGCCGGAGGAATGTTCGTTCGAACGCTCGGCGACCCAATGAACGCCGCAGCGTCAATCCATTGTTTGCTGAACGCGACGGCTTTTTCGCGCTCGGCAGCGTCGGGTGCGTACGGGCTGTGCTCCCCGTCCACGGCGATGTTTACAATCGCCCCGTGAGCCTGCGCTACGGCGGCGCGAAGCTCTTCGAGATAAGGTTTTTCCAGTGAGCGAAAATGCGCGCTCCACGGCTCGATTTTCCTGATATTGAATTTAGCGCTGACGTGCGCGGCAAAATCCTTCAATTCCATTTTCGAACTGCCGGGTTTGTCTTCTTGCCCGGCAATAAAGTCCCGGAATGGATAGGACGCGATCGCAATCCGTTCTCCTGCGGCTACCGGGAATTGCATGCGCGGCTTGGTCTCGGCTCCCAGCACCGTCCTCAAGTCGGACAAGAGAAACACACCTGCCGCCGCGCCGGTTGCTTCCGCCAGAAACCGTCTTCGAGTGCTGTGTCGCAAGCCGGGCCAGTCTAGCAAACTCATATCATGCCTGCCACGCTAATCGCGCATAAACGCTCGGACTTTAGAGATGCGCCTCTCTACAATTGCGCGCGCTTTGCGAGACGCGAGGTCTCTTCCAAGCGGCTCGGACCAGCCGGAGAAGCGAGCACCACGAAGCGTTGCGGGGAGCGGGGACTGTGGCCAAACGGATAGCAGGTGATTAGCGTCAGCGCATCGGGCGACGCCGTCGTCAGCAAAGGCACCTCTTCGGGCGCCACGATTTGGATATCGTCCACGGTGTATGTTCGCGCTCGAAGTTCGTGCTTGCGCGCGTCGAACCACTGAACTTGGATTTGGTCTCTGGCTTCCAGGTTTTCCAAAGGCCTAAACCAGCTTGTGCGGTGGCCAGCGAGCTCTACATTGCCAGGCTCGCCGAAACCAGCTCCACTGAAAAGCCGGGCAGGCCCGAAAGCCAGTGTGCGTGGAGTTGCACCCTCGAGGACGACTTCGTCATAACCGAGACGCGTTATGCGCAGGCGCGCTACCGGATAGGTATCAGCCCAAGGCCACGGCGGATGCGGTTTGCCATCGGCTACCGTTTTGTTCCATGCGCGGCGAATCAACACGCCTGCGAGCTCTGCCTTTGCGTGCAGGTACACGGCGCGGGCCGTAAGGGAGGCCCCGGCGAACAACACTAAAGCTACAAAGACTCGCAGGGGTTTCATGACGCTGCCTCCGTTCTGCAAGCAAGGCGCCGCAGCGCGATGCTCATGACCAGACCGATCAGCAGGAGAATCACGCCCAGCCGCTCGAGAAATGCATCGGCCGTTCCCGTTGCCGGTGCGCCAAACACCTTGTCCATCTGCATACCAGCGGGTAGCTCCGTGGGCACGGGAACTGTCCGCGACTCGCCGCCGACATTCGCCACGAGTTCCTCGACCGCCACGAGCGAAGTAAAACGCGTTACCAGGTGATAGCGAATCGCGTGAGCTATCAAGCTTGCCCGAATGCTCGCCCGCGCGTCCTCATCGGCTTCGCGCCAGTGGTCCGTCAAGTCTTCTACACGTTGCCTGGCCCACAGGGTCGTAATGCCGGGGTGGAACGAGGCAGCCGAAGCGTCGAAGGGAATGCTGGTTTCGAATGGCTGGTCGCCCGCGCGCGCCGTCAGGCGCACTGTGCCTTTCCGCCCTTGGGAGATGCGCCCGAAAACCAGCAGCGGTTGCCGCAAGAAAAGATCGGGCAGACGCTGCGGATAAACCTCCGCCAGTTCGATGCCTTCAAACGACAGCCCCACGTCGGTCAGCACTGGACTCTCGATGGTCTCAAGCAGCCGGCCCATCTGTTCGCGAATCTCGCTGATATCCGCAATGTGCGTGAAGCTGCCGCGCCCGAATTGCGCCATCTTAGTGGCCAGGAAAAAGTTCGGGGCGCTGCCAATCGCCACGGTATAGAGCCGCGCGCCGCCCAGGTCCTGCCGCAGCGCTGCGAAAATTTGTTCTTCGTTGCCGAGGTCGCCGTCCGTCAACAAAACGATGTGCCGCAAGTAGCCGCCCGTCTCGGCTTTTTGCATAACGTGAAGCAGCGCGGGAAGCATCTCGGTGCCGCCACTGGCCTCTAGCCCCTCGACATAGCGGCGGGCCGCGGCCACGTTTTCCGAACTCGCGGCCAATGGCTGGGAAGCAAACTCGTAATAATTGTGGTTGAACGCCACGATGCCAAAGCGGTCAGCGGGCGTGAGCCGGTCCAGCGCCTGGAGCAGCGCTTCGCGCGCCTGCTGGATGGATGTGCCGGACATGGAGCCAGAAACGTCAATCAGGTAGAGCATTTCGAGCGGTACGCGCTTGGTGGGTTGCACCGTGGGCGGAAACGCGGTCAGAAGAAAATGCGTTTCGCCGGATTCTTTTTCAGGCGAAAGGAAGAGCGCCGCCTTGGGCTGGGCGCTCTCGGCCTGCTGCACTTCGAGGACAAAATCCTTATTCGGAAGGGTGGTGCCGCTGGCAAGATCGACGTGCTGGCGTCCGTCAGCGAGACGGTGCACATTGATTTCATGCGACACACTTTTGATCGAGGCGAATTCGAAACCGGCGTCAAGGTCAACCGCCAGCGAAATATCGTGGCCCGGCCGCGTTTCGGGATTTCGCACCGGCGGCGTGATCCGTGAAGCGTCCGGAACCGCGTCACTGTCGGCCGCCCATCCCGTTCCCTCATGACCAACAGCCTGCGTTCCCGTGATGTAGCGAGGCCCGACGACCATGGGGAAAACCAGCCGCAGCCGCGACTCTTCCCAGCGCAACGCCTCCACATACCGTAGCCGAACATCTACGTGATCGCCTGGCATCAGATTCGCCACGGACGCGGTGAAAATGTTTGGGCGCTCTTCTTCGACCAGCGCCGCGCGTTTGCCTTCGGACTTTGCTGCCTCGTAAGTGCGTTTGGCTTCTTCGCGTTCTTTAATCACGCTGCGAATCACACGGTTGCCAATACGGATCTCCATGTCGTACACGGCGGCATCGTGTGGTAGCGGAAAAACGTACACGGCCTCGATGGGCTCGTTGGTTTTGTTGACATATTGCTGGGTCACGGTTGTTGCGGCAACCAGGCCTCGCACATCCACCGCTGCGTCCGTGTGCACCAGCGGCACAGTCTCGTAGCGGCCGGAGAGCGGCGAGCGGTACAGAAGACATCCTTCGCCAACGCGAGCTGGTGTCACCGCTCCGTCGTCGCTCTGGCCATAAGCCCATCCCGCCAAAATCGTGGTAAATGCCAGCAGTACCGAAAGCAACCGCACAGACACTTTCGAATTGACCTGTTCTTTCGTGAACCTTCGCATGGACTCCTCCGCACTCGTGGTGGCGCCGCCGGGAGTCGAAATGCAAGAGGTGCGCCAGGGGCGAGTGGCTCGCTCCAGAACGCCCAAGTCTCGGCCCCTCAATCATTTGGCGCAATTGAGTGATTGAGGCCGCGGGAATTGGCCGTGGGGACACACCCACGGCCGTGTGCCATTGGCAACGCTGGAGCGTCGGCCCGTTTGGTTAGAGGGTGCTCAAGAACGCGACCAGGTCCGATTCTTCCTGTGGCGTGAGGACCAGGCCGAAGCGCGTTTCATAGAAGCGCACGGCATCCAATAGTGTCTGCGCTGAGCCGTTATGGAAATAGGGAGCGCGCGCCGCAAGTCCGCGCAGGATGGGTCCCTTAATCTTGCCGACGTGGTCGAACTTGCCGTCGATTAAAGCTTGGCCCAAATCGGTTGTCGTCTTGCAGTTGCTCGTAGGCGACGGCGGAATCGTAGTCAAATCCAGCTTGCATACCGTGATGCTCGGCAAGTAGCGAATGTCCAGGCCACCCTTGTTGACATTCAGGTTGGAAATGTCCGGGTCACCCGTGCCGATGTCCAACGGTGTCGGGAAAGAATGGTTGCCGACGTTCGGTGTGTCGTGACAAGTGCCGCAAGTCCCAGGCAAGGAGGAAATGCCTCCGGCGACAAAGCCTCCAACGGACACGTCGTCATTGATGCCAGCCACTCCGGTGATGTTGATGGTCTTCGAGTTGAAGATGGCTTGCCCTCGCGCAACCGCCGCGCGTGGTGAGGAAGCAGGCATGGATGCCCAAGCGTCAAAAGGATTGAAAATCGCCGAACTAAACAGGCCATCACCTGGGGTTATCTGTCCGCCGGGCTGTTCGAGCGCTGGGACTAACGGGTTGACGCTCGAGTTGATGCTGATGAAGAACGGCTGGGTTGTGAGCCCGACTGGCCCGCCAGACGCTCCGCGAGCATCCAATCGGCCGGCGGCATTGTCGATGATTTGCCCGGTGGACAGAGCCATCTCAAAATTCACAATTTCCTGCTGCTCCGCCGGAGTCGGCCGCGACCCGTCTCCTTGCGCGTGGCCATTGGTGGCATCGAGCGACTGGTGCGCCAGGTCGGATAGCAGGTTGTCCAGATTGTGGGGCGATGGGGCGTAAGTAATTTTTTGGGTTCCTGTCAGAGGAGAAGATTCCCTGCCGTCAAACATGACCGCGCTCAGGAAACGAAGGTTCGTAGCAGGGAGCGGCCGGCGGTACTCCGAAATCACATCGGATTCGTTGCAACCGTACGGATTACTCACGCCAACCACCTGGTAGTCTGCGTTGGCGGGAACGTTGATTGCGACGCGAATCAAACCGCGCGTCCGCAACAAGCTGTAAGCGGCGAATCTTCCCGCCAGCGTTGACACGTCAATGCTGTGGTTGCAGTTCGAGCCATCGTTGGTGCGGAAAATCGGATCCAAGCCCTGCGTGGCAACGAATCGCTGCTGGACATTCGCGGCGGCGACAGACATGGCGTCGCTAGGCTGGTGGCAAGTAGCGCACGAACGGCCGTTGGTGCCCAGGCTTTGAAAGAATGGCCCGGTGAGATCAATGCCGCCGCCCGCGGCGCTGTAGGTTTCGGAGGCGCCGCTGGGATTCGTGAAAAACGTGCCGTTGGGAACGAGAGTAAGCTGCTGGCCGTTCAAGGCCGCGAAGGCCATCAATGTAGCAACGCCGAGAAGAAGGCCAGGGAGGAGAAAGCGCCTCTGCTGACGCTTGAGCAAAGTCTTTTTGGCCAAGAACTGCAACAGACTACGTGCAGAATTAGACTGTCGGGCTAGAAAGATCCCCATCGAAACACCCCTTGTGTTGTAATGGCGCCTTACGGCGCGGCTTGCTTTCTCCGGTCCCAATAAGAGAGTGGGACAGAATTGCTTGCAAAACTACGGAACTAGTGCTGGGGACGCAATGCACGCGGCATTATCTCTTGATGACCAGCTAAGCCCCGGATACGATTAGGCTTAGATGCTTAGATGACCATCTAGCAGAAGGGGGCAGTCCGGGCCCGTTTTGGAGCAGTAAAACTGTGGCGCAAGAAAAGTCTGCAGCGTCCAATGTTGTCCTCCGCTTCGGAGTCTTCCAAGTCAATCTTGCCGCGCGCGAAATCCGAAAACACGGCATACGGGTCCGCTTGCCAGGGCAGCCGTTTTGTATTCTGTCGATGTTGTTGGAGAAGCCCGGAGAGATTGTTACCCGGGAAGACATGCGCCAACAGCTGTGGGCATCCGACACGTTCGTAGACTTTGAACACAGCCTGAATAGCGCCATCAAGAAACTGCGAGCGGTACTGGGCGACTCTCCGGAAAACTCGCGGTATGTGGAAACGGTTCCGCGATTAGGCTATCGGTTCATTGCCCCGGTCGAGGGTATTTCGGAGACGGTTTCAGCCGTCGCTGCATCTGGGGTCGCTGAGCGCTCTGGCACTCCGGCAGCCACGTTTGAGGTGGTGACGAAACGCCGCTGGCCCAGCGCTTTTGGGATTCCCGTTGTTTTGGCGGCGGCATCCGGCGCCTATCTCGGATGGGCGCATTTCCGCAGCCGACCGCAGGCAAACACCACAGCGACAACTGAAACTCATCCTGATGCTAAGACATCCAAATGGATCGCGTCCAACAAGCAACCTGCATCATCTCCCAAATCTGTCGAAGCTTATGACTTGTATATGAAGGGCATGTATTACTGGAACAAAAGAACCGTGGCCGGATTTCAGAAGGCTATCGAAAATTTTCAACACGCCACATTCATCGATCCAAATTACGCTTTGGCTTATGCCGGGCTGGCGAATTCCTATACTTTGCTGACCGCGTATTCTTCTGCTTCCGCAACTTTATACGTGCCCCAAGCACGCGTAGCCGCTTTGCGGGCTATTCAGCTCGATAACGACTTGGCAGAAGCTCACACCGCCATGGCTCTCATTGTACAGAATCACGATTGGGACTGGCAGACTTCAGAGAAGGAATACCGACGAGCCATCGAATTGAACCCCAATTACGCGACTGCCCATCACTGGTATGCCGAGCATCTGATGTGGTTGGGGCGCTTCGACGAAGCGTTGAGAGAGAGCGAAAAAGCCCGTCAACTCGATCCCCTTTCGCTCATCATCGCTGCCGACAATGGAGCGATTCTGTACTTTTCACGCCGGTATGACCGCGCCATCGAACAGTTCCACGCTGTGCTTCGGAAGGATCCGAGTTTTCACACGGCCAACCTGGTGGTCTACGCGTGTGTGGAAAACGGAATGTTCGATCAAGCACTCACCGACGCAGAAAAACTGCGCCCTGTTTACGGCGAGGGACCGTGGTACTGGTCGACGCTGGCTTACATTTATGGCCGAGCGGGCCGGTCGGAGCGGGCTCGGCGCGAAGTGGAGAAACTGGAAAAACTGAATCGGCGTCAGCCGCTGGATCCCGTAACCATGCTTTGGGCGCATCTCGGAGTTGGGGACAAGGAGGAAGCCCTGGCCGACCTGCAAGGAGCATACTCCGGGCATTTTACTTTTCTGACCGCTCTTAAGGTCGAGCCGGGCTTCGACCCTCTGCGCCGCGATCCGCGCTTCCAGGATTTATTGCAGCGCGTGGGCTTGGCCGATAGCGCCGCCACCGGAGAATCCACGAATGGCTCCAGGGCGTCGGAACGGTGAACTTTGGCGGAAACGAAATCCTTAGCGCCCAACCGTGTCCTTCGCTTCGGTGTTTTTCAAGTGAATGTTTCAGCGCGGGAAATTCGCAAACACGGCGTTCGAGTCCGTTTACCAGGCCAGCCTTTTTGTATCCTCTCAATGCT
Source organism: Candidatus Acidiferrum sp. (assembly GCA_035280065.1). Classification (GTDB taxonomy): domain Bacteria; phylum Acidobacteriota; class Terriglobia; order Acidiferrales; family UBA7541; genus Acidiferrum. The sequence continues at coordinate 14,794 of DATEGO010000034.1, forward strand.
CCTTGAGAAGCCGGGCGAGATTGTTACGCGCGAGGATATGCGTCGTAGGCTGTGGGCCTCCGACACGTTCGTAGATTTTGAGCACAGCCTCAACAGCGCCATTAAGAAGCTTCGCGCGGCACTAGGAGATTCCTCCGGCAATGCACGGTATGTCGAAACGATTCCTCGTGTGGGCTACCGATTCATTGCTCCTGTGGAGCAACTTTCGGCAAAAGCACTTTCGGCAGCAAGTGTCTCGGTTGACGCCGGCAGTTCCCTCGCATCGGCCATTACCCAACTGTCTGGGAAACCCAGTTGGAAGAGGCTTCTGTGGATTGCTGCCGTGGTCGTCGCGGTATCGGGCGCCTATGTCTCGTGGTCGTATACTCGCATTCACCAAACACAAGCCAAGGCCGCAAGCAAAACCAGTGGCGGCTTGAAGGGCCGCGAGCCGGTCAGTTTTGTCAGACGGTCAATGTCATCTCCGAGATCGACAGAGGCCCACGATTTGTATCTCAAGGGCATGTATTTCTGGAACAAGAGGACCGTGGCGGGATTTCAGCAGGCCATCGAATGTTTTCAGCAAGCGACATCCATCGATTCGAATTACGCCTTGGCTTACGCCGGTCTAGCGAATTCCTATACGTTGCTTACTGCCTATTCCTCTTCTTCTGCAATCCTGTACACGTCACAAGCTCGCGCTGCTGCCTCCCGCGCCATTCAACTTGATGAGGGATTGGCGGAAGGACACACGGCCCTGGCCTTGATCGAACAGAATCACGATTGGGACTGGCAAACGTCCGATAAGGAGTATCGGCGGGCAATCGAGTTGAATCCCGACTACTCCACTGCCCATCAGTGGTATGGCGAGCACCTCATGTGGCTCGGCCGTTTTGACGAGGCTTTGAAGGAGAGCGATCGTGCAGGCCAACTCGATCCCCTTTCTCTCATCATTGCCTCTGACCGCGGTGCGATTCTGTACTTCTCCCGGGACTATGACCGCGCCATTGAGCAGCTGAATGCCGTTCTTCGGAAGGATCCAAACTTCGGTCGCGCCAACCTCCTCATTACCTTTGCTTATGTACAAAAGCGCATGTTCCCACGGGCGGTTGCGCAGACAGACGTTGGTCGCCGGATCTATGGCGATGGACCGTGGTATTGGTCTTTGCTGGCATACATTTATGGCCGCGCGGGTCAGCTGGAGCGTGCTCGACGCGAGCTGGAAAAACTAGAAAAGATGAGCCGCCAGGAGCAGGTGGGTCCCGAAAGCATGCTTTGGGCCCATCTTGGGGTGGGTGACAAAGAGGAGGCCCTGGCTGACCTGGAGAAGGCATATTCTGAGCATTTCGGCATGCTGACCACGCTCAAGATTGATCCAGCGTTTGACCCGCTGCGCGGCGATCCTCGCTTCCAGGACCTACTGCGGCGCGTGGGCTTGGCGGACAACGGCGCGACTGGAACAAATACCCCAAAGCCTTGATACTGCATCTATTGATGATTGAAAATACCAGGTCTGGCAGGGGCGGAATTCCCTGATCTGTGAAATTTATTGCTAAAGGATCGCTGATGCTTCGATTCGCTGGAGCTCTACTAGCCGTGTTTTTAGTCGTGCCTCTGCCAAAGGCAATAGGGCAGGAGCCGAAAGCGTTGCCGCAAGCAGACGAGCGCTACAAAGCGGACATTCTGGTGGTGGTGGCGCATCCCGACGACGAAGCGGCCGCGACACCGTACCTGGCACGGGCCCTCGACGAGCACAAGCGCATCGCGGTCGTTTTTGGCACGCGCGGGAGTAGCGGTTCGAACGAAGCGGGAACAGAGCAGGCGGCGGCGCTCGGCGCTGTCCGCGAAATCGAGGCGCGCAATGCGCTAACGATCCTCGGCATCAGCAACGTCTGGTTTCTCAGCGGAAAAGACACGGCTTCGCAGAATGTGCTGGTGTCGCTCGCGAACTGGGATCACGGAGAAACTCTGGAGCAAATGGTGCGGCTGGTGCGCTTGACGCGGCCGGAAGTCATCCTCACTTTCTTGCCGGGTACCTTTATCGGCGAAGACCATGGGGACCATCAGGCTTCCGGCGTGCTGGCTACTGAAGCTTTTGATCTTGCTGGGAATCCAGCCGTCTTTCCCGAGCAAGTTTCCGGGCCGACAAAGCGGCTCGAAGCGCTTCTCGAGAATCTTCGGCCGTGGCAGGTGAAGAAGATTTATTACTTTCCCGATGCGGAGCGCGAGGATATTTTTCGTGGCAAAGGCCCGAGTTACTCCGTAAAAGAGATTTCCAAGCTGAGCGGGAAGCCCTACTGGCGCATGGCGCTGGATGCTTTTCGCGCCCACCAGACGCAAGCGAAATCCTATCTCGATCGCATCGCGCAGATGGACGAGGCGCAAATCGAAAAGATGGCCACTTCGGAGGACGGCTGGGGTGAAGACCAGCATTACGTGCTGGGCAAGTCCGTGGTGGGAGGCAGCGTCACGGGAGATATTTTTGAGGGCGTTACTCCGGGTGTCGTTCCGTTCGTACGGCCGGAAATCACCGCGGAGCCCGCAAGGCCGGATTTATTGGTTGAGCTAGGCGGGCCATGGAGCTTCTACGCGGAATTCCGCCGCGCGCATGGGCTTACGAATTTGCCGCACCCGGAACCGCCGGAGATCGCTCTCCAAGGGCCGGGAACTTTAGTTATTCCACTCTGGGTTCACAACCGAACGGCGAAAGCGCAGGAGATCACGATCTCTGCCACGTTGCCTGCGGGATGGACGGTGGAGAGCGGGGCAGGAAAATTTATAGTGGCGGCGAAGCAAACGGCTGCTCCGCGCATCGAGGTGGGCCTGCGCGCGCCGGCGGAAAAGGCTTCCGATAAAACGCCAAGGAAAGCGGAGCCGCAGGAAGTGACGGTTCGAGCAGAAGCGAACGGGCAAACGGTTGGAGAAGTGAAGCTGCGGGTGGAATTAAGAAAGCGCGCCCTGCCGCAGTAGTAGGAAGTGCCATTCAGACGCCATCCAATGAGGATGGGCGGAAAATCTGGAACGGATACTTCAAGCATGGCGCCTGAGGTGAGATCCGCCGGCCGCAGAGAAAAAAGACGCGGCCTCAGGACGGCACCTCGAGGAACGGACGGTATTGCCCAAAAAAAGAAAGAAGCACTCTAGGATTTTTTCTGACGCGCCGCTTCCATCGTTTCCCAGGCGCTTTCAGGAAGGAGCATCAAGTCGTTAAACTCACCGGCTCCCCGCAGCCATTGACCGCCGTCAATCACCACGCATTCACCATTGATGTACTCCGCCATGTCGCTGAGCAGGAACGAGGCGAGGTTCGCCAATTCCTCGTGGCGCCCAAAGCGCTTCATGGGGTGTTGCTGCTTACTTTCTTCTTCGAATTGTCTTGAGGGCATCAAGCGGGACCAAGCCCCTTCGGTGGGAAAAGGTCCTGGCGCGATCGCGTTGATCCGGATGTGATACTTGGCCCATTCCACGGCAAGAGATGTCGTCATCGCGAGCACTCCTGCTTTGGCGCACGCAGATGGAACGACGAAGGCGGAGCCGCAGTTGGCCGCCGCGTAGGTTGTGACTATGTTCAGAATGTTCCCGCCGCGTTTTTGCGCGATCCACCGCTTGCCGATAGCTTGCGCGCAGTGGAAAGACCCATTCAGGACAATTCCCACGACGGCATTAAAAGCGTTGGGAGTAAGCTTCTCCGTGCGAGCGATGAAATTGCCGGCGGCGTTGTTCACGAGCGCATTGATTTCGCCGAACTCCTGTTCCGCACGAGCGACGGCGGCTTCGACGGCGGCGTAATCGCGAACGTCGCAGGTCGTATAAGCGGCTGCGGCGCCAAGCTTGCCGATTTCCTCGCAAGTGTCGTGAAGGGGTTCCTCGCGCCGGCCAACCAGAAACATTCGCGCGCCCAGTTCGGAAAACCGCAGGGCCATGGAACGGCCGAGTCCCGTGCCGCCGCCCGTGAGAAAGATAGCCCGGCCCTTGAGTAATTCGCGCTGGAACACGATTCACCGCCTTTGCGGGTGACCTGGAAAAATCACCTCGTTTTGGAGCGAGATTCTAGACTATCGGAAAGAATCTGGCAGCACGCAAAAGCGCGTCTAGGGATGCATTGAGGCCTTACCCATCGCTTTGGCGTATTCGATTGCATACTGCGGGGTGTCAGGAAATTCCTCGCTTAGCTCGCGAAAGAGCTTTTGCGCCAGCTTATTCTGTTTTTCGCGGCGAGCGGCGAGCGCGAGCATGATTTTGGCGAACGGCTTCAGATATCGGCCGTTCTCCACCGTCTTTCCTACCTGCTCCATCCCCAGTCTCTTGTCGCCATGAATTCCCCCGAACCACAGCATGGCGCGGAAACCCACAGACAGGCTCCCGATGATGTAATTCGCGGAGCCCAGGGCCACATACGCGTCATAGGCGTCAGGCCGCTCAGCGAGCAACGTCTTTGCGTGCGTGTTCCCTTCTTTCAAGCGCTTCAAAGCGTCCATGTTGTGTTTCCTCAGAATCATGTCGGCGTCGGATTCCATGCCCGCGCAAAGCGTCAGGGCATAGAGCGCTTCGGCGTCGTTCGGCGTCTCTTCCAACCGCTGCGCTGCGAGTTTCCGAGCGCCTCGAATGGCGTCATCAAATCCCTTCATGCGCTCTGGGTCAGGGCCACCTTCGATTCCGTGCAGAAATCTTTTGTCATTCAAGAAGAACTCGCTGGTGAGCACGCCTTGGTGATGGAACTCCTCGAAAAGATAACTGGCAGCCACGGCGACTTCACCGAAAGGCTCATCGGCGTGCTCAGATTCCCATTTCGTAAAGACGCCACGGGCTTCGGGGAACTTTTGGTTGTAGAGCAGCCGAAAACCGGTCATGAGCTCCGGAACGCTGGTGAAAGCTGCACCTTGCGCCTCATCCATGCTGGCCGCATTTGTGAGAACAGGGTTGAATACAAAAAGAGAGACCAGCAAGATGACTGAACGCATGAGAGCAGTTCTTTCCTCAGAAGAGCCCCGGCAGAAATCGTGGTTTATGACCCATCGCCGCGCGGTATTCCGCGTTGGCCATGAGCACGCTTTCTTCCGCGCGGATCCGCCTGGACAACGCAATGGAATAACCCACCGAAGTCGTCAGCGCCGTAATCCAAGCGGTATGAATCAGCGGGAGCGAGATCATTTCCAGGATCACTCCCGTGTAATTAGGATGCCGTATGAAGCGAAACGGCCCCGTGGTCACGACACCGATGCGCGTCGAATCCATCACTTGAACGCTCCACAGGTTTCCCAGCGCGCGAACCACCCAGAAGCGCATTAAGTTAGATGCGAGAAACAAGACAAACATCAGCCATCCGAGAAGCGGCAGAAACGGGCGATGAAGAAGGATGACTTCGAGGGCTGCGCCCACTAGTACCCCGGTGTGAACGACGACTATCCATTTGAAGTGCGGCTCGGGAACGCGAACAGCGCCTTGAGTCAACATCCGTTCCTGATGGCGGCGGGAAATTCGCAATTCCACGAGGCGGAGAACTCCCACAGCCGCCAGCAGTGCGAGATAGAGATAAACGCTCAGGCCCATTGCAATAGGAGAAATTCCGCGCTGAAGCCGGGACCGAACGCTGCCGCGAGGGCATAATCTCCGGTCTTAAGCGGGCGCTTTTCGAGCCACTCCTGAAGAATAAAAAGAATCGTGGCGCTTGAGAGATTGCCGACGTTGCCGAGGATGTCCCAGGACGGCTGCGTGTCGCACTTGCACAGACCCAGCTCCGCTTCGACATTTCCCAGCAGGCGCGCTCCGCCGGGGTGCAGAATCCATCCCTTGATCTCTTGTTGCGTCCGTCCGTTGCGCTCGAGGAAACCTTCGACCAGTCCGCGGATTTTTCCGCCGATCATTTCGGGAACCTCTTTGTCCAAAATGATGTGGAAACCAGAATCGCGGAGATCGAATCCCATGGCGAAAAGCGAGTCTGGAAAGGTAAAAGTCTCCGAAACAAGAATCTTCGGTCCCGGTGCGGGACTTCCCCGGACAATTACCGCCGCGGCGCCGTCGCCAAACAAAATCGATGAAATCAGATTGGCCTGGGAAATATCTTTGCGCTGGAAAGTGAGGGAAGGAAGCTCCACGGCGATGATCAGAACATTTCCACCGGGATGCGCTTTCAAGTAATCCGCCGCGCGGCCCAGCGCCATGGCCCCCGCCGCACATCCCAGTTCGGTAAAAGGCATGCGCCGCACATTCGCTCGAAAGCCCATCAGATGGATCAGATGCGCGTCTAACGAAGGAATCATGAAGCCGGTGCAGGACACCGTGATAATGAGATCGATGTCTTCCGGCTTGAGCCCGGCGCGTTCCAGGCATTTTTCCGCAGCCTCGCGACCGAGCTTCACGGCATGCTCTATATACTCGTTGTTTGTCTTGGCAAGCGCGCGGGGTTCGATGGTGTAATCGATGGGAAAAATGGCGTGGCGCTTGTGCACCTGGGCGTTGTCCACGATGCTCATCATGGCCTCCACGCGCCGTTCGGGAATGTCGAACACGCGCCCCATGTAATACTTCACGTCGTCGCGCGTGATCGTGTAGGGCGGCAGCGCGGTGGCTGTCGCGGCAATCGTGGGATACACTGCATCACCGTTTACTCCGGGAAAGTGATTCACGGATTCGATTCTCTCCTTTAGGAGCGTAAAGGAAATAAGGTGCTGTGCCCCTGTTTTAACCGATTCGATGCAACCGTTTCAATCCGTGATGCAACGAAGTTCTGACTCTATCTCATTCCGTCGGTTTAACCCAAACATTTGCAATTGATTGCCGTCCCCTGTACGCGGTCGCGCTACCGCAGGCCAACGAGCCCGCGGGCAGATTCGATGAGCTTCGTAGAATCGTAACCCACTCCATCTTTGAATACAGTTTCGACTTTTTCGAGATCCTTGATATTGCCGGAGGGATCGCCGTCAAGGACCACCAGGTCGGCCTGCTTGCCAGCGGCCAACGTGCCAATTTTGTCCAGTTCGCCAAGAAATTCCGCGCCGTTCGAAGTAGCGATGTGAATTGCTTCCACCGGGGTGAATCCGGCTTCGACAAGCAGCTCGACCTCGCGCTGGTCGCCGAATCCCGCAATCACTCCGCCGTATCCCGTTGGATCGAGGCCTGCCAGCAGCAGGCCGCCTTGTTTCACGAATTCGCGTTCGAATTCCAGTTCTTTCTTGAATAGCGCAGGCCAATCGGATTTCGGGGCGCCGTCGGAAATCAACGCGCGTCTTCTCAGGTACGAAATGCGCGCTTCAGGCAGCATGGCGTCCAGAACCCGAGCATCCAGCGGCGCGCGGTTTGGCACAAACGTCTCGAACACCGGCAGAGTCGACGTCACCGCAACATGATGAGCCACCAGGTCGCGAATCATTTCGTGAATCGGTCCGCTAGTCGCGTCCAACGGGAGCAAAGCTTTGTCCGCTTCTGCCGGATTTGGACACAATCCTGGTTTCTTCCCCGCGAGGAATTCCGTATCCACAACCAAACCATGCTCCAAGTCGTCGATGCCGAGTGCAGCCGCCTCGCGAAAGCCGATGGAACAAAGATGCCCCGTCACTTTAATTCCGTGTGCGTGGGCCGCTTTTGTAGCTGCGCCAAGTTCTTCCGGCGTGATGTTCATGTACGCCTTGAACGAAGCGACGCCTTGCGCCACCCAGAATTCCACGGTGCGGCGCGCGTCTTCCGCGTCTTTGAGACGATGCATTTGCATCGCGAAGGCTCCCGGCCCTTCGAGGTATGGTCCGGTGACATGAATCTTCGGACCCGCCATTTTGCCGTCGTCAACGTCGCGTTTCAGTTCGAGGTCTGCGTACGGCTCAACGCTTCCCGTCGTTCGAATGGAAGTCACGCCTCCCGCTAGATACAGCCGCGGAAAGCTTGCGGCATGCTCCGGATAAAGCGGCGGCGCGCCGCCCGGCGACGGGTAATACATGTGGTCGTGCATGCCAACGAGGCCGGGAATAATCGTACGGCCGGAGAGATCAAGAACCTTCGCGCCTTCAGGAATCTTTGTGCTGGCTGCGTCGCCCAGCGCGGCGATCTTTCCGTCGCGAATCACCAAGGTTTGATCGGCGCGAGGAGCGGTGCCCGTGCCGTCGATCACACGCACATGCGTCAGCGCAATCAAGGGCGCGCCTTCCTTCACGAACGCACGCACCTCGGGAGTCAGTTCGGACGCAGCCTGCGCCAAGCAAAGGCCGGGTAACGCCAAGAAACAGAAGGTCAGTCTCGCTATTTTTCGCATGGGCCACCCCGAAGGTTGGAATCGTCTGGCTTGCGGCACGCAGTTTAAGCAGAGGAAGGTCGGCAAAGCAAGAAATGTTCCAGGTGGAACCTTAATTGCCATGGGAAATTTCCGATTCGCTTCAAACTCACTACGTCCATTTATGATAGATTTCCTGCCCTTTAGGTAAGTCCTTTGAGGTGAAGCATGTCTCGATTCTTCTTACGCTTCTTCGTTTGCGCGCTTGTGCTCGTTCTATTCCACGAGTGCCCCTCCGCCGGGCAGCAGGCTGCAACGCCCAGCACCACCGAAGGCGACTTTGTCGTGAAGAACTTCCAGTTTCACTCCGGCGAATCGCTGCCGGAACTGCGCCTTCATTATACGACATTGGGCAGGCCTGCGAAGAACGCGAAGGGAGGCGTCACGAATGCAGTCTTGGTTCTTCACGGCACCGGCGGCACGGGACATCAATTCCTCTCGGCCATTTTTGCGGGCGAACTCTTCGGCCCCGGCCAGCTTCTCGACGCCGCACGCTACTACATCATTCTTCCTGACGGCATCGGCCACGGAAAATCCTCAAAGCCTAGCGACGGCCTGCGCGCGCATTTTCCCCAATACGACTACGACGACATGGTCGCCGCGCATCGCCGTTTGCTGACCGAAGGGCTTGGAGTGAATCATCTCCGCCTCGTCATGGGCACCTCAATGGGCTGTATGCATTCGTTCGTGTGGGGTGAAACGTATCCTGATTTCATGGACGCGCTAATGCCGCTTGCTTGCGTGCCGGTGCAAATCGCGGGCCGCAACCGCATTTGGCGCAAAATGGTGATGGACGCGATTCGAAACGATCCCGAATGGAAAGGCGGTGACTATTCCGCAGAGCCGCAGCAGGCGCTGCGCACGGCGCTGGACCTGCTCATGATTGCCGGAAGCGCGCCTCTATACTGGCAAAAGAGCTACCCCACTCGCGACGCCGCGGACAAGGAGCTCGACGAGTATTTTAAGGCGCGTCTGACCGCGCTCGATGCTAACGATCTCTTGTACCAGGTCAACGCTTCCCGCAATTACGATCCGTCGCCCCAGCTCGACAAAATCACCGCGCCGGTCATGTACATCAACTCCGCCGATGACTTCATCAATCCACCCGAACTCGGCATCGCCGAACGCGAAATCAAGAAAGTAAGAAACGGTCGCTTCGTCCTGCTGCCCACCTCCGACGAAACCCGCGGCCACGGCACCCACACGCGTGCCGCTGTCTGGAAACCATACCTCGCGGAACTACTAGAAAAATTGGTCCACTAAGACAGGCGGTTCAAACGGTGCTCAGAGGGCTTCCTGGCTGGCGCGGATTTCCTGCCAACGGCGCGGGCGCTTGTTGGCTTGCAGGACTTTCTTGCGCAGGCGAATCGTCTTTGGGGTGATCTCCACGTACTCGTCGTCGGCGATGAATTCGATGGCCTGTTCGAGGCTCAGTTCACGATGGGGAATAAGCCGAATCGCCTCATCGGCTGTGGACGAGCGCATGTTCGTCAGCTTCTTTTCCTTCGTGACGTTCACATCCATGTCCTGCTCGCGCGTATTCTCGCCGACGATCATGCCTTCGTAAACATCCACGCCAGGGCCGGCAAACAGCTCACCGCGTTCTTGCAGGTTCCACAATGCGAACGCCGTCGAAACTCCTGCGCGGTCCGCCACCAGCGCGCCCGTCGGACGCAGCGCCATCTCGCCGCCGTATTCCGTCCAGCCGTCGAAAATGGAGTGAATCAGCGCCGTGCCGCGCGTGTCGGTCAGCAACTGGCTGCGCAAGCCAATCAAGCCGCGCGAGGGAATCTTGAAGTCCAGCCGCACGCGCCCGGAGCCGTGATTGCTCATCTTGGTCATCTCGCCGCGGCGTCCCCCGATAGTTTCCATAATGATGCCAATGAAAGTTTCGGGAATATCGATCACCAATCGCTCGACCGGCTCGAGCTTCTTGTCGTTTTCCGTGCGCGTGACGATTTCCGGCTTGCCCACCATCAATTCGAAGCCTTCCCGGCGCATGGTCTCAATGAGAATGGCGAGTTGCAGCTCTCCGCGGCCGAGCACACGAAACGATTCTGGAGTGTCCGTGTCTTCCACGCGAATGGAAACGTTGGTGAGCAATTCCTTTTGCAGACGGTCGCGCAGGTCGCGCGAAGTCAGGTAGTTCCCTTCCTTCCCGGAAAGCGGCCCACTATTTACCGTGAAAATCATCGCCAGCGTCGGCTCGTCAATCAGCAAAGGTTCGAGCGGCGCGGGTGAAGTCAGATCCGTGATGCTCTCGCCGATTTGAATGTCCTCGACTCCGGCAATGGCCACGATATCGCCCGCAGGGACCTCTTCCGCTTCGTCGCGCTGCAATCCGCGGAACGTGAACAATTTCGTGATTTTCGTCGGCTCCAGTTTTCCGTTTAGCTTGCTGACGCCTACTTCCTCGCCGCGCCGCAAAGTTCCGTTGAACACGCGGGCAATCGCGATACGCCCGAGAAACTCGCTGTAATCCAGGTTCATCACCTGGATTTGCAGCACGCCCGTGGGATCGCCCGGCGGCGCTGGAATGTGTTTCACAATGGCTTCAAACAGCGGCAACAGGTCCTGCGAATTGTCGCCAATCTTGGCGTGCGCCATGCCATCCCGCGCATTGGTGTAAATAATCGGAAAGTCGAGCTGGTCTTCTGTCGCGTCCAGGTCGATGAAGAGATCGTAGATTTCGTCCAATACTTCCTTGGGCCGTGAGTCCGCGCGGTCAATCTTGTTCAGCACAATCACCGGAGGCAGCTTCGCCGCCAGCGCTTTTTGCAGCACGTAGCGGGTTTGAGGCAGCGGCCCTTCGCTGGCGTCGACCAGAACGACCACTCCGTCCACCAGCCGCAGGGCGCGTTCAACCTCGCCGCCGAAATCGCTGTGACCCGGCGTGTCCACGATATTGATTTTCGTGCCCCGGAAAAACAGCGCCGTATTCTTCGCCAGAATGGTAATGCCGCGCTCGCGCTCCAGTTCGTTCGAATCCATCACGCGCTCGACCACCGCTTCGTTGGCGCGAAAAATGCCGCTCTGCTTCAGCATAGCGTCCACCAGCGTGGTTTTGCCGTGGTCCACGTGAGCGATGATGGCAATGTTGCGAATTTCTTGACTCATAGTTCCGTTATCAAATGGCGCTCTCGCGCCAACTCCTCCAAACACAAAAATAGCCCCGAACTGGTCGGGGCCCGCACGAATCTTCCTCTTCGTACATCGAAACCCGATGCTCGCTGCCACGTTCAGGTGCCGCCGAGCAATTTCCAGTGTAACAGAGCCAGCCCGCTTTCGTGTACTATCCTGCCGCAAGAGTCACGGTTGTTTGGGTTAAGAGTCAGCGATAGTGAGAATTGGCTCGATCGTCGTTCGTTGTTATGAATTCGACAAAATGCTGCGGTTTTGGCAGCAAGTGCTTGGCTATGTACCCAGAGAAACGCCGACCGACAGTTGGGTGGTTCCTCGTGATCCTTCGGGAAAAGGTCCCAACCTCTCTCTGGAGCGCGTTGCCGAGAGGCGCTTGGGCAAGAGGAGCCGGCTTCACCTTGATCTATATACCAACGACAGAGAAGCCGAAGTGGAACGGCTCGTTTCGATTGGGGCGGTTCGATATTCCTGGCGTTACAGACCGGGCAGCGACTTTGTGGTCTTGGAAGATCCTGATGGCAATCTCTTTTGCGTCGTTCAAAAAAACGAGATCCAACGACAAGGAGAATGAGACTCGTGCGCTCTTTTCATCTTAATCGCAGGCATTTCTATTCGGCTGTGGCCATGGTTTTTCTCGCCAGGGTCGCCGCCGCGCAGCAACCGGAACGCCCGGACTATTCAAAACTCTTCGACAAAACCGAGGTGATGATCGCGGCGCGCGACGGCGTGAAGCTGCACACGGAAATTTATTCGCCGAAAAACATCTCCGACGCGCTGCCCATCATCTTTGAACGCACGCCCTATGGCCTCGGCGATGACGAGAAAGGCTACAGCCGCATCCTCAACAGGTATGCCGAAATGATTCCCGAAGGTTACATTTTCGTTTTCCAGGACATTCGCGGCCGCTACGGTTCGGAAGGCAAATTTGTAATGCAACGGCCGGTGCGCGATCCCAAGAATCCGAAAGCCATCGATGAAGGCACCGACACTTACGACACCATTGATTGGCTCGTGAAAAACGTTCCTCACAACAATGGCCGCGTGGGCTTGCTTGGCATTTCCTACGGAGGCTGGCTCACGGTGATGGGTATGCTCGAGCCGCATCCCGCCCTTAAAGCTGTTTCCGAGCAGGCTTCGCCAGCAGACATGTTTCTCGGCGACGACTTCCATCACAACGGTGCATTCCGCCTGAGCTACGGCTTCGAATACTCCACTATGATGGAGACGGACAAGACCAACTTCTCTTTCCAATTCGACCGTTTCGACACTTACGAGTGGTATTTGCAGCTCGGCGGGCTCTCGAACGCCAACAAGAAATACATTCATGGAACTCTGCCGACCTGGAACGACTTCGTCGCGCATCCAAACTACGACGCGTTCTGGAAGCAGCAAGCCATGCCCTACATTCTGAAACGGCCTAAAGTGCCGAATCTGAACGTCGCTGGCTGGTGGGACCAGGAAGACTTCTACGGCCCGATGAAGATTTACGAAATCCTGGAAAAGCAAGATCCCGAGCACCTGAATTATCTCGTCGCCGGACCGTGGAACCACGGCGGCTGGGCTCGCGGCGCGGGCAACTCGCTCGGCCTCATTCCCTTTGGTAGCGATACGTCGCTCTATTTCCGGCGGAACATCGAGGTGCCCTGGTTTGCCTACTGGTTGAAGGACAAGGGCAGTCTTCCATTGAAAGAAGCGCTCCTCTTCCAGACCGGCAGCGACACCTGGACGAAATTCGACTCCTGGCCGCCGCGTGAAGCGAAAATGCAAAATCTCTATTTCCGTGAAGGCGGCAAGCTCTCCTTCGACGCCCCCAGCGCCGATTCCGAGCAGGCTTTCGACAGCTACGTCAGCGATCCCGCTCATCCCGTGCCCTATCGCCATCGGCCCATTGACATGACTTATCCCGAAGATCATCCCGGCAGTTGGTATACCTGGCTCGTGCAGGACCAGCGCTTTGTGGACAACCGCCCTGACGTCCGTACGTGGCAAACCGATGAGTTGAAAGAAGATGTCATACTCGCCGGGCAGGTCACCGCCAAACTCTTCGCATCCACGACCGGCAGCGACGCCGACTGGATCGTCAAGCTGATTGATGTGTACCCAGAAAAATATCCAGAGAAATGGCAGCTTTCCGGCTACGAGTTGATGATTGCCGATGAAGTTTTCCGCGGACGCTTCCGCAACTCTTTCGAAAAGCCGGAACCGATTCAGCCCGGCGTGGTCACGCCGTTCAAGGTGGATTTGCACACGGCAAACCATGTCTTCAAGAAAGGCCACCGCATTATGGTGCAAGTGCAAAGCACGTGGTTTCCCATCATTGACCGCAACCCGCAGAAATTTGTTCCGAACATTTTCGAAGCGAATGAATCGGACTACCTGAAAGCCACGCACCGCATTTACCGCTCGAAACGCTTCCCCTCGAGCGTGGAAATTTCCGTGCTACCCAACGCCGCCTCGTCAGGAAATTGAGAAGCCCTATGTCCCCAAAGGCCCTGGGACTTGCCGACCTACCATTCGCGTTCAAGCTGGCCCCTTAAATGCCTACAGATGCGCGGCAATAAGGACGAAAAATGTCTAATGTCCGAGACTTGAAATCTCCGCTATTTCATATAAAGCGCATCTAAAACGCACAGCTTAACATCATGTAACATCGGAAAGTTGGTAAGCCCTTCAAGTCTTCATTCCAGACTTCTACGGCAGGCAACTGTGGCGGTGGAACTAATGTGCGAAATGATTCGTAACTCTGGAAAACACTCTGCCGCGAATTACGTCTATACACTGTAAAGGGGTAAGGGTGACCGTCTATGCCATCGGAAGTGATCGCGATGCAAGAACCGGATAATCCTGCGATTACCGGGCCAAGTTTGCTTTCTTCAGGACGTTACATTCATTTTGGACCATTCCGGATAGATCAGCAAAGGCAGGAAGTAACACGGAATGGCATCCGGCTAAAGCTTCAGGGAAAAGTTTATCAGACGCTTCTGACGCTACTTGAAAAGCCAGGCGAGGTCGTGACGCGTGAAGAGCTGCGCATGCGGCTGTGGCCCGCGGACACCCACGTCAATTACGATGCTAACGTAAATACCACCGTTAACAAGCTGCGCATCGCCCTGGGCGATTCCTCGGACCAGCCCCTCTACGTCGAGACTATCCCACGAAAGGGATACTCCCTCCTTGTGCAGCCCGAAATCTCCAACAAAGTTAGAAACTCTCCTGCGCAGCAAAACGGAGTACGTCAAGAAGACAGTGGGGCTGCGCAAGCCGGGTTTTTCAAGTTTTCCAAATCCGATCTATGGGTGGTCCTTGGCGCTATTGGGTTGATTCTTACGGGGATGCTCCTGGGTGCGGGGATCATGCGATTTTGGTTGAGCCACCCGTCGCCGGAATCGAGCCACTCCCTCGCACTCGTTATTCTTCGCATTTTGGAGAAGGTGCTTCTCTAGATCCGACCTAGGCTGCTGTCAAGGCAATTGCAACTACACCTTTTTTCCGCGCCATTTGCCTTCAGTTTCAGCGTCGGCTGTGGATCATCTCCGACCGGCTGAACGCCCTGTCGCCTTCTCGTGTACACTGCTTGCTTTCTTATGCTAACCGCCGTCACGCGCGCCGTCAGCCCGGCCATCGTTCGTTGTGAGCTGTCCTACATCGATCGCAAGCCCATCGATTTGATGCAGGCGAGGGACCAGCACAAAGCGTACGAACTGCTTCTCGCGAAGTTGGGGGCGCAAGTCGTGTCGCTCCCTGCGGAACCCGATCTCCCCGATTCCATGTTCGTGGAAGATCCCGCGCTCGTGCTCGATGAAATCGCGGTCATCTTGCCGCTCGGAACGGAAAGCCGGCGCCGCGAAGCCACATCGCTCGCGAAGGAGCTGGCGAAGTATCGCAGGCTTGCCTACGTCCAGGTTCCGGGAACCTTGGAAGGCGGCGACGTTCTTCGCGTTGGCCGCCAGCTTTTTGTGGGTCTGACGAAGCGCAGCAACGCGGAAGGCATTCGGCAACTGGGGGAGATCCTCCAGCCGTACAGCTATGAGGTTATACCTGTTCCGGTCACAGGCTGCTTGCATCTTAAGTCGGCCGTCACATGGATTGCAGACAACACGCTGCTGGCAAACCGCGCCTGGTTTGATACAAAGCCCTTCGCCGGTTACGCCTGGATTGATGTAGATTCCTCAGAACCTCATGCGGCCAACGCATTGGCCCTTGGTGGCACTATCATTTTCCCCGCGTCGTTTCCACGCACCCGCGAACGCATCGACCGCCTGGGTCATCGCATTACGCCGCTAGACATCTCTGAGCTCCAGAGGGCCGAATCCGGTCTCACGTGTTCCAGCCTGCTCTTCGAGGGTTCGGCTTCTTAGCTGAGGGTGACTCTCTTCTTGTGCGTTGGGGGTGTTCAGACGAATTCTCTTCTTGCTTTGTAAAGCGCCCGGCCTTATGGGTGAAAATTGAACACCAGCGTTGCCGTTGTTTCGGTGCTAGCGGGGGCGTATTTCCAATTCTTCAAGGTTTCTTGAACAGCGCTTGCCAGCAGCGGGTGTCCCCCAATGACTTTCATGTCCTTGATCTGGCCGTCCGGCGCAATCACCACTTGCACCTTTACCACTCCGCTCAGGCGAAATTGCCGCGCGGTTTCGGGATACACCGGGGTTGGGCTGTTCAGAGCTTTCCGCGTTTCCTGTGCGTGCGCACTCGCTCCCGCAAAGCTCAATCCCATTGCCATTAGAATTCGCGCTACTCTCTTTTTCGTCTTCGTCCCTGTCTTCATTTTCCCATTCCTGTTTTGAGTTTTTCTGAGCTGGCGTCTACGGGGGCAACGCCCGGACTCGTTCTCATTTCTTACTGATCCAGGCTATCGAACGCTGCTTCCTGTTGAAACCCTCGCGAAGATCAGGTGTGATTCCACGGAAACTGTTCACACGTACAAAGTACGAAGGGAAAAGCTTTTCCTTCTTCAGGGCGGGGCAACTCTTTTGTATATATGCGTTTATGGAAAGGCGCGAAGAGTCTACCCCTTAAAACAGCCGTGGCTGGCGGCGGGGGGGTTCCTTGCCAAAGTACTGGTAGGCGCGAGGAGTCGCCACACGCCCGCGCGGTGTGCGGTCAATCATGCCGATCTGCATCAAGTAAGGCTCGTACATTTCCTCGATGGCGTCTTCTTCTTCAGCCAGGGCCGCAGAGAGAGTGCCGAGGCCGACCGGGCCTCCGCCATATTTATCCAGCAGCGCCAGCATCAGGTTACGGTCCACTTCATCGAGGCCGTTTTCATCCACGCCGAGCATTTGTAGTGCTTCCTGCGCCACGGCGCGCGTGATGCGTCCCGCGGCGCGTACTTCGGCGAAGTCGCGCGAGCGGCGCAGCAGGCGATTGGCGATACGTGGCGTGCCGCGGCAGCGGCGCGCTATTTCCTCAGCCCCGCCTTCGTCCATTTCGATGTTCAGGATTTTGGCTGACCGGCGAATGATGATGAGCAAATCTTCCGGCTCGTAAAAATCGAGCCGATGCACAATGCCGAAGCGCGAGCGCAATGGAGCGGTGATCAATCCCGCGCGCGTCGTCGCGCCCACTAGAGTGAAGTGGCTCAACGAAAAAGGATGAATGCGCGCTCCCGTCCCCTGGCCGATGATCAGGTCCACTCGAAAATCTTCCATCGCAGGATAAAGAACTTCTTCCACCGCCGGTTGCAGCCGGTGAATCTCGTCGAGGAAAAAGACTTCTTTCTTTTCGAGCGCGGTGAGAATCGCCGTGAGGTCGCCCTTCCGTTCCAGCAGCGGCCCCGCGCTCGTTTTAATCGGGACGTTGAGTTCGTTGGCGATAATTTGCGCGAGCGTGGTTTTGCCGAGTCCGGGTGGGCCATAGAGCAGCACGTGGTCCAGCGCTTCATCGCGGCTGCGGGCGGCGTCAATCGCAATCTGAATGTTTTCTTTGACGCGCTTCTGGCCGATGTATTCCTCGAGCCGACGCGGTCGCACGCTCAAGTCAACGCGCGCGTCCTCCTCATACGCCGCGCCGGAAACAATCCGCTGCGGCTGTCCCTGCTGCATCATCCGTTTTGCGCTCGTGTCCGCCATCTATTCCATCACCAAATGTATGCTTGTCATCCTGAAGCGAACCGATGAGGTGCGCTAAAGGATCTCAGCCGATCGTTAGCAGAGAACGTTCGCAGTCAACGATGAATCTTCCGTTGAGATCCTTCGCCTATCCTCATCGGATAGGCTCAGGATGACAACCCATAGCTAAGCCGATCGTGCCGCTCGTCCCTTCGGTGCGCTGAGCGATTGCAGCGCCGCCCGCAACAGCTTCTCAAAATTCCCCGTGCCTGCCGCGCGCTTCGCCTCCGCTGCCGCTTCTTCTGCGGCGCGCGCATCGTATCCCAGATTCACCAAGGCTGAAAGCACATCCGCCTCAACGCCCGCCGGCGAGGCAACCGCAGGTTTCTCTGTTTCGATGGCTACAGCTTCGAGCTTGTCTTTCAACTCCACCACGATGCGCTCCGCCGTCTTTCTCCCTACGCCGGGAATCTTTGTCAAGCGCGCCAGGTCTCCGCCGCGAATCGCCGGAACCAGCTCTTCCACACTCATTCCCGAAAGAATTTTCAGCGCCAGCGCCGGGCCGACGCCGGACGCGGAAATCAACATCTCAAAAAAGTGCTTTTCGCGCGACGAGACGAAACCAAACAGCGCTAGCGCATCTTCCCGCACATGCGTGTGAATCAGGAGGGTGACTTCGGTGTGCAGCTCACCCAGCGCAGCGTACGTCGAAAGGGGCACTTGCACCAGGTACCCGACGCCGCCCACGTCCACCAGAACCTGGTTGGGTCTTTTTTCCGCAAGCCGTCCGCGCAGCTGCCCTATCATGTTTTGTTTAACCTAAGTTTTTCAAGCTAGGCCGTCAGTATTGCCGCCTTTTCTTCGCCTGTCAACGCGAAGCAGGG
>DATEGO010000035.1:0-51006 GCA_035280065.1 Candidatus Acidiferrum sp.
GTTGCCGGTGAACCGGTAGCAGATGTTAAAGATGCGGCGCGTGTGGCGACGCACAAGTTCCTCCCAGGCCGACCCGTCGCCCTGGAGGCATTGCTGGACAAGTTGGGCATCCTGCTCCAACGTATCATCAGCCTCTGAACCTACTACGGTGCAAGGCGTGTCTGCGAGCCGGTTTCTGTCTCAAAAAACCGCTGGCAGTCCATTTGGGCCTGCCAACTATGGAACGAAAACTGCTGGCGAAATGTTCCCCTTGAGTCTGGGCCGGGCTTTCGACCGTCATTGGTGGCAATCTTACTCAGGAGACCTTTACGAAACAAGGAAATCCGGTGCAACAAGCGGACGGCCCACAGCCGACAGCTCACAGTCAAGAGAGGAGCTAGAAGTCGCATTAGCGAGCTGTCGACAGACGCAGTTCCCTCCAGAATTGGACCTAGACTGGTTCACAGCAAGCCCGACAATTGCTGACGCTTGCGCTTAGGAAGCGCGTATCTATCAGACGATACAGTGGTTAGCTAGTGTATATGAACATGTTCAGATTTCTATTGACAAGGGCGAGTCGTTTGGCTATAATTTGAACATGTTCAATATTGAAGAGCCGAAGGCTCGGGCACCCCGCAAATCAGCCGGGGAGCGAACCAAAGAAATGATCTTTGAGAAAGCGCTCGGGTTGTTTCGCAGGCACGGCTTTGAAGTAACCACGATGCGCGACATTGCACGGGCCGCCAAAGTGGCAACCGGAGCGGCTTATTACTATTTTCCGAGCAAGGAAGCGATTGTTTCGGCTTACTACGATGAGGTTCAGCGGTTGCACGTGGCGAAAGTGCGGGAAGAGCTGGCGGGGAAAGAGGGAGCAGCCGAGCGGCTGGCGAGCGTTCTGCATTCGAAACTGGAAATCTTGAAAGAGGACAGAAAGTTTCTTGGCGCGTTGTTTCGGTACAGCAGCGAAGCGGGGCATCCGCTCTCCGTTTTCGGGAAAGGGACCGAGACACAGCGGAAGCAGAGCATGGCGGTTTTCGGGGAAGCGCTGGCGGGGACGGAAATAAGCGAGGAACTTAAGGAGCTGTTGTCCTGGGGGATATGGCTCGCGCACCTAGGAATGATCCTTTATTTCATCCATGACGAGTCGGAGGCGCAGTCGAGGACCCACAGACTTGTGGATCGCTTTGCCGACATGTTGGGTGGACTGGTGGAGTTGACGAATTCAGCGCTGGTGCGGCCTTTCGTCAAACCATTCCAAGTAAAAATGCTGGAGACTTTGCGGGAGGCAGGCTGGAGCGAGGAGAGGTAAGAGTTTTTCTTGGGCTGAGTAACGAGAGAGCCGGTTGCTAGAAGTCAGGAGGAAAGATGACGAGCACGCACGGCACAGTCACGCACTGGTATCCGGCATCGGTGGCAGACAAAAGGCCCTCCGTGTGGTGGTATTGGGGGCGCGCCGTGTACGTGAGCCGCCGTGACTACTGGAAAATCACCAAGGTCTTTCTGGCGGTCGGCGTTCCTCTCGGAGTGATTGGCGTCGTTTTTCACTCCTCGATGGCCTTCTGGGGAGCGGTGGTGCTCGCGGAGATCGGTCTGTTGCTCTTGGCGTATTCGCTTTTTGGTTTGTATCGAATGTATGGGCGTCCGGGAGTGCGATATGTACGCAAGCTCGTTGCGTTGGGCGGTGTGCAAGGTAAAGTGACGGTCGCCGATCTGCACATCGGCACGTACCGTCATGCGTTTCTGCTTTCCGATGTGCTGCCCGAAGCGCAGATCAAGTCGGTGGACTGCTGGAACGTGGAAGGTGAGTCACCGGAAGAAGCGGTTGCGGACGTTCGCGATCTGGAAGTGCCACCGATGGCTGCCGCGCGCATTCAGACGTTGAAGGCCGAACATTTCAAGATTCCGCTCTCTGATGCGTCCTGCGACGGGGTGTGCTTTGGATTTGGTACTCACGAAATTCCGACCGGTGGCGCGCGCGAAGAGTTGTTCCGTGAAGCGGTTCGAATCCTGAAGCCACGGGGCAAAGTTTTGCTTTTTGAACACGGCTGGGACCCGCACAATTACGTGATTTTTGGCCCGGTGATTCATCACGTAACGAAGCGGCAGGATTGGGACAAGTTTTTGCGGGAGCGGTTTGACGACGTTAAGTATGCGCGCAGTTCGCAGGCAGTGGATTTGTTTGCAGGAACTCGACGTTAGCGAGACAAGGAATGAATAAGCACGACGGCGACGCGGACGTTATTGTGATCGGTGGTGGAATCGCCGGGCTTGGCGCGGCAATTCGCCTGAAGGACCGCGGACTGGAGCCGTTGGTGTTGGAGGCAGAGGGGCGCGTCGGGGGGCGAATGACCACGGACCGAGTGAATGGGTTCGTAATTGACCGTGGCGTGACGTTATTTGGAAACGGCTTTCGCAGCATGCGTGCGCTGGTGAAGAGGTTAGGCCTCTTGTCGCTTTCGTGCCCGGCTAGCTTCAGCGTGGGAATTCAGGATGCTGCGGGTGTGCGCGGTTATCGCGGCGGGCGATTCCAGGACTTGCTGTTCGGCCGCGGCGTCTCGTTAAGAACGCGATGGGCCGGAGTGCGATTCGGGATGGATTTGTTCCGGAATTTCCGAGCATTGAGTCATGGGAATAGTTTCTTGAGTGGCGCGCTAGACGGAGAGAATTGCCAGGAATATTTCCGGCGGATTGGCGGGGAAGAGCTGTTTGAACGCATCTTCTGGCCCGGGTTGAACGGGCCGATGGGCGGCGCGGTCGAGAAATCTTCGCGGGTGATGTTGATGCAAGTGATTTGGAATTTGTTGGTGCGTGGGCAGTGGAATTTGACAGACGGGGTCGATCGAATTCCTGAGCAAGCGGCCGGCCAGTTGCGAACGATTACGAGCGCTCGCGTTCTGCAGGTGGAAGGAAACAACATAGGAGTTGAAGTAGAGGCAGAAGTGGAAGGAAAGCTCCAGAGCTTTCGTGGACGCGCAGCGGTCTTCGCGATTCCCGGCCAATTCGTGCCTGCGGCGTGTCCGCAACTACCTGCCGAAACCCGTGAAGTCCTCGCGCGGACTCAATATTCGAAGATTGCGAACGTGGCCGTGGCCTTGTCGGCACCGCCAAAGACTCCTTACGCAGGATACGCGTTCACGCCGGACGTCATCCCCGGTGCCGAAATCGAAATGGAGCACCTTCGCGCGCCAAACCGCTGTCCGAGTGGGCGCGGGATGGCGGGCGTTTTTCTTTGGAATGCGCCGGGAAATTGCCGCCTCGAAGCGGATGACGATTCGCTGAAACAGCAAGCGAGCGATATTGTGGAGCAAGCATTTCCAGAGTGCCGGGGCAAAGTGCTTTTTGTTCACCTGGTTCGGTGGAACATCGGCATTGCGCAATTTCCGCCGGGAAGGCTGCGCGAGATGACCGCGTTGCGAAAGCGCCTTGCGGAATGGAACGAACCATTCGATCTTTGCGGCGACTATCTCGACGGACTTTCAAGCGAAGGCGCCCTACGCACAGGAGAAGGGGCGGCGGAGCGCGTGTCAATGATGCTCAAATCGTAGTAGGAGGTACGTTTTGCTGGCGAAAACTTGACGCGATGGATGGCTCCCGCTAGTCTGACCAGCGCATGCAAACATCGTCGAGGAAGTTGCTTATCATCCTGGCCGGTCTTGTCTTGGCCGGCTTTGTTGTTTATCAGTCCACCGGATTCGTTCACAAAGCTAATTTCAGCGGGGAAAAGCTGATCCACGCCGTTGCGGGAGCCAACCTTTATCTTTTGCTGCTGGCCGTAATCGTAATCTATGGCTGCTACGCCATTCGCGCGCTGCGATGGCAATTATTCCAGGGCAATCTCGGATCTTCGCGCTTCTGGGTCATCTACAAAATGACGCTGGCGGGATTTGCAGCGATTTTCATTCTGGGGCGGCCGGGAGAACCAGTCCGGCCACTGTTGCTGGCGCGAAAAGAGAAGCTGCCGATTGCGGACATGTTTGGCATCTACGCGCTGGAGCGCTTGTTCGATACGGCCAGCACGGCTGTGATAGCGGCGTTGGCATTGTTCTTCGTCAAGGCACAGTCGGGCGGCGGAGAAACCACATCAGCGTTAGGAACTGCAGCGAGAACCGCGGGCACACTCTTATTCGCGGGCGTAACCGCCGCCGTGGTGTTTTTGGTTTACTTGCGCTTGCATGGAACGGCCGTACTCGAGAAAAGGCTGCAAGGTTGGCGCGAAACGAGCGGCTGGCGCAAGTCAGTTGCAGCAATCTTGCTGGGTTTTGTGCGCGGTGTGCAAGCCATCCGCGACATGAAGGAACTCATGTTGGCCATTTTCTATTCAGGACTGCATTGGTTTCTAGTGCTGCTGGTGTACTACTGGGGAACGCACAGTTTTGGCAACACTTCACCGAGAATGGCGGAGCTTACGTTGGGGGAAGTCATGTTGGTGATGGCGTTCTCACTAGTGGGATCGGTAGTGCAGTTGCCAGCGGTTGGGGGCGGAGCGCAACTTGCTTCGGTGCTTGTGTACACGAAGATGTTTGGGGTAGAAACGGAGCCGGCAACCGCGGCCGCCGTGGTGCTTTGGCTGATTGGCTTTGCGGCGTGTTGCCTGGCGGGTGTGCCGTTGTTGATTCAGGAAGGATTGTCGCTCGGAAAACTGCGCCAACTGGCGCACGAAAAAGCAGTGGGGGGCGAAGCTGCCCAATAAGAGCTAAGGAGACCCAGCCTCGTGAAGTGTCCTTTTTGCGCACATGTAGATGACAAAGTGATCGATTCGCGGGAGGGCCGTGGGGGCGACACGATTCGTCGCCGGCGCGAGTGTCTGAAATGCAGTCGCCGATTTACCACTTATGAGCGCATCGATGAAATTCCGTACATGGTGATCAAGAAAGACGGGCGGCGCGAAAGATTCGAGCGCCAGAAAATCTTGCAGGGCCTTTTGAAAGCTTGCGAGAAGCGGCCTGTGGCCACGCCCAAGTTGGAAGGGATTGTGGACGAAATTGAGGCCGTGGTACACGAGTCCACGGAACGCGAACTGACCACCACGGAAATCGGCGAGATGATTATGCACCGTTTGAAAAAGCTCGACAAAGTGGCGTACGTGCGGTTTGCATCGGTTTACATGGACTTCAAAGATGTTCAGGAGTTCATGAGCGAATTGAAAAATCTGCTGAAGGATCGCGCTGTCAATAAAAAGTAAGAGTACGAGAGGGCGGGTATGAAGCGGAGAAATTTTCTGAGGTCGGCTGCGGGTAGCGCTGCTGTGGGCGCGGCGATGATCCATCGCGGGCGTTATATGTTGTTTGCGGGCGCACCGGAATATTCTTCGCGCGCGGTCGAGCTGGTGCAGCGCTCCACGGTAATCGACATGCTTGCGCCGTTGTGGATTAGCCCGAGCCAAACCCGGAAGATGCTGGGCAATCCGGACAACTTCAGGGCGGAGGACTTCGCTCCTTACAAAAACTCGGGCATCCATGTTTTTCACATTGCGATCGGAACGGGCGGCCCCGACGCGTATCTCGAGACGCTGCAATTTCTTTCCGGCTACAACAGCCTCATCGCGCGTCACGATGCGTGGTTCGAACGCGTGGATACTCCGGAACGCCTCGACGGAATTAAAGCCTCGGGCAAAGTTGGAATCCTCCTAGGAATTCAAAATTCCGAGCATTTTCGGAAGGCCGATGACGTTGATTATTTTTACGGACTTGGCCAGCGCGTCTCGCAGCTTACTTACAACGCGCGTACGTTGATCGGCAACGGCTCGACGGAGCGGCGGGACGACGGCCTCTCTGACTTTGGCGTGAGCATTGTCGAACGCATGAATAAGTTGGGCATGGCGGTGGACGTTTCTCATTGCGGCGACAAGACCACGCTTGACGCGTTTGAACTGTCGAAGAAGCCCGTGCTTATCACGCATTCGAATTGCCGCGCGCTTAATCCGAATCATCCGCGCTGCAAAACCGATGAAGCCATCAAAGCGATGGCGGCGAAAGGCGGAGTCATGGGCATCACGGAAGTGCGGATGTTCGTCAGCCCGAAGGAGCCGACGGGAGTGGATGCCATGCTGGATCATTTTGATTACGTCGCGAAACTGGTGGGCGTCGAACACGTTGGCGTGGGCAGCGACATTGATCTGCTCGGTTATGACGCCATGCCCGCCGAGGAATACAAGCAGCTCAAAGCGGGTTACAAGAGCACTTACGGCTTCCGCGACAAGATCGATCTCGACGGCTACCACTTCGCAAAACGGCCGTTCGATCTTGCTGAGGGGCTGATCCGACGCAAATACAGCGACGCCAACGTAGAGGCCATCCTTGGGGGCAATTTCCGACGCGCGCTGAAGGAAATCTGGACCGTGTAAGTTCGTATCGCAAGGAATTGCTCTTTCTTCCGGAGAGGGTTCCATGAAAAAGAAACTGGTGATCGTTTTTGGCGTGGTAATGGTGTTCGCGATTCCGTTGTCGGTAGCGATTTACTCGACTCCCAAAGAAGCGAAGTACGTAAACATTGATCCGGAGAAGATTCGTGCACACGTAAGGTACCTCGCCAGCGATGCGTTGGAGGGCCGAGGAACGGGACAAAAGGGAGGCGACTTGGCCGCCGAGTACATTGCGGCACAGTTCAAGAGCTATGCTTTGCAGCCTGCTTCCGAGGCCGGGACTTACCTTCAGAGCGTTCCCATGGTCAGCATGAAGACGCTTCCGGAGACGACATTCGCTTTGATTCCAGCCAACGGCCAAGCCGTGCCGCTGAAGAATCTGGACGATTTTGTGACCAGCAATGAAAGTCAAACGGAGTCCGCGGACATCGATGCGCCGATTGTCTTTGTGGGATATGGGATTACCGCGCCCGAATACCACTGGGACGATTACAAAGGCTACGACCTGAAGGGCAAGGTAGCGCTGCTGTTCGTGAATGAACCGTTCAGCGACGATCCGAATTTTTTCAAGGGGAAGGCGCTGACCTACTACGGCCGGTGGACCTACAAGTTTGAGGAGACCGCGCGACGCGGCGCCGTAGCCACTCTGATCATCCATCGCACGAACCTGGCGAGTTACGGATGGGAGGTCGTGCGGAACTCGTGGGGCGGCGAGAAATCCTACTTGGAGAAGGGCAACGCGCCGAAGCTGCAAGCGGCGTCCTGGATTCAATTGGTGGTGGCGAGGAAGCTTGTGGGCTTGGCAGGGCTGGACCTGGACCAGCTGTTCCAAGAATCGCAATCGCGTGAGTTTAAGCCGATCGAGCTGGGGGTGCGGCTACAAGCACACGTCGCCAGCCAAATGCGTCCGTTCGTGGCGCACAACGTCCTGGCCATGCGAGCGGGTTCGGTGGCAGACAAGAACAATGAAGCCGTTCTCTACACCGCGCACTACGATCACCTGGGAATCGACAAAAATAAAGCGGGGCACAACATTTACAACGGGGCCGTGGACAACGCGACCGGCTGCGGGATTCTGCTCGAGTTGGCGCGCGCGTGGGCGAAAGCCAGAAAAGCTCCGCCACGGTCGATCGTCTTTGCGGCAGTAACTGCCGAAGAACAGGGGCTGCTAGGCTCCGAGCATTTGGGGAAGAAAGTTGTCTATCTGCCCGTCGATCCCGTCCTGGACTTGAACTATGACGCGCTCGCGCCTTTGGGCATACCCGAAGAGGTGGAAGTGAGCGGGGCAGAACGGACCACGTTCTATCCGGTTGTGGAGGCGACCGCGAAAGAATTTGGACTGACGATTCGCCCGGATCCAAGGCCGGAGGCAGGCCATTATTACCGCTCGGATCATTTCAGTCTAGCGCACGCGGGAATCCCTTCGTTTTCCATCAGCGAGGGTATGAAGTTCCAAGGACAAGATGAAGCGTGGGGAGAAGAGCAGGCCAACGATTACGTGAAGAACCGCTACCACCAGCCAACCGACGTTTACCGCGACGATTGGAACTTTAAGGGGCTGGCGGAGATGGCGGCGTTCGGATATGAACTAGGTTTCAAGGCTGCTTCTCAGTCGGAGCCGATAAAGTGGCTTCCTGGCGACGAATTTGAAAAAGCCCGCATGCAAGCCACTGAAATTGATGGGCAGGCTCTGTTCGCCGAGCGACCCGATCTGCACTTAACGCACTCAGAGCACTTGTCCTATCCGCCGCTTGCAAGACAAACACGAACATCAGGGACTGTCGTTGCTCATGTTTCAGTGACGAAAGACGGGAAAGTAGATCACATCGAAATCTTGAGCGGTCACCCGCTGCTGAGACAGAGCGTGGTGGACGGCTTACAGAAGTGGATGTTCGCCCCTCAGTCGGGGGAACCGAGGACCTTTGAGTTGCGCTGTGAGTTTGCCCTCCGGCAGTCAGCCGGTACCAATCGCGAGGCGCTGCTAGTTGCCGAGCCGCTTCATCTCGTCATCCTCGCAAGTCCCGCAATAATCTATTCGATGGCATCGAAATAGAGCTAGATTCCTATTCAGCGGGGCCAGACGCCGGCGGTGAAGGACTTGATGGTCTGGAAGCCGAGCTTCTCGTAGAGTTGGACGGCGGTGCGGTTGTCGGAAGTAACGGTAAGCGTCAGTTCGCGAAATTTCATGGAGCGCAGGGCTTCTGCTGAACTTTGCATCAGCATGCGGCCAATGCCGTGTCCTTGAAAGCCGGGCAATACGCAGATTTGCGTCGTGTGGCCGACGCCGGAGGAGACTTCGCTGGTCAAAACGGCGGCGACCAAGTCTTCGCTGCCAGGCTCGTGAAGGACAAAGGATGCGCCAGGAACAAACTGTCCGCACCCCGGCAGCAAAATAATGTTCTTCAAAAATTTCAAGGCTCCGGCGCGGCTGCGGTATTGATCGTTGATCTCGCCGTCAACGTGATTGGCGTAAGCCAAGTAAATCAGTTTCGCGCAAGGGTCGAAGTGGCGGTCGTTCCAGCGGGCGAGGCGCAAGCCGCCCGAAGCTCCGGGCTTTGCGTCCGAGATCTTGTGCAAATCGAGCAGCATGAATTGGCGCGTGTAGAGATGGAATCCGTGGTCGCGAAGCGGCGCGTCGAGGGGACCGCTGAACGGCATGAGCTGTGCCTCGATGCGCATCAAATGCGGAATCGCCCTCATGGAAAAAAGCATCTCTTCGAGGAGCCTGCGGCCTAAAGTTTGCTGCGCAAACTTAGACGAGACATATAAGCCGCCAATCAGCCCTTTTTGCTCTTCCAGGACATAGAAGGAGTAGCCAGCGGCCGTCCCGCCTTCGAACGCGACGCAGCCGGCTAGAGCGCGAGCTTCCATGAAGCGCTTGATTAGCTCCAGCGCGCCACGATAGTCCCAATGCAACTCGTCGCGCCAGTGCCGCGCTTCCTCTTCGAGGAGAGGCTCGATCTGGCGCACAGTGGTCTGGCGCAAGTCAACGATGTTCATGGATGCGCGGATTTGGTGAGCTCCCGCCATACGGGCTCCGTACTGGCTCTATGATAGCTGATTCGCGCGAGACCTTCTGGATAGACCCACGACAGGCGATACGAATCCGACACAAGGCCATCGGCTTTTTGAAGTTCGCCGAAAGCGATGTGCTACGATGACTGGACTTGAGCATTTAACAGTTTTCATAAGGAGTTTTGAAACAAGAGGCGCCGCGCACCCAGCGGCTTAAGCGACGCATGCACATCCTTTCTGAACTGCGGTATCCATCGCGGTGGTACACAAAATTGCTGACTATCGTTTTGGCGCTGGCATTTTTTGGCGTGCTGGCGGCGTCGGCTGTCGCGGGGTTTCTCGTTTACCGCATTGTCAAGCCGCAACGCAGCGCGCCGGAAATCAGCATGGCCAGCTTTCCAGGACGACCGGAAGTGATGGATTTCCAAGTGCCGGAACTGGGAAAACGAGAAGGGTGGTTTTTCCCCGGGTTGCGGCAGGCGCCCACAATCGTTTTGTGTCACGGATACGAGTCCAGCCGCGGAGAACTGCTGACTTTGGTCTCCGCGTTGCAGGACCACCAGTACAACGTATTTGCTTTTGACTTTGCCGCGCACGGCGCCAACTCGGGGATTACGACGCTGGGTTACCGAGAGGCCGACGAACTCCACAAGGCCGTTGACACTCTTGCTGCTCGCGACGATTTGGATCCCACACGCTTCGGATTCTGGGGCTACAACTTGGGCGCTTATGCGGCGTTGCGCGAAGCGGAGGACGACAAGCGCGTTCGTGCGCTCGTGTTGGATTCCGCTTACGACGACCCTGAGCAAATGGTGAAGGTGGGAGTCGAGCAGAACGGCATGGGCACGATTGCACTGATGGTTCGATCTACACAGCTCGGTTTCGGCTACCTGAACAACGTTCATCGGCACGATCCGCCGCTTTCGAACAAGCTGGCCGCACTCAATGGCGTTCCCACGCTGTGGGTTCAGGCGCTGGACGATCCGGAACTGGCCGCAATCACGCGACAGATGTTTTTGCAAGCTCCCGAGCCGCGCGAGCAAGCAATTATTGCGCACGGTAATTTTGTGAGTTTGAGCGACCAAGAAAAGCGGGAATACGAAAACCGCATGGTGTCATTCTTTCTTTTGCGTTTGCCCCCCACCGTTGCCAGGCCCCAGCCCCAAAGGCTGCACTGATCCGCGCATGACGATGTGGTAGAGAAACATGCCCGTAGCCTGTTCATCGAAAGGCATGGGCTCGCACGCGAAGGGTATAGGGTCCAAGTTCCTACACCCGCGAATGTCTGTTAGCACGTATTGCTTCCCGGAATTCTCCAGGTTCCAGTCCCTAATTTCCTGGTGCAAATAAAAATTCATGCCGAAATGCTGGCCACGGCTCATCCAGCCCACCGCGAGTTCATCCAGGGGAATTCCCTGTTTTTGCACTTGTTGCGCCAGGATTTTTCCGGAAGGATCCAGCTTAAGGAAAGACGGGGCAATGAAATAAGCCACCACAGTGGCAAGAAGTATGGGCACAACGCAGCCCGCGGCGAGGAGGGGAAGAAGGCCCCTTTGCCTGGCGGGCCTGCCAAACGAGGCTAGGAGGAGATTTGCGGCTCCCATTAGAGCCACAATGGAGCACACGCCGGTGACAATCGTGGCGTTCCTGTAAGGAAACTGTGGCGCGAGAAGTTCGATGTACACGAGCGGACCGAAGAGTAATAGCGAAAACAGCAATAAGCCGGCGCGAAGCAGCCAGCGCGGGATTTTGTCCATAGTTGTGAGCGAGTGGGCGAAGATCAGTACCAGGGCAGGAAGCGCGGGAAGGATGTAGCCGGGAAGTTTCGACAGGGAAATCGAAAAAAAGAGGAGGCAGAATCCGGCCCAGCAGGCCAGAAACCACTTTGAGTGTTGCGCGGTTTGCGTGCGCACGACGCGCGCTATTCCGTGAACGCCGCTCCAAAGGAAAAGCGCGGTCCACGGGAGGAGAGCTATCAACACGACCGGCAGGTAAAACCAGAACGGCCGAATGTGTTGAAATTCAGGGGTCAGGTAACGCTTGAAATTGTGCTCGATGATGAATGCGCGCAAGAAATCGGGATTGCGGCGAGCGCAGCGAACGTACCAGGGGAGGGTGGTAGCGCAGAAAAACGCGATGGCCACGGGATGAAGCAGTTGAAGCGCGTCTTGTCTGCGTTTGGTCAGCAAAGCCCACAGGAACACCGCGCCGCCGCACAAAATGATCGCGGCGGGGCCTTTGGCAAGAACGGCGGCTCCGAGGAAGAATCCAAACAGAATTAACGCAATCCACGGAGTGCGGGGAAGAATCGGCGTGTTTTCATCGTGCGCCAAACCAAGGACCACGGCCGCGCAAATCATGGCCATCGTGAACGTGCTGCTGAAGGGCATGTCGGTGGCAGCAGCATGCGAAAAGCCGATCATTCCTGCCGTTGTCGGAAGCAGGAGCAGTGACCAGCGGGCCGTTTCATGGCCATAGAGACGACGAGCGAGCCACGCAAGCGCAATCGTGGCCAGCAGCGCGGACACAGCGCTGGGCAGCCGTGCCGCGGCTTCACTTACGCCAAACCACTTGAAGGCGATTCCCGCGCCCCAATAATAAAGCGGCGGCTTCTCGAACCAGGGTTTCCCATATAAGCGCGGCGTGGTCCAGTCGTGAGATTCCATCATCGCGCGGGCAATCCACGCATAGCGTGGCTCATCGGGCCCAACAAAGCCGAGTACGCCGAGATGGCTGAAGTAGCAGACGTACAGCGTGGCGCAAATGAGCAAGCTCCAGACAATTAGGGCGACTCTGGTGGTACGGTAATCCGAGAATGGGGACTTGGTCGGTTTCTTCACGGAAAGTTGAGTTTAACATTGAAATACTTTCTTCCAGTGCGGGACCTCTTGCATACTGTCGCGCAATGAACTTTTCATTCCATTTGGCTCCACGATGACGGAGTGGCTCGAATACGCGGCCGTGTGGCTCATTGTAAAGGGGCTGGGGCTGCTCCCGCGGTCCGCGGCGAAGGGTTTCGCTGTGGCTGTCATGCGATTGTTCTACGTGCTGCTCCTAAGATTGAGGAAGACGGCGGAAACCAACCTGCGCATCGCCTTCCCTGATTGGAACGATGCTCAACGTAAGGCGGTCATCCGCGGGATGCTTCGCAATTTGGGGTGGATGGCTGCGGAATTTGCGCGAATCCCGAGCTACACAAAGCAAAATATTGAACAAATCGTTGTTCTTGACGGGCATGAAAATTTTCTGGAAGGACGCCGGCGCGGCAAGGGCGTCCTTTATCTAACCGGGCACATTGGCGCGTGGGAACTCTCTTCTATCGCGCACGCGCTCTACGGTTATCCGCTGCACTACATGGCGCGGCCGATAGAGAATCGCAGAATCGATGCTTTGGTCAACCGATATCGCTGCTTATCGGGAAATCAGCCGATCTTCAAGAACGAATCGGCGCGGGTCACGTTAAAGGTTTTGAAGGAAGCGGGGACGATTGGCATTTTGGCCGACCAAAACACCATGCCTCAGGAAGCGGTCTTCGTGGATTTCTTCGGAAAGGCTGCGAGCACGACGACCGGCATCGCGCGGCTGGCGCTCCACAACGACGCGTCCGTCGTGCCCGGCTATGCTGTCTGGGATGAAACTCTCGGCAAATACCGGCTTCGCTTCGAGCCTCCCGTGGAACTGATTCGAACGGGCGACACAGAACTCGATATCCGCGAAAACACGCAGAAGTTTGCAAAAGTTCTCGAAGACATCATTCGAAAATATCCTGAGCAGTGGGTTTGGGTTCATGGGCGGTGGAACACGAGGCCGCGCGGGGAGCCGCCTGTGTACGATTTTTAACGATTTTCATGAGGCTGAACAATGAGACGAACGGCGAGAGAATTGGCTGACTCGATTGGGGCAACCCTCGAAGGGGACGGCAGGCTGGAAATCAGCGGAGTGGCTGCGCCCGAACGAGCTGCGTCGAGAGACTTGATATACATCGATGCGGCAAAGCACGCCGAGCGCGCCGGTGCTTCCGCTGCGCTTTGTGTGATTGCGCCCGAGGGGCTGCGCTTGCCGGACAAAACCGTGCTGCGAAGCCCGCATCCCAAATTTGCGTTTTCCAAAGCCGCCACGCTGCTCCTCGACCGCGCGCCGATTGCCTCGGGAATTCATCCGACCGCGGTAGTTGCGCCCCTAGCACGCGTTGCCGGAAGCGCGAGCATCGGGCCTTACGCGGTGATTGGCGAAGATGCACATATTGGAGCGGGAACTCAGATTGGCGCGCACTGCGTCATCGGCGCAGGTTGCTGGATTGGTGAGCACTGCCGCATCCATCCGCGTGTAACTCTGTACCATCACGTTCGAATCGGCCATCGCGCGGAGATTCATTCCGGCGCCGTGATTGGCGCGGACGGATTCGGCTACGCGTTCGGCGAAGGGAAGCACTGGAAATTCCCGCAAGTTGGAATCGTGGAGATTGGCGACGACGTCGAGATTGGCGCGAATACCACGGTCGACCGCGGTTCGCTGGACGACACGCGCATCTTTGAGGGCGTGAAGCTCGACAATCTGATTCACATTGGCCACAACTGCCAGATCGGCGCGCACACTGTTGTGGCGGCCCAGGTTGGATTTTCCGGCTCGTGTGTCGTCGGCAAAAACGTGGTGATTGGCGGCCAGGCGGGTTTCGGCGAACGCTGCCAACTGGAAGATGGTGCCGTGATTGGAGGACAATCAGGAGTGCTCGGCGGAAAGACAATTCGCGGCGGGCAAACCGTTTGGGGGACTCCGGCACGGTCGCTTGAAAAGTTCAAGGAGCAATACGCCGTCTACGGCCGCCTTCCTGAATTGGCCGCACGCATAAAATATCTTGAGGGCAAAGTTGGAAACAAATAGGGCAAATGGAAAAAATCCTTCGCCGCGCTGGCGCGTCATTGTCGTCGGCGGTCACACGCGCAGTATTGGGAAGACACAGCTTGTCTGCGATGTGATTGCCGCCTTTCCGAATGCAAACTGGATTGCCGGAAAAATCACCCAGTATGGCCACGGCGTGTGCGCACAAAACGGTGAGGATTGCGACTGCGCGCCCACGGAGCACGTCTGCGCGCTCGATTGGGAATTGCACGCCGATACGGGGACAGATAGCTCACGATTTCTGGCTGCCGGAGCCCGCCGCTCGTTTTGGCTTCGCACGAAGCAAGGCTTTCTTGCTGAGGGACTTCCCTTGCTAAGAGCTGCGGTTCAGGAAGCACAAACCACTTCCTACGGGCCGTCGCAAACGCTTGTTTTGGAGAGCAACTCCTTGCTCCAATTCCTGAAACCGAGCCTGTATTTCGTTGTAGTCGACCCTTCGAAGGAAGATTTCAAGGATTCCGCGCGGACGGCGCTGGATCGTGCCGATGTCCTCGTTGTTCGCGGCCCGGCAATGGCATTTTCGGCTGCTGCGCCAGCCTGGACGCAGCTACCATCCCGCCTGCTCCGCGAAAAGCCCTCGGTTTCTCAACAAGAAGGTGAACCACTGCCGCAGCCGTTGCGGGTTTTGGTGCAAAGAACACTCGAATCTCCGCCAGCTGTATCAATTTGACAATTCTGCGTTTACTCGACGGCATCTTAAGCGTTGACCCCCAGCGTCAAGGCGGCGATAATTGAAAGTAGTACCGATGTTACTGGAACTCTTATTGCTTTCTAATTCGCGCTCCGGTAAGTGACGAGGAGCACAGCAGTTAAAGGAAGTTGAACGGCGGGTCGGTCCGGCCTTGCTGGACCCGTCAATCTTATCTCATGTGCTCTGGGGGAGCATTTATGGCCTCATTTGCCCGCATAGGAGAGGAACCAGCCGTCGCATCGGCGCAAGTCCCATGGCAAGAGCAGGATTGGGCGGAGCGCCTCGAGAAAGCCATTGAACGCGGCGCTAATCACCTCCTTTCGCTTCAAGCGGAACAAGGGTACTGGCAGGGCGAACTGGAAGCCGACTCCACGCTGGAATCGGATTACATTTACTATTTGCACGTCCTGGGCAAAGCGGATCCGGAGCGTATTGCCAAGCTAGCCAACTATGTCCGGCGGCGCCAGTTGCCTGATGGCGGCTGGAGCATCTATCCGGGTGGCCCTTCGGAACTGAACGCTACCTGCAAGGCGTATTTCGCCTTGAAACTTGCGGGAGATTCACCTTACGCGCCGAATTTGGTGCGCGCGCGGGAGATGGTGCATCGCCTTGGCGGCCTCGAGCATTCTAATTCCTATGTTCGGTTCTATCTGGCGCTGGTCGGTGCAGTGAGCTGGGACCTTGTTCCCTCGATTCCGCCGGAATTGCTGCTCATCCCGCATTGGTTCATTTTCAATATTTACGAAATGTCTTCCTGGACCCGCGGCATTGTGATTCCCATGGCGATTTTGTCCACGTTGCGTCCGAATTGGCGGCTTCCGGAGCACGCTCATGTAGACGAGCTTTTCAAGGACCCTGAGCGCAAAACGGCGGCGCTGGACTGGAGCGACCAACTTCTTTCCTGGAAGAACGTCTTCCTGGCGGTAGATCGCGGGTTCAAGCTATACGAAAAGTTTCCCTGGAAGCCGTTCCGCCAGCGCGCCATTCGCGAAGCGAAGTCGTGGATGCTGAATCATATCGAGCGCACTGAAGGGCTGGCCGCTATCTATCCCGCCATGATGAACTCCATTTTTGCGTTGATGGCTTTTGGCTATGAGCCGGACGATCCGCTCACGTTCCGCGAAATCAAGGAATTCTCGCGTTTTGAAATCGAAGATGAAGAGACGATTCGCATGCAGCCTTGTGTTTCACCTGTGTGGGATACCTGCATCGCCATGGTCGCGCTCGAAGAAGCGGGCTTGCCTCCCGACCATCCGGCTTTGGTGAAGGCTGCGGACTGGATTCTCTCCAAGCAAGTGCTGGGCCCCGGGGATTGGCAGGTCAAGAACAAAGACGCGGACCCCGGCGGCTGGGCGTTTGAATTTCGCAACGATTTTTATCCTGACGTTGATGACACGGCTTTTGTACTCATGGCTCTCCAGCGGGTGAGATATCCCGAGGCCGCTCGCATGGAAGGCGCCATCCGCCGCGGCATTCAGTGGCTGCTAAGCATGCAGAATCGGGACGGCGGCTGGGGTGCGTTCGACCGTGATAACGACCGCAAGTTCCTCTGCAACATTCCCTTTGCCGATCACAACGCGATGATCGATCCCTCGACGGCCGACGTCACCGCGCGCGTTGTCGAGTGTCTGGGCCGCTACGGCTGGTCTGCGGAGGATCCTGTCATTCAGCGGGCTGTGAAATTCCTGCTGCAGGATCAGTGCAAGGACGGTTCCTGGTTCGGCCGCTGGGGCGTGAATTACATTTATGGAACGAGCGGCGTTCTGCGCGCTCTGGAAACTGTTTCGCTGGCCGCGCGTGAATTTTGCAAGCGCGCCGTCAATTGGCTCCGGAGCGTTCAGAAAGTGGACGGAAGCTTTGGCGAATCCCTTTTGAGCTACGATGTGCCTTCTACAAAAGGGCAGGGAACCAGCACCGCTTCGCAAACCGCGTGGGGACTGATTGGACTGCTCGCAAGCGCCGGGACGGAAGATCCGGCGGTGGCCAAAGCGGTGGCGTACTTAGTCCATCGTCAGCAAGCGGACGGCTCTTGGAGCGAGCCGGAATTTACCGGCACTGGTTTTCCAGGCGTCTTTTATCTGAAATATCATCTTTACCGAAATTCTTTCCCGGTCTACGCGCTCGCGCGGTATGCCAATCAATCGCGCAAAGCCGAAGAATGTTGTGCCGTGAAATTCCAGCCCATCGAGTTCCGGCTGCGCAGCGGGATTTAACCTACATGGTGCGCTTGCCAGCGCGGCTCACGTCAAAACTCGCAAAAGCCCGCATCGCGCAGATTTTCAATTCCGCGCCTCCGGGGCCTCTCCTTCATTGTGTGGATCCAACAGAAATCCTTCATCCGGGCTCTGCCGCGCCGGTTTCCCGGGAAAAGATGCATGCACTCATGAAAAATCCCGCTCCGGTGATTTGGATTGGGGGCAGCGAACCGTTGCTTCATTCCGGCGTTGGCCATTTTGTCCGAGCTCTTGCTCAGAGCGGGCACTGCATTTTTCTCGAGACTGATGGGACTAGGCTCCGTCGGCGGATTCACGAATTTCAGCCCCTGCGCGAATTGTTCTTGACCGTGCGGCTCGATTTGCCCGAGACTCCGGAATCTGCTCTTTCCGTCGAAGGACTTCGTGCCGCGAGGCTTTCAGGCTTTTTCACTGTTGTCCACTCGCGAGTTCGGGAAGACTCAGACCCCACACAACCTACAACTCTCCGGTCGTTTATTGTGGAAAAGGACGTGGACGGCTGGCTGATTACAGCCGCATCTCCGGACGAAGTCGTCATCCGCAAGGCCGCTGAAGGCCGCCGGCTTATTCGCAGCAGTTTCTGGCGCCAGTTTTCGGAGCATGTCGAAGGAGTGCTTCTGTCACAAACGCCAGCCAGGGAATTGCGCGATGCACAAGCCTTCCTCTCTGAGAGATTGCATACAGAAGGTGATGAAGAGAGTGTGAGAATCGCATGACCACGCTGGTCACAGGCGCTTCGGGCTTCCTGGGCAGCCACGTTGCGCGCCAGCTGGTGTCGCGAGGCGAGGACGTGCGCGTCTTACTGCGCCCTTCCAGCACCAATCGTGCCATTGCGGACCTCTCGCTCGAATATGTCACCGGCGATTTGCGCGATCCGGCGTCGGTCGCCCGCGCTACGCAGGGCGCGAAGCGCGTCTTCCACGTGGCCGCCGACTACCGTCTGTGGGCCAGGCGGAAGCAAGAAATCTACGATTCCAACCTGGGTGGCACAAAAAATCTTCTTGATGCCGCAATGCGCGCCAGCGTCGAGCAGTTCATTTACACCAGCACCGTCGCTACTATCGCCGTGGATCGTGCGCAGCATCCCAGCGAATCCACCGACGCCCGCCTCGAAGAAATGGTCGGTCACTACAAGCGCTCCAAGTGGATGGCCGAACAGGAAGTTCTAAAAGCTGCAAAGGCCGGCTTGCCAGCCATCGTCGTCATGCCGACGACGCCGGTCGGCCCCTGGGATTGGAAGCCCACGCCAACGGGAAAGATCATTCTGGATTTTCTCAATGGGAAAATGCCCGGCTACGTCGAGACCGGGCTGAATTTCGTCGGCGTCGAGGAATGCGCGGCCGGCCACTTGCTTGCAGCAGAGAAAGGCAAAGTGGGTGAGCGTTATCTTCTCGGCGGAGAGAATCTCACACTCAAGGCCCTGCTCGACACGCTTTCCAGGATTACCGGACTGTCTGCGCCGAAGCTGAAAATCCCTCACGGCTTGGCGCTGGGTGTAGCCTATGCCAATACTGTGTTTTCCAGGCTGATCGGGCGTGAGCCAAGCATCCCGATCGAAGGCGTGAAAATTGCGCGCCACATGATGTTTGTGGATTGCTCTCGCGCGCAGCGCGAACTGGGCTTCAAGGCGGGTCCGGTGTCGGCAGCGCTGGAACGCGCCGTACGCTGGTACGAAGCCAACGGCTATATTGACAAAGGGCGCGCCAGAAAAATGGAGCGCGCCGGCGGCGCGTAGGGTTTGGTAGCACAGGCTTTAGCCTGTGCAGCTTGCTCCACTCGCCCTTGTGTGGAATGACGGGCGACAAAGGATTTTGATAGGTTTCGCGGGCATTTAGACTCGACAACTAATGCGCATCCTGGTCACCTTCGCCGTCGAAGCGGAATTCGCCCCTTGGCGAAAGCTCAGGACCTTTGAGAAACAAACCGATGGACGCGCCGAGTTTTTTTCGGTTCGGATTGGTGGTGCGGATGTAAATGCGCTACTGACTGGTGTCGGGGGAAAGCGTGCTTGGGTAGAAACGACAAAGACGGTTTGGGACGGTGATGTTGACATTTGCATCTCTAGCGGCCTAGCCGGTGGGCTCCGATCACAGTATCAAGTCGGCGAAATACTCGCCGCAAGAGAGATTCAAGCTATAGCGTGGAAACAGGTTGTTGCTTCAGACCCGCAGTTACTTCAGCTTGCTGAAAGAGCTGGTGCGCGCTTGGTTGATTCGTTCTACAGTGCTGAACGCGTGATCAGGTCTGCCTCGGAGAAACAGCAGCTTGGCAAATTGGCTGACGCCGTGGAAATGGAGAGCGGGGAAGTGCTATTCGAAGCGGCCGTTTTCGGGGCAAAAGGAATAGCTATTCGAGGCATCAGCGATACCTCGAGTGAGGATTTGCCAATGGATTTCAACAAAGTTATGACTTCGGAGGGCGAAGTGAGCATCCCTCGAGTTTTGGGTGAGGTCGTTCGACACCCTATGTCCATGCCCGCATTAGTACGGTTTGGGAACCAAAGCAGAATGGCTGCCGAAAAACTAGCTGGATTCTTGGATCATTACATTGAAGCGGTGGCCTCATCAATGAGAATCAGGGCGGGGGACGCCGCAAGATGAGCCGCACTGGCACAACCCTGGAAGCCGCGCGCGTACTCGGCCCCATCCCCAAGGCCATGCGAGCCGGCGTCTTTCGCGAAAAAGGCATCGTCCGTGTCGAAGAAGTTCCCGTTCCCGAAGTCGGCGAGGGGGAAGTGCTAATCAAAGTCGCCGCTTGCGGTGTATGCGGCACGGACATCAAAAAAATCTTTCATCGCTACGTCGAGCCGCCGCAAATCCTTGGGCATGAGCTGGCCGGCACGGTTGCTGCCGCAGGACGCGGCGCTACCAAATGGAAGCCTGGCGACCGCGTCATGAGTTTTCATCACATTCCGTGCGGCAAATGCTTTTTTTGCGAACGCCGCCTCTTCTCCCAGTGCAAGCAATACAAAACCACTGGCCTGACGGCGGGCTTTACACCCAACGGCGGCGGCTTCGGCGAATACGTCAAAGCCATGCCCTGGGTCGCTGAACGCGGCATTGTGGCGCTTCCTGACGACGTCAGCTTTGAAGAGGCAACGTTCATCGAGCCCATTAACACAATCCTCAAAGCTGTTCAGAAAGCTCGTGTTGCCGCTGGAGAAACGGCTCTCGTCATCGGCTGTGGCCCTATCGGCCTGCAGCTTCTCATGGTCGCGAAGCTCGCAGGCCCGCGTCTTTACACTAGCGATCCCATGGCCGTCCGCCGGGCCAAGAGCCTGACCTTGGGCGCGATTGAGTCCTTTGACCCCAGTGGTGGTAAGCTGGTGGAGGAAATTAAGGCCCGTACGGAGGGGCGGGGGGCTGATGCCGTTTTGGTGGCGGTGGCGCATCCCGCGGTGGTCGTGGAAGCGCTGGCCGCGGCGAGGCCTGGTGGTCGAGTCCTGTTATTCGCCGCGAATGATCCCGTTACCAAGATTGAATTTCCAGCAGCCGCAGTGGGGATTGACGAAAAAGAGATTCTAGGCAGCTATAGCGCCGCGGTGGACATCCAAGAAACAGCCGCGGAGCTGGTGCTCCACAAGAAACTTCCGGTGATGGATATTGTGACGCACCGCTTTCCTCTGGATAGAATTCAAGAGGCTTTGGATCTGGCTGCCCAGCCCACCGCGGAATCGCTAAAGGTTTTAATCACACACGCATGAGGACCACCGACAAGAAAACGGATACAGGCGAAGAATTGAAGACTGCTGTCACACGCGTAGCGCTGCCATCCAAAATGACGGCCGCCGTTCTCTATGGCAGCGAGGATCTGCGCATTGAAATGATTGACGTACCCTCACTGGCCGCCGACGAAGTGCTTCTCCGCGTGCGCCTCGCGCTCACCGACGGTACTGATCTCAAAGTTTGGAAGCGCGGTTATCACGCCCGTATGATTCAGCCTCCCGCCGTCTTTGGCCATGAATTGGTCGGCGACATCGTTGCCGTCGGCAAGCGCGTAGATCCGCGCTGGCGCATCGGCATGCGCGTTGTGGCTGCCAATTCCGCGCCTTGCCTGCGCTGTTACCACTGCCGCCGGGGCCAGGAAAATCTCTGCGACGATCTCCTTTTTAACAACGGAGCTTACGCTGAGTACATGCGCATTCCGGGCCGCATCGCCGTGGAAAACATGCTTGAGGTGCCGCATTCCGTGGATGACCAAAGCGCTGCGCTCGCGGAGCCGCTAGCTTGCGTGCTTCGCGGCATTCACGAAATGGAACTGCGCACTGGCGACACCGCGGTTGTCATCGGCTGCGGCCCCATTGGGCTAAAGTTCATCCGCATGCTTTCGCGCCGCGGCGTGCGCGTCATCGCCATTGCCCGCCGTACGGCGCCTCTCGATGTCGCGCGCCGCTTGGGCGCTGTTGCGACCATCAATGTGAATGAGACTGGAGATGTCGCCTCTGCCGTGAAAGCGTTAACCGAAGACCAGCACGGGCCCGACGCCGTCGTTGAAGCTGCGGGAAACCCAGCGACTTGGAGCATGGCCCTGGCCATCGTGCGTCGCGGTGGCGTGGTGAACTTCTTTAGCGGCTTGCCTTCGGGCACGCACGTTGAAATTGAACCTGCCGCCATTCACTATTCCGAAATCAAGCTCATCTCCACGTTCCACCACACACCGCGGTTTTTCCGCGAAGCGCTGGAAGCGATTCGCCGCGGAGACATTTCCGCGCACGATTTTGTCACCGAGGAAATCCGTCTGGCGGACTTGCCGCAGGCCTTCGAGCGCATGAAGTCCCGGAGCGGCGAAATCAAGCTCGCCGTCCGACCCTGATTTGGCGTCCAGTTTATCCTGGGCGAAGCGAAGGGCAGCTTAGCTGCCGCTTTTATGCACGGCCCGCTGCTGGGTCAGTGCATCATAGGATTCTCAAAACCAGCTTGGGTGTCATCCTGAAGGCATCCCCAAGGATGCCTGAAGGATCCCGACGTATGAGTTGCAAGTACCGCTCGACTTTTGTGAGGCGCTCTTCCTGAATGCTTGTCCCCGGCGAACTCGAAATCATGCGCAATCTCCCGCCAGCGGGCTGCTCTCCGGCGGTTGCCCAGGAGTACACCCACTGGCTCGCCACGCATCACTACGAAAATTTTAATGTCGTATCTTGGCTTTTGCCCAAGGCCCTGCACCAACATTTCTACAACGTTTACGCCTACTGCCGCTGGGCCGACGATCTCGGCGACGAAGTTCCCGATCCGATACGCGCGCTTCAGCTGCTCGATGGGTGGGAGCGTGAACTCGACCTCTGCTATGAAGGCAAGCCGTCGCATCCTGTTTTCGTCGCGCTCCGCCAAACCATTCTCACCAAAGACATTCCAAAGCAACCCTTTGCCGATCTCTTAAAAGCTTTCCGCCAGGATCAGACCACGAAACGCTACGCCAATTGGGACGGCGCGCTCGGCTACTGCGTCTATTCGGCCAATCCCGTCGGTCGTCTGGTCCTCTACCTTTGCGGTTACCGCGACGAGCAGCGCCAGCGCCTTTCCGACGCCACTTGCACTGCTTTGCAGCTCTCGAATTTCTGGCAGGACGTTTCGCGCGACCTCGACAAAGGCCGCATCTACATTCCCCTCGACGCCGCCGCGGCTCAGAACCTCACAGAAAACGACATCGTGGAGCGCCGCTTTGACGAGCGCTACGTTCGTTTGATGCAGGATCTCATTGCTCGCACGCGCGCTCTTTTTGCCGAAGGCTTGCCGCTCGCCAAAATGGTGGATTCCCGCTTGAACGTTGATCTCGAAATGTTCAGCCTTGGCGGCCTCGCCGTTCTTGACGCCATCGAAGCGATGGGCTACGACACGCTGCACAAGCGCCCCGCCATAGGCAAACTGAAGCAGGCTCGCCTTCTGGGCCGCACGTTGGTGAAGCACTTGGTTGCACGCAATTCTCGGCCTGCCACAGTCTCAACAATGCCGGCAGCACCAGGGTCACAGCATGCCGCGCCGCAATCTGCCGAAACCGTTGCCGAATCCTACGCGCATTGCCACGTGATTGCCCGTGCCGCACAAAGCAATTTCTATTACGCCTTCTATCTTTTACCCAAACCCAAGCGCGACGCACTCGCCGCCCTTTACGCCTTCATGCGCCTCATTGACGACGTTTCGGACGAAGGCCAGGACCTCGTCGCCAAACAGCGCGGTCTCGCCCGGTGGCGCACGGCTCTCGACCAGGCCATCACGGGGCAAGAACAAGTTCTCGACGGAAATGCTGCCCTGGTCTCCCCAGCTGCCAGCCTGCCCGGCGCTGAGGAAGTCCTTCCAGCACTTGTTGACACCATGCAGCGCTACAACATGCCGGCGCGCTATCTTCACGACCTCATCAGCGGCGCAGAAATGGATCTCACCGTCCGTTTCTATCCGACCTTCGACCGCCTCCGAGAATATTGCTACCGTGTCGCCGGAACCGTTGGCCTCACATGCACTCACGTCTTCGAATTTCGCGATGCCCGTGCCCTAGACCTTGCCGAGAAGCTCGGCCTCGCCTTCCAGCTCACCAACATCATTCGCGACGTCCATGAAGACCACAAGCTCGGCCGCGTCTATCTTCCCGAAGAAGACCTTGCGCGCTACGGCGTTTCACGTGAGGATTTTGACCGCGGCGAAGCGACACTCGGCATGCGCGAGTTGCTTCGCTTCGAAGCCGACCGCGCCTGGCAGCTTTACGAAGAGGGCTCCGCCTTGCTCGCCTTGATTGATCAGGATAGCCGCAGTGCGCTGTGGCTCCTCGCTCATACCTACAGCGCATTGCTCAGTCGCATCGAGGCGCTTGACTTCGCCGTTTTCGGCGAAAAAATCCGTCTCTCCAGGGCGGAAAAAATGATATTCATGGCCAAGGCCCGTTTCGGCCACCACTCGGAAGAGAACATTCTTGAAAAACGTGATCGTGATCGGCGGCGGGCTGGCGGGACTGGCAGCCGGCGTCGCGCTGGCTGATTCCGGCTGGCGCGTACGCCTATTCGAGCAGCGTCCCTTCCTCGGCGGCCGCGCCACTTCCTATGTGCTGCCCGACGGAGAGCACGTTGACAATTGCCAGCACGTCACGCTCGGCTGCTGCACGAATCTCGAGGATTTTTACCGCCGTGTTGACGCTGCTGGCAAAATCAAATTCTTCGACCGCCTCCTTTTCCTCGATCCCCAAGGCCGGCGCGGCGAGATGAAGGCGGGATCGCTTCCTGCGCCGTTTCACTTCGCTGGCTCGTTCGCTTCGTTTGCGCCTCTCACGTTGCTCGACAAACTCTCCATTGCCCGCGCCATGCTTAACATCATTAAGCACGCGGGCAACCCTCCCGAACTTGGCGGCGGTATCTCCATGCTCGAATGGCTTCGCCGGCGTAGCCAGACGCAAGGCGCCATCGATCGTTTTTGGCGCGTCGTTCTCGTCAGCGCGCTCGACGAAGAACTCGACCGCATGGACGCGCGCTTCGGCGTTGATGTCTTCTGGAAAGCCTTTCTCTCGAACAGCACGGGCTATCGTATGGGTGTGCCCGCCGTTCCGCTATCGAATCTCTACGACGGCTGCAAAACGGAAATCGAGCGTCGGAGCGGGGAAGTGGTCTTTCGCTCGCCCGTTCGCGGCTTGAAGCTCGAGAGCGGCCAGCTCGCCGGCGTACGCTTCGATGACCATCGCGAGGAATCCGCCGACGCCTATATCTTTGCGATCCCGCACACCGCACTCGCGGAACTGCTCCCCGAAAGCCTAAGGCAATCCGACGCCTCGCTCGCCCACCTCGACAAAATCAAAACCTCGCCCATCACGGGCGTTCATTTCTGGTTCGACCGCCACGTTATGGCCGAGCCTTTCGTCACCCTTCTCGACACTACAACGCAATGGATTTTCAACAAGACGGCTCTTTACACTGATTCTTCCAACGATTCAAATAGTGGCGCAGACTCCACAAAAACCCCGCAATACCTCCAACTCGTCATCAGCGCCTCCTACGATCTTCTCGAAAGGCCGCGCCAGGAAATCATTGACCTCTGCCTCGCCGAAGTTCGCCACGCCCTGCCCAAAGCACGCGAAGCCCAATTGCTCAAAGCCACCGTCATCAAGGAAGCCGCCGCGACGTTCTCGCCGGAACCCGGTGTAGATCGCTGGCGTCCTTCGCAGGCCACGTCAATCCCGGGCTTATATCTCGCTGGAGATTGGACGCAAACCGGCTGGCCCGCCACAATGGAAGGCGCTGTCCGCAGCGGCTACCTCGCCGCCGAAGCCCTTCTTCGCGCCTCTGGCGCGCCGCGAGCCATTCTCCAACCTGATCTTCCTCTCGACGGCTTTATCCAAATGTGGCTCGGCAAAAGGCCTGCCGATT
This sequence comes from Candidatus Acidiferrum sp., assembly GCA_035280065.1. GTDB lineage: Bacteria > Acidobacteriota > Terriglobia > Acidiferrales > UBA7541 > Acidiferrum. Next base: position 25,521 of record DATEGO010000035.1, read on the forward strand.
GACTCGCGAATTCTGACTCCTTGGATTGTTCAGTTTGACCGTTTTGGTCCCTTGGTCATCTCCGATCTCCGTTCTCCGATCTCAAGTGCCCATTCTCGTTCTCAACCCTCCACGCCCTCATACCACCCAATCTTCCTCTTCCTCAACGTCAATTCCTTACCTGCTGCGTCCAATCCTGCGTATTGCGCAGCATGCGTTGCCATAAACCCTTCATACGCCTGCCGCGAGGCCCAGAAGTCCAAAGTGAGAAAGATTGCAGGATTCTCTGGATCGTGCAATAATTGAGTCTCCTGGTAGTTCGCGTCATTCCGGAACAGCTTGGCCCAGTCCCCTCCAGGGCCATAGACTTTCAAGAAACGTTTTTCACAGCCCGGCTTGACTTCGAACTCCCAGAGGGCTACAAACATAGAGGCCCCATCTCCTGCTCTCGGACGTCACTCTGCAAAGCAAATTCAGGAAGGCATAGCGCAGTCCGGGCGAGTGTAGCAATCCAGTTGGATACAAGCCAAGTTGGCACACCGTTGCGTGCAAAGTCTAAGTTGTAGCCGTTGCAGTCCGTCAGGACTGGCGGACGGAGGCGTTTGTGGATCGCAAGTATAGTCATCGCGGTTACCGCGATTCGGAGAAAGGTGAGAAGCGCGAGCGCTCTCACGAAAAGAAGCCGCCATCTGGTGGCCCGCGCGGAGCCGATCAATTCGGTCCTCGCACCCCGCGCATGGTGGGAACCGTAACCCGCGCCCGCTGTTCCAATTGCGGCGCCGTCCTGGCCCCCGGTTTCGATTCCAACGGCAAGTGTCCCAAGTGCCAGTTCGAGCTGCATTGTTGCAAACAGTGCCGCTTCTTCGACACTGGTGCTCAGTTCGAATGCACGCAACCCATCAAAGAACGCGTCTCCCCAAAGGACGCGCGCAACAATTGCAAGTTCTATGAATTTCGCATGACGGTCGAGAAAGACACTGCGCCCACTTCTTACGCGCAGGCCGCCGGCACCAGCGCGGCCGCACCCCCGCGCTCCAACGACGCTCGCCAGGCCTTCGAGGACCTCTTCAAAAAGTAGTGGCTGCCACAAATACCATTGGCGCATAGGCTTCACACCTTGCAGCAAATCCGCTGGATCGCTATTCCACGAGGGGCTCCGTGTCGCGGACTGGAAACACGTTCATTGGCCGATGTGGGCTGCTTTGGAGAGTCGTCGTCGTGCCCTTTCGCAAGGCTGCCTCTTAGACTAATGCGTCCTAACGATCGCACTGCAATCGAGTTTCTGTCTGATCTCCGAGTTCTGTTCTCCGTTCTCGCCGTTCTGATATATCCTCCTTCCGTCAGGAGCCACATCTAAAATGAAGCCCTCGCGCCGCGTCTTTCTCAAAGCCGGTTTTGCGCTGCCTGCCGTCCTGCATTCTGTGCCGGATGTTAACGCCACACCGCTCCCGGAATCCGCTTCTTCGCCGGACTCCTCCTTCGATCCGTGGGTCGAAGTCCATCGCGACAGCCTTAAGCACAACGTCGCGGAAATCTCACGCCGTGTTTCCGCACGCCCCATCCTTGCCGTCATCAAGAACAATGGCTACGGGATGGGCGTCGCCAACGTCGCTCAGCTTCTCGAACCACAACCTGAAGTCTTCGGATTTGCCGTCGTCAAGCTTCACGAAGCCTGCTCTCTACGCGACGCCGGCATTCGCAAGCCCATCCTTCTCCTCGGTCCCTTCGACGAGCAAAACCTTGCCGATGCCGTCGCTCGCGACATTCTGCCCATGGTCTACACGCCCGTCGGCTCCGCTCTCGACAAAATCGCCGCCAAAACGCAGAGGCCTGTCTCTCTTCACGTCTGCATTGACACCGGCATCGGCCGCGTCGGCGTTCCTTACCATCAAGCCGCTCCGCTTGTGCGCGACCTCGCCGCGCGCAAATCGGTCCGCATCCAGGGCACCATGATGACCTTCACCGAAGATCCCGACTTCGACAAAGAACAGTTCCGCCGTTTCAACGAAACCTGCTCCTCACTCGAAAAAGAAGGCATCGCCGTCGGCAAAAAGCACGCTGCCTCTAGCTTCAGCCTCTTCCAGCATCCCGACGCCTTCCTCGACATGGTTCGCCCCGGCATGGCCATCTACGGCATTTATTCCGAAAACGAATTTCGTCGCACCAACATTCTCGACCTACGCCCCGCGATCAGCCTCAAAGCCCGTGTCATCTACGTGAAAAAACTCCGCAAGGGCGACAGCGCCGGCTATAATCGCGCCTACATGGCAAAGGACGACGTCTGGGTCGCCACAATTCCAGTTGGCCATGCCGATGGGTGGCCACGCGAAGCCGCGAAAGGCGCCAAAGTCCGCATCAATGGCGATCTCTATCCCGTCATTGCTTCGGTTTCCGCCAGCCACTCTATTGTGGAAATCGGCTCCGAAGAAAGAGTCAAAATCGGCGACGTCTCTACTTTTTTCGACGCACAGCCCGGCTCCCGCCCCGAAGACGTCTCCGAAACCTGCGGCGCCTCCGTCTACGACCTAACCATGCACCTCAACCCGCTCCTCCCCCGCCACCTCCTCTAGCCTTACTTCGGTCAATTCATTTCTTGCTCCGCGCGGACGCCTCGGGAGGCGTCTCGGATATGGATTTGCCCGGTTTCCGCTTGCACCCGTTAAAGGGCGACCGCAAAGGTTTTTGGGCTGTCACTGTCCGAGCAGTTGCGGCGGTTCCTTACCTCCGTGTGTTTTGTCCCCTCCGTGTTAGAATCCCGTCGCAACTTCAAGGAACGCACGCCATGACACGCTCGACCATCGCCGTATTTCTAATCCTTGCTGCGGCAATCTGCACTTGCGCCCAGTCCAAACCGCCAGTCCCTCCTACGGACTACGGCCAGTGGGAATCTCTCGCCACTCTCCGCGAATACGGCGGCCTTTCTCCTGACGGCAAATGGCTCGCCTACGGCATCAATCGCTCGAACCGCAACAACGAATTGCGCGTCACCAACATTGCCGGCGGCACGACCAAGACGATCGCCTTTGGCGCGCAACCTGCTTTCTCCTTGGACTCCCGCTGGGCTGCCTACTCCATCGGCATTCCCGAATTTCAGGAAGAAAAACTCAAAAAAGACAAAAAGCCCGTCCCCAAGAAAATCGGCCTCCTCAATCTCTCCACCGGCGAACTCTCTACCATAGACAGCATCGAGTCCTTCGCTTTCAGCCCAGACGGCGCGTGGCTCGCGATGCGCCACACTCCGCCCGAAAAAAAGGACTCGGACAAAAAAGATTCCGCCGATACTTCTGATTCAGACGAAGTTCCCGTTGGTGCAATTCTGCTCCTCCGTCAACTTTCGACCGGCCGCGACACTTCCTTCGGCAACGTTTCCGAATACGCTTGGCAAGATCTTCCGAAGACCGGAACGCTCCTCGCCATGACCATCAATACCGAAGACAAAACCGGCAACGGCGTCCAAGTTTTCGACGTCCGCAGCGCCGCCGTCCGCGTTCTCGACACCTCCGCCTCTATCTACTCCGGCCTTTCCTGGCGAAAGAAAAGCTCTGATCTCGCCGTACTCCGATCTAAGTCCGATGACCATCGCGACGGCCCCACGCAAGTCGCGCTCGCCTGGACCAATCTCGGCAAATCTTCCGAATCCGCGCATCTCTACGACCCGACCGCCGACTCGAAGTTTCCCGCCGCCACGCGCACCGTTTCCTTCCACAAACCCGACTGGGCACTCGACGGCGGAGTCGTTTTCCTCGGCCTCGCCAAATGGGAAGACAAAATCAGCGAACCCGCCAAGTCCAAGACTCCCGCAGCAGACGGCGCAAAATCAGGCGATGGCGCTAATGCCGATGGCACCGCCAACGACTCTGACTCCACCAAAAGGAAAGACAAAGAAGACGACGATCCGCCCACGGTGGACGTCTGGAACTGGCACGACACCGAAGTCATGCCCAGGCAAAAGCTGAACGCAAAAGACGACCGCCGGAAAAATATGCTGGCTGCCTGGCATCTCGAAAAGAACTCTCTGGTTCCTCTGGGCAAGGATCTGGACGAACGGGTCGCTCCGCTCAAGCACCAAACGTTGGCTGTTTCTGCCGATTGGTCCGCCTACGCCATGGAACGCTCCATCGGCCGGCCCGCCGCGGACATTTCGCTCGTCGATCTTTTCACTGGTGCTCGCTCGAAGATTCAAGATGGTCTCAACAACGATTACTATCTCGAAGAAAGCCCCGGCGGCCAATACATCCTTTATTTCCGCGACGACAACTATTGGACCGTCAACACTGCCACGCACGCGGTCGTCAGCATCACGAAAGGCGTCCAAACTTCATTTGTCGATCGCGAATCCGACTTCACCATCAGGCAGAAACCCGCCTTCGGCGTCGCTGGCTGGACCAAAGATGACGCCGCCGTCATCCTTTACGACAAATTCGATCTCTGGCAAGTCGCTCCAGATGGCTCGCGCGCCATTCGCCTCACCGACGGCGCCGCCAACCAAGTCCGCCATCGCTACGAGAAGCTTGATCCCGAAGAAGAATGGATTGACACCAGCATGCCCCTCTATCTGAGCTTGTTCGGCATCTGGACGAAAAAATCCGGATTCGCGCGCCTCAAGCCTGGCCCCTCGGGCGCGCTCACCGAAGAGCATCTTCTCTGGCTCGACAAAGGTCTCGACCATCTCGCCAAAGCCCAAGACGCAGACGTCTTCGAATACGTCCAACAAACTTTCGTCGAATCACCGAACGTTTTCATCACCAGCCCCGATCTAAAAGACGCCAAGGCCGTCACTAAAACAAATCCTTTCCAGTCCAACTACGCCTGGGGCCGCGAAGAGCTTGTCGAATACAAAAACAGCCACAACGAACGCCTGCAAGGCGCGCTCTTCTATCCCGCCGGCTACGAGCCGGCCAAAAAATATCCCATGATCGTCTACATGTACGAGAAGCTTTCCGACAATCTCCACCGCTACAGCCCGGCCTCCGAGCGCAACTACTACAACGTCAGCGCCATGAACGCCCACGGCTACTTTGTCCTCGAGCCGGACATTCTCTTCAAGCCACGCGACCCCGGCATTTCGGTCGCCGATTGCGTCACCGCCGCCGCGAAGCGCGTCATCCAGATGGGCGTCATCGATCCGAAGCGCATCGGCATCATGGGTCATTCCTGGGGCGGCTTTGACACGACTTATCTCGCCACGCATGTGACGAATTTCTTCGCTGCCGGAGTCGCGGGTGCTCCCATCACCGATCTCGTCAGCAATTACGGCAATCACCACTGGAGCATCGGCATTGCCGAAACCGATCACATCGAAACCGGCCAGCAGCGCATGGAGGTCCCTCTCTACGAAGACCTCCAGGCCTACATCCGCAATTCTGCTGTCTTCGCCGTATCTACCATGACCACTCCGCTTCTCATCGAAGTGGGCGACAGCGACGGCACGGTTTTTTTTCACCAGGGCGTCGAGCTTTACAACATCGCGCGCCGCGCCAAGAAAGAAGTCGTTCTCATCGAGTACGCGGGCGAAGACCACGGCCTCCGCAAAAAAGCCAATCAAATCGACTACCAGCGCCGCATTTTTCAGTGGTTTGGCCACTACTTGAAAGACGAGCCCGCTGCTGATTGGATCACCAAGGGCGAGACTTATCTAACCCACGAAAGGGAACTGCGCAAACTCAAATCCGCCTCCTCCAGGAATTAGCGCTTACTGCGCGAACTCTTTTTGGACTGCGGCGGCTTGCCGCCGGTTTCTCTTCGCTGAAGCTTGCTTAGGACGTTTTCCGCCCTTTCGCACCGTAAGCCGCATTAAACGTTAGTCCGAGGCTAGAGCCAGACTTGCAGTGCGTGTTCGGGGCGTTCGATGTTCGTTCTCATCCAAAAACAGAATGAAACGAATTTGCCTCCAGCGTCACTACCTTCACAACGATACGGAGGTACCTGCTGATGAGCGACCCAGCCGCCTCAGAAAGCACATTGAACCTGATCTCCCAAGCCAGTGAAATCCTTGCGGCTCATGGCGTTTACGCTCTGACCGTCATTTTTATCTTTTATCAGCAGAGGCGCGCATACGTCGCTCTCAGCGGCGCCTCTCCCGAAGATCATCCCTATTTCCGGAAAGTCTATACTTCAGTGGTCGCGGCGACCTATGTCCTCATGGCCTTGTCCACAGGCATCTGGTTTTACGCGAACTTCATGTATTCGCAACATTCCTACATCAAAGGGACGATTATGGGATTGAGCGAGCAGAGGACGCCCCCGCTTAGCAAAGCCGACAAACCCGAAATCATCCAGGCCATTGCTTCCGCGGGCGACGACGAGTTATATACCGCGGAAAAGGCCTCCGTCATGGCGGCCGACGGCACAAGTGATCTCAGCTGGGTGTTATTCCCGAAGTCCAAGATCACCAGCCTGGCCTTCCGTTTCGAGCATCACTACGAGACTTTTCAAGCCGTTTCTCCCAATGCCGATCCCTTGGGATCGCTCCCTCCCCACAAAGCCGAAACCATTCGCGGGCTGTTTGGCCTCGATCTCAGTAGCATTCACTACTCCCCGGGACAATCGATTCAACTTATGTATGAGCCCGACCCCAAGGATGGCATTAGCAGGATTGGGCACTTGTATCTGCTGGTTGGGAGTCAGAAGCTGCCCCTTTCTTGGCAGACCAGCAATGCGGATGAGGCGCAAAACGCGACTCCAGCGTCTCCCCTCCATTCGAAGTTGTTGTCGTATCTCTCACCTTGGAGCGTTTTTGCCGCGACGCTCGGTAACGAAGCGCATTTCGGGCAGAACGGAGAGTACGATCCCGAGTTCGGCAGCATCTTGCGGGAACGTCTTGGCGGGTCCAGCTTGACCGCACAGCTCGACACCATCCAATTCCTCGTGGATCAGGGGGCTCGCTCTTTCAAATTCATTTCCGACAGCTTGGCTGATACCCTGGCCGGACGGTTTGACGAGGGCCTCCTCAAGCACAATCTTGAATCCACCGTCGAGAGGCTCGAGTCCAACGGGGTTCATGCCCCTCCGCAAATCTCTTTGCAACTTGCGATGGTCTCTTACAAAAACCAGGATTATAAGATTGCCGCCCGCTATTTCGACCGCGCTGGCGACGCTCCCCTTAGCCCGGGCGAACTCTTGTTTTATCGCAGCTATGCCCGGTATGAGGCCGAGGAGTATCAGCTCTCGGCCAAAGATTTGCGGAAGTTCCTGGCAGCATCCCACAAGAAAGAATTCGAGGCTCCGGCCCACGCTAGTCTCGGAAATTGCTTCTGGAAACTCAATCGCGTGGATGACGCTATCGCACAATACACTCGCGCCATCCAGTCAGACCGCACTTACGCTCTGGCCTACAACAACCTCGCCTACATGTATGCTGAGCGCGGCCAAAACCTGGAGCAAGCTCTGGACCTTGTCAATACGGCCTTGCGTCTGAATAACAATGGGCCCCATGGCCTTGCCGAAGACAAGGATACGAAAGCGTGGATTTTGTTCAAGTTAGGCAGAGCCAGTGAAGCTTTGCCATTGATACAGGAGGCTTCCTCCGAGCTTCAAGACGATCGACTGGTTCAAAGCCATTTCAGGGAAATCCAGCGGGCGGCTACCGCCCAAGCGAAGCAGGCAAAATAAGATTGTCCCCGTCCGCCGTAGGGACAGGTGCGGTGTGTTATTTCGCGAAGAACAGCGCCAGCCAACCTGCTTTTTTGCGCCTGTGCCGAGGCGGGGCATGATGAGAAGCCTGCATCCCCGGCGGGTGGTCATTCTTCCGAGAAGTTCAGCCGCGCAATCTTATTGTCTTTGGTCAATGCTACCGAAATCATCAACGCCACATTCGGGTATCTCGCCCGATATCGGAAATTCCTTCGCTCGCCTTCCTCCGTTCGTTCCATCAACTCGAACGTTTTCAATTCTCCAAACTCTTTCAGCGCCGGCCCCAGCTCCTCCATCTCCTCCGGGAAAAGCCGCTTCCGCGCTTCCTCCGTGAACCGTTCTGGCTTTGCTTTTCCCTCCACAATCTCGCGCACCAAATCTCTCACCAACTGCGTCACTTGAGGCTCTTTGTCCTCGATGGGCTTTTCTTCTGTTGGTTTCAGCGCCGGATTGTAAATGGCCGCCACGCCAGAGGTAATCTTCTTCGGATTCGAATGCCCCGAATCCAAATTTGTCAGCGCCACCACCGTCAAGCGGTCGTCCACATATCGTGCAATATAAGTTGTAAACCCTTGCCACGCGCCTCCGTGTTCGATCACGCGATGTCCGCTAACGTTGTTGATTTCCCACGCGAACCCATAGTTCGCTTTGTTCGGTTTCCCATTATTCAGCTTCTCCACCGTCCACATGCGGTCCAGGCTCGCCTTCTTCAGCAGCTTCTCGGTGTAAAGCGCCGCGTCCCACTTCTGCAAATCCTCCACCGTGAAATACAAGGCCCCGTCTGCCGTCGAATTCAGCGATGGCGACACCCAGTCTTGATTTTTCAGTTCGCCTTTCACCAGCTGGTAACCTGCCGACCGTCTTGGGATAATGTCCGCCTCGCTGATAATGCGCGTCCGGCTCATTCCCAGCGGCCGGAAAATCCGCTCCTGCAAGAAGTCGCCGTAAAATTTCCCCGTCACCTTGTGAATCAGAATCCCTAGCAGCACATAATTCGTGTTCCTGTAGCTCCAGTCTTCGCCTGGCTTGAAGTCCATCGGCAGCGCAGTGATTTTCTTGTAGAGTTCGTCTTCCGTGTAATCCATCCGCATATAAAACGGTCCGCCCACTTTTGTCCGCGCGCCCGTTTCGTATTCGCCCAATCCCGAAGTGTGGCTGAGCAGGTTGTGCACTTTAATGTCGTTCCACGCATCCGGAGCATCCGGAAAATATTTCTTAATAGGATCATCCAGCCCTACTTTTCCTTCCTCTACCAGCATCATCACTGCCGTCGCCGTGAATTGCTTTCCCACCGACCCCGACTGAAAAATCGTATCCGGAGTCACCGCCGCATTCCACTCCACGTTCGCGAGCCCGTAACCGTGCGCTTTCACCATTTTTCCGTCGCGATACACGCCCACCGCGGCCCCCGGAATATGCTGTCTCTGCAGTTCGCCCTGCACAAACGCATCCACCTTCCCGTCCAAATCGTCCGCAACTGCCGGTCTATTCCCCGCCAAGCCCGCGACAGCGCACAACGAGCAAGCCACCATCAACAGAGTCTTCTTCACGTCTCCTCCATGCGACCTCGCAAACCATTCGAAGGACGCTACTCCTTCTGACCTGGCCTCAGCGTGACCGACGTTGCTATCGCCACCGCCAGCAATAGAAATGACGCCTTATAAAAACTCATGTATCCGAGGTTTACGCCCGGAAAATCCAAATACAACCCAACCGCTTGAAAGCCGCGGATGATCAACGCGATCGTTCCGCAGGCGATGCCCAACCAATAAGTCCACTTCGCCAGATGCTTCTCCATGGCAGGTTCTCCTCTCGCTCAAGGATTCTCGGGGACGGTTTCAACAGTGGCCCTAAACTATTCCGTCGCCATCTCTCTGTCAATCGCAACGAGATGAGTCGAGGTATGAGGTTCTGCCAGTGGGTTGTAAGGGCCGGACCTGCTCGCCGCGGGCAGGCTTTAGTCCAGTAAAGAGGGCAGGAGTGTGAGGCAATAAAAGAGCCAGGGAAGCGCATAGGCGCGGAGGCTTTTCTAGTTAATTCGCAGAGAGTACGCAGGCCGGTCCCCTTTTTCCGGGGGTTTCCCTTTAATGGCGTCCTGAACGTGCCGCAGCAGCGCGTCGCGCGAAAACGGCTTTTGCAGAAAATACGCGCCTTGTAGAAGATTGGGGGCTTCGCTGAATTCCTCGGTGTAGCCTGACATGTAAACCACTTTCAAGTCCGGCAGCAGCTGCCTCAGCCGTTTCGCCAGTTCCGGCCCTCGCAGTCGCGGCATCACTACGTCGGTCACCAGGATATCAATCTGGTCTCCGAATCTCTGTCCGGTTTCGAAGCCTTCCTCGCCGTCTGCCGCGGTCAGGACCTGATAACCCGCGGTTTTCAGAAACTCGCAGGTGAGCGTCCTCACATCGGCTTCATCTTCCACGAGTAGCACCGTTTCGCGTCCTGGCCGCAACTTCGCGGCGTGCTCTTCTTCGGGAACCGCCTGCGCCTGCTCCCGCACTTGCGGCAGGTAAATCTCAAACCGCGCGCCCGCTCCCGGCTCCGAGTCTACAAAAATGTAGCCGGAACTCTGCTTCACCACCCCGTAAACGGTTGCCAACCCCAGTCCCGTGCCTTTGCCCGGTTCCTTCGTCGTAAAGAACGGCTCGAAAATCCGCGCCTTGGTGCTCGCTTCCATGCCGAAGCCCGTATCGCTCACCGCCAACATCACATATTCCCCAGTGGCCAGCGGTGTGCGAGATTGCGCGTACCCGTCGTCCACGCGAACGTTTGCCGTCTCAATCGTCAGCGTTCCGCCCTTCGGCATCGCGTCCGAAGCGTTGACGATCAAGTTCAGCAGCACCTGCTCGATTTGCCCCGGATCCGCCTGCACGCGGCCGAGCGGCTCGCCCAGGTGCGCTTTATATTCAATGTCCTCGCGCAGCAGCCGCTGTAAAAGCCTGCCCATTTCCACGATCAATTCATTCAAATCCAGAATCTTCGGCTGCAGCATTTGCCTGCGGCTAAACGCCAGCAATTGCCGCGTCAGCAGCGCCGCTCGGTCGGCTACACGCCGGATCTGCTCGCAATTCGCGCGCACCGTGTCCGCCGGCTTAAGTCGCTCCAGCGCCAGGTCGCTGTTGCCCTTGATCACCGTCAGCAAATTGTTGAAGTCGTGTGCCACGCCTCCGGCCAGCCGTCCCAGCGCGTCCATTTTTTGCGCTTGCCGAAGCTGTTCCTCGAGTTGCGTGCGCTGTTCCTCATTTCGTTCCAGCGTATTGCGCATGCTTTCGAACGCGCGCGTCACGCGCGCCACTTCATCGTCGCCATCCGCGCGCAACGGATAGCCGAAGTTTCCTTCTTCCAGCGCCCGCACGCCTTCTACCAGCGAGCCCAGCGGCTTCGTGAACGTATCCGAAATCAAATAAGCCAGCATCGCGCCAGCCAGCACCACAATCATCCCCAGCCCAATCAGCAAGTGATTCAGCCGCCCCACAGATGCCAGCGCTTCTTCATCCGATTTCAGCACCACAAAACTCAGGCCCGGCCGCGCCCCCGGCATCAGCTCCAGTGAACTGGAATAGAAATGACGCTTTCCAAGCTGTGGCTCCAGCGGCTTGTGTCCACTTCTGATCTCTTGCGCAATTTGTTGTTCGTCCAGCGCCACCAGCGAACTCACGGTCACACTGTCGCTGTACTGGAAAACCACTTCGCTCGACAGAATGCTGCCCAAATCCTTGGCCCGCGCCGCATCAATTTCGCGCCCAACAATCACCGCGCCCATCGGCATGCTGTTAATCGGTGGGTCCTTGAAGAACCGCTTCACCACCACCTGATAAATGCGCTTCCCGTTCACCCACCAATCCTGATTGCTCGACCCGCGCACCAGCGCCTTAATGCTCTCGCTCGACACGTCGGCAGGGAAGTCCGAAATCCTGCTCTGCAGCGCGGTGATTTTGCCCTTGCTGTCCACCAGCGCGAACAGGTCGCACTCTTCCGACTGCCACGGGTCCTGGCTCACTTCGCGGATCACCGTCGGGTCGCCGCTCCGCATATAGGCGAGCGTTGCCAGCAGCTCCGCTTTGCGGCTCAGCACCAGCCGCCTCTGCTGCTCCATCACCTGATATGTCAGTATGGAATTTCGCGCGTCTGCTTCGACCTGCCGCTGCGCCTGCCCCTGCATGGATTGGCGCACCGCCAGAAGTGTTCCGCCGGTCATCAGGGCGATGACCAGCACGAGCGAGAGCAAGAACTTACTGCGCAGTTTCATGTGTCCCGCGAACTCCTGAAGTCGTTCGTAGGCTCGAAACGTTCTTGGTCTTGCTTTCTTTCTTCCGCGCTCGAGGACTTGGCGCTCGGTCACGTGCGTTTCCCCCGCAGAGGAGCCATCGTTTTCCGCGGGCGTTCGCATAGAGGGCTAGGGAGAGCGATTATGTGTTTCGCGAAACTTCGGACTAATAGTCTTTTCGTACCAGTGTTTCTAGTACGCGCGTACAGCCTGTCCTTCTCTCGTCCGTAATCCTTAGATTCTTTTCTCTTTCTCTCCCTCCTGTTCAATGCCCCCTAGGGACGGCCTTCTGAGGCCGTCCGCTCTTAGGTTTTTGTGTAGCGCCGGGGCCTTCAGCCCCGGCATCTGTATCTTTGTCTGTTCCTTTTTCTGCTTGCTGCCTTCTGCTTTCATTCTTTCTCCCATGCTCTGATCCTCGGCGCCCACCTCCGCACGTTCCTGCAATACTCCTCATACTCGGCCCCAAACATCCTGCGCAACGTCGGCTCCTCGTAGCCGATCACAAACAAATGCACGCCCAGCGCCACCAGACACGCCACGCCAACTACCACGGGATTCCACCTGGCAAACACGATGTACAGCCCTGTCCACCCCGTAAGGAATGCTACGTACATGGGATTACGTACGTAGCGGTAGAACCCCACCACTACCAGCCGCTTCGGCGGAGCCACCGGCGCTGGCGTCCCGTGTCCCGTACGCCCAAAGTCCCACACGCACCGCAACGCCACCGCAAATCCCAGCACCGACGGCACCCCTGCGATCCATCGCCAGGGCGCCACGCTCGCCAAGTCCACATGAAACCCAAGCCACCCTGGTAGCAACCAGAACCACAGCGCGAAGAATCCCGCCCCCACCAGCAGCGACGCACCCGTCACCGCCCAATTCGTGTCATTTCCTGCATGGCCACTGCCCGTTTGCCCCTCCGTTCCCGCCATCGCATCTCTCATAACCACCTCCTTCACTTCTTACCCCAGGGAACGACCTGCAAGGGCCATTGGTAACACGTGGCGTGGCACCGCTGGAGTCACGTTGCAGCTATTGTGGCAGCGATGACCGCGGAATCTTCAGCGGTGAGTATCACTAAGTACCAGCCAAGTGCGACGAGGAGTGGGAATTCCGGAAGCGCTGCGCTGGAATCCTCGAATTCGATTTGGGCCGAAGCCTTGAAAAAACCTTCATGATGACTGAAGCGCACGATGACTTGGTTATCGGTGCCTACGAAAGCCCATTGTGATCCCCAGAAGTTCGTGCTCCGCCATTGGACTTGATGACCGTCAGCAAGATGAAGCGTGCCGCCACCTCTCCACTGCGGACGGAAGACGGCAATGTCGGCCTCCTGATTCGCGGAACGCACAGTAATTCTTGGCGCTAAAAACCCCGCTCGCTTAAAGGTCCATTTTTGGGAAGCAACCTCGGCGGAGGCTAGGGATCCACACGATTTTTCAAAGCGGAGACAGCCAGCGACCGAGTCAGCGCTTCGCAATTCGTAGGCGCGAGACATGGCCTTTGGCTGTGCCCAAACCAGCGGACTGGAGTGGCTAAGAGGAAGATCATTCTTCACAGTGCACCTCCCACCTCGATCTTAGAGAAAACAATGTTAAGGAATTGTGACACGGTTAGATCCGACCACAAATCAACAGCGGCTACTTCACGAAAGGCAAATACGTCGGCACCTTCCTCCGATACTCGCGGCATATACTTCTTCTACGTTTTGCCCCTCCTGAAAATTGCGCCGTCCATTTTGCAGCCCCACCATCTTATCTACCCTGAGCCTCGAAGGGTTTCCTCAGGTTTTTTCCGCGATGGGCCGCCAGCTTCTCTGCACCGAGGCCGAGCATCTGACCTCCATCAGAGCACTGAGCCAGCAGAGCGAGCAACCATTTCACCGACTCTTCATACCTCCGACATCTCTCACTGATTCAGGAGCCGTACGTTCTCCAAGCTCAGCAGAAACTGCACACGATTAGAAAGGGTGCTTCGATGAAAATGCATCGGTTAGGTTTGGCAGTCATTCTGGCGGCGTCGGCAGGTATGCCTGCTGCGCGAGCCCAGAATAACCAGGGTAACGGTGTCCGGGACGGCGTCCCGAGACTCGATCACGTATTCGTGATCGTGCTCGAGAATCACAACAGCTTTACCAGCTTCGGCAGCAACGGCATTCTTGACAACCCTCAGGCGCCACAGATCACAGCGCTGGCGCAGAAATACAACATCGCGCCAAACTATCATGGCGTTTGGCACCCGAGCCTGCCCAATTATGTCGCGATGATCACCGGCGATTGGATCGGGACGGACGTCTCTGGAGCCGGGCACACCTATCCGGCGGGGAGCACGGTGGGTATCAGCGACGACGACTCGGCAATGGTGTCCACCGACTACGGCCCGCCGGCCAACCCCTCGGTGCATCGGTGGCGCATCAATCTGCCGTCCCTTGCGGGGCAGTTGGTTGCGGCCGGCAAGGACTGGCGGGCGTACCTGCAGAACATCCCCGAATCGGGCACGCATATTGCGAACTGGCCTGGAGACAGCAACACGGCCAAGCTGTATGCGGTGAAGCACAACCCTTTTCCTTACGTCGCTGAGGTTCAGGACAACCCGGCGCAATTCGCCAAGCAGGTTCCCATCGACCAATTGTTCAGCGACATTGGCAGCGGCAAGTCGCCTGCGTTCTCCTACATCGTGCCCGACCAGTGCCGCGACATGCACGGGATCGGCAATCCGCTGGCGCCCTGCGGCGGTGCGGCAGACACGGACGACAACGACGTGAAACGCGGCGATGACGAGACCGGATGGTTGGTCAACGCGATCATGGGCAGCAAGGTATGGCAGAGCGGCCGAAACGCCATCTTTGTGGTATTCGACGAGGGCAACGGCCCGCTGACCTGCGCCTACGACCCCGATGCCAAAGTTGACACCGCCTCTGGCTCACTGCTGCCGGGCGCTGACTGCTACGCTCCCGCCAACTTCAACGATCGCCTGGTGTTCATCGCCATCACGAACTACGGCGTTCGTGGAGTGCAGGATACCCGCTTCCAATCTCACTTTTCGTTGTTGAAGACGGTTGAAGCCGCCTTTGGCCTTTCCTATGTGGGGCATGCGGCGGACTCCACCACCAACACCCTGGCGCCACTCCTCGCACCGGCGCAACAATAAAGCCGGACGCCCATTTCGTAGCGCTGGCATCTTGCCGGCGCATTCGCTTGTGGGGGCGCAGCAACGCTGCGCCCTTCCTCGCTGTTGTAGGGCCAGCCTTCCGAGGCCGCCCCTTCCGCTTGCCCTGAGTTGCGAAGGGAGGCGGCCCGTTGTAGAGGTGACTTTACGTCGCCATCCTTAGCCGGGTGCCCCATGCTTCGCGCATTCTGCGAAGCGTGGGGATTTTGACTTTCTCAATTTGAGCCGCCACCGCACTCCAAAATAATTCAATAATTCTGCATCCGGGACTTGACAAAATAATAAATTGTGCTAGACTATTGTTTCATTGGGCGTGATCCTTCCCATACTCCGCCCCGCAAGGGCCAAGCGTCCTCGCCGTCGGCTCTTTGAAAACTGAGCATCCGTTGGGGATGCGAGTCCTGGGCGACCATAAGTGAGTCGAAGGACCTCTCTTCGCCATCTAACGCCTTTCTTTTCATCACGTTCCGCACTCTTTAGCGCAATGGAGCGCATCTAACTCTTTTCCCATCAATCCTTTGCGCACTCTTTTCCGTTGAATAGCGGGTGGGGGCCTCTCGTCGTTTTCCGTTCTGATTTCAGCCTTCTACTTTCTGCCTTGCTTCTTTCACCCCCTCCTGGCTTTCTTTATTTTCAACGACTTACAACAGTGGCAATTTGCAACTCCTTTCTTTTGAAAACGATGCAACAGTGGGGGGGTGGGTAGGGGGCCAAAGCGTGTGGGAGTGAAAGTATTACTTGAACTGGCTCAACGAAGTTACCCTTCGGTGCTACGCATGAGTTCGGAGATGGAGACGAAGCGGAGGCCTTTGCGGCGGGCGGCTTCGAGGATGTGGGGCAGGGCTTGAAGGCTGCGCGAGGGGTTGGAGATGCCGTCGTGGAGGATGACGATGGCCCCCGGGACGAGATTCTTTTCGACCAGCCAGCGCATGTACCCGACCGGCGGATGCATCGGGTCGTGTGGGTAGGCGCAGCCAAGGACGCAGGTATACCCGCGCGCCCGGGCTAATTGGATTTGCCGCGGCCGTGCGACTCCGCCGGGAGGGCGGAAGAGCAAGGGCTTTTCGGCGAGGCGGTCCGCGGGCTTTGCATGGAGGAGGCCGAGCGCCGCTTCGGTTTGCTCGAGATTACGGAGGAATGCGGCGTCGGAGTGGCCCAGCGTCGAGACATTGCTTGAATAGTGATTGCCGATCTCGTGGCCGGCGGCGCGAATGGCGGCTACTACTTCCGGATGACGCGCGGCGCGGTCGCCGATGAGGAAGAAAGTGGCTTTGGCGTCATAGCGTTGCAGGATGTCCAGGACCCACGGTGTGAAAAAGGGATGCGGGCCGTCATCGAAGGAAAGCGCGACGAGCGGCAGGCGCGTGCGGACACGATAAACGATGCCAGGCGTGAGTTTTTCAAGCGCGGGAAGAAGCCAAAGCGGCTCGGTCCAAAACACGTAGAGACCGAGCATCGCCATGGCGGCGAGAATTAGCAGCAATGCATGGAGCAAGGTCACGATTCACCAGTAACTGGGGCTCAGGTCAAGGGTACGCGACTTGAAAGCAGAAAGCAGAAAGCAGAAGGCAGAAAAGAACGAATAGGCGTCCAGGATGGAGCAGCGGGAGCTGTTCGGTCTGGACGCCATTGGTCGAGGGCTGAGTTACAGACTAGTTGCTTCCTGAGTCCGAAGAGACCACGGCCTTGCTCGGATTCGACGCCAAGAGAGCCTCAGTTTGAGGTACGGAAAGATTGTAAGTGTGGTCTCCGGTGTTGACGCGGCTCAAGAAATGCTGGCCTTCCACGGTGGCAAAGGCGAGTTGTGGTTTGCCATGAGGAGCCGATTGAGACTCAGTGAGAAGCACAACAAGGTTGGTATGTTCCTCCTGGTTGATGAGCAGCAGGACCGTGGGTTGCTCATCGCGGAGACGCGTGACCCTGTACTCGCCGGCCTGGAACGTTTGGCCGGCGGCCACGAACGGAAATGGCACCTTCACCAGAACCTGATCCGGGCCCTGAGCCTTCGCAGAAATAGCGAGGCTTGCGAGGCCGGCCAGGACAAGCAGAATGCGCAAGAATGATTTTTTCACAAATTCTCCTTTGTACGGTTCGGCGTCGTTGCGGGTAAACGGCGCTTCGGCTGAAATCCCTTGCGCAGAATTACGGACCACTGCTGCAACAATCGTCCTTGAAACGCATACCCATAAATGGATTCTTTGCGCGAAGAAAGGTTTCGTGAAATGGGTCTAAAGAATTGCTCGCACCAATTCAATTTTTCGGTCTAAAGTTTTTTGCGAAAACGCAACGTTTCCGCCGCGCGCGGCATCTCGGCGGGAATACGGCGTGAGTTTTGGTAGTCTCTACGACGAACGGTGGCCACTGTTAACGGAGGTGCGTAGTCATGCCGATTTACCAGACCGGAGCATACCGAGTGAAACCGTCCGCGGTGGAAAGGGTCAAGGAAGCGATCAAGGTGTTTGTGCGGTACGTGCAGGAAAATGAGCCGGGCACGAAAATGTACCTCGCTTGGCAGGAAAAGGGCGATCCGACGCGCTTTAACCACCTCTTCATTTTTGAAAACGAGGCGGCCCAGACACGCCACGGGGAGTCCGCGGCGGTAAAGCAATTCGAGTCCGTGTATGCGCCAGAATTGGTCGGTGGGGAGGTGGTGTTCACGGACTACGAAATGATCTTGGGCAAGCCTTCCGAGGAGCAGTGGCTTCAGAAGGCCGCCAGCGGTTAGATATTTTGGGCTAATGACTGTTAGCTAGTTTACGGGTGCAAACTTGGCGTTATGATGATGCAAGGAGAATTTGGAAGATGCCTGCACAAGACCTTTCCACATTAATTGCCAACCTGTCGCCAGAGGAGCGCGCTGCCGTCGAAGAATTCATCCGCTTCATTCAGGAAAAACCCCGGCGCGGCATGACGTTTCAAGCGGCCTTGGACTCTTTTGCTGAGGAACACCCCGAGCTTCTGCGGCGACTGGCGCAGTGACGCGCTACCTGAGCGTGGCGGAGGTTGTTGCAATCAACGCGGAAATGGTGCGCAAATTTGGCGGCGCTCATGCGATTCGCGATACAGGCCTCTTGGAATCAGCCGTGGCGCGGCCTCAAAGCGGCTACTACGACGATGTTTTTGAAGAGGCCGCAGCGCTTTTTGAGAGTGTGTCGCAGAACCATCCATTTGTGGACGGGAACAAACGCACGGCTATCACGGCTACCGGCGTTTTCCTCCTCTTGAACGGCTACAAGTTGCAGTTCAACGACCTTGAAGCGTACGAGTGGTTAATCAATCTCTATGAGACCGGTCGCGTCAGCAAAGCAGCTATTGAACCCTGGCTCCGCGAGCATGCCAGGGCGATATGACTCACAGGTTGCAAAGTGAAGGATACGGTTCACGATCCCTTGTTACGGTCCATCGGAAACAGGGTGGGCTCGGCGGGAGGCTGGTCGGCGATTTGGTTGAGTTCGGGGTAATGGATGCGCAGCGGTTCGGGCACCTTCACTTTTTTGTTTTTCAGGATGCTCATGATTTGCAGCGCGTTGACCACCGCTTTGCCTTGAAAATGGTTATTGGTGATGACGAACGTAGCTCGGGTATGCTGGCTGACTTTTTTGACGCGTGAGACCCACGGCTCGAGCTCCTCGGCGGAGTAAAGATAGTTGTAGCGCTCATGCGACGGAACATTCTCGTCGTCGGTGAACCAGGTGTCGTAGCGGCGGCCGTGCAAGCGGACGTAGCCGACCGGCGAAGTCGCTTGCGCGGAGGGCGCGAGTGAGCGCCCGATGATGGGCTGATCAATGTTGCAAATGCCCGCGCCGTGCTCGTGCAGCAGAGCCAGCGTTTCCGGCGAGTTCCACGTATCGTGGCGCACTTCCACGACGAGCGGGTAATCGCGAAAACGCAGCAGCACCGCGGAGAGATAGGCCATCGTCTCCCTGGTGCGATGAAAAGAAAAAGGGAATTGCAGCAACACGGCGCCAAGCTTGCCGGCGGCGCGCAGGACGTCGAAGCCGGCGCGAACCGCGCGTTCGTCCTCGGCGGCGGATCCAGAAACGGTGGAAGCCACATCGTGTGTGAAACGCTGCCAGAGTTTTGCGGTGAAGAGGAAATGCGGATTGCCGGAGACGAGATCAACCCAGTGCTTGGCGTTTTCCGGCTTAAGCGGCTGATAAAACGACGTGTTGATTTCAATAGCGTCGAAAAACTCGGAAAGATACGCGGCTTCATGAAAGCCGCGCGGCCGGCGCGAAGGATAAACGAAGCCGGCCCAATCCGGATACGACCATCCAGCGGGGCCAATCCGCAGCGTGTGAGGGGAGGCGTTGTTTGGCGCGGTGTATGTTTCCTGAGGGGCGCGATGTTCAAGTGCGTCGCGTCCCCCATCCGGCTTGGCGGGGCCACTGGCCGCAAAAACTCTGTCAGGCAGCGAAGTTTTGCGTTTGCGCGGAGGCATGAGATTTCTTGCTAAAGAAACGGCGGCGTAAAGCCGCCGCTACATCTTTATATAGAGACGTTTCTGCACGGCGAGCAGAGTAGTAAGAAGGGTAGAGAAGTGTCAAATGCGCGGCCCACGCAGGTTCCGTGAGCAAAATACGGAAAGGTTCTGCAACGGACTGAAAAAAGAAATGGCCCAGGCGTTGCCTCGGCCGGGGCATGCTGCTATGCTGTGCTTAATGCGGCCTAACTTCCGCAACCCCGTTTGCCTGCCCTTCCCGAAAGAAATCTACAGGTGCAAACATGAAACTCTCCATCAATTATCAGCATGTCGAGTCACACAAGCCGGTGGAAGTTGAAATTGCGCGTCACGTTGCAAAACTCGAGAAACTGCTAAAAAGCTACGAGCCGGACCTGGTTCAGTTGCATGGCGGATTTTCCGTGAATCCGCGGACCCAGTACGTTGCCTGCGCTCTGACACTGTCGCTTCCCTCAGGATCGCTGCGCGCCACAGGCGATGCCGCCAAAGTGCGCACCAGCTGCAAAAAGGCGTTCAGCGAGCTGGAGTCCCAGGTGAAGAAGCATCAGGCAAAGCTGCGCAAGGATTATGAGTGGAAGCGCAAGCGCCAACGCCCAGGCATCCGCGAAGAAGCCTATACCTGATTTGCGGCCACCGCCTTCCCCCGACGCACGGGGCTCCTGCGCGACAGGCTTGTTGCCTGCCATCCCAAGCAGAACTTTGCGTCACGCACAGGGGCTTGTGGAAAACAGCGGAAGCAAGTTTCTGTCGATTTGACTGCTCCGCGAGCCAGGGACAAAGCTTGTTTCCAGCGCGACGCTAAGTGCAATGAAACGTTACAGTCACCGAGTGCACAAGCGCAACGCTTTCCCCGAGCCGGTAAATTCCAAAACACGGAGCATTTCCTCAAGATTTACGTCGTCAGTAATCTCCCTGAATGGCGTGCAGGTGTTTACCTGATTTACTTTTCGGGGCTTTGCTACAAGACTCCCCGCGGGTCGGCGGCTTGGCTCGGGCGAGACCGCGTTGTTTGCTCATTGAACCTCCAAGGCGAGTGATTTTCTTCGTGCGTTTATCGAGGATCAATCTCCTGAGCGTAAGGAATTCCGTGCAAGTTTTCGAGCGACTGGGTTATGCTGCGCGTGCTGGAAACGTGTGGAGGAGGGGGAAATGTCCCGAATGATAGAGAGAGTGAGGGGTGTCGGGTGTGGGTTGGTGTTGGCGGCGCTATTCATGTTTTGCGTGGCTTTGTGGAGTCCGGGAACGCTGCTGGCGCAGTCAGACCTGGGGAAGATTTCTGGATTTGTGAAAGACCCGTCCGGGGCAACGGTTCCAAACGCGAAAGTAAGCGTGCGGAGCAACACGGGGGGTGTCGAGCGGCAAACGACGACCAACGAATCGGGGTACTACGTTATCTCCAACGTGCCACCGGGGCTATATGCCATGACCGTGGAAGCACAGGGATTCCAGAAGTTTGAAAGCACAAATAATAAGCTGGATCCCGCGGCGGACCTGGTGGTTGATGCATCGCTGGCGGTGGGAGCGGCGACGCAAACGGTCGAAGTGACGGGATCGGCTGTGCAGTTGCAGACCGAATCGGCGTCAGTGCAGAAACTGGTCACGCGGGAACAAATTGATTCCCTGGAGCTGAATGGGAGAAACCCGATTTGGCTGGCGGCGTTGGTGCCGGGAGCCCGAGGCACGACACTGGCAAACCTCAACTTTGGCTTTACGCAGGGGCCGGCGAACTTTAACGGATCGCGCAATCCGGAAAACCTGATTACGTTTGACGGTGCTCCTGCGACGCGGACGCGTTCGAACGGGACGAGCTTAGGCGCGGCGGACGTGGATTCGACGCAAGAAGTGCAGATCCTGACGACGGATTACGCCGCCGAATACGGCCGCACGTCTGGGGCGCAAATCCGCTTTACATCCAAGACGGGCACGAGCCAGTTTCATGGGGCGGCGTATGAATACCTGCGCAACACGGCGCTGAACGCGAACACGTGGACGCGCAACGCCAACCCGCTAACTACTCATGTCACCGCGCCCTTCAATTACAATCAGTATGGATTTAATATTGGCGGGCCCGTTTATATCCCTAACAAATTCAACACCAACAAGAGCAAAGTGTTCTTCTACGCGGGAGAGGAATGGCTGAAATACCACTTCGTGGAATCGGGCTCGTCCGTTGGATCGGCGGGTTTGCTACTGGTTCCGTCGGTGGCGATGCGCGAAGGCGATTTCAGCGAATTGCTGGGTCCTAATCTCTTTTACTCCACGCCTAAAGTCATCAACGATCCAACTACAGCGACGCAATTCGTGGCGTCATCGAATTCGGCGGATCCCAATTTCAGTCCGGCTTGTCCGGCCTCGAAAGGGACTTGCCCCAACGTCATTCCCGTGAACCGGCTCAGCCCGGATGGAATCGGCATCCTCAACATGTGGCCAGTGCCAAACACTACTCTTGGCGGCGGCAATTGGTTTGCCGCCAAGTTGCATACGATCGACCAGCGGAAGGATTCGGGAGGCATAGACGTCAACCTAACCGACAAGCAGCGACTGCGCTTCCGCGCCACACATTATTATTATCTCGAGCACCAGCCGCTCGATGGGAATACGGACCGGACGCCGAAGTTTTTCGATCGGCCCAACTATACAGCTTCGCTCAATCATGTCTGGGCCATTAGCCCGACGAAGGTGAACGAGGTCCTGGTAACCGCCAGCCAAGACATTGTGCACATCCCGATAGACACACAGAACTTTTTCGATCGGACGCAAGCGTGCACGGGGTCGCCGGTACCTTGCGGCCTGTACAATTACATCTTTCCAGTCGGCGAGAAGCGCGTTCCTAACCGCATCCCGACAGTCAATATGTCCAACGTTTCCGGGTTAAGCGGCGGGCCATATCCTTCGCACTCCTCGGGGCCGATCTATGGCCTGTCGGACAGCTTCACCTGGATCAAAAACAACCACACGCTGAAGTTTGGAGTCTTGTTTGAGCGCTCAGGGGAAAACGACAACGATGAGATCAACGTGCAGGCCTGCAACACTTGCACGAACAACCAGAACGGCCAGTTTTCGTTTACAGATGGGAGGGCAGGTGGAACTGGAGTGGCCCTCGCCAACGCCGCGCTGGGGTTTTATGACACGTATTCGGAAATCGGGCATCGGGCATACACCATCTTTCGCGGCAACATGTATGAAGGCTTTGCCGATGATTCGTGGAAGTTCCGGCAGAATCTGACCATCAACTACGGCCTCCGCTACACGGTTATCGTGCCCAATCACGCATTGTGGGGAAACATGATCGTGTTTGATCCGAGTTTCTACGATCAGGCAAAAGCGGTGACGGTTGATCCGAAGACGGGCTTGATCGTCGGGACGGTGGACCCGAAGACTGGCCTTGTTCTTGGAACCGGAGCGGACGCGCTGAACGGTATGGTGATTCCTGGCAGCGGGTTTCCAGGCGATGCCAAGAATCATTTCCCGGAAGCGGATCCGAGCCAGTTTGATTTCAGCCGGTTGTTTCACAACGTTCCCAACCGATATTCAGACATCCAATGGGGCGACCTTCAGCCGCGGGCGGGCCTTGCGTATCAGCTTAACAATAAAACGGTGCTGCGGGCCGGGGCGGGACGTTTCATTACGCGCCTGGGCCAGAGCGATTCGATTTTCCTCGGAGGAAATCCGCCTTTTCAACCGAACGTCAGTGTTTCCAACGGCATTGTTGATGCCCTGGGCCCTGGGCTTGGCGGTAACACCGCGTTGGTGGTGACCTCGCAGAGCAAAGCCTTTAAGAACCCGGAGGCTTGGGCCTGGAATTTCACCGTCGAGCGCGAACTTTTTTGGAAATCAATGCTAAGCGTTGGCTATGTGGCGCGGCGTGGACTCCATCTGCAGCGCGAGGCGGACATCAATCAGCCAACAACCGCAACGGTCGCAGCGAATCCCGGCGTGAATCTCAATGCGCTGCGGCCTTATAAGGGCTTCGGCTCCATTCGTCAAACGGACAACGTGGCGAACTCGATGTATAACTCGTTGCAGATCGCATGGAACCGCCGCTATACGAACGGGCTCCTGTTCGGCGTTTCCTACACCCTGTCGAAGAGCATGGACAATGGATCGAACCAGCGAGACGTTGTGCCTGACACTTACGATGTAAGTATGTTGTGGGGGCCGTCGGAATTCGACGCACGGCACGTTGTGGTGATTAACTACCTTTATGACCTTCCGTTTTTTAAGGATCATACAACGATAGCCGGCAAGTTGCTGGGCGGCTGGCAAATCAGCGGTGTGACACAGTTTCAGACAGGCAACCCGTGCGGAGTTGCCCAGTCCAAGGACTTGGCAGGCGTGGGTTTGGACTCGAACTTCGGCTGCGGCGTGAACGGCCAGTATTGGGGAGTCAGTGGAACCCCCAGGATCATAGGAACGTTCGGCTCGGGCGGGCAATGGTTCGCCACAAAAGACTCCAGTGGCAACCCAATCTTCACTGCCCCTGCGGCAGGGACGTTCACTACGCAGCGTGTTCGCGACCTGATCTATCAACCAGGATTCGAGAACTGGAACCTTGGGTTGTTCAAGGCGTTTCCGATTGACGAGCAAAGAGGTTTTCAGTTTCGCGCGGAAGCCTTCAATTTCATCAACCACCCCAATTGGGGAGGCGGAAGCGGCGGCGGCGTGAACTTCAACCCGACGAGTTCGAACTTCGGAAAAGTGACGACGAAAGGCGGGGGAGTCGGCGGCGGCGAGCGGAACCTGCAGCTTTCGCTGCGGTTCTATTTCTAATCGCAGATTGCGGAGAACCCGTTGGGGGCGCAGCCGCCTCACCTGAAGGGCCCTAATCAAGGCGCAGCTGATCTTTGTCTGTTAGTGAAGCAGATTTAATGGTGAAGCTGCGCCTTTGCAATTTGGTGAAAGGAAGGACTCACACATACCTGCCAGATGAACTCGGCGAGAGACTGGGGAAGGGAAGTCCTTTGACCGAGCAAGGTAGCCAATGAAAAGAAGTCCTGTTCGAATGTGCGGATTTGTATTTGGACACAGGCAAGCCTGCTGATAAAATCAAAAGATTGAGCAAACAGCTCGATGGCGACTGTGCGCCGGTCCGTAGTCTCCCCTGAGCACAAAGAGAAACAGGGATCACCAAGAGACATGGTGCAAGTGCGGTTGCTATTATGAAGGGCCTGTCAGATTAGGGGCGTAGCTCAGTGGTAGAGCAGCGGCCTTTTAAGCCCTCTGCAGGATTGCGCCCTGGTCCGCCACGATGTGTCAAGACGCGCCGTTTCAATCAGATACGAATGCTTCCAAATGCCTAGCCACGCCTGACTTCGCCTGGAATTGCCAAAGCAACTGACACCAGAACTGACACCGGGAACGCCGCTGATTTGGCTTCCCGCGTTGCGTTGGCTGCGCTCAGGTAAAGTGGCTGTGGCAAGATCACTTCGACGAGTAGCCGACTTTCAAGCCAAGTGGCCGCTGTGACGTTTGCGCACGAGAAGCTTAATGCTGTGTGGTTATAGACGATGGTCTGCGCCGGATACAAGCCATCATTCACAAACAGCCACAGCGGCGTCCACATCTTCAACCGCAGAACTGCTCTGAACACTGTGTTGGACGAAATTTGTGTCCCGCGTGAATCTTGGGCGACTGCGCCTCGACAGGTTTCTATTGCTCGGGCGCAACGACCAAAACATTCCCATGTGACATTGTATTTGCTTTAACCCAGCATCGAGCAAGAATTGGGGAATGCACGCCAGTGAAACTGGACAAACCGCTCTCGACAGTATTGTTCCTGGCAACTACATTCGTTTCCTTTACATTAGCCCCCCTACACGCCTATGCGACTCCTGCGAGTTCCGCGGAGGATCGTAGGCTGCGCCTCTACCACACGCACACTGGTGAACGGATTGACATCGTTTTTCGGCAGGGCGATAAATATGTTCCCGAAGCAACCGCGAAATTGGACCAATTCTTGAGAGACCATCGCACGG
>DATEGO010000036.1:0-4772 GCA_035280065.1 Candidatus Acidiferrum sp.
CTGCGCGAAGCAGCGGAAGCGTCCACACGCTTTAAGGTCGAACCGTCCGAACTTCCCGGCTTCCATCAGAATGGCCAGCCGTCTTTGCATCTTCGGGAACGCGAGTTATTCGTCGCGAAGGGCAACGACGGGGTCAACGCGGGCAGCGCGCTGCGCGGGAATCACACACGCTAAGAGTGCGACCAGGAGCAACGCTAAAGCAGTAGCGGCGTACACGGCAGGAGCCACGGGCTTGACACCGTACAGCAGTGTTTGGAGCAATCGGCCGAGAACGAGCGCGAGGCCGATGCCTGCAGCGAGGCCCAGCAGCCCGAGGCGCAGGCCGCGCATGACGATCATACGCGTGACGTCTAGAGGGCGCGCCCCCAGCGCCATGCGCACACCAATTTCGCGGCTGCGCTGGGCGACGGCGTAAGCGAGCACGCCGTAAACGCCGATACAGGCGAGCACTAGCGCCAGTCCCGCGAAAATCCCAAGAAGGACCATGGGGCGCTCGCGATCCGCAATATTGTCCTCGATGATAGTGTCCATACTGCGAGTGCGCGCGAGAGGCTGCTGGGAATCCACGGCCCAAACAGCACTAAGCACGGCATTCGCGGCACCCAGCGGATTTTGTTGCGTG
This sequence comes from Candidatus Acidiferrum sp., assembly GCA_035280065.1. Lineage (GTDB taxonomy): Bacteria > Acidobacteriota > Terriglobia > Acidiferrales > UBA7541 > Acidiferrum. The sequence goes on from DATEGO010000036.1 coordinate 623, forward strand.
CGCACGACAAGATAGTCGGCCCCGGGACGCTTGACCTGCTCCGTCGAAAGATAGACGGCGGGCTTCATGCCGAACAGCAGGCCGCGCTCGCGAATGTCGGTGACGACACCCACAACTGTGCGCATAGGAGCAATGCGGTCCGGTGGAAGGCCACTCTCCGGGCCCGGGCCGACGCGAAGGTGTTTGCCGAGTGCGCTTTGTGCCGGCCAGTGACGCTTCGCCAAGAATTCATTGACTACGACAACGGGTTGCGAGGTTTCGACGTCGCTGTTCTCAAGGAAACGTCCCTCAATTAGCCTCGCGCCAACCGAGCGGAGGTATCCCGGCGTGACCTCGCGATAAAGAGCGTCATTCCACATGCCGGCTTGGGGCGGCGGCTGGCCCTCCACGGAATAGCCCTCGGTATCCCCTTCGGAGGTGAAGGGCGCATCGGAAGTAAAACCTGCGCTGATAATTCCCGGTTTCCTGCCCAATTGCTCGAGGACGTTGTGATAGAAGCTCCGGATTTTGGCGTCGGTGTCATACTTGGGTTGCGGCAAGGGCAGGATGGACACAAGCAGGTGGTCGGAACGGAACCCGAGGTCCACTTGGTGAAGGTTCCACAAAGTTTGAATCATCAGCCCGGCGCCGACCAGAAGAGCTAGAGCCAGCGCGAACTGACCGATAACGAGAGCGTCGCGCAGACGCATGCCACCGCGGGATTCTCCCGTGCGGCTTCCTTCTTTTAGCGCGTCGTGAACAGAAACGCGGGTAGCGTTGAGCGCGGGAATAAGCCCAAAGAAAATGCCGGCCGCGAGCGAGACCGCAGCAGTAAAGAAAAGCACCGTCAGATTGAGTGAAAACGATGCACCAGCGACTTGCTGAGGCATCAGACGTCCGAGAACTCGCCAGAGCATGCTGCCGAGCCACATTCCCAGCGCGCCTCCCGCCAGTGAAAGGAGCAAGCTCTCCGTGAGAAGCTGCGCGACGATTTGTTTGCGGCTGGCCCCGAGCGCAATACGCACGGCCATCTCGCGCCGACGGCCGGAAGCACGAGCAAGCAGAAGGTTGGCGAGATTCGAGCACGCGATCAGAAGAACAAAAATGGAGGCGATTTGCAGAACCCACAGACCTGCGCGAGTGTCACCAGCATATTCCTGTTGTATAGGCACGACCACCGCACCGATATTGGTGTTGGACTTCGGATACTGCTGAACGAGCCGCGCGGCGATGACGTTCATGTCGAGCCGCGCCTGTGCTACAGTCACGCCGGGCTTCAGACGAGCAACCACAGTCAGATAGTGAGAATCGCGTTGCGCGAGCACTTCCGGGTTGAAGTAGCCCGGACTCCAATACTCCATGTCGCGGATGGGAAAGAAGAAGTCGCGTGGCATTACGCCTAGAACGATGGTGCCCTGGCCATTCATGAGGATGCTGCGGCCGATGATTTTGGGATCGCCGGCAAAACGCCGATGCCACAAGGTGTAAGTGATGACCACGGACTTGCTTTTCGCGGCGTCTTCTTCGCGGGTCCACGGACGGCCAAGAAGCGGTTGCACCTGCAGGACATCGAAAAAGTTAGCGGTGACGGCGCCTCCGAGGGCTTGCTCAGGGGCTTGGTCACCGGTCAGGCTGGCGGTCTGGTATCGAAGGGCAGCCATGTCCGTAAAAACCTGGTTTTGGGCGCGCCAGTCCACATAATTGGCCGGCGCAGGGGTATTGTGAGCGAAACCAATCGTAGAGGCGTCTTCCCATACGATCACCAGCCGACCTGGGTCGCCGTAGGGGAGAGGCCGAAGAAGAAGGGCCTCTACGGCGCTGAAAATGGCGGTGTTAGCGCCAATCCCCAGAGCCAGCGCGGCGATGGCAACGAGGAAGAAACTCGGATTATGCCGGAACTGGCGCAAAGCATAGCGGAGAACGTTCCTGAGGCTCATGCTTTTATAAACGTAATGAAAAGGAAAGTGTTCCACGAAATTTGGGCCAGAGGACTCCATTCCCACGAAAAGCAATCCGGAATTCAAAGCAAAATCCGTAGCCGAACAGTTTTTGGAGCCGGCTTCTCGCGCTCACTCCGACCCTTTGCTTTGGGCAGGCGGCGCCGCAGATTACCGCTGCGGACACTTATCAGCGCACTCCTCCGTCGTAGTCGTTATCGTGAAGGATGGGAACTCGAGAGGATGTCCGAGTTTTAGTTGATTGCAGCGACTCTCGATGTTCGGCCCAATTCCGGGAAGATTTTCTCCAACGCTGCTTTGGCCTCCGCGTAGTTGTTCATCGCGTAGGCATTGCGTATCCGCCGATCGTAGTCTTTCCCCGCCGGCGCGCAGCGCTATTTCGGATAGAGCTTGAAAAATTGCGGTCAATCTCCGCAGACGGGATTCCAAAAGGCAAGTAGTGCCTTGCGGGCATTCTCTGCACAAGGGTAGGTCTGAACGGGGCCAGTCATCTGGTTTGGGGCGTCTCTGAACACAGCTATTTGAATCCTGCCGCTGTTCAGTTTGTTGATGCCTATTTTCACCCGCACGGTCGGACTTACGGCCTCGCTCATCGTAGGAACTCCATGTAGGCGATTCATCTTGAGAGCCAACAATTTATTTTACCCCCGTTGCTTGGCGATCCAGTCAAGCTCCGTTCATGACTGAGCCCGTCATCAAAAACAGTTCTTTGTGGGCAAGCTGGCTCGCGACTTGTAGGCAAGCAAAACACGGCAGTTACGACCTCTTCTCTACGTAGGGATTTTGGGCAAGGACTGCATGCGAGGTTTTTGGGAGGGTGACGCACAGGCCTGCCCGTCAGTAATTCCACTTGGGAACGGGTGAGGAATGGCAATTGGGACCAGTCGTTTCCTTCGTCCTCCTGGAATCCGCCGTTTCGAACCAATCCGTTTTGCATTCTCACACAAATGAGGCAGGGTCTCGCCAAGACGTTGGATGTCGCTGCGCGATACGCCTGCAAATAGTTCTTTTCGGATCTGGTCGAACAAGCGAGTGAGACTCTTGGCTAGGCGTTTCCCTCTGTAGGTCGGTGTAATGATCGAATATCTGTGATCACGGGCATTCGGCTGGCACTTTATGAGCTTGCTTGCTTCGAGACGAGCAACGAAGCGAGTGATCTTTCCTTTATCTCTTGCGAGAGCGACCGCGAGCTCGCCAGGAGCAATTCTTCGAGCTTCCACGCAGCGAAGAAGCACACTGGCCTCTTGAACCGTCATCCCATACGTCAGAAAGCAGCGGTCGAGTGAGCGTTGAAGGGTTTTTGAAACGCATTAGAGCGGTCTTCTAAAGCTCGGGCCACTCTACGATCCAGACATTCCAGAACTCAGTTTCTTGACCGCCCCCTTCTTGTCCAGCAACCCGACTAACCACGTTGGTGCATTACTTCCGAATGGCCGACTACCCAGAACCAACTCCCGTGTCACAGTCTTCGATATTGGGTGAGATCTCCGCTCCTCTAGGTGGCAAAGGCAACCTGCGAGCGTGCTAGGATCGTCCCATGAAGGAAGGGTCCGTTGTCTCCATCCACATTGCTTCGGAAGCGTCGGCACCGATGCAATTGATCAAGGAAGTGCGGGCATTTCCAGGACGCGGGTTGGAGGGCGATCGTTATTTCACGGGGATCGGTTTTTACTCGAAGAAGCCGAGTCACGGTGGGCGCGAAGTCACGCTGATCGAAACAGAGACCGTCGAGGCGCTCTTCCGCGGCGTGCTAAACGCCGCTGGAGAGCGCCTCGGAATCAAGCTCACTGCCGCAGAAACGCGCCGTAACATTGCAACCTCTGGTGTCCCGCTGAGTCATCTCGTCGACCGCGAATTTCAGGTCGGCGCCGTTCGGATGCGCGGAACGCGTCTTTGCGAGCCATGCAAGCATCTCGAAGAACTCACACAACCTGGTGTGCTGAGTGGCCTGATCCATCGTGGCGGGCTACGAGCACTCATTCTAAACGAAGGCATCATCCACGTCGGCGACGTCATCCGCATGCTTGACACCCAGTACGACGCTAACTACGGAAATTTTCAAACGAGCCTGTACGAGGAAATTCGGCGAGAAGCTTTTGGCGAAGACATTGGGCAGACTAGCTGGCTCACCGCAGACGAGCAGGACAGGTTTCTGAAGTGGCTCGACCTTTCTCCGGAGAAGACCCTGCTCGATGTTGCTTGCGGAGCAGGAG
>DATEGO010000037.1:0-9020 GCA_035280065.1 Candidatus Acidiferrum sp.
GAAAGCGCGAATCGCATGTTGCCCAGCGTCAAACAGCCTGAGATGTACGCCACGCTGGCGCTGCTGCGGTTCGATAAGAACTCAGCGGAGGCGGAATATTCGATTGTTGGGCATCCCGCGATCATTCACTACCGCAAGGCTGCAAACGATACGGCCCAACTCACGATGCACCAATTCCCCCTTGGCCTTGTCCCGAACGGCTCATACGTCAGCGCGCGTCTTCCTGTTTCATCCGGTGATCTGTTCGTCATGCTAACCGACGGCATCCTTGAAGTCGCGAGCGAAACCGGAGAAGAATTCGGATTGAACCGCGTGCAAAACCTCGTCGTGGGACACGCTGCGGAGCCGCTGCCGAAAATCTGGCAAACTATTCAGAGCCTCGTCACCGCCCACGGCCCACAGCGCGACGATCAGAGCGCGCTCTTTATCCGTGTCTGCTGAATTGTGGACGTGGTTTTCGTACGGGAGAGACATGAAGACGAATCTGATTACGCTGTCGGTCGCGCTCGTGGGGCTTGCCTGGCTCGTCGCCCATTCCTGGGGCCAGCCGTGGACGCCGATGCGGATCGCGGGCGCAGTAATCGGACTGCCGTCATTCGCGCTACTCATCGTGGCACGAATCCAGCTTGGCGGATCGTTTTCGGTGCGTGCCAAGGCGCAGATGCTTGTCACGCATGGCTTGTATTCGCGGATTCGGAACCCGATCTACGTCTTCGGTGGCTTGGTCATTGCGGGAATATTTTCGTTCTTTCGTTAATCGATCGTATTAATAACTGTTAACTTGCGGCATCGGCTTGCCATTTTACTTAGTCACCGTTAGGACGCGCGGGCTTCTCCGCAAAGGAGTAATCGCAAAATGCCAGTTAAGCAACTCTATTTTCGCCGCACTTTTGGCTCTGATCGCCCTGGTTTTCGAACCCGTGCCGCCCAATAGGCCGAAATTCTCGCCCTTCGTCACCAACTAGCCGTCCTCCAAGCCAACGCGCCCCATCACTTGCGCCTCAAACGCTCGGACCGGGTGTTGTGGCTGCTCTTGTCGCGTTTCTGGTCCGGTTGGCATCGTTGTCTCAAAATCGTGCAACGCGCCACACTACATTGCCTGCATCGGCCGATTTTCAAAGCAATCAGCAGCAGCGCTGTCGCTTCCCAAAAACTTCGTTTGGCGGTCCGCCCCGACCGCGCAGGCCGAGCGGCCAGAAAATATGTTGACTCTGGACTATACTCCAGGGTGTAGCTTGAAAGAGGAGAGTCAAGGCAATGCAAATTGGCATCGTCGCAAAGAAAATCGGGCTCAGCGTTGACGCGATTCGGTTTTACGAGCGCAACGCCTTATTGCCACGCGCCCCGAGAACGCCGGGTGGTTTTCGCCGATACGGAGAAAACGACGTCGAGACGCTGGCCTTCATACGCCGCGTGCAGGGATTGGGATTCAAACTCAGCGAGATTCGAGGTCTCCTAAAGCTGCGAGGGAATCGTCTTCAGCCGTGTGCGCCGGTGCGGCACCGTCTGGAAGAGAAGCTGGCCGATGTACAGCGGAAACTCGCTGATCTGCATCACCTGGAGCAGGAGCTGCGGTTGGCTTTACGAAATTGCGACAAAGAACTGCGCAAGCGAAACGCTCATTGCCCAATTTTGAGAGAAAAAACCAAGGGAAGATAGGGGGGACAAAAGTGAGAGTTGACTCTAATCGACGTGCTTCTAACAGGAAAGCTGCGACGGATGCGTAGTGACTCGGGACCAGGAAAGGAGATCGGTGTGCCGGATTGTTGTTCTGTTAATGGGGCGGCCGGTAGCGTGCCCGTTGTGATGGCGTGCCCAGTGAACGGAACACGTTCCAAACAAGTGGACATGCTGACAGTGAAGAGTCTCGTGCGTCAGCTCCCTCGGGGAATGCCTAACACACAATACTATTTCTGCGATTCGACCGACTGCGAAGTGGTGTATTTCCCTTTAGACCCGGAGGCACCTTCCTTCCGCCGTAGCGACTTGATGGTGCGGGTCGGCGCTAAAGAGACTGAGGACCCACTCCCCATCTGTTACTGCTTCGGTTTCACCCGCCAGGACATTTGGGATGAAATAGGCAGCACGGGCAGATCAACCGTGGCAAAGAGGATTGCAGTAGAAGTCGAGGCAGGCCGCTGCGCTTGCGAGGTGCGCAATCCCTCCGGCAAATGCTGCCTGGGCGACATCACACGGGCCGCCAAGGACAGACTGAATCAGATAGGAGGGTCCATGTTATGACAGAACACAAAGAAGTCTGCTGTATCGCCCCGTCAGCGATGTGCTATTGGTTCGCTGCCTCCTTGCTCGCATGGGGAATTCTCAGTTTTATCGGAATTTATTGGCATCCTCTTCATGCGTCCGCCGCGCCTGCCATTTTTTCCGCCACGGCAATTGGTTGCGGTGCCAACTGGATTAAGAATCGGTCTTTTCACTGCGGCATAACCGGGCCCTTGTTCTTCATCGCTGCGATCGTGCTCCTGCTATCGGAGCTGCGCGTAGCTCACTTCAACGTTTCTTTGGTTTGGCCCTTCGTTTGTGTCGGTGTCGGCATCGCATTTCTACAGGAATGGCCGTATGCGAGGCGTATTACGTCGTAGCTTTGAGCGTGCGAGTGTCCATTGCAGGCGACGGTTTTCGTTCTCTCAAAAGGGGGAACCAAGCATCCATGAATACTGAAACGATCAACACAGCCGGGAAATCCTCTTCGAAGGGAGCGCTAGCCGCTGGGCTTTCGGCTATCGGAAGTGTCCTGGCTGCGGCGACCTGTTGTCTACCCGTCCTTCCCTTTGTACTGGCTGCCGGAACAGCAGGGACCGCTAGGTTCCTGTCTTCTTTCATCGGTACTCTTCGGCCATACCTCCTGGGACTTTCCGTTGTCTTCATCGCGATTGGGTTTTATCAAAGCAGACGCGCTAGCCAATGCAACTGCAAACCGAGTGCTCTGAGCCAAGCTGTGTTATGGCTGTCAGCCCTGATCGTGGTCATCTCGATTCTGCTTCCGCAAGCATTCGCCGACCTCATAGAGAGGCTCCTATGAACCGCAGGAGTGTTGGTTTAGGTCTTTCCGCTCTCGCGATTTTTGTTGGCTTGTTTTACTTCTATGGTGGACACCAGACCCCGCACGGCCAGACACCTCTTGCCGATCTAAATGCGACGAACCTAAGTGAACTCAAGGACGAGTTCAATGGCAGCAAGGCCAACGTCCGAATCTTGGTGCTGCTTTCCCCCACTTGACCAGTCTGCGTGCGGGGGGCCTCCGCACTCGAATCACTACTGGAAACGCAAACGGACTCTCAGCTGCGTGTGTTCGTAATTTGGGAGCCGGTGCTGGCAACTGACTTGAGCGCACCTTCGACCATCACCTTGCAGCGCATTCATGATCGCCGAGCAAAGCAATATTGGGACTCAAATCGAGTTCTCTCCCATGCGATGGGAGAGCATGATCGCCCGAGTGTCGTATGGGATTACATCGCAGTTTATAAGCCGGACCAAATCTGGACCGAAACGCCACCTGAACCCGAGTTCACTGGTCGTCCCGTAGTCCGCTTCATCGAGGGAGCCCGAAACGCATTGCAGACTATTTATTCCGAGATGAAAAACTGAATTATGGCTGCACATTGATGACGAATTGCTCCCGAATGACGGGCAAACCCGGAAGCACTCCACGACGGCCCATCTGAACCCAAGCATAGGAGCAGTCGCGGTCGGAGGATTCTAGAGACCCGGTCAGGTCGCTTCCTGACACCCACAAACGGGTAAGAATGATTCAGCGCTGGTTGCCATCTTCCACATGAGTCTTCCGATATTTTCCCAAAAACATCTCGGGCATGTACCACAAGGCGACGGCGCCGATCAAAGTTATTAGGCCGAGCAGATTCCAACCGTTCCCGCCGAGATGCAGGATGCCGAGACCATACGACAACGCGACGAGGGCCATCACGAGGAAGAAGGGACCGGTGATGTAACAGTGAACGCGCCCGCAGCGGAGCGCGTTCACAATACACGCCATGCCCATCGTCGCGAGCCCGACAGTCCAAACGGCTGTTCGCCAACCGCTGCTGATGGCGGGAGCCCCGGCGACGACAATCGCAATGGCCGGAAACCAATACAGGATGAAAACGCGCCACCGGCTAGATAGGATGTCACGCGATTTGCAGCTTGTAGCGTTAGACTCCACCCTGCTCCCTTCGGTTATTCAAGGCTATTCTAAAGTGTGGACTGCAGTCCAGAGTCAAGAGCAATCGCGGTCGAAATCACGGGCGTTCCAGAAGTTACGCGCGCCCTAGGTCGCCGCCGATCGCTCTCTGGATTGCCGACAACTCATTCAAAACGCTGCCTGTCGCGGGAAGATGGATGCCGAATCCATACTAGGAGCCCGCAAGATCGGCTTCTGAACCTGCTGGAGCAGGAGCACGAGGTGCATATGGCACTGTCACCGCGCCCAGCAGTAGTGCACTGCCAGCTGCTGTGAACACCGAATAGCTGAGAGGGGCTGTGATCCCGAGGGCGATGCTCATGGTGAGAGCAAACGACATGAGTAACGCGGCGCTGCTCCAGGCGACCGCACGTTGATAAATTCCCAGTAGGAGCGCAAAGCCTATCCCTAGCTCGATAGTGGTTTCCAAGACAGCGAGACCAGGCATCAGGCCTTTCGGAACATACCAGTTAAGGACAGCCACGTATTGCACGAAGTGAGACCAATCGCCCCACGATACATTCTTGGCGCCGTATGGACCTAACCAGCCAAAGCGGTCGCCGATCGAGACCAGAAAGGTGATACCCAGAGCCAGACGCAAAAACACTCGGGCAATTTGGCAAATACGTTCATTTTTCATAAGCGTTTTGTTAACTCTTTTCCCTTTTCACCGAACGCCAGTGCGAGGACCCGGGCTGGCTTGGTTGCGCTCGAGCTGACCGAAGGCAGGTGAATGGCACCCAGGGGTGCGAAGAAGACTTCGCCGGTCGATATTTCTCTCTCTGTCTCACCTTCGATCTGGAACCGGAATTTTCCCTCGAGGACATAGCCCAGAACGAAGCTTGGGTGGAAATGCTTGGGCGAAATGATGCCCGGAGGAAATGTAAGTTCGACCACAGTAGCCTCCCAGCTATCGAGGCTTACTGGCGGCAGGTCACACTTATATATAGTTTTTATGCTCGCTACGCTAACCGCGGCAGAAGAACGGGTAGCAGCTAAAGCGAGACTCGGAAATCCCGCCGCAATAATTTCTCGACGATTTTTCATGACCCCAAGATACGATTTCCTTTGGTATGATGAACAGAGCCATATTGTTAATATTCTTTGGACCATTGGTAAGGTTTCAAAGTCGATGCCCAAACGTGCCAGCTCCTTCGAACTTGCGCTCAACGAACGACCTCGGCATACGACGCTGACTCGTTGGCTCTATGAAGAACTGCGCCGCGCTATTCTCGACCGGCGACTGCGCCCAGGGAGCCGTCTTCCCGCGACGCGGGATTTTGCGCATCAATACAATGTCTCGCGAGGAACGGCGGTGACTGCATTTGAGCAGCTGCAGGCCGAAGGTTATTTGGTTGCCCGGGTAGGGGCAGGCACTCTGGTCAACGAGCGGTTGCCCGAGCATCTTCTCGGTACGAAAAAGGCACAAGTGCAGGTCAGGAGACTCCCAGGACCTGTACCTGGATGGGCCTACACGGGCCCCGCGCATCCATTCCGTCCTTATGGACCTGCGATCTCGGAATTCCCGGTTGAGATTTGGGCGCGTGTCGCGGGGCGAAGACTACGCCGAGTTTCCGCTTCGCTCTTGGCCGGTGGTGACGTGCGCGGATATGGACCGCTACGTGAAGCGATTGCAGCGTACCTGGGTTCGTCGCGTGGAGTGAATTGTTCTCCAGGCCAGATAGTGATTGTGTCGGGGGCGCAGCAGGGGCTTGATCTTCTCGCTCGCTTCCTTATCAAGCCTGGCGAGGCTGTTTGGTTGGAAGACCCTGGATACTTTGGAGCGGCGGCTGCATTCCGTAATGTTGGAGCGAGGATCATTCCTGTGCCGGTGGATGAGCGTGGCATCGCGATCTCGAAGGGGAAGTACTTGTGCCGCCGGGCCAAGGCCGCCTACCTGACTCCGGCACACCAGTTCCCGTTGGGTATGACTATGCCTCTTGAACGCCGCCTGGCCATTCTCGCTTGGGCGCGCGAAGCCGGCGCCTTCCTGATTGAAGACGACTACGACAGCGAGTATCGCTTCGAAGGGCTACCGGTGCCCGCACTCCAGGGGTTGGACCAAAGCGGGTCTGTGATCTTGCTAGGCAGCTTCAACAAGGTCTTGTTTCCTTCGTTGCGCATCGGCTATGTGGTTTTGCCGACGACCCTAATTGGCCCGTTCCTGGCGTTCCGCTTTGGTGTCGACCTGCATCCTGCGGGTCTGGACCAAGCAATTCTCTGCGACTTTATCGTCGAGGGACACTTTAGACGTCATATTCGACGGATGCGCGACCTGTACGCGGAGAGATTGGTTGTCCTCCAGGATGGTGTGCGGAAATATCTTGAGGGACTATTGGAGCTCCAACCTATCCAAGCGGGCCTCAACACCGCCGCATTCCTTCGAAATGGCATGACGTCACAGCAGGCGGAGGCAGCTGCGTTGGACAGGGGAATCGAGGCGATGGCTCTCAGTCGTTTTGCACTAAAGCGTAGGGATGTCGACGGCCTGTTGCTTGGCTTCGCCGCTTTTGACGCACGCGAAATCCGTCGCGGTATTGTGAATCTGGCGACCGCACTTGAACATCGAGCAGTTAGCTCAAAGTGAGGGGCTCTGAGAATCGGCCACTTGCCGCGAAGGGTCTAATTGATGCTCTTTTATCGTGCTTGACCCCGGACACCGCTCCCACGTCGGGGGCCAGTGCTGGCCCTCCCATAAGTGGTCATATCAAAGCCATGCGGTAGATATCTTGCCGTTATCCGACCGTGGTCGGATGACGGGCAACTCGGTAATATCAAACACCTGGAGATACCGTCGTTAAACGTTGAACCGACTGCGGGCCGCCTTAGCGTCGCGGCGACACCTACCAATTTGGATGGTTGCAGGGTTCGCGGAAAGTGTTGAAACAAAAGAGATTTTGGTTGCGGGGGCCGCAACCATCCGAATTTGCTGATCCTACCATTCAGATTCGAGTTGATTCGGCTACAGCGCAGCCAACCCGCCATCACCGACGTCCTGGTCCCGGAACCAGCCTGGACTAGACCAAATCCGTTCACGATTCTTCCAGGCCCGAAGAGCCTACCCACAGTTGAGCCAGATCCCTGAGGTTGTTTTTGTATGTACGCGTTGCCAAGTATTCCTTCCCACCTTTTACACGCAGCCTGTACTCTCCCGTCGATAAAGGTTGGATCTCCTCCACCGCCGAAATATTCACGACGACCGACCGGGCGATGCGGACAAAACCGTAGGGTTTGAGCTTTTCCGCCATGGACGAGAGGGACTCCCGGGCCAAACACGGATTTGTTCGGTGTCTTAGGGAAATGTAGTTACCTTCAGCTTGCACTGCCACGATCTCGGCTACATCCAAGAATAGGATTTTACCCTTTGCCTTAATCGCAATCCGTGGCGCCTGTCGTTTTACTATATCCTCCAACTGCCGCAAGACTCGCATGAGGTTTGCAGAATCAACCCGGATTAGCGGAGGCAATGATGTATCTGCAGCTTCACAGAACTCGACCGGGCTGGCCGAAACGTCCGCGTTACCGTTAGCAGCTTGTTGAACAAGCATCTCAGGTGCTATGGCCTTCTGATCCTGAATCTCGCGGCCGCTCATGATTGAACTCGTCCGCATCTCATCACCGCTCCTGCCTCAGAATCACTGCCGTTGCTTAACAACACGTCCCTTCGACATCAAACGCCGCCGTCCGCCTCTACGCGATTGACGAGGTGCGCGAAGAGACCTCAGCCATCCCACGATATTTCTGATTCCCACATTCCAAACCTTCGCATCCTGCGCATTCTTTGCTAACAGGACGTAGCCTTCGTACATCGCCATCAGAAAGCCGGCAGTCTCTTCTGGAACCAAGTCGCGGCGGACCGTTCCCTGAGACTGTCCCCTCCGCAAAGCTGTGGCAAGTCCTTCTTGCCAGGCATGGAAGATGGTCTCCAAGCGCTTGCGGAATTGTTCGTCCAGAGGAGACATCTCCTGCGCCAAATTGACGAGGGGACAACCGCCCTTTACATCTTCTGGCCGAACTGATGTCGCCTGGACAATGCCGATCAAAGCATCGATAGGGTTCTTGCCCCGCTCGAGAGGACGCAACCAGTTGTCCTGGGGGAGTTTTGCGACGATCTCCTCGACGATGGCATGTCCGAGATGTTCCTTGCTGTCGAAGTGGTAGTAGAGCGCTCCCTTGGTCACATTGGTGGCAGCCAGAATCGTATCGATGCTGGCACTTTGGAATCCCGATCTGTAAACCTCCCGAAAACCCGCTTGCAGCAAGCGTTCCCGCGTGCGCTCCGGATCGCGCAATCTTCGCCTCTTGCCTCGACTACTTAACATACCAACCAGTATGTATGTTATTCATCTGAAAATCAATCACAATTCAGCTGCCTGCTGCTGATGATCTTGAATTTTGTAATTTCTCGCCAGTGTGTGTATGAAAAGGTGGAGAAACAGTCGCCCTAGCCGTTTTAGGATCGACTCAGGACATTGTTAGTCCGTCACTCGTTTTCGACCTCTGAAATGTTGGGCCTGTTGTGTCGCGTAATCGTTGTGAACGTGGAACACCAAATGCTTCCTCAGTTGTCGCTCAGCAGGAATTTGTGAAGTTGTGAGCCAATTCTGCTCTCAATTGCACACGAACTGTCCGAGCCGACGTGAATGACCAGTCAACTCGGCGACACGACTTTACCGGAGGAAGAGAGAAGATATGAATACGCTAAGACAGTTGCGGAATTTCTGGATACCGTGGGTTACGACGATTGTTCTGGCTTGCTTCAGCCATGCAGTCGCTCAAACGAGCTGCAAAATTACCGATTTGGGCACCAACAACAGCAAAG
>DATEGO010000038.1:0-24900 GCA_035280065.1 Candidatus Acidiferrum sp.
CATGGGCTTGAAGAGGAATACGATGGGGGCAAGATCACTCGCCGGCGACGCGGGCGGGCTGCTCTGTGTTGGGTTGGCCTTCGCGAATGCCGCCGTAGCGACGCTCGCGCTTTTGAAATTCGAGAAGCGCTTCGAGCAGACGGGCGCGGTTGAAGTCCGGCCAGAGCGTTTCGGTTACGAAAATCTCGGCATAAGCAATTTGCCAGAGCAGGAAATTGCTGACGCGCATCTCGCCGCTGGTTCGAATCAAAAGGTCGGGGTCGGGCAGGCCTTCGGTGTACAGATGGCGCGACAAATGTTCCTCGGTGATTGGTGATGGCGGTGCGCTTCCCTTTTGCTCTAAGAGAACAGCATTCATGGCGTCCACAATTTCCGCGCGCCCGCCATAATTCAGAGCGACACAAAGCACCATGCCTTTGTTCCCTGCCGTTTTCTCCATGGCTTCGCGGACATCCTTCTGCACCGCGGCGGGCAGCTCATGAATCCGGCCGAGGAAGCGCATGCGAATTTCGTTTTTTTGGAGCAGCGGCATTTCTTTTTTCAGATATTCGCGCAAGAGCTGCATCAGGAAGTCGATTTCGGTTTTAGGTCGGCGCCAGTTTTCCACGGAGAACGCATACAGGGTCAGCGCTTCAATCTTCAATCGCGCGCAAGTTTCGATGGTGGTGCGGGCCGATTGCGTGCCCTGGCGGTGCCCCGCGATTCGGGGCAGGTGCCGTTTCTGCGCCCAGCGGCCGTTTCCGTCCATGATGACGGCGACGTGCCGGGGCAGGCGCGTCAAATCGAGCTTCTCGAGAAGCCGGGCCTCTTCGGAAGTGACGGGCCCCAGAGACTCCGGGGCAGGGCCGTGCAGCGTTTTATGAGCTATGGTTTGCGACACGAAATTGTCTGCAGACGATTTTTATTGTGAATCCCTTTACGCCGCAAAGTTAACATACGGCTCAAAGACTATGCAACGGAATATCCATCCGGTGACCCAAAAAGGAAATCTTCTTTCGCGTCGAAGAAGCTATTGATGCATTTCGTGTAACGAGGAATAGACAACCACCAGCGTAAGCAGAATCATCGCCACGGTGGAAATCCAAGCCACCCAATTGAATCCCCGGGAATTGACCTTGTTGCCCATCAGATCTCGCCGGTTAACCAGAATCAGCAAGAAAATCAGGACGACGGGCAAAAGAAACCCGTTCAGCACCTGCGACCATAATAGGATGGCTTTTGCGTGCGCGCCAAGGAACAGCACCAGCCCCGCGCCAAGTACGATAAGCGCGGTGTACAAACTGTAGAATATTTTTGCCTCCCCAAATTTGCGGTCGATCCCGGATTCGAAGCCCAACGCTTCGCAAATCACATAGGACGTGGAGAGCGGCAGGATCGAGGCGGCGAAGATCGAAGCGTTGAGCAGGCCGATGGCAAAAAGCCCGCTGGCCCACCTTCCCGCCAAGGGCTGGAGCGCGAGCGCCGCGGTTCCCGCGTTGTCCACATAGTGAATCCCATGCACGTACAAAGTAGCCGCGGTGCAAACCATGATGAAAAATACGATTACCATGCAACTGATGCTTCCGACGAGCACGTCATTGCGAGTATGCGAATACTGGCGTGGACCCACGCGCTTCTCGACAACGGCGGCTTGCAAATAAAAATGCTGCCAGGGAGCAATGGTCGTACCTACCAGGCCTGCCAAAATGATGGCGTAATCCGCGTTGAATTCCGGCACTTGCACGAAAGGCTTGATAGTAGGTATGTAGCGAACCAAATGCGGTGGCAGGAGATGCAATAGCGCGATGAGCCAGTCTGGTTTCGCCAAGACCGCGGAAACGACATAAGAGAAATAGACCATGCAAATGGTGAGGAAAATCCGCTCGACCCATTTTGCGGATCCATGAACCACCAGCACCCATACCAAAAGTGCGGCCATCGGTACCGAAACAAATTTGCTGATCCCGAAAACATCGGTGGCCCAGAAAACTCCGGTGAACTCGGCCATGACGTTTCCGAGATTCACCAGGAGCACGGCAGCCATAAGAAAGAACGTGACTCGGAAGCCAAACTCCTCGCGAATGAGGTCCGACAGTCCCTTGCCCGTGTAAGCACCGAGCCGCGAGCACATTTCGAGGGAAACGTAGAGAGCGATGGTCATGGGAATGAGCGACCAGAGAACCGTGTTTCCGAATTGCGCTCCGGATTGGGCGTAGGTATAGATCCCACCTGCGTCGTTGTCCACGTTTGAGACGATGAGGCCAGGTCCCACGATGGCGAAGAATAGCGCGATGCGCTTGCGAAAAGTGCGCGTTGCGGATCGCACGTGGTCAAATCGGCCGGCCCAGATCGCCAAACGGCCGTTTAATGTCTCTCGAGTCAGCATTCGCGTTGCTCGCGGCTTCCGTTCTACTTTTTCTACTTCAACAGATGCGAAACGACGTCGTCCACGGTGATTGCCCCAATTGGCCGGTTTTTCTTGTCCACTACGGTCAACATTCGCAGGTTGTATTTGTCAAACAACTGAAACACTTCCCTTTCATGCGCTTCCGGGGGAAGGCTGACCTGAGGCTCCATCTTCAGCGAACCCAGGCGTTCATCTGGCGCGGCCAGGAGCATTCGGACAACCGGAACCGCGCCGGAGTATTCTGCCTTGTCATCCAGCAAAACGACGGTATCAAGTTGGTCGAAATTCTGGTCCTGCTTGCGAAGCCACTCGAGTACTTCGTCGCGCGTCGCGGACTCGCTGACAAACACAAAGTCCGAATTCATCATTCCGCCCGCGGTAGCCGGGTCAAAATGGAGCAATTCTCGGACCTCGTTTGCTTCCCTTCCAGGCATCTCTTCCAGGAGTTCCTCGGAAGTCTCCTTGGACAGGTCTGCCAACACGTCGGCGGCCGCGTCTGGGGCCATTTCCTCGAGAATGTCTGCGGCCTTTTCCGGATCCAGGTCTTCGACGATCTGGGTCGTCAGTCTCGCGTCCAATTCGCCGAGGACGGCTGCGGCGGTCTCCTCGTCTAAAGACGCGATGATGCTCTGCCTCTCGGTGGCTGAGAGGTCTTCCATGATATCGGCCAAGTCGGCTGGATGCAGGTCTTCCAGCTTTTCGTGGGTAATACGCAGCTTGACGCGCCGGAGTGGGTCCGGCTCGATCAGGTTCACAAATTCCCAGCGAATGGTGCTGGGCGGAAGCTGGTTCTGCAGCCTGCGAACCACGCCGGAAGGAACTACTCCTTGCAGAAGACGCCGCACCGCTCCGGGAAGCCCTACGTCCACCTGGGTTAAGCGCAACTCGACATTGCCATTCGAACGCTGCTCGGCCAGGTCCAGGTCGTTCACGCGAACCACTTTTCGCCCGCGAGTGTCGATGATTTGCTGGTCGAGAAGGTCTTTTCGGACGGCCAACCAGGACTCGTTGGGCTCGTAGATTTCCAGGGCCTTCTCCCCAACGTTGAGCTGGACCTTGTTGTCGGATAGGGACGCAATTTGATTGTGCTTGGCTACCAGCGGTTGAAAGCGGCCGCGCGACAGCAAAAAGTGCGAGATGCGATTGGGCGCTTCGGCGGGCTCGATGAAAAACTCGCGGACGCGCCCCACGTAGTTCCCTTGCGAGTCGTAGGTCTTCACGCCGAACAACTCTGTAGCGTATAGCTCCATCGGGTACCACCTCCTGCTTTCGTGCACATCGAAGCGCAAACCCCTTGCGCGTCACGCCGGTCGGGGGCCCTTAGGACAACAAAAAACCCGCGCACCGAAGAACCTCGGCGGCGGGCAAGTACTTGACGCAAATGGACTTACCTTCAGCCGCCAGGGAACCCTCCCCGCCCGACTCGTCGCGCCTTTGCCTGAACCTTGAGCGACTCCATCGGCGTACCCAGCCCGCGAGCCAAGTCTAGAGCAGAATGCGCTCCGCAGGTTTTAGGGCCAGGCTCGAGTTCGTTGCTCGCGCTCATCGAGAGGATCCGTGCATCTTTGTGACCATTCTTTGGTCCCCAACGCATTGATAAGCTGCGAGTATCGTAATGTCAAGAACAGAATGACGCTCTAAGCAATTTTTTCACTGGAGTTACCGGCTGCGTGGATCCCCAGTGCGAAAAAGCATATGCACGGGCTGCTCGCCTTTGCGGCGGCACTCTTCGACGTAAAGCGTGAGGTAGTTCTTCAAAACATAGTCGCGCTTGGAATAACCCAGCTCCGCCGCTCCGCGGTCGATGGCAGGGGCTGGGCCTTCGAGTTCGACAAACGTTCCGATGGGAGTTTCGTCCAGCTCAATGAGGAGTCCACGCGCCCAGGCTTTGGTTGCAGGAAGCCGAAAAGTGGTACGGAACTTCTCATAACGGAACCAGCCGCTCATTCCTAGACCTTCAAAGATGGTTGTCAGAGTGGCGGCATCTGTGACCTCCATCTCGATCTCTTCGCGCACTTTGTGAGCGCCATCGGTTGGAGGCTGGGCATCCGATCCGGCGGGCCGCGCGACGGGACGCTTGAAAGTCAGAACGACTCGCGGCTTCGATTTGGACTTTTTGGAGTTTCCGCGGCCCTCGGGGGTCTCCGTGCGAATTCTGAGGAGTTGGCCGTGCTTCGCGAGGCCCCCTTGGGGCGTGTCGAAGATGACGTTTTCCTCGTACACCCGTCCCGAGCCATCGCCAACGGGCCTTGCGCCGAGCTTTTTCAGAAGGCGCTGGAAGCTCCCGACGTCTTCGATCTTGAGTTTGATTTCCCTTTCGTGCGCCACGCCAATTCCTGTTCTTTTGGGGCTTACTTTCGCCTGCGTTCGACTTCCGCTAGTATAACGAACGAAGGCATTTGCGCCATTCTGTGAGCGACTCTCCGCCCCATAGGAACACTTGAGAGCCGCTATCCAGCCCTTTGGAACCAAAAGAAACCTGTGAAACCTGAATCTGAGAAGCTATCGCCAGCGGTTTCCGAGGAAACCGCACCCGATTCGGTACCCGCCGCGCCGCTGGCTCGGCGCGAACCTGTGGAGCAGATCTTGCACGGTGACCGGCGCGTGGATCACTATGACTGGCTTCGCCACAAAGAGTCCCCGGAGGTGGTTGCTTATTTAGAAGCCGAAAACGCCTACGCCGATGATGTCCTGAAGCCGACCAAGGGTTTTCAAGAGAAGTTATATAAGGAAATGCTTGGTCGAATCCAGCAAACTGATTTGTCGGTGCCTTATCGCTTGCGCGGGTATTTGTATTTCACTCGCACGGAAGAGGGCAAGCAGTATCCCTATCATTACCGGAGGCGAGACGAAGAAGGTGCGCCCGAGGAACTGCTCCTTGACCTAAACAAGCTCGCCGAAGGGCACAGCTATCTGGGGCTGGACGCGTTCGAGGTCAGCGACGATAACCAGTCGCTCGCGTATTCGACGGACACTACAGGCTTTCGGCAATATACGCTTTCTGTGAGGGACTTGCGTGGCGGCGAATTGCTCCCCGAGCGCATGGAACGCGTCACCAGCATTGCCTGGGCTGCCGACAATAAAACGGTTTTCTATACCGTCGAAGACGAGACGACCAAGCGCTCGTACCGGCTCTACCGGCATGTTGTTGGCTCAACGGATCCTGACCCTTTGCTGTATGAAGAAACCGACGAACGCTTTCACGTCGAAATCGGACGCACGCGAAGCGGCGGACATCTGCTGCTCACCGCAGCGAGCCACACCACGAGCGAAGTCCGTTTTCTGCGGGCAGCCGCCCCGTTTGGCCAATTTGAGTTGATTACGGAGCGCGAAGACAACCACGAATACTACGTGGACCACCATCCCGCCGCGGTGGCTGCCATAGGCGAAGAAATATTCTTCATTCGCACGAATTCTGGCGGCCGAACGTTCCGCCTTGTTACCGCTCCTGTTCGCAATCCTGGGAGGGGTTCCTGGCGGGAAGTCGTTCCGAATCGCCCGGAGGTCATGCTGGCTGGCGTCGCCGCTTTCAAGAGCCATCTAGTGTTGTTCGAGCGGGAAGGTGGGCTGCCTAATCTTCGCATCGTGGATTTGGCGGTGCCCGGCGGACGTTTACTGGCTGCCTCGCATCGAATCGAATTCTCGGAACCTGCTTACAACGCGTCGTTGGGCAACAATCCCGAGTTTGACGCAGCTCACGTCCGGTTTCAATACGAATCCTTTGTTACTCCGCGCTCGGTTTTTGACTACGACGTCCGCACACGCGAACGTGTTCTTCGCAAGCAGCAGCCGGTGCTCGGCGGCTATGATCAATCGCAATACGTAAGTGAGCGGTTGCACGCCATGGCCACCGACCGCATGAGCGTTCCGATTTCGATTGTCTACCGGCGCGATACTCCGCGCGACGGAACTTCTCCGCTGCTGCTCTACGCTTATGGGAGCTACGGTATCTCCATGCCGGTCAACTTCAATTCGAATCGGCTGAGCTTGTTGAATCGCGGTGTGATCTTCGCCATCGCGCACGTTCGCGGCGGCGGCGAACTAGGAAAGCCGTGGCACGACGCAGGACGCATGAAGCAAAAGCAAAACACGTTTACCGACTTCATTGCGTGCGCAGAACACCTGATCACCGACCGATACACTTCGAGTGAAAAACTCGCCATCCAAGGAGGCAGCGCGGGAGGCTTGCTAATGAGCGCGGTCGTGAATATGCGCCCTGACCTGTTTCACGTCGTCATAAGTCAAGTGCCGTTTGTGGACGTCCTGAACACCATGCTCGATGCTTCGCTGCCGCTCACGGTCGGCGAATACGAAGAATGGGGGAATCCGCAAATCGCGGATGACTACTTCATGATGAAGAAATATTGTCCTTACACGAATCTTGCGCGGAAGGCCTATCCTGCGATGCTGCTGAAAACAGCGTTGAACGACAGTCAAGTCATGTACTGGGAGCCCGCCAAATATGTGGCCAAATTGCGCACGCTCAAAACCGATTCGAATTTTTTGCTGTTGAAGATCAACATGGGCGCGGGGCACGGGGGTGCTTCCGGCCGCTATGATTATTTGCGCGAAATTGCTTTGGATTACGCTTTTCTGTTGACTCAGCTTGGCATCCGCCCGTGATCCCAATCAGGAATTGCATTGGTTGCGCTCAGCGAATCCCCTTGGCAAAATGCATCGTCGCCGCATGGGGTTTCGTGTGGATTTTCGGCGTGGAACATTTCAACAGGCCATCGAAGAATTCGATTTGCGTTTTCTGAAACAAGCCCTTACAACTAAAAACTAAGAACCTCCGAATGTCCGAGCCAGCCACACCTTTGATGCAGCAGTACCACACGATCAAAACACGCTATCCGCACGCGCTGCTGCTGTTCCGCCTTGGCGATTTCTATGAACTTTTTTACGAAGACGCGATGATCGCTTCGCGCGAGCTACAAATCACGCTGACCTCTCGCAATCGCGAAAAAGGCCAACCCATTCCGATGTGTGGCGTTCCTTATCACGCAGCGGAAGGATATCTCGCGAGATTGATTCGCGCCGGCTTCAAAATCGCTATTTGCGATCAGATGGAGCAGCCCGGCCCCGGCAAAAAACTCGTTCGGCGCGAGGTTGTGCGCGTTATTACGCCGGGTACAGCCACCGATCTTAGCGTTCTCGACGTCCGCGAGAACAATTTTCTTGCTGCCGTAGCGCCGCATCCTTCAGGCTCGCCCATCGGTCTTGCTTTTGTCGATCTATCCACCGGCGAGTTTCAAGCCACCGAATTCTCCGGTCCGCGCGCCGAGGAAGCCTTGCGCGATGAACTCCAGCTACTTCGCCCGCGCGAAACTTTGCTACCCCGCCCGCAGCAGCTTTTCGAAACCGCCAAGACCTCGCTTCTCGAAGGCGCGGGCGGCATCGAGTCTCGCATGGAAGACTGGACCTTTCAGCGCGATTACGGCGAGCGCATCCTTCGCGAACAATTCGGTGTGGCGGAACTTACCGGCTTTGGCCTTGACGATCATTCGCAGGCGCTTTCCGCTGCCGGCGCGATCATTCATTACCTGCGTGAAAATGCGGCGCGCGGTGATCGCTCTGGCGAAGCCCGTGAAAAAGCCGACGCACCCAGCGTCGAAGCCCTTGGCCATCTCGACCGCGTGCGCTACTACGAACATCACCACACGCTTGTTCTGGATCCTGTTTCCGTGCGCAATCTCGAGCTGCTCACGCCTATTTTTTCCGAAGAGGCCGGCCGCTCCCCGGGCCCTACAACGCTTGTTGCAGCGCTCGACGTCACGGTCACCGGAATGGGCGCGCGGCTGCTGCGTTCGTGGCTCCTTCGCCCCTTGATTGACCGCGATGCGATCGAAGGGCGGCTCGCCGCCGTGACTCACTTGTTGCAGCAAACGGTTGTGCGCGGTGAAATTCGCAAAGAGCTGCGCGGGATCCTCGATCTCGAACGCCTCACCAGCCGCATCACTTTAGGTCTTGCGGCGCCGCGCGAACTCGTGGCCCTGCGCAAATCGCTCCGCCAGCTTCCGGTGCTAAAGAATTTTGTCACGCCTCCGCCTGTGGGCGGTAGCGAACTCCTTCGCCGCCTCCACGACGAAATCGACGAGCTCGCGGACGTCCGCGACCGGCTGGAGCGCGCCATTTCTGAGGATCCTCCCGCCCTCGCCACCGAGCCGGGCATCATTCGCGCGGGTTATCACGGCGAACTTGACGAGCTGCGTAACCTCAGTAAAGACAGCAAACAAATTATTGCCGCGATGGAAGAGCGCGAGCGTAAGCGCACCGGCATCGGCTCGCTCAAGATTCGCTTCAATCAGGTGTTCGGCTATTACATCGAAATCTCCAAACCCAACTTGCCGCTTGCGCCGGCGGATTACGAGCGCAAGCAGACACTCGTCAACGCGGAGCGCTATACTTCGCCTGAGCTAAAGGAGTACGAGCGCAAAATCCTCGCCGCGGATGAACGCATTCTCGAAATCGAGCGCCAGCTCTTCATTGACGTGCGCTCCTTTGTCGCCACCAAAGCCGCTCGATTGCGCCGCACGGCCTCTGCTGTTGCTCAGCTTGACGTTCTGACCGCTTTCGGCAAACTTGCGGCCGACCGCGGGTACACGTGTCCCGAATTCAACTCCACCGGCGAACTGCTCATCATCGGCGGCCGGCATCCCGTCATCGAGGAGCTTCTGCGCCAGCGCGGCGAGCGCTTTGTTCCCAACGATCTCTGCTTCGAGCCGGGCCGACAGCAACTGCTTCTCATCACCGGCCCGAACATGGGCGGCAAATCCACCTATCTTCGCCAGGCTGCGCTGATTATTCTTATGGCCCAGATGGGCTCGTTCGTTCCTGCGCGCCAGGCGAAGCTTCCCATCACCGACCGCATTTTCACGCGCATCGGCGCGAGCGACAATCTCGCCCGCGGCCGCTCCACTTTTCTTGTCGAAATGAGCGAAGTTGCCGCCATCCTCAATTACGCGACTTCGTCAAGCCTCGTGCTGCTCGACGAAGTCGGCCGTGGTACCGCCACGTTTGACGGTCTCTCGATTGCGTGGGCTGTGGTTGAGCATCTCCAGAAGCACACACGTGCGCGTACTCTCTTCGCCACGCATTATCACGAACTCACGGAACTCGCCGATCTTCTTTCCGGCGTGAAGAACGTTCATGTTTCGGTCAAAGAAACGCCCAGCGAGATTATTTTTTTGCGCCGCGTCGAGCCCGGCAGCGCCGACAAAAGCTACGGTATCGAGGTTGCACGCCTCGCCGGCCTCCCGCGTTCTGTGATTGAGCGCGCTCGCGAAGTTCTCAAGCGCCACGAACAAAGCGAACGCGAACTTAGCGAGACCCTATCTCCTGGTGCTACCGACGAAGGCACCGGCAGCAACGGGCATCAGCAAATCCTTTTCACCCCGCTCGACCGTGCCGTGCTCGACAAACTCCGCGACGCCGACCTCGACCGATTGAAACCTCTCGACGCCCTCAACCTCCTCGCCGAATTGAAGAAACAGATTTCATGATTTCTCCGTGTCCTCCGCGCTCTCTGTGTTAAAACTCTTCATGCGATGACTTCGAAGCCGCTCCTTGTCCTCGGCCTCATGTCTGGCACTTCTGCCGACGGAATTGACGTTGCTCTCGCTCGCATCTCCGGCGCGCCGCCGCATTTGAACGCAAAACTACTAGGTCATACTTCTTTTGATTTTCCAGCTACACTGCGCAAAGAAATCCTGCGCGTCGCTGAGCAGCAACCCATCCCTGCCGGGGAACTCAGCCAACTGAACTTCCGTCTCGGACAAATCTATGCCGACGCTGTCTTTGCGGCCTGCAAAGAGTTCAGAGTGGCTCCGGAGCGCATCGACCTCATTGGCAACCACGGCCAAACGATTTTTCATCAAGGCCAGCCTGTTAATTACTTCGGCCGTCCCACTGCCTCCACTCTTCAGCTTGGCGAAGGCTCCGTCATCGCAGCACGGACAGGCGTGGCTACCGTCTCCGACTTTCGTCCCGCTGATATGGCCCTCGGCGGCCAAGGCGCTCCGCTCGTTCCTTACGTCGACTACCTTCTCTACCGCAATCTCACAATCGGTCGCGTCTCGCTCAATCTCGGTGGCATCGCCAACATCACTGTCATTCCAGCCAACGCGAAACCTTCTCAAGTTTTGGCCTTCGATACGGGTCCCGCCAACATGCTCGTCGACGCCCTCGTCCAGCATTTCACTCGTGGCCGCGAGCGCTTTGACAAAGACGCGCGCCTCGCGCAATCCGGCCGCGCGAATCCCGCGCTTCTCAATGAATTGATGAAAGATCCTTACTTAAGACTCACGCCGCCCAAATCCACTGGCCGCGAATACTACGGTCGCGCTTACATCGAAAAGATCATCCGCCTAGGCCGCAAGCATCACGCCAAGCCCGCCGATCTCATCCGCGCAGCCACCATCTTCACTTCTCTTTCTGTCGTGGATGCGCTTCACCGCTTCGTCCTTCGCAAGCACAAAATCCGTCAACTTATCATCTCCGGCGGCGGCGCCCGCAATCCGCTTATCCTCGCCCAACTCTCTGCCGCCGTTCCGGGCATCGAAGTGCTGTCATCCTCACAATTCGGCGTTCCCGAAGAAGCTAAAGAAGCCTTCGCCTTCGCCCTTCTCGCTTACGAAACATTTCACCAAAGGCCGGCCAATCTCCCTTCCGCCACAGGTGCGCGCGGCCCTGCCATCCTCGGAAAAATGTCCAATGCCCCACCGCGCTAAGACGCTCCCAAATCTCTCATTTCGCGGCGATTGCAGCCTCCTGAGTTCTCTGCGGATATGCGGCAAATAAGCATCTTCTACTGGTCCAGTGAGAATATAATCTCGACCGTGGTATCTACCTCAACGGGATCTCCGTTGAGCAGCAATGGTCTGAAGCGCCATTGCCGTACCGCGTCCAAGGCCCCTGGCACCAGCAATTCCGGCCCGCTTACCGGTTGAAGTTGCGAAATATTGCCGTCACTGTCGATAACCATGTGAAGTACAACAGTTCCTGGCGCATGCTGTTTGCGGGCGTCTTCGTTCATCGTTGGGTTTACTTGGTAAAGAAGCTGACGCTTGGCCACCGACGTCCCCACGCGTATACGAATGGGTTTCACACCCGGGAGCCCATAAAACGCTCCCCAGTTCAGAATCCTAAAGGCGCCTTGCGCATATACATAAACACTGGGAAGAACAGCGTCTTCACTGCCCTTTCTGGTGACTGCGGTGTAGAAGACGCCCGAGCCTTTGACGTTCTTCATTACGGCTTGAAGAAAGCCGTCTTGGGGCAAAGAGGCGGACGAGAACTGCTTTACGAAGACACGTTTTGGCCGAAGCTTTCCAGTCTCCTGAAACATTCGGAAGACTTGGTCTCGGTAAGCTGCCCACGATTTTTCATAGTTAGTGGCGAGGCACCCACCGGCGTCCTCCCCAAATGTAGCGGAGAACCAATTCGCACTCTCGGGAACCCTGAGGACGTCGATCAAGCCATCGTATCCCTTTGAATCCTTGCCGCCCTCAAGATCGCTTCGATCTGAGATTGCAGTCCTTCGGCCGAATCAGCGATCGCGACTGGTGTTTGTTGTGCCGCTGTCGTAGGCGTTGCTTCAGCGGAGCAGGGGATAACAAGAATCAAGGCCAAACAAATCGTGAACGGAGAGACCTTGGCTCACAAGATGTGCTCTATTGCACATCCATTCGCCGCGAAAGGCCACAGCATCTTTTCACAACTCGAAGGATAGTTGTGAGACATACCTAAATCTTGGGGATTGTTATTTCATTGCTTTCTCAATGTCTTGCACCGGAATCGCGCCCTCGCGCCCGATCTTCCACGCATCGCCATTCAACTCCACGATCGTGGACGGCAGCGTCGCTCCCGTCTCTCCCGCATCCAGCACCAACGGCAGCCGCGAGCCGAGTTGCTTCATCACTTGGGCCGCGCTCGCGCAAGACGAAAACCCCGAAATGTTCGCACTCGTGCCCGTCACCGGCCCTTCGAACTGCTCGATCAAGCCGCGCACCACCTCGCTCCGCGGCCAGCGCAGTGCCACTCGGCCCGTCCCAGCTGTGACCTTCAGTGGAATCCTGTGTGACGCGTTCACCACCAGTGTCAGTGCGCCCGGCCAGAACTTCTGCGCCAGCCGCATGAAACTTCCCGGCGTTCCGCGCGAAAGCGCTATGGCCTGGTCGATGGAATTCACGAGGATCGGCAGCGCCCGCTGGTCTGGCCGCCCTTTTACGCGATAGATTTCTTCCACCGCGGCCAGATTGAACGGGTCCGCCGCCAATCCATAGAACGTGTCCGTGGGAATCGCGATCACACTTCCGCGCGAGAGAAAGTCCGCCGCATACCGCAGCGCTTCGGTTTCCGGGTTGATTGGATTGACGCGCAGCAGTTCAGCCGGCAATGGTTTGGCCTTTGGCGAAGACGTACTGCCATCCTGCAGCGCTCCCTTCGCGCTGCCCGTATTTCGCCGACGCTACCACACCCTTTGCAATCGGCGCAATATCAGCCTGCGCTCAAACTATTCAGCTCCGGCGCCCCCGGGGAGTTGCAAAATCCGTCCTAGGACAGGTGCTTGCCCAACCTGCTATCGAAACAAACTCTTTGGAGTCCAACAGTGTGTGCCGTGGTGGTTCTCTTTATTCTAGACTCGGCTGCATCTTTTCACGCAGGTTCTAATGCGAGGCATTTCTCGGGAGGACTCATGCATTCGCGTGGCTTATTAGCTTTTGCCGTGCTGATTTCGTTTCCTCTCCTACCCGTAATCGCCGCTCCAGCTCCCTCTAACACCGCCGGTGAATATGCCAACCACTTTGGCGCTCTGAGCGCTCTCTCGGTCGCTGTGGCCGAGGCCATGCCGCGGGACGAGTACGGTTTCCGCCCTCACCCTGACTCCATGGACTTCGGCCAACTGATGTCACACATCGCCATCACGAATTATCAATTCTGTGCCGGCCTGAAGGATACTCAAACGCCGGCTCTACCTTTGCCGAAGGAAAAAGACGCCGTCGTCAAATTCTTATCCGATTCTTTCGAGTATTGCACCAGCATCATCGCGAACCTTACTGACGCGCAACTCAGCGCCGCCCACGATTCTCCTGACGGTCATCTTTCAGGCCGCGAAGTCCTCCTGGCCATGTACGTCCACGTGGCGCATCATCGGGGCCAAGCCGAAATCTACCTACGCGACAAAGGCATCCGCCCTCCCTCTTACCGAGTCTGAATAAATTCTGAGGGCAAGCTAGACGCTCTCGTCGGTAGAGACTCCGATGCGACGTGGCCCTTGGAGTTTGGGACCAAGAAGGTCAAAAAGCTGGCACAGATCTTCCCGAGAGAAGACCTTGATATTCACACGCACTGGTTTCTGCAACTTCTCCGCCCGAGGATAAATGATTAAGGCTCTATATGGGCCCTTACCTGTCCCAATCAAGCGCGCTTCCGCTTTTTCGATATCGGAGAGATTGATTCTGCGGGTCCAAAGAAACACTTTGTATGAAAGCTCGCCATTCGCAACTCTAAGCCTAATGGAACGCAGCCAAAGCAGCAGAAAAATCCCGACCCCTGCCGGAATATACACGAAATTCCAGTCGTGACTTGGAGTGCGAATAGCCACATAAAGGCCGAAAAGCGTCAGAGCAAGGAAAAGACTTCCAAATATTAAGTACCCACTCAGCTCCGCCCTCGCGTCAAGCTCACCGATCTGCGCATGTGGAGAATCTGACATTTGCACGAGATTTTAGCGCCTCAAGCCCCAAATTTGCTAACCTCCAAGCTATGGCAACGCCTGGTAAATCCACGCGGAATATTCGTGGTCCTGGCGATTCTGCGGTCCTCACGAGCCGCGACAATCGCTGGCTCAAGGAGTTTCGCATGGCGCTCCGTGGCGGTTTGCCCACAGAAAGCGGCTTCGTGGGAGTTGAAGGCATGCGGCTCGTCGAAGAAGCGCTGCGTTCCGGCTGTCCAATCCAAGCCGTGCTCTTCAGCGAATCGGGCCAGCGCCACCACGAACGCCTCGCGCCACTCATCGACCGCCCCGAAATGGCCTTTCCCACTTTGCACACCACAGACCGCCTCTTCGAGGGCCTCGCCGATACGGAACATCCGCAAGGCGTCGCTGCTCTAGTGAAACCTCGCGAAAATTCTTTCGACGATCTTGTGAACAGTGCCGGCTCCGCGTGCGCTTCTCTCCTCGTCGTTCTCGCGGGCGTCCAGGATCCCGGTAACGTCGGAACGATTCTGCGAACGGCCGCCGCTTTTGGCGCGACAGGTGCCGCCACTGCCGCCTCCGGGGTCAGCGGCACCGCCAGCCCGTATTCGCCGAAGGCGCTGCGCGCCTCGGCCGGCGCGGCTCTCCATCTCCCCATCCTCGCCGGAATGTCCCTCCCGATTCTCCTCACACAATTCAAAATCGCGGGAATCCGCACGCTGGCTTCCAGCGCGCGAACATCGGAAGACGGTGGCCAGCCCCTGCTGGCCCCCTGGCAAGTCGATTGGTGCCAACCCATCGCGCTTCTCGTCGGCAACGAAGGCGCCGGCCTCCCTGAAGAAATCGAGCGCAGCGCCGACGCACGCATTCACATTCCCATGGCCACCGGCGTTGAGTCCCTCAACGCCGCCGCCGCCGCCGCGGTCGTCTTTTACGAAGCTGCCCGCCAGCGCAACTCGGTTTCCGCATCCAACATCCAACCTTCAGGCGCTTCGCGTCCTCCAGGAAAATCGTGAGCCTCTTCTCCAAATTGCCCGCCTCTACCGCGGACACCGACGTCCCCGCCGCGAACCAGCCGCTCGCCGAGCGCATGCGCCCGCGCACGCTCGACGAATTCATCGGCCAGGAAAAACTTCTCGGACCAAGCAAGCCGCTTCGCCTGCAAATCGAATCCGACAACATCGGCTCGATGCTTTTCTGGGGACCGCCCGGCTGCGGCAAGACCACTCTCGCGCGCGTCATCGCCCGTATCACTCACGCGGAATTCGTTTCCTTCAGCGCCGTCCTCGCTGGTATCAAGGAAATCAAAGACGTTATGGCCGCCGCCGAATACAAAGCACGCTCCGGCTATCGCACCATCGTCTTCGTTGACGAAGTCCACCGCTTCAACAAAGCCCAGCAAGACGCCTTCCTCCCCCACGTCGAAGCGGGCCACATCACTTTCATCGGCGCGACTACCGAGAATCCTTCCTTCGAAGTCATCTCCCCGCTCCTCTCCCGCACCAAGGTCTACGTCCTCGAACCGCTCGCGACTCCGCAAATCGTCGAGCTGCTTCGCCGCGCCCTGACCGAAAAAGACCGCGGTCTCGGCAACGAACTCATCGAAGCCTCCGACGACATTCTCTTTCGCGTCGCTTCTTTCGCGAACGGTGACGCTCGCGCCGCCTACAACACCCTCGAACTCGCCGTCAAAAGCACGCGTCCCAAGGAAAATGCCCCCCGCGTCATCACGCCCGAACTTCTCGAAGACATTCTTCAGCGCAAACTCCTTCGTTACGACAAAGCCGGCGAAGAGCATTTCAACCTCATCTCCGCGCTCCATAAATCCGTGCGCAACTCCGATCCCGACGCCGCGCTCTACTGGCTCGCTCGCATGATCGAATCCGGCGAAGATCCGCTCTACATCGCCCGGCGCATGGTGCGCATGGCTAGCGAAGACGTCGGCCTCGCCGAGCCCGGCGCCCTCGCCATCACCATCGCCGCCAAAGACGCGTTCCATTTCATTGGCCCGCCCGAAGGCTATCTCGCGCTCGCGCAAGCCGCCGTCTATCTTTCGCTCGCGCCCAAATCCAACGCGCTCGAAACCGCGTACATCGAGGTCACCGAAGACGTGCACAAAACCGAAGCCGATCCCGTCCCGCTGCATCTGCGCAACGCTCCCACCGGCCTTATGAAAAATCTCGGGTACGGCGCCGGCTACAAATACGCCCACAATTTCGAGGAAAAAGTCACCGACATGCCCTGCCTTCCGGACAACCTCGCTGGCCGCAGCTACTACCACCCCGCCGACCAGGGCTTCGAGCAGCGCCTCCGCGTTCGCCTCGACGAAATTCGTAAGCTAAAATCGAAAGCGGCTCGCGAAACTCCCAATGGCTAAACAATTGCGACAAAAAGCCCTCACGTTGTCATCCCGAGCGCAGCGAGGGATCCGCTTTTTCCTCGCTACGCTTCTCGGCGTCATCTTCCTCAGTGCAGCTCCAACCCCGCCGTCCCGTCCACGCATTCTCGGCATTGCCGCCGTTCACCTGTACTCGACTAACATAGCGAGCGCCCGCGACTTCTACTCGAAAACCTTGAATCCCGGTGGCGCGTGCCTCTGGTGTGAGGAGGCGCCCCGTTCGGCACTCACCCTACTTCTCAACGAATATCAGAGGCTCTCGATCGCCCGCTCTCCTGAACCAGCGCCAACAAATCTGATCTCCGAAGTCAGTTTTGCCGTGGACGATTTAGAGGAACTTCTGAAATACTTCAATGCTCAGAAAATCAAAGTGACGTCCACGAAGACACCCGTTCTCCATATTGACGCGGTCACGAAGGTCTATTCGTCCTTATCGGTCAGCGACCCAGAAGGCCACCGCATTACCTTCGTCGGCAGGCCCAGCCAAGTTCTATTGGCCCCCACTCCCACCTTGGCGCCCTCAAACACCCTCCATCTCATCCACGCCGGCTTCATCGTCCACGAGCGAGCCGCCACTGAGCACTTTTACAAAGACATTCTCGGCTTCCGCCCCTACTGGCACGGCGGGATGAAGGACAACCAAACCGACTGGGTCTCCATGCAGGTCCCGGACGGCACGGACTGGCTCGAATTCATGGTCAATGTCGAGCCGGATGCCGACCAAAAACTTCGGGGAATCATGAATCACATCGCCATCGGCGTCGCCGATATTCACGCCACGCAGAAGAATCTGCAGGACGCTGGCGTCAAGCTCACCGAAGAACCTCAAATCGGCCGCGACGGCAAATGGCAACTGAATCTCTACGATCCCGACGACACGCGCGTCGAATTCATGGAATTCACTCCCGTCCAAAAACCTTGCTGCTCTGACTTCACCGGTCCGCATCCCGGTCCGCAGCCTCCGTCAAAGGCGCCCGCGAAACCATGACTTGCCCCTTTTCCCGCAGCGGTTTCCGCTGGCTCCGCAGATTCTGCGCGTTGTTGTGCGCGGTCTTGGGCTGCTGCTCGATACCCACACAAACTCGTGCTCAAAATCTTGACAAACCCCTCTCCTCCATCGACGATGAAATCACTGCCTTCTCTTTTTCCCCCGACGGCGGCATCGCTTTTTCCGTCTATCACAACTTCAAAACCAAAAAGTACGACCTCGAGCACGACGACATCTGGATCCAG
Organism: Candidatus Acidiferrum sp.; assembly: GCA_035280065.1. Classification (GTDB taxonomy): domain Bacteria; phylum Acidobacteriota; class Terriglobia; order Acidiferrales; family UBA7541; genus Acidiferrum. The sequence continues at coordinate 17,716 of DATEGO010000038.1, forward strand.
GAAGCACATGGCAAACGTCGCCGCATCCTCGAAGGCCAAAAATACACGCGCGGCACTCAGCTTCTCAGCTACCTGACCGATTCCATTCGCTGGTCGCCCAACGGCCACTATGTCGCCGTCCAGCTTCTCACCACCACCGTTGAAGACGCCGACACCGGCAACGCGACCAACTCTGTCGAAACGCTCCTCTTCGATGACTCCGGCCGCGAAGCGCGCATCAACAAAGGCGACAACTTTCTTCGCGGCGCCGCCAACGCCACTTTTCTTCCCGATAACAACACCATCGCCTATCTCGTCAACGCTGTGAGCACGCTTCCGCTCTACTCCATCAAAACCACGCGCCTCTCGTCCGGCTCGTTCCCTTCTCCCTACGAAGGCCGTACGTTTCGCGATGTCGCCTGGCTCCCCGGAATGAACTTCGCCATCGCCGTCGAGCAGGACCATTCCTTCTCAGGCCCGCCCCGCCTGCAATATCTCGACGTTCTCAACGATTCCGACAAAGAACTCGCCACGCTCGACGGCTACGAAGGCGGCCTCATCGTTTCCGCGGACCGCACCAAAGCCGCTTACTTCATCGACCGCGAAGTCCTCGAAATCCGCAGCCTTTCGCACCCCAATCAATTGGCCCGCGTCCGTGTCGGCCTCGGCATCCCACGCTGGACTCCCGACGGCTCCCGTATTTTCCTCAAGCGCGCCGCCGAAAAAAAATCTGGCGACATCGTCTGGTTTCCCGTTCCTCCCCTCGCCGCTGTCGCGCCCAACAAAGAAGTTCCCGTGTCCCAGCCCACGCCGGTTCCCGTTCTACATGGCCTGACCTTCCGCGAATTTTCCATCTCCGCCGACGGCACCTCTCTCGCCGTGGTCGTCCCCGGCAAGCGCAACCTCCTCGTCTTCCCTCTCCCTCACTGAGCACTCATCTCGTCGCAAACCTCTGGCCTTCTGCCTCGGACGTCTCCATGGCACAAAAACTGTCATTCCGAGCGGAGCAGGCCGACTCTTTCTTTCTGCTCCGCTCCTACGGAGCGTCGGCCTGCGCAGTCGAGAAATCTCTCTTCTCTGCGCCCTCTGTGCTCCGTCCTCTGTGTTAAGTCATTTTTTCAAATCATCTTGCCCCAAAATAGAAAACGCCCGCGCAACCCGCTACGCGGGCGACGTCCTCGCTTTTTCTGGTCCCTAATCCCTAGTCCCTAATCCCCTCTCCCTGTGCTCAATCAAAATGCACGCATCCTCTACCACCGCCAATCCCGCCGCGCGTGCCGTCTCAGCCGCCTCTTCGTTCTCGATTCCCAATTGCATCCACACCACCGGAGCCCCAATCCGAATCGCGCTTTCCACCACCGGCGGCACTTCTTCCGTTCGCCGAAAAATATTCACCACATCAACCTTCTCCGGCACATCTTCCAACCGCGCGTAACTCTTCTCGCCCAGCACTTCCCTCTCATTCGGATTTACCGGAATAACCCGGTACCCCGCGCGCTGCATGCATTCCGTCACTTCATAGCTCGGCCGCATAAGATTCGACGACAAGCCCACCACCGCAATCGTCCTACACTTCTGCAAAATTTCCGTAATAGTCTCTGCGGTCCTCCGGGTTAAGTCTTTTTCTTTTTTACTGATCCCATCCCCCTAAACAAAATCGCCCGCACAACTAATCCGCGCTGGCAATGTCTCCCATTTTCACCAATCACGAGTCACCACTCACCAGTCACTCCTCTCTCACCGCGTCGCCAACTCGCCCTTCCCCGCCCGCTTCATCAGCACCTGCCCCAGCGCCGACAGACACTTGTCATTCTCTTCCGCCGTCCCGATCGAAATCCGAATCGCCTCCGGAAATCCCATCCACCCCAGCGGCCGCACAATCACTCCCAGGTGCAGCAAATCGTCTCCGATGGCTTTCGCTTCCGGCCCCACAGGGATGAACACAAAATTCGTCTCGCTCCGCACGGGCTGCAATCCCAGCTTTCGAAGTCCTTCGCACAACCGCTCCCGCTCCGACGCGTTCGTTTCGATACATCGGCTCACGTGCTCTTTGTCATCCAGCGCCGCCAGCGCCGCCGCCTGCGCCACGCCCGAAGTATTGAACGGCGTCTTCAGCTTGTTCATCGCGGCCAGCAACTCGGGATGCCCGATCGCATATCCGATTCGCAATCCTGCCAGTCCGTACACCTTCGAAAACGTTCGCAGGATCAACAGATTCTTTCTCCGCCGGTAAACTTCAACGGAATCCTTCAGCCCCACACTCGTAGCGTAGTGGATGTACGCTTCATCGAGCACGACCAAAACGCCATCCGGCACGCTTTTCACAAACTCCTTAAACTCGCTCCCTGTAAAAGCCGTCCCGGTCGGATTGTTCGGATTCGCCAGATAAATCAAGCCGGTCCGCGGTGTGACGGCCTTCGCAATCGTTTGTAAATCAAACGCAAAATGCTTCTGCGGCGCCAGCACCAGCTTCGCCCCGCTCGCCCGAATCGCAATCGAAAACGGCGCATAGCTTCCTTCCGAAGTGATTCCTTCAAGCCCCTGCCGCAACAGCACGCGCGACGCCAGGTCAATCAATTCGCTCGACCCCAGCGAAATAAAAATCTCTTGCGGCGAAACCCCTCGCCGTTCCGCCAGCTTCTGCCTCAAGTAAAACGCTCCGCCATCCGGATAACGATTCGAATCCCCCAGCACCTTGCGCGCCGCTTCCATCGCTTTCGGCGAAGGCCCCAGCGGATTCTCATTCGAAGCGAGCTTCACCGCGTGAATTTTCAGCTCGCGTTCAACTCCTTCAATAGGTTTTCCGGGAACGTAGACAGGCAGCCCGCGCAGGTAATCCGGTATCAGCTCTTCAATCGTCTTCGTCATCGCTCCCCATCTTCTCCGCGCCTGGAGTGCGGCAGCCTAGCTGTCGCTTTTCTTCCCTGCTCGCTCTTTGTAAAAGAGAGCCTTGTCTTTCTCTTCTCTGTGACGTCTGGGCTTCGGGCCTCTGGGCTCTCCTGTGTTAATTCCTTTTTTCTCTAATTGATGACAAACAACGATGCTAAACCTATTTTCTCACCTTGAAACAGTTTTTGCTCGCCGGAGTGGAACCATGTTCGAACTCATTAAGGCGAGCCTTTCTCGGTCTACTCCTTTACCTTCCTAGACTCGAGCGGCCTTCTGTAGCTGCTCCACTTCTTTGGTTGTCAATTCCCGAAACTTCCCCGTCTTCACATCCAACACTAGCGGCCCCAATTGGACACGCTTGATTTTCTCCACATGATGTCGCACGCTCTCGAACATCCTTCGAATCTGCCGGTTCCGCCCCTCAATTAGAACGACTTCATACCACGGATTCGCCCCCTCCTCCACGAGCCGTACCTTCGCCGGAGAAGTCTTCACCCGCCGCCCCTCATCCAATGGAATAGTTATCCCCGTCCGTAACTTCACAATGGCCTTCTCTTCCGGCTTCCCGCTGACCTTCACCCGATACGTCTTCCGCACATGCGAGCCCGCCTTCATCAATTTCGCCGCCAGAGCGCCGTCATTCGTCATCAATAACAATCCTTCGCTCGCATAATCCAGCCGCCCCACGGGATACACGCGCTCGCCGCGTCCCGGCAGCAAATCCATCACCGTAGGCCGCCCTTCGGGATCACTCACCGTCGTTACATACCCTTTCGGCTTGTTCAGCATGTAATAGACCAGCCGCTCCGCCTTCTTCAGCGGCTTCCCATCCACGGAAATCTCGTCGCGCTCCGGATCGGCCTTCGTCCCCTGCTCAGTCACCACCTTTCCGTTGACCGTCACGCGCCCAGCCGCAATGATCTCCTCCGCCTTGCGCCGCGACGCAACGCCACTCGCCGCCATAATCTTCTGCAACCGTTCCGATGCCATGTCTTCGACCTTCGTTAGGACATGGCTTCAGCCGTGCCCTGACCGCAACTGATCAACACGGCTTTAGCCGGCGAGGTCTGCTTCCTCGTGTACTAACAGAAAAAATTTGTCTTTCCGAGCGAAGCAGGCCGACTTCTCCTTCTTCTCCGCTCCCGCGAAGCGTCGACCTGCGCGGTCGAGGAATCTCTCTTCTTTCTTCCCTGTGCCCTGTGCCGTGTGCGCTTCTGCTCTCTGTGATCTCTGTGTCAAATCTTTTCTCTTCGTCTTTTCCTTATTTCCTTTCTTCCTTACCTCGTCTTATCGTTTTCCTCAATCCCTCCACTTCCTGTTCCTTCAGAATCCTGTATCTCCCCGCCGGCACGCCTTCCACCGACAACGGTCCCAATCCAATTCGCTGCAGCTTTTCAATCGGGTGCCCCTCCCGAAACAACACATTCCGCATCTCTTCCTTCTTCGTATCTCGCATCCGCACTTCATACCAGTAATTCGCCGCCCGCCTCCGCGTCGCATCCGGCTGCCGCACCGTCTTCATCCGCACGCCAATTTCTTTCCCCAGCGGCTCCAACTCCTCCAGCGTCAGCATCCCTTTCACTTTGACGAAGTAGACTTGCTCCAATTCGCCCCAGCGTTTCAACATCTCCGCCGCCAGGTCCCCGTCATTCGTCAAAAACACCAGCCCCGACGCCGTGTACTCTAAATTCCCCACCGGGTACACGCGCGCCGGAAACCCGCGCAAACAATTCTTCAGCGTCTTTCGCCCTTCTGGATCGGCCATCGCCGAAACCACTTCCGGCGGCTTGTTTAGTACCAGATAGGCGGGCCGCTCCGCCTCTTTCACCACGCGCCCCGCCGCTTCGATCCGGTCTTGCGCGGCGTCCGCCTTGGTTCCCAGCTCGGTCACCACGCGCCCGTTCACACGCACCTGCCCACTCAGGATCAACTGCTCCGCGTGCCGCCGCGAAGCAATCCCCGCCCGCGCAATGATCTTCTGCAACCTTTCCTGCATTCTTTGCCGTTTTGAAATTACTAACTGAAGCGGACTCTTTGACGTTACAAAACCTTGGCTACTGCGCACATCAAAAACGCTACGAGGACAGCACACAGGATGCGCGACATTTACATTTTCTCTTTGGTTCGAGTTTTGAATTTCCTTCGTTCTCTGGGAACCCTGTGCTCCGAGGTCCGTGCTCTGTGTAATTAGTTTTCATTATTCTCCCGCTGCCGCAGTCTTCGCCGAATCCTCATTCTCCGGCATCCCTTCGTTATTCGCGGCAGTCTCCTCCAGTAATTCTTCCCTCGCCTCCATAGCATCATGGCTCGCGGCATCATGGCTCGCGGCGTCGGGGCTCGCGGCGTCGGGGCTCGCGCCGCTCGCGACTTCGCCAGCGGCTGGCGCAGTTCCGATGCTTGCCTCATTCGTCAAGCTTTCATCCGCCGGCGCCAATCCCTCATCGCTCCCGAGCGCCTCCCGCGCCAACGCCTCGAACTCCTTCAAGCTCGGCAACTCTTCCAAATCGCTCAACCCAAACCGCATCAAAAACTCTTTCGACGTCTTGTACAAAATCGGCCGCCCAATCACTTCCTTGCGCCCCGCCGTCGTAATCAAGTGCTTGTCCAGCAGCGTGCTGATCACTCCCGACGTGTTCACTCCGCGAATCTCAGAAATCTCCGGCGCCGTCACCGGCTGTTTGTACGCAATCACCGCCAGCGTCTCCAGCGCCGGCATCGACAGCCTCAGGGGCGGCCGCAGGCTCTTGATGAACCTCCGAACCACGTCATGCTGCGGCGGCTTGGTGTACATCTTGTACCCGCCCGCTACCGCGCGAATCTCGATTCCGCGCTCTTCTGCCGCATAGCTCGCCGCCAACTCGTCCAGCGACGCTTGCACCGCCAGCCTTTCTTCACCCAGCGCTTTTGTCAATTGCTCGATCGTAGCCGGCTCGTCCGCCGCGTAAATAATCGCTTCCAGCGCCGCCTTGCGTTCTTCATTCGTCATGCTTCAACTCTCTTCTCCGTGCTCTCTGTCTCCTCTGTGCTTAAAACCGCCTTCACAAAGTCGCGGCTTCACTTTGGTGGTATTACGGATCGCTTCCGCCGTGCCTTCCGTCGTTGGTCATCAGGAACTCTTCTTCTTTCGCAGCTTCGACCTAGCCACGTCCTTGGGCGGTCTTCCTCGGCTACCAGGCTTCCACGCTTTGAATCCTCCCCGCTTCCGCGCGCGCGCTCTGATTTTCTTTGCGCAGTCGTCGCACATCGCCGAATACTTATTCAGCGGCTGCCCGCACCACTCACACTTCCCCGCCGCGCGCCGCGCAATCTGCCACCGCCGTTGTCGGGACACGCCTTCCACCTCCACCGGCGTCCCATCCGGATACTTCAAACTCCTCGGCCTGCCCGGTTTCATGCTCGCCCTTGCCTCCCTCTTCCTCTCTCCCGAAACTACTCGGCTTCTCCTGCTCTTCTCTGTGCTCTCTGTGCTCCGGCCTCTGTGTTCTCCGTGTTAAATCTCCTCTTATTTTCAAATCTTGAGCTCTTTCACTCTTAAACTCTTCAACTCTCCCTACCGATACTCCTCATCCACCATTTTAATCGCGCCATTCTCATCAAACACCACGTCGAAAGCCCTGCCCTTCTTCACCAGGATGTCGCCAAACATGTTTTCCTGCACCAGCGCCACGGCCTGCAGCTTCACCATTTCGAGCACGGCCAAAAACGCCACGATCATCGCGTGCCGCGAAGGACACGCCTCGAAAAACTGAGTCAAGCTCACCGCGTTTTCCACGCTCGCAATAATTTGCGCGCGCAACTGCACGATCATCTGCGCCACGGAGAACTGCTCGTGCTGCAGCTCGATTCGAACGGTTTCCTTCCGGCGCTCCAGCACCTGCTGGAAAACCTTCACCAAATCCACCAGCGAAACCACCAACTCGCCTTCGGTCCCCGGATCCTGGTACAGCGTTTTGTCCGGTTTCGACCACACGTTTTCTTCAATCTGCTGCTTTTGGTACAAAAGTTGAGCGGCGTTCTTGAATTTTTCGTGCTCCACGAGGCGCTGCACCAACTCCGCGCGCGGATCCGCGGCTTGCTCTTCCGGAGTCGCCAGCGGGTCTGGCGGCAGCAGCATTTTGCTTTTGATGTAAATCAGCGTCGCCGCCATGTAAATGAATTCCGCAGAAACGTCCACGTCCAATTCTTCCAGTTTGTGCAAGTAATCGAGATATTGTGCAGTGATCAGCGAAATCTGAATGTCATGGATCCTCATCTTCTGTTGCTTGATGAGGTCCAATAACAAATCAAGCGGGCCTTCGTACATCGGGATGTGAATCT
>DATEGO010000039.1:0-14534 GCA_035280065.1 Candidatus Acidiferrum sp.
CCTGTTCGCGGTTTTCTCAAAAGCGCAGCGTCCTGGTCCGGGAGGGCCCTCGAACCGGCCTGCCCCAGTGCAACGCATCTTGTTGCTCAGCATAGATGGAATGCATAACCTTGACTTGGAGCGACTCGTCCGCGAAAGACCGGACCAGATTTACGTTGATGCAGACAGCGCATTCGTGGCGGAGCATGGTGGAAATACAGAAGCCGACCGAAATGTGCCGCTGGTACTTTCTTTGCAGGTATGGGGTCGCTCCTTCATCAAGTTTCCCGTACAAACCTCGCAAATCGCACCAACCATCTTGAGGTTGCTGGGGCTCAATCCGAATTCCTTGGATGCCGTAAGACTCGAGAAGACGCCACTCTTGCCGGGTTTGGATTTTCAGAAGCTTTCCGCCTCGCAGGAGACGCAGGCCACTAACCATTAGGCCAAAAAGGAGGATCGAATGAAATCTACATGGCTCTTCATCCCGCTGTTTTTTACCTTACCCGCCCCTGTTGTGGCTCAGACTAAAGAGCCGCTGAAACTCGTGGCGACGATTCCGTTGCCGGGGCTCAAGGATGGCGATTTCGATCATTTTGCTCCCGACGTCGAGGGGCACAGACTTTTTCTCACGGACGAAGAAAACGACAAGGTCGATGTTCTCGATACCGCGACGAATACACGCATTCACACAATCGAAGATGCAAAGGCTCCCCATGCCATTTTGTATCGAAAGGACCTAAAGAAGCTCTTTGTCGTCGAAGGCGACGCATCGGCTGTCAAGGTCTATGACAGCGAAACGTATAAGCCACTTGGCGAGATCAAAGTATCAATCGATGCCGACTCTATCGCTTACGACGCCTCGACACACCTTTTGTACGTCGTCAATGGAGGCAGGGAAGCGCACACGCCCTATTCCTTGATTAGCATCATTGACACGAATGCCTCCGAGAAACTGCGCGACATCAAAATCGATTCGAACCATGTGGAAGCCATCGTTCTGGAGAAGTCGGGTCCGCGGATGTTTTGTAACATCACGGGGCAAAATGCTGTCGGCGTTCTCGATCGAAACAAAGGCTCCCTTGTTGCTACTTGGCCTCTGCCCCCAGGCGACAAGAGCAATGTCGCCATGGCCTTCGACGAAATGAATCACCGCCTCTTCGTCGCCACGCGAAATCCTGGAAAATTGATCGTACTGAACTCAGACTCCGGCAAGATCGTTACCGAACTTCCCGCCGTGGGAATGATAGACGATGCCGCATTCGATGCAAGAAACAAGCGAGTTTACCTCGCCGGAGACGGCTATCTCGACGTTTTCCAGCAGCAGGACGCCGATCACTACTCCCTCCTGGGCCGAGTGCAAGGAAGCTTTCGCGCGAAAACCGGCATTCTTGTGCCAGAACTGAATCGCTACTATCTGGCCGTGCCTCATCACGAGAACAAGGAGGCCGAAGTGCGGGTGTACGATATACAACCGTAGGAGAGTCTCAACATCAATCATGCACAGGCGTGAGTTTGGGAAAGCTTCCCTTGGGGCAATCGCTTCGAGCCCGTTCTTTTTCTCTTCCAAAGAAGCAGCTCTACCGCCTCGTGATGATTTCCCGCAGGTTCGCGGGCTGACGAACTACTTGGGGAAGTTCGTCGTTGAAACCAGATATGAAGATATTCCTGCTGAAGTCATCGAACTCGGGAAAAAGTCAATCTTGGATGGTCTGGGTCTTGCGCTAGCCGGCTCTCGCGCCCAAAGCGGCACAATCTGCCGCGATTATCTCAAGCAGCTTGGCATGTGCGGCCACAAGAGTTGCGTCATTGGATCTGGGCTTAAGACTTCTCCGCGCTTTGCGGCCTGGGCCAACGGCGTGTCAATTCACGCGGATGATTTTGACGATACTCAGCTTTCAGCAGCCAAGGACCGCGTCTACGGCCTCTTGGTGCATCCAACAGTCCCCGTGCTCCCTGCAATCTTTGCGCTCTCGGAAGGTAGGAGTGTCTTTGGAAAGGAATTCATCCTGGCCTACCACGCTGGCGTCGAAGTGGAATGCAAAATTGCCGAGGCGATTTCTCCTCGGCATTACCAGGACGGGTTTCATTCCACGGGGACATGCGGGCCATTTGGCTCGGCTGCCGCCTGCACCAAGCTCTTGCGATTCGATCTTTCGAAGACGCTGAACACTTTTGGTTTGGTAGCCAGCCAGTCCGGTGGGCTGCGGGAAAATTTTGGAACGATGACCAAGCCGTTTCAGGCCGGCCATGCTGCGGAAAGCGGAGTGGCTTCTGCGGAACTGGTTGCCCTGGGATGGACGGCCGCGGAGCAAATTCTTGAGGCCGAGCGCGGCTTTTTCCACGCCTTTGGCGGAACATTTGATCCTGGCTCCATCATAGATCGCCTGGGAAAACCGTGGACTTTTGCTTCCCCCGGAGTTTCGTTGAAGCCTTATCCATCAGGGTCGCTAACGCATCCTGCAATGACGGAGTTGGCGCGGCTTATCGCAGCGAACAAAATCCAACCGGCTCAAGTCGAAAAAGTGGATGTCGGCGCCAATCACAACATGACCACAACTCTCCTTCATCACCAGCCCAAAACCGGACTTGAAGCCAAGTTCAGCATGGAATTTTGTCTGGCCATTTTGCTCCAGCGTCGGAAGGCGGGCTTGAGTGAATTTGCCGATCAAATCGTCCAACAGCCGGATGTTCAGGACATGATTCGCAAAATCAATTTCTATGTGGATCCCGAAGCGGAGAGGGCCGGCTACGACAAAATGACTTCCTTGCTAAAGATCCATCTAAAGGACGGGCGTGTCATCACAGGCCGCGCTGATTTCGGAAAAGGCAGTCCGGCAGATCCCATGACCTTTGAAGAAGCCGCAGTGAAATTCCGAGGCTGCTCCGAATACGCGGAGTGGCCAAAGGCCAAGACAGAAAAGATCATCGATTTCGTGAAGACTTTGGAATCAGTACCGGAAGTGAACACGCTGTCACCATTGCTGTCCACGGAAAAAGGATGAGCGCTTTGCCGACGAGGACATTCAGCATCGCAGTGATTCCTGGAGACGGCATCGGCAAAGAAGTCGTCCCTGAAGGCATGCTGGTAATGGATGCCGCAGCAAAAAGGTTTGGATTCCACCTCACCTGGCAATGTTTCGATTGGAGCTGCGAGACCTACATCAAAACCGGACGAATGATGCCAGTGGATGGCATCGAGCGACTCCGCTCGTTTGACGCCATCTTCCTCGGTGCCGTCGGACACCCTGATGTTCCCGACCACATATCCCTGTGGGAACTCTTAATTCCCATCCGCCGCAGCTTCCGGCAATACGTGAACCTCCGGCCGGTGAGGCTCTTCGAAGGAATCGAGAGCCCGCTCAAGCACTGGAAGCCAGGTCAAATTGAATTCTGCATCGTCCGCGAAAACAACGAAGGCGAATACTCCAACATCGGCGGCCGCCTTTATGAAGGAACCGAAGAGGAAATGGCAGTGCAGCAGACGGTTTTCACGCGTCGCGGTGTCAATCGTGTGCTGCGCTACGCTTTTGAAATGGCGCGCAAGCGAAAAAAGCATTTAACTTCCGCAACGAAATCGAACGGCATCATTCACACCATGCCATTTTGGGATGAATGCTTTCGTGCCATGGCTGCCGAGTACGCCGACGTCCGCACGGACCAATTTCACATCGACATCTTGACCGCTCATTTTGTCCGTCATCCCGACTGGTTCGACGTCGTGGTTGGCTCAAATCTTTTCGGGGACATTCTCTCCGACCTCGGGCCCGCGGTCGTTGGATCGATCGGCATCGCTCCTTCCGCGAATTTGAACCCCGAAAAGGAATTTCCCTCTATGTTCGAGCCGGTTCACGGTTCCGCTCCGGACATCGCGGGAAAAGGAATCGCCAACCCCATCGGGCAGATTTGGTCCGGCGCGATGATGCTCCGGCACCTGGGCGAGTCAGCGGCAGGTGACGCCGTGGAAGCGGCAATCGCCGCAGTCTTGGCTCAAGGCAGCGCACTGACTCCTGATATCGGAGGCTCCGCCTCAACTAAAGAGCTCGGTGCTGCCATTGGCGCACAGGTGAATCGGCAAAAGTAATTTTGACCGGATGGGCCTGCCTTGCACGAGATTCGCCCTGTTTCATTGCCTGCGAGACTCCGCTTGCCTTTTACCGCGCGCCGCGAATAATGTGTCCTCCCACAATTGAAACCGCATGCTTAACATTTCTGATCGCCGCGCCAAGATCAGGTCCGTGGTGCGCGTCTCCAGCGGAAATTTTCTGGAGATGTATGACTTCATGGTTTTTGGTTACTACGCCTCTGCCATCGGCGCAGCCTTCTTCCCTGCCGGCAATACGTTTTTGTCATTGATGTTGTCGCTGATGACCTTCGGCGCCGGATTTCTAATGCGTCCGCTCGGCGCTATCGTGCTCGGCGCCTACACCGATAAGCATGGCCGCCGCGCGGGCCTCCTCCTGACGCTCAGCCTCATGTCCGTGGGAATCTTCTCCATTGCCTGTATGCCAAGCTACGCAAGCATCGGTTTGTTTGCTCCTTTGCTTGTCCTGGTTGGCAGGTTGCTCCAAGGTTTTTCTGCCGGGATGGAGCTCGGGGGAGTTTCAGTCTATTTGTCGGAAATTGCCGCGCCCGGCCGCAAAGGCTTTTATGTAAGCTGGCAATCCGCAAGCCAGCAAGTCGCGGTCATGTTTGCGGCCCTTATTGGAGTGACGTTGAGCGCCCTCCTTCCTTCAGAAGCAATGACCGTGTGGGGATGGCGCGTCCCGCTTCTTCTTGGTTGCGTGATTATTCCAGTTCTGTTCCATCTCCGCCGATCCCTTCTGGAAACGAACGAGTTCGTGGCTCACAAGCATCATCCCAGCGCATCGGAGATCCTCCGGTCGGTTACGGCAAACTGGAGACTTGTTGCCATCGGAACCATGCTGGTCACCATGACCACAGTTTCTTTCTACATGATCACCGCCTATACGCCGACTTTCGGCAACTCCGTGCTGCACCTTCGCAGCAAAGATAGTCTGATTGTGACGCTGTGCGTCGGCGCTTCGAATCTGTTCTGGCTGCCGATAATGGGCGCACTTTCTGACAGAGTTGGACGCCGGCCCCTCCTAATCATTTTCACGATACTGATGCTGGTCTCTGCATACCCCGCGATGTTGTGGCTGGTGCGCGCGCCTTCTTTCGCGAGATTGCTGGCAGTGGAACTCTGGCTGTCGTGCATCTTTGGCAGTTATAACGGCGCAATGGTGGTTTTCTTGACGGAAATCATGCCGGCCAACGTAAGGACCTCCGGTTTCTCGGTTGCCTATAGTTTGGCAACCGCCCTCTTTGGCGGTTTTACGCCCGCCATCAGCACTTATTTGATCCATTCCACCGGCAATCGCGCCATTCCGGGATTGTGGCTTTCGTTTGCGGCTGCCTGCGGATTGGCAGCCGCCCTTGTCGCCAAGTCTCAGCGCACGCTGGTCGAGGCGACTTAAGGCAGAGGTTCGCCCGACTGCGCCTGACGACAAATTAATGCTATTTTCAGGTCGCAAGCAAAAGCATCGCGTAACTTCTTGACAGTGGGCGCGACTCCAGTGCGGGTCGTTCGGCTGGCACTATTCGGTGGAGAGGAGAACACAGACCATGGAACGGAAGATGGATGGCGACCCCAACGAGCCGCACGCCAGTCTGTCATTGACCCGTCGCAGCCTGTTCGAATTTGCCGGCCTTGCATTCGCGGCGGCCGCACTTTCGCAAAGAGTAGCACTCGCGGCCGCGTCAACTCCTGATCCTCAAACCACCCAAGAGACTGGATCAGTCATGAAGTCCCTAAGCACCTACATGAGTGAAGCCGGCTCCCGCATGCTACCCGACGAAGTCCGAGAAAAAACAAAACATCACATCCTGGACACTTTCGCCGCGATGATTTCAGGTTCCGAGTTGCCTCCCGGTCACGCAGCCCTAGAGTTTGCTCACTCCTACGGTGGCCGTGAGGTAGCCACTGTAGTTGCGTCGAATTTCCTATGCGGCCCGATCGAAGCGGCGCTCACAAACGGCGTCCTCGCTCACGCCGATGAGACCGATGATTCCCACTCTCCCTCGCAATCGCATCCGGGTTGCGCCGTGATCCCTGCTGCGCTGGCGGCAGGAGAGCGGTTTGGCATCAGCGGAACGCATTTTCTCCGCGCCGTGGCGCTCGGCTACGATATCGGTCCGCGCTTTACCATGACTTTGGGCGGCCAGCGCTTCGAAGCCGAGAGTCATTGGAGCACCCACAGCATTGCTCCTCTTTTTGGCGCCGCAGCAGCGGCAAGTTGCGCAGCAAAATTGAACGCCCAGCAGATGCGCTGGATGTTGGGCTACACCGCGCATCAATCCTCCGGCCTCGGCGCATGGAATCGTGACACCGAGCATGTGCAGAAAGCCTTTCATTTCGGCGGCATGACCGCGCGCAGCGGCGTCACCTCCGCGTTGCTGGTCCAAGCAGGTTGGACGGGCGTCGACGACATCATCTCCGGAAAAGACAATTTCTTCGCAGCTTACAACCCCCACGCCGACCCGGCGGGCCTGATCGACAAGCTCGGCGAGCGCTACGAAGTGACGCGCACCAACATCAAGAAATGGCCGGTGGGTTCGCCGATCCAGGCCGCTCTCGACGCAATGGCGATTTTGCGCAAGCAGCATCCGTTTGACTCTGCCCAAGTGCAGCAGGTCTCCGTCCGGATCGCTACGGATGAAGCCGCCATCGTCAACAACCGCGAAATCCCGGACATCTGCTTGCAGCACATGATCGCGGTGATGCTCCTCGACAAAACGATCTCCTTTGCTTCGGCGCATGACAAGGCGCGCCTGAAAGATGCTACGACTCGTCGGGAACGCGCGAAGGTGCAACTCATACCTGATGCAGAGTTGGAACGTCTCATGCCGTTGCGTGTGGCAATTGTCGACGCGACTCTTACTGACGGCACTCACCTCACTCAGCGCGTCGATAACGTTCGCGGCACTCCCGAAAATCCGATGACTCGTGACGAAGTTATCGCCAAGGCCAGCGATCTGATCACGGCTGTCCTAGGCGCGGCGAAATTTTCACGCCTGATCGAAAAAATATTCCATCTCGAAGATGTCGGCGACATTCGGGAGCTTCGGCCCCTGTTGCAGCGCAACTAGCTGATTTTGTTTTCTTGTGGGGCTTGCCAGAAAGAGAAGGAATTATCGTGCGCATCGTTGATATCTGTGAGACGGTCGTCCCCATCAGGTCGGGCATTCGCAACGCCTACATCGACTTTAGCCAGATGACCGTGAGCGTCCTCGCGCTCGTCACGGATATCGTCCGCGACGGCAAGCCGGTCATCGGTTACGGCTTCAATTCGAACGGTCGTTACGCGCCCAGCGGACTCCTGCACGACCGCTTTATTCCTCGCCTCAAAGCCGCGTCCCCTGAATCGCTGCTCGACGAAACGGACGACAACTTCGATCCCCATCGCATTTGGTCTATTATCATGCGCAACGAAAAACCCGGCGGCCACGGCGAGCGCTCCGTAGCCGTCGGCGTCCTGGATATGGCCGTTTGGGATGCCGCCGCAAAAATCGCTGGCCTTCCATTATGTCGTCTTCTGGCAAATCGCTACCGCGCCGGTCAATTCGATAAAAAAGTGTTTGTCTACGCGGCTGGCGGCTACTATTACCCCAACAAGAACCTTTCCGCCTTGCAGGACGAAATGCGCCGTTACCTCGCCCTCGGCTACTCCGTCGTGAAAATGAAAATTGGCGGCGCGCCGCTCTCCGAAGATTTGCGCCGTATCGAAGCCGTGCTCAAAATCCTCGAAAGTCCAGACCAATTGGCAGTCGATGCTAACGGGCGCTTCGACCTCGACACGGCCATTGCCTATGCGCGGGCTCTCGCTCCTTTTGGTCTTCGCTGGTATGAAGAACCTGGCGATCCACTCGATTACGAGCTCCAGTCCAAGCTGGCGAACCATTACCCATGGCCGATGGCTACGGGCGAGAATCTCTTTTCTATGCAGGACGCGCGCAATCTCATTCGTTACGGGGGCTTGCGCTCCGATCGTGATGTCTTGCAATTCGATTGCGCCCTAAGTTACGGATTGGTGGAATACCTGCGCATCCTTGAAATGCTGAAGGCCTACGGCTGGTCGCTGGCCCGTTGCATTCCTCATGGCGGCCACCAGATGTCGCTCAACATCGCGGCCGGCCTCGGGCTCGGCGGCAATGAATCGTATCCGGGTATTTTTCAGCCATTCGGCGGATTCGCGGACGGCATCCCCGTCGAAAACAGTTACGTCCGATTGCCGGATATTCCCGGCGTCGGTTTCGAAGCAAAGAACGAGCTCTACCGCATCATGAAAGGACTCGCGGAGTAATGTGTGCGACTAACTTTTGAGGTGCTAAACGTCGTTCTTTCTGAAAGGAAATTAATCCTTTTTTCAGGTACAAAATCCCTCCGTGACCTATCGTGGGTACTCAGCGGACTTTCTTCTTCGCGCCGCGTTCATGAATCGATTTCTTCGGGCGCGCCCTGCTCACAAGGAGAGCAACAAATGGGACTTGATCGACAAACTCAAGAGTCGACCGCCAACGCCCCCGCGACTCTTACGCGGCGCGGTTTGTTCGAGTTCGCTGGTCTGGCGATCGCCTCCGCTGCTCTTCCGTCCTGCGCGACTTTGGCTCAACCTCCATTCGCCAGCCAGGACCCGCCTCTTCCGTCTCCCGCAATTAGCCCGCCGATGGAAAAACTCAGCAATTACATGAGCCAGGCCGCCACTCGATCGCTCCCCGAGGAAGTCGTCGAAAAAGCCAAGCATCATATCCTGGACACCTTCGCGGCGATGATTTCGGGTTCCGAATTACCGCCAGGCAGCGCTGCTTTGCAGTTTGTGCACGCATACGGCGGAAAAGAGATCGCAACCGTAGTCGCCTCAAGAACCGTGTGTGGCCCTATCGAAGCCGCTTTTGCCAATGGCGTCTTGGCGCACTCGGATGAGACCGACGATTCCCACGGCCCATCGCGTTCACACCCGGGAGTGTCCGTCGTGCCCGCTGCATTTGCGGCGGGCGAGCAATTCAGCATCAGCGGCGCTCACTTTCTTCGCGCTGTCACGCTAGGCTATGACGTCGGTCCGCGAGTAACCATGAGCATGGCCGGTCCCGATTATCAAGCATCCACACATCGCAGCACGCATGGCACAGTTGCCACCTTCGCTGCCAGTGCGGCCGCCGGCTGCGCAGCGGGCCTGAACGCGCAGCAAATGCGCTTTCTCCTCGACTACACTGCGCAGCAATCATCGGGAATCGGCGCCTGGGCGCGCGACACAGAGCACATGGAAAAAGCTTTTCTCTTCGGAGGGAAACCCGCTGCGGGGGGCGTGGCCACCGCCATGCTCATCCGCTCGGGCTGGACTGGCGTCGACGACGTCTTCTCCGGACCAGACAATTTTTTTGACGCTTACGCACCAAGGGAAAACGGCGTGCTGAAGGCCGATCCGTCGCAGCTCATAGACAAGCTCGGTGAGCGGTATGAAATCGCGCGCACCAATATCAAGAAGTGGACGGTCGGCTCACCCATTCAGGCGGCGCTCGACGCGCTCGTGGGTTTTTTCCAGAAACGATCCTTCACTGCTGACGACGTGCAAAAACTAGAGGTTCGCATTGCAAGTGACGAGGCCAATACGGTCAGCAACCGTGAAATGCCCGACATCTGCATGCAACACATGGCAGCCGTCATGCTCCTCGACAAAACGGTCACGTTTGCTTCGGCACACGACAGGGCCCGCATGCAGGATCCCGCCGTTCTGCGCCAGCGGGCCAAAGTCGAAGTAGTTGCCGATCCGCGCATCGATGCCCGACGCCCGCGTCGCGAAGCCATTGTTGAACTTAGGCTTACAGATGGCACGCAGCTCAACGAGTGGGTGCGCGACGTCCGCGGCACCGCGGAAAATCCCATGACGCGCGACGAAGTCGTGGCTAAGGCTTGCGATCTTATCACTCCGGTTCTTGGCGCTGCTAACTGCTCCGCTCTCATCGGAAAGCTGCTTTCTCTGGAGACTCTGCGGGATGTCCGCGAACTCCGGCCCTTGCTTCAAAAGGGTTGAACCATGGGGATTTCAGCTGCAGCATTGGAGAGGGTATCCCCTTCAAGCAAAAAGCCTTTTTACGCCGGCCTATCCTTCCAGGTTCTGGTGGGTGTTGCTCTTGCTGTTCTTCTTGGCTATCTGCGCCCGGCCACAGCCGTTGCCATGAAGCCGCTGGGCGATGCTTTCATTCGCTTGATCACTATGATCATCACCCTCGTGGTCTTCTGCACCTTGGTTACCGGAATTGCCGGCATGGAGGACATGAAAAAAGTAGGCCGCGTCGGCGGCAAAGCCCTTCTGTATTTCGAAGTGGTCTCGACGCTCGCGCTGCTGATCGGGCTTTTGGTTGGCAATGCCGTGCATCCGGGCAACGGCTTCAACATCAATCCCGCTACTCTGGACGCCAAGGCCGTTGCGGATTATGCCGGACAGGCCAAGGCGCAGAGTGTCACCGAATTCCTCGTCCACATCATTCCGGCTACGGTCTTCGACGCGTTCGCCAAAGGAGACATTCTGCAAGTCCTGTTCATTTCTCTTCTTTTCGGATTTGCGTTGTCCTTCGCTGGCCAGCGCGGAAAACCGCTAGTCGACTTCTTGGACGCGTTGACGCGCATCGTCTTCGGTGTCGTAGCTATTTTGATGCGTTTTGCCCCCATCGGTGCTTTTGGCGCCTTGGCCTTCACCATCGGAAAGTATGGATTGGCGTCCCTCGGCCCTCTTGTGAAACTAATGGCCACGCTCTACATCACGTCGATACTGTTTGTGGTGGTATTGCTGGGGAGCATTGCTCGCCTGGCAGGCTTCGGCATTTTTCGCTTCCTTTGGTTTCTCCGCGAGGAGATTCTCGTCGTGCTGGCTACAAGTTCCTCAGAACCTGTGCTGCCCAGTCTGATGGTCAAACTCGAAAAACTCGGATGCTCCAAAACCCTGGTCGGTCTAGTCGTTCCTACTGGCTATACGTTCAACGCAGACGGCACAAGTCTCTACATGACTCTTGCTGCGCTATTCGTAGCTCAGGCGACGAACACGCACCTGACCCTGACTCAGCAATTTACGATCTTGGGAGTCGCCGTGCTCACTTCCAAAGGTGCCAGCGGCGTACAAGGAGCCGCCTTTATCGCCCTCGTCGCCACGATGATGGTCATACCCACCATACCGGTTGCCGGGATGGCCCTGATTTTGGGAATTGATCGTTTCCTAAGCATGTGCCGCGCTGTCGTCAACATGACCGGCAACGCCGTAGCCACGCTGGTAATCGCCCGCTGGGAAAACGAGCTCGATCGCAATGCGTTGCGGCATCATCTGCTGGGTGAAGTCGTCGAGAATCAAAATTCTTAGCAGGGCGTCTGCATAAGTCAGTTCGGTCTTAAAATGAACCATCTCTCGAGTAATACAACAATGTGTTCTCAGTTCAGTCGGCTCGCGAGAGCAATCCTCGCCGTGATGATTGCAGCGCCTTTGGCGTTATTTATTCCTCTCTCCGCTGTCGGCCAGACGCCGCGAAGAAGTCTTTCAGGTACGGTATCGTCGGCGTCGGGCTCCCCCATTCCAAACGCCCAGGTCGCTGTAAAGAATCCTGCGAATGCCGAAACAAGCACACAAGTATCAAATCAAGAAGGCGCGTTTACCTTTGCCAATTTGTCGCCGGGAACTTACGAGATCACCGCTTCTGCCCTCGGATTCGCCGCAATCAAAATGCAAATCTCGATCCTCGAAGGCCAAGATCAGACCGTGAATATCACGTTGCAAGCGGCAACTGGCTCGGTCGGCAAGGGACAAGCGGGCACTTCTGGTGTCGGCGGAGTGGTTAGTTCCAAAAGCGTGGCTGACTTGCCTCTCAATGGGCGCTCTGCTTCTGACCTCGCGACTCTGGAGCCCGGAGTGGCGAGCGCGCGTACGCAATCGAGCGGCCAAGCACAGCGCGGCTTTGGGAACCAGATGACCATATCTGGCGGCCGCCCTAGGCAAAACGACTCGCGGCTCGATGGCATTAGCGTGAACGATTATTCCAATGGCCCTCCGGCCAGCGCCTTGGGCGTTAATTTGGGAGCGGACGCTGTGGAGCAATTCTCCGTTCTCACTAGCAACTACCCTGCTCAGTACGGCCGGTCATCGGGAGGGATCATTGCTGCTTCTACACGCTCGGGAACCGCTAAGCTCCACGGGAGCGTTTTTGAGTACCTACGCAACAGCGCCTTTGACGCACGCAATTTCTTTGACAACGCAAAACCGGCTTTCCATCGAAATCAATATGGTGTGACGTCAGGTGGCCCCATCCAGAAAGATCGCACTTTCTTCTTTGCCGATTACGAAGGCTTGCGCCAGTCGCAGGGCATGACTCAGGTCGCAACGGTTCCCTCCCCCGCGGCTCGCGCAGGGAATTTTTCCACCGGCAACGTTACCGTCGATCCATTTGTTATGCAGTTCATCAACGCTTTTTATCCTCTGCCAAACGGTCCGCTCCTGGGCTCTGGCGATACCGGGATATTCACGTTTGCGGGGCAGACCATTACGCCGGAGAACTACTTTACGACCAAGCTGGATCGCAAGCTCTCGGAGCAGGATTCGCTCTCGGGTACGTACATGTTCGACAAAGGAAACGTGAGACAGCCGGACGAACTAAACGACAAGCGCACCGGGTACAATTCTCAGCGGCAGTTCGGGACGCTGCATGAAACCCATACATTTGGGCCAAGGTTGCTCAATTCTCTTCGCCTCGGCCTGAACCGCGTGGTTGCCGTGACGGGCCTCAATTTTGCTGGCAGCAACGTTTCGGTAAACGACCCTTCCTTCGGCACCGTTCCTGGTAAGAACGCTGCCGCCGTCATCGTGCCGGGCCTTACTTTTTTCTCGGGAGGCCTTGGCACCCGCTCAAGTTTCCGTTTTCATTGGACGTCGCTGCAGGTCTATGACGATATTGCCTTGACTGAAGGCCAAAATTCTTTCAAGTTCGGCGCAGTTTTCGAACGCGTCCGGGACAACACTCTGGCCGTCTCTGATCCCGGCGGCGAGTTCTCGTTTAACCTGCTCTCCGACTTTCTAACCAACGCGCCTTTTTCCCTGAGTGCCACCATTCCTGGCCTGCTCTCAGAGCGTGGAATTCGGCAGAGCATATTCGGCGCCTACGTTCAGGACGACTGGAAGGTTCAAACAAACCTCACCTTGAACCTAGGCCTCCGCTACGAAGTGGCGACAGTACCCACGGAAGTGCACGGCCATCTTACGGTATTGCGCGATCTTATGGCGCCCGCTCCTCACCTGGGAGATCCGTTGTTTTTCAATCCAACGCTTCGCAATTTCGAGCCTCGTATCGGTTTTTCTTGGGATCCATTCAGTGGTGGAAACACCAAGTTGAGCTCTGGCTTTGGCGTATTTGACGTTCTACCGCTGCCGTATCTGATTCAATTCAACGAACTCTTTTCTGCGCCATTCGACCAGCACGCCAGTGTGGCAAGCCTTCCTGCCGGCTCCTTTCCCACGGGAGCCTTCAACATCGCCGCCGCATCCAGCAACACTTTCCGGCAGGGCTACTTTGACCCTCATCCGAAGCGCAACTACGTAATGCAGTGGAACCTGACTGTGGCGCGCGATCTGGGTTCAAAGGTCAGCTCAAGGATTGGTTACGTAGGTTCGCGGGCCGTGCATCAGCCCTTCCGAGTCGAAGATGCTGACATCGTGTTGCCGACACTCACTCCGGAGGGTTATTTGTGGCCCTCTCCTGCAGGTAGCGGTACACGGCTGAATCTCAACACCGGCCGGATAACCGCGGGCATGTGGCAAGGGAATGCGTTTTACGATGCGCTCCAGGCAAAAGTGAAAGCGAAGGTCGGCAAAGGCGGCGAAATCGGTGGCTCTTACACCTGGGGCAAAACGATCGACACTTCCTCGGGAAGTCTGGTAGGAGACGAATACTCCAACTCCATCTCCAGCCCCTTATGGTTTGCCCAACGTCTCAATCGCGGACTGGCGGATTTCAACGTTGCCCACAACGTTGAGGTGAATTACACGTGGGAATTCAGCAAGCCAAAATGGACACGCGCCGCCCTGGCATGGCCCCTTAGCGGTTGGCAGCTAGGAGGAGTATTCGAAGTCAGCAGCGGCGTTCCTTTTACTCCTGGGATCGGAGGAGACGCCCTCGGCGTCAAAAGCGTGGATCCTAACATCGATGTACCGGACTTCGTTTCGGCTCCGGGGTGTCATTCGGCAGTGAATCGTGGCAACCCGATCCAGTACATCAAGGTCTCGTGCTTCGCTGTCCCAAATCCCATCACTCTTCGCGGCAACTTGGGACGGAACACATTGATCGGGCCGGGACTGGTGACCCTCGATTCCTCTTTGCTGAAAGACAATTTTATTAAGCGCATCTCCGACGCTTTCAACATTCAATTTCGAGCGGAGTTCTTCAATATCGCCAATCACGCGAATTTTGCTCCGCCCCTGGATAACAGGAACATATTTGATTCGAACGGAAATCCGATC
>DATEGO010000040.1:0-3191 GCA_035280065.1 Candidatus Acidiferrum sp.
ATTTTTCATATTCGCCAGAATTCTTCAGGGAACGGCAATCGGCATCAGTTATCCAATAATGGGTGCCTTAATCATGGCGTGGTTTTCCAAGCGAGAGCAACCATACATCAACACTATCTTCGCTGCACTTATGTTCTTGGGAATCGGTGCAGCAATGCTTGTCACAGTTGAGGTATTTCGCTGGTTCCACGGCTCGTTGAGGTATGCACTTGGCTCTTATGGAGGCAGCATTCTCGCCACCGCTATCGTATGGCTGATGATCGGACGAAGTACCCAAGAGGTTGGTTCGCCACAGGGGACCTCAGCGGATGCCGCGACGATTTGGCCTGTAGGCTTTAACTGGGAATTTGAGTTCAAACAAGTCAGGCCCGTAACCGATTACCTCGAAGAACGGTAGGATGATTTTGTGAATTAGATCGTCCTCAGAACCGAAGGCTGTCTGCGAAATCTCCGCAATCTTCGTGAGTTCCGAGGACATCGTGTCAGCAGGTATGTGTGACTTCCGCATCTATCGCATTAGCCGGAGCCGCGCGTCCATCGAACCACTTGATTCGCACCCGCATGCTTCTGCGCCCGGGCGTAAACCGTTACCTCTTTCTGCCACTGTCCTTATCATACGCAGGTTCTACCCATACTGATTCTCTTCATCACTTGCGCCCATAACCGACTGAGAGGCGGGTGGCACCGGTTTTAGTGCCCGTGCGCGGTCGCCCGAGTCTTCCTGGGCCCGCTATTTTTCTGCCAAGTCGCCCTGTTCGTTGAGCGTAACGTGTGGTACCGGCCGCTAAGGAACGCTGAGGCGATAGCGGGCATAGCGCCGCTCGCCTTCGCGTACCAGTGCGCCTTTCTCGACCAAGTCTGCGAGATCGCGCGTGGTGGTCGCGGGTGAGGCTCCGGTGATGGTGCTGTATTTCCCCGCAGAAAGCCCGCCTTGGAAACCGTCTGGGCCTTCCCGGAACATGCGCAAGAGCGCCTTTTCCTGCCGCGCACTGAGCTCGCCCTTCAGACGGTCCAGCAGCTTCGTTTTGTCGATCAAGAATTCCACCAGCGCGATGGTTCGGCGTTGCGCCTCGATAGCGACAGCGGCAAACCACATCAGCCAGGGCTTGATCTCGTTTTCCTTGTTCGCGGCTTCGAGCGCTTCGTAATAACTCTTGCGCCGAGCAAGAATCGTGGCCGCGAGTGCCGTGAGCGTCGGCTGGCCGAGGCTCTGTGCCAGGGCTTTCTCGGCGATGGCTCGCCCGATGCGCCCGTTGCCATCCTCAAACGGATGGACGCTTTCAAAATACAGGTGCGCAATCCCGGCCCGCGTCAATGCGGGCAGCGGCTCTTCCTGGCTTGGCGCAGTTCGATTGAACCACGCAATGAATCGCTCCATTTCTGACGGAACACGCGACGAGGGCGGAGCCTCGAAATGAACTCTGGTTTCACCTATCGGCCCGGAGATAACTTGCATTGGTTCCTTGCTGGTTCGGTAGCGTCCCACATCTCGCAGGTTGCGGCTGCCGCTCATCACCATCCGGTGCCAGCGAAACAGCATTTCCTCGGAGAGCGGCTCGGCAAAAGACCGGTACAGATCAACCATCATTTCTGCGATCCCTCGCTCCGCAGGCCGGACGCGTCGTTCATCTGTGGCAAGGCCTAGCTGCTTGCGTAGGGAAGACTGCACGCTTGCGCGATCCAGAATCTCGCCTTCGATTTCTGAAGTCGTCACCGCTTCCGTGCTCATGGCTTCAACGGTGAGCTGGTCACGTTCGTCTTTTCCGAGGTGCCGAACGGTCCCGACGAACACGCCTCCGCTGACGAGAAACTGCTTCTCCGCAGCTTCAAGCCGTGCGCGGTCCCACCGGAAATTGGGCCAGTTGGGTCTTTGCCAATTCCAAGTCATGAACGATAGGGCATCCTTCTATCGCTCACATTATACATATTTATGAGCGATAGCTCTGAGGTCTTTCGATCAGTTTCGACCTTTGAAGGCTCGGGTCGAGCAAGCCATCCACTTTCGACCGGATAAAGCTGCTGACTTAAGACAACCAGGTGGCGCGTCCTGCAAGTAGATTGGCGCGCTTCGCTAGTGCTCGAATGGCGCCGTACCACGCGGGAGTACTGCATTTGCAACTGGCGAATACAAAGCGAAACGAGTATTTTGGTTGTTGAGGGCTAGAAGGTTGCTCAGATGGAAACGATGGAACGGGTTTTGGAGGTTAGGCATTGTCAACGTACCTAGAGTTGAACAATCTTAAAGTAAATTATTGTTGGTTTAGAGGAAACCGTCGGGAAGCCCTACAGTCGGCTCCCTGGGAGCAGAGCGCTTTGGCCAAGAAGCTCGAAACCATCTGGAGAATCGACCCACACACTCAGTCGAAGCACACCATTCTTCGCCGTTACTGGGAGGCCTGGCTTCCCATCATGACGAAATACAACCAGCGGGTTTTGTACATCGATGGATTTGCTGGGCCGGGCCGGTTACCAGGGTGGGGAGGACGGATCACCACTGATTGCTCTTTTATCGGCACGCGATCACCACGCTAGGCCAAATTCTGAGGTGGTGTTCAAGTTCATTGAGAAGGATAAGAAGAGGTTTGATGCCTCTTATTAAATGACGGTGCGTCTGATCGGCGGCCGGCTATCCGCGGACTGTTCCTTCGCCGACAACCACCGCCTCGCCGCCGACCCGAACCTCCTCGAGAACTCCTGCACGGCTCGAGAGTCAATGCAAATACGACTCGGCCGACCCATCCGGACGCCCTGCAGGCGGACGAGCCGCGACGCAGTCTCGGCTGACACCGTTGTAATGCAGGAGGTGCGCTCGAACTTGTCTACTGGTACGTATGGGCGGCGTACGCACCGCTTGTGATTGGTCCGGCCAGTACGTTCATACTTCCCGAAGCGCAGCAATTGGGTCCACCTTCGTAGCTCGCCAGGCGGGAATATAGCTAGCCAGTAGAACGACTATGAGCAAGATTAAAGGCACCGCTAGAAATACAGCCGGGTCATGTGGGTGAACGCCGTAGAGCAAACTTGCCATCATCGAGGCGGTAGAAGCGGAAAATATCACACCGGCCACAATTCCGAGGCCAGCCAGGACTAGACCTTTTCGCAGGACAAGTCGCAAGACATCCGCTCGCTGGGCGCCCAACGCCAACCGCAGACCAATCTCGCGAGATCTTTGCCCAACCATATACGCCAGC
>DATEGO010000041.1:0-20814 GCA_035280065.1 Candidatus Acidiferrum sp.
GCACCGACCCGCGACCCTCGCGCTGGAAGACGGGCGCCTCTTTAACGGACGCGCCGCGGGCGCCATCACGCGCCGCGGCGGCGAAGTCGTTTTCAATACCAGCCTCACCGGTTATCAGGAAGTTTTCACCGACCCAAGTTATGCGGGGCAGATTGTCTGCCTCACTTATCCGCACATCGGCAATGTGGGCGCGAATCTCGAAGATGAAGAGTCGGGGCGGCCCTGCATCGAGTCGCTGATTGTCCGCGAGTTTTCGCAAATTTCATCGAACTGGCGTTCAAGCGAGAGCACTCAGCTTTATCTGAACCGGCACAAGATTCCGGTCATCTGGGACATTGATACGCGGGCGCTGGTTCGGCATATTCGCAATGTGGGCGCTCTGCGAGGAATCGTGTCCACGGATGGAACTCCTGCAGAGCAACTGGTTTTCGAGGCCAAGCAGTTGCCCAAAATGGCGGGCCTGGAGCTGGCCAGCCGCGTGACTTGCGCAAAGCCGTACGGCTGGGAAAAAGGCTCGGTCGAAGTGGCGGTTTCCCCGTGGGCCGAACAGATGGGCGAGTCGGACGCCAAGGGCGAGAGTTACAAGCACCGCGTCCTGGCGTTCGATTACGGAATCAAACAAAACATTCTGCGGCTGCTTGTGGACCACAACTGCGACGTTTGGGTAGTGCCCGCGCGGACTTCCGCCGAAGATGCACTTGGGGTAAAGCCGGACGGTATATTTCTCTCGAATGGGCCCGGCGATCCAGAACCGATTGACTACGCCATCGAAACCATTCGCAAGCTCATTGGGCAGGTGCCCATCTTCGGGATTTGCCTCGGCCATCAACTTTGCGGGCTGGCGCTTGGCGGCAAAACGTTCAAGCTGAAATTCGGCCATCATGGGTCGAATCATCCGGTGAAGAACCTCCTTACCGAGCAAGTGGAAATCACCGCCCAGAATCATGGTTTTGCGGTGGATCCGGATTCGCTGCCGTCGCGCGACGTGGAAATCACGCATGTCAACCTGAACGACCACACCAATGAAGGCATGCGCCACAAAAAGGCGCCGCTGTTTAGCGTGCAGTATCACCCGGAAGCGTCACCGGGGCCGCATGATTCGCACTATTTGTTCACGCAGTTCACGGACATGATGAAGGAATGGCGGCAGCCGGGGAGCTCGCGCCGCTAGACGAGTTTCGCTGTCATTTATACTAGGCAGGTTAGTCGACAGGGGTTGAGGGTCGGACCGCGCGTTGACGGAGAGCAATGCCTAAACGGAAAGACATCAAGAAGATTCTGATTATCGGCTCAGGGCCGATCATCATTGGCCAAGCGTGCGAGTTCGACTATTCGGGAGCGCAGGCTTGCAAGGCGCTGCGCGCGGAGGGCTACGAAGTCGTTCTGGTCAACTCCAATCCGGCAACCATCATGACCGATCCGGAATTGGCGAAGCGCACGTATATTGAACCGCTCACGCGCGAATATCTTGAAGAAATCATCGCCAAGGAAAAGCCGCATGCGCTGCTGCCAACCGTCGGCGGACAGACCGCGCTGAATCTGGCCGTCGAGCTTTCCGAAAGCGGCATCCTTGAGAAATACAAAGTGGAAATGATTGGCGCCTCGCTCCGCGCCATCAAAGTTGCCGAAGACCGCTTGTGGTTCAAAGACGCGTGCCGCAAAATCGGCTTGGAAGTGCCCGCTTCTGCATTGGTGAACAACGCGAAGGACGCAATGCGGCTTTGCGATCAACTCGGTTTTCCTCTCGTGATTCGGCCATCGTTCACGCTGGGCGGTACTGGCGGCTCGATAGCGTATAACAAAGAAGAGTTTGCGGAGTCCATTTCCACGGCGCTGGACCTGAGCCCGGTTCACGAAGCGCTCGTCGAAGAGTCTGTCCTCGGCTGGAAAGAATACGAACTCGAAGTGATGCGCGATTTTCGCGACAACTTCGTGGTCATCTGCTCCATTGAAAATTTCGACCCCATGGGCGTGCACACGGGAGACTCCATCACCGTGGCTCCCGCGCAGACGCTGACGGATAAGGAATACCAGCGCATGCGCGATGCTGCGGCGGCCATCATCCGCGAAGTGGGCGTCGAAACCGGCGGATCCAACGTACAGTTTGCGATCAATCCCGAAAACGGCCGCATGGTCATTATCGAGATGAATCCGCGCGTGTCACGCAGTTCGGCGCTGGCCAGCAAGGCCACGGGCTTCCCCATTGCGAAAATCGCCGCGCGCCTCGCCGTTGGAATGAGTCTCGACGAAATTCCGAACGACATCACCGAAAAAACTCCGGCTTGCTTCGAGCCGACGATTGATTACGTCGTGGTGAAAATTCCGAAGTGGCAATTTGAGAAATTTCCGGGCGCAGACAGCACGCTGGGCACGCAAATGAAGTCCGTCGGCGAAGTGATGGCTATCGGCCGCACGTTCAAAGAGGCGCTGCAAAAGGGGATTCGCTCGCTCGAACCGAGCACGCCCTGGCGCGCCCCCGCGGAAACGCCCGACTCGCTGCTTCGCGAAAAGCTGGCCACGCCGCGCCCCGACCGTATTTACTGGCTGCTGACGGCGATGGAGCGCGGCCTGCACGCCGAGGAAATCTGTGGGCTGACGAAAATCGATCCGTGGTTCATCCATCAGATCGAAGAGCTGACGGCTATGAATCGCCGCGCCGCCAGTGTCACCGTCGAGACTGCTTCGAAGGATTTGTTGCGCGAAGTAAAACGCCATGGTGCTAGCGACGAGCAACTGGCGCAGATTTGGCGGACGACGCCTGCTTCTGTGCGTTTGCAGCGAGCCCGCTACGGCGTCGCGCCCGTCTTCAAGCGCGTGGACACGTGCGCCGCCGAATTCGACTCTTTCACACCGTATCTTTACTCCACGTACGAGGACGAAGACGAATCTAACGTGCAGCAGCGCCCGAAAATTATGATCCTCGGTAGCGGGCCGAACCGCATCGGGCAGGGAATTGAATTCGACTATTGCTGCTGTCACGCCTCCTATGCTCTGCATGAAGACGGCTTCGAAACCATCATGGTGAATTGCAATCCGGAAACGGTTTCGACCGACTACGACACTTCGGATCGCTTGTATTTCGAGCCGCTGACGCTTGAAGACGTGCTCGCCATCGTTGAACGCGAAAAGCCGCAGGGCGTCATCGTTCAGTTTGGCGGGCAGACACCACTGAATCTGGCGCTGGAATTGAAGCGCAATGGCGTCCCCATCATCGGCACGGCCCCGGAATCCATTGATCTGGCGGAAGACCGCAGGCGCTTTGGGCGCTTGCTTGAAGAATTGAAGATTCCGCAGCCGCGCAATGCCACGGCGCTGATTCCTGAAGAAGCCGCGCGTGTGGCAGCAGAGATTGGCTTGCCTGTGCTGGTGCGCCCTAGCTATGTGCTCGGCGGCCGCGCGATGGTGATCGCGTATGACGTCAACACGGTGCAGGAATACGTTGCCCAAGCCGCGTTGATGGGGCCCGCTCGGCCTGTGCTAATAGATCAATTCCTTGAAGAAGCCACTGAAGTGGATGTTGATGCACTCGCCGACGGCACGGACGTCATCATCGGCGGCATCATGGAACATATCGAAGAAGCTGGGGTGCATTCGGGCGATTCCTCGTGCGTGTTGCCTCCGGTCAGCTTGACGCCGGTGGTTCTTGACGCCATTCGCGAATACACGCGGCGGCTCGCGCTGGCGTTGAAAGTCGTTGGCCTGATGAACGTGCAGTACGCCATTCAACGCGACACGGTTTACGTGCTGGAAGTGAACCCGCGCGCATCGCGCACCGTTCCGTATGTCAGCAAGGCGACTGGCGTCCCTCTCGCCAAAGTCGCGGCGCGCTTGATGGCAGGGAAAAAGCTAGCGAGCATGCATCTGCCCGTGGTCAAGAACAATGGCGTGGCCGAGATTGCCGTCCGCGAATTTTATTCGGTGAAGTCGCCGGTTTTTCCCTTCAACAAATTCCGCGGCGTGGACACGATTCTCGGGCCGGAGATGCGCTCCACCGGCGAAGTCATGGGCATTTCGACTTCGTATGGCCAGGCCTTTGCGAAAGCGCAACTCGCGGCCGGGCAGCGTTTGCCGCGAAAGGGAACTGTATTTCTAAGTGTGAACGACCGCGACAAGAAACATCTAGCCGCCCTTGGCAAAGAGCTTTCGACGCTCGGCTTCCGCCTGCTGGCTACTCGCGGCACGGCCGCAGCCTTGGAAGCCGCGGGAATTCAGGCGGAGGCGGTCTTCAAAGTGAACGAAGGCCGGCCCAACATTGTGGACCTGGTGAAGACCGGAAAGATCGATCTGATTATTAACACCCCGCTAGGCCGCGAGTCTTTTTACGATGAGAAGTCGATTCGGCGCGCCGCGATTCGCTACAATATACCTTGCATCACCACGCTGGCAGCGGCCAACGCGGCGGCGAGGGGCATTCACTCCCTCCACGAGCAGGGCATTGAAGTCGCCGCGCTGCAGGATCTGCACAAGAGCCAGGCTGCCGCATCCGGCGCGCCCGCCTCAGGAGATTAGTCATGGACTTGTCCGGAGTTTTTCCCGCTACAACGACACCCTTCGCGCCTGACGGCTCGGTCTCGATTGCCGACTTAAAACGCAACATTCAGATGTACAACCGCGTGGGATTGGCAGGCTACGTGGTGATGGGTTCGACGGGCGAATCCGTGCTGCTTTCGAAATCGGAGATGGAAGCCGTTCTCGTTGCAGTGAAAGAAACCGCTTCGCAAGGCAAAAAGCTGATTGCGGGCACGGGCGCGGAATCCACGGCGGAAACCATTGAGCGTACCAAGCGGGCCGCGCAGTTTGGCTACGACGCGGCGCTGGTCAAAACGCCTTACTACTACAAACCGGTTTACAAACCCGAAGTTTACCTTGCCCATTACCGGCGCGTGGCGGACGCCTCGCCGATTCCTGTGTTGCTCTACTCCGTTCCCCAGTTCACGGGAGTTGCGCTTGAGCCGCCGGAAGTCGCCGCGTTGTCCGCGCATCCGAACATCATTGGGATCAAGGAAAGCTCAGGAAACGTGCAGCGCGTGGCGGAAACGATCGCGACGGTTCACTCCGGCTTCCAGGTGCTGATCGGCTCCGCGGCGACGATCTATCCATCGCTCGTTATTGGCGCTCGCGGCGCTATCCTTGCCCTTGGTTCCGCGCTCCCCGAAAAGTGTGTGACATTGTACGAGCTAGTTCGCCAGGGTCAACACAAGGAGGCCCGCGAACTGCAAGAAGTCATATTGCGCGCTTCGAAACTGGTCGTTTCCGAGTGCGGAATTGCCGGCGTGAAGTACGTCATGGACCAACGCGGATACCGTGGCGGCCTGCCCCGGCTTCCTCTCCTCCCGCTCAAAGATGAACAAAAGAAGCGTGTTAACGCCCTCCTGGAGACGCTCGAACCAGCCACCATGCGGGCCTAATTTCGGTGTAATATGGCCCTGATTGGGCCTGTCCTGCTTGCGTTTGAGCCCGGAACGAACGCGGAAATTGATGAGACGTTTTCCGGAGCCGTTCATCTAACCGCTCATGGATTGTCGCGCTCTCGCGTTCAGCCAACTCCCTCACCAGCCGAGGCTGTTCGTCGCCTATATGGAGAAGTTTAACCAGGTGAAGGCATTCTTTGCGCATCCGCCTACGATGCAGGCGATAGCACAAGCGACTGGCAAGCTTGCCTATCCCGCAGAGCGCCGAGGGGCTGTGGCTGCGATTCTTGGAAAGCAGAACGTGGCGTTGGGCGCTGGAGCGGAGACGCAGGCCAATCTGGAGCGGCTGGCGAAGGGAGCGCTTGCAGTTGTGAGCGGGCAACAGGTTGGGCTGTTCGGCGGGCCAGCATACTCGATTTACAAAGCGCTCACGGCAATCCAGGTTGCGGATGAATTGACGCGGGACGGAATCGACGCAGTGCCGGTGTTCTGGATTGCGACGGAAGATCATGACCTAGAAGAAGTGAGGCACACGAGTTGGTTTGATTCGGGGAAACTGATTCGCTTCGAGTTGCCGGATGGAAATGCGGCGGAAAAGCCGGTGGGGCGGATTCCGCTTGGACCGGATGGCGAGAGGCTGGCAAGTGAGGCCGCGGATTTGCTGCAAAAAGACGGCGGCGAACCGCTCGCCCAATTCCTGACGGAAAGTTACAAAAGGGAGGAAACCTACGGAAGCGCTTTCGGGAAACTGTTCGCGCGATTGTTTGGGCAGCAGGGATTGATTCTGATGGATCCGCTGGATGCGGGCTTGCACAAGGTTGCGGCGCCGCTCTATCAGCACGCGCTTGCAGAACGCGACGCCTTGAACGAGAAGTTGCTGCAGCGCGGCAAAGATTTGGAGGGGGCGGGATTTGACGCGCAGGTCAAAGTAACGTCGAAGAGCACGCTGCTTTTTCGTTTTGAGAACGGCGCGCGCCAAGTGGTTACCGCGAGCAGCGACAAATTTCACGTAGAGGAGAAAAGTTGGTCGCGCGATGAACTGACGCATTTGACCCACACAGAGCCGCAGAATTTCAGCCCCAATGCGTTGTTCAGGCCGGTGGTGCAGGACTATTTGCTGCCGACGGTGGCGTTTATCGGCGGGGCCGCCGAACTTTCGTACATCGCGCAATCGGAAGTAGTATACCAACATCTTTTGGGGCGAATGCCGGTGATGCTGCCCCGCGCGGGTTTCACGCTGGTTGACGCGAAAGCCAGCAAGCTTCTGCGAAAGTATGATCTGTCGGTCGAGGATGTGTGGGCGGGTTCGCAGGACTTACGGCACAAAATGGAAAAACAATCCGTGACGGGATCGCTGGCAAAGGATTTCGGACGCTACCAGGCGCAAATCGGGGAGATGCTCGCGAAACTTGGCGAGAAGATTGAAACGCTTGACCCTACGCTGAATGGCACCGTTGAAAAGACGAAAGAGGGCATCGAATTTCATCTCGACAAGCTGCGGCGCAAGGCGGGCGCGGCTCTTGATCAGAGAGCGGGGTTGCTCGCAACACACGAAGAGCACCTTGAGTCGCTATTGAATCCGCACAAAGGACTGCAAGAGAGAGAGCTTTGTTTGCTGCCGTTTCTGGCACGCTGGGGGACGAGCAGCTTGGGTGAGCTGCAGAAGCTTTGTAGCGGAAAGAACATTGGCCACCACTTCCTTGTTGAATTTCCTTAGAGGATTTCTAAGTCTACCGACGCTACGGCTTGGCGATCACGCTTGATGCAAACAATCATTGTGAAGACGGACCGCCGGACACAGCTTCTGGACGTGACGGCGCAAGTGCAGAAGGCAGTGTCCGCGTCGAGAATCTCTAAAGGGATTTGCTACTTGTATGTGCCACACACCACCGCGGGAATCGCCATTAACGAATGCGCGGACCCGGACGTTGCGCGCGACATTGAAGGAGCGCTGGATCGGCTCATACCCGAGACCGGGCCGTACAAGCACAGCGAAGGCAATTCCGACTCGCACATCAAATCTGTTTTGGTAGGCGGCACGCAAATCGTATTTATCGAGGATGGACACCTCGCGCTTGGCCGCTGGCAAGGAATCTTCTTCTGCGAGTTTGACGGCCCGCGCGAGCGGCGGCTGAACATAAAAGTCGTGGCAGAGTAATGGCGTAGCTCCGGGGCGTTTATCGTCTTCGTTGCGTTGTTTCCTTCCGATTAGACCTTCCTTAGCGCAAATCTCAAGATTTCTTTAACGGACATGCACCTTCGTCGAAATGCAGCCTCTCCGAACCGCTAGTCACGTGAGGTTCATCGAGTATTTGACTGATTTTGACCCTCGCCGCTTTCCAGTGTGCGAGTGTCCGACGGCTCGGGAGGCAAAGGAAGATGAAGAGAATGGTCTTAACAGTTCTAGTGGTAGGGTTGGGGGTTGCGGCTTGAAGGCAACGTAAAGGACAGGAAGGAGTCACCAAGCTTTTCTTTGGTGATTTTCAGTTGCGGCAATCCAGAAATACGTTTCCCCTAAGCGAGGCCGACGCGGCGGAGGAGATCCTTGAAGCGGGGATCGTCTCGCAAGGCATCGAAGTAGGGATGAACCTTGATCCATTGGAGAATGTTGGACTGCTCCTTGTAAGCCTGTTCGAGCCAGGCAAAAGCTTCCTCTTTATCACCTAGTCCTAGATAAGCGTTCACAAAAGCGGCAGCGGGAACGTAGCCAGCCTGTTTGCGTTTTTTGAGTTCGGCGACGAGCCGAAGCGCGTCAGTCCGTCGCCCGGCATGGGCATAAGCCCTCACGAGCACACCAATGATGGCTGGACCCCTGCCAGAGATAGAAAATGCTTTCTCCAGAACGGGGATTGCTTCTGTCGATTGACTATTGGCGTTAAGGACAAACCCAAGAAACCAAAGAGCCATGGCGTCGTCGGGCCGTACTGCGAGGACGCTGTGCAACTCCTGGCTTGCCTCGTCATACCTGCGCGCCAGAAACAGAATCCATGCGACCTCCGTCCCAGAAACCGTAACCGGATCGAGTTCACGGCCACGCTTGACCCACGCCAGGGCCTCGTCCGTGCGGCCTTGACATGCCAGCCACGTCGCAAGGCGGCCGTGTGTTTGGGCATCGTTCGGATTCAATTCCAGGGCTCGGTGGTATTCCGCTTCAGCCGCAGTCCACTGCCACCGTTCCTGCTGCGTTGCTGCCAGCAGGGAGTGCGCCTCGGCAAGGTCCGGATCCAGCTCCAGTGCTTTTTGGGCCGCACTGACTACCTTCGCGCGCTCCGGTTCAGGAGGAGCTCCGCGAAAGACCAGAGCCAGCTCAGAATGTGCATGGGCAAGACCGACGTAAGCCGGCGCGAAGGCTGGATCTTTTTTTAGTGCCTCCTCAAAAAAACCAACGCTCTCCTCGACATCGGCTCTGCTGCGGCTCTTATTGTTCAAAGCAAACATACCCTTGAGATAGCTCTCGTAGACCTCCGGTGAGATAGAACGAGCAGCCGTAAGCCGAGCGTGCTCCTCGCCGGTAACCGTTACCTCCACTTTTCGCGCTATGGATTCCGCCACGTCGCTCTCGAGGGCAAGAACGTCACGCAGTTCGCGATCATAGGTCTCCGACCAGAAATGCTCGTCAGTGGCGGCACGAATCAACTGAGCGTGCACTCGGATGCGGTTGCCCTCCCGCATTATTGCTCCTTCGACTAGGGCATCCACACCGAGGGTGTTGGCGATTTCGGGCGCTAAGAGCTGCGTATCCTTGAAGCGCATCACAGAGGTTCGGGAAATGACACGGAGATCGTGGATACCCGAGAGACGGCCAATAAGAGCTTCCGTCATGCCATCAGCAAGGTATTCCTGAGTTGGGTCGCCGGAGAGATTCTTCAATGGCAGCACCGCCACCGACCTGATTTTGGGGCGAGCGGGATCCCCTGCGCGGTTCTTGATGAAGACATAGGTGAGGGTTAGAAGGACGATTGTGCCCACGCCACCCAGAACAAACCAGTGACGGGCCAGCCGAGCCCCAGTTGTTCCCAGGTCCGAGTCTTCGCTGGCGGACGGCTTCACTGCTTGAGCTTTCTCCTCGTCCAAGCGCGGCTTTCGGCTTTGCCGCCAGGCATTGAGTTCGGACTTAAACGCATAGACGGAGCCACTTCGGTCGTGCAAGTGCCGGTGAACGGGCATCCCCTCCCGCTTCTCCCAGCGTTGGACCGTCGTCATATCACGGTCGAGGTGTGTGGCGATTTCCTTCCAGGAATCGAGGCGGTCTTCGGGCGAGTTGGCGAAGGAAGGCGTGCTGGGTGATTCGCCCATGGCTCTCCTGACGGGTCAGACACTCCTGCGGGTAACCCGATTCTAATCCCACCGGCTAGCTACGGCAAAGCACGGCATTCAAAGGTAAATCGAAGAAGAGGCAACAGCTCCGCGCCTTGCGGTTTGACGGCATCGGTCCGGGCACCCCATCTTGTTGAATTGCGTCACCGCCCCGCAACGCAAGAACAAAAGAATGAATAAGGAGATTCACAATGAAACGAGGCTTGAAGTGGTTGATCTTGCTGAGCGCAGCCCTCGCGGCCACAGCGCTCTATCACACAAAGAGCGCCCGCGCCACACCGGCGAAATTGTTCAAGGGAACCACAATCGCCGTCGGCACTTTCGATGAGTTTGATGTCTTTAACCAGTTCTCGAACAACGACCTTCCCGCTGGCTTCCCTGGCAATGTCTGGATATCCTTGCAAAAGACCAAGGGCACATCAGACTTGTACGTGCAAAGCAATACCTGGCAGCCCGGAGGCAGCACGGGCTGGCACACGCACCCGGGCCACAGCCTGATCATCATTACCTCCGGAACGGTAACCGAGTACGAAGACGACTGCATCCCGCACGTATACACCTTCGTAGCTGGGCAACCCGCCCCTACCCTTGTCGATCCAGGCCACGGACACTTGCATATCATCCGGAATGAAGGCACGGTTACCGCGTCGTCCATTGCGGTTCAACTTGTTCCCTACGATCCCAGCAAGTCGAACCGCCGCATAGATGCCCCGGCTCCGGCGGCCTGCTCGAACATTAATTGATCTGTAGTTAAAGCGTCGCGATCCCGGCTCACCTTCGTTTTTGAGCATGGGTCTTTTATAAAGCAATTTTTGAAGTCCTGTAGGCTTAGGGAAGTGAGAAGGCGACGAGGGAGTCGCCGAGTTTTTCTTCGGTGATTTTGGGATGGCCGCCGGCGGCGATGACCAAAAATTGTTTGCCGGTTGGCGACACCCGGTAAGTCATGGGTGTAGCGTTGCCGCAGGCTGGCAGCTTGCTCTTCCACAATTCTCTACCGGTTTCGATGGCGAAGGCGCGGAGGAAGCAGTCTGTCGATCCAGCGATGAATACGAGCCCACCCGCAGTGGTAATGGGGCCACCGAGACTGATCGAGCCTGATGGAATCTGTTGGGGATGGTTGCCGCCGAAATCCTGCATCGAGCCGAGAGGAACCTTCCAGCGAATTTTTCCTTCTGTCATATCCACGGCGGTAAGGTAGCCCCAGGGCGGCGGAGTGCATGGCAAATCTGAGGGAGACTGAATGAATCGGCGGTAGAGGCCGTAGGGAGAACCGAGTTGGTCGCCGTAGTCGCCGTCCTCCGTGCGCGAGCTGCGATCATTGTATTTTTCGCGCGGAATGAGGCGCGCGATGGCGACGAGGTTGTTGGTGTTCGTAACGAGAATGCTACGTGTTGGGT
Source organism: Candidatus Acidiferrum sp. (assembly GCA_035280065.1). GTDB lineage: Bacteria > Acidobacteriota > Terriglobia > Acidiferrales > UBA7541 > Acidiferrum. The sequence goes on from DATEGO010000041.1 coordinate 11,126, forward strand.
CGAAGGCGTAGCCGCTCCAAGTCATGCCGCCGATGTTTCCAGGGACCATGAGGGTTCCTTGCACACTCGGAGGAGTGAAAATGCCTTCATTGCGGAGGCGCGAGATGTAATTGCGGCACCAGTCGCGATCTTGGAGGGTCGGCCCCCAAGCCTGGTCGGCGGAGAGACTGTGCGGAACAAGCGGCGCGGGCTTTAGAGGAAAGGGCTGAGTTGGCGAGGCGGCTTCGCCTGGAACATCGCTTTGAGGGACGGGACGCTCTTCGACTGGAAAAACGGGCTTGCCCGCGTCGCGATTGAGAACATAGAGAAGGCCGGATTTGTTGCCTTGAATCACGACCGGAACGTCCTTGCCATCAAGATGCAGAGTCGTGAGCAAAGGCGGCGCGGCGCTGTCGAAATCCCAAAGGTCGTGATGAACAAGCTGGAAACCCCAGACGAGTTCGCCGGTTTTTCCGCGGAGAGCGACGACGGAATTGGCCCATTTATCATCGCCGGGGCGCAGGCCGCCGTAATAGTCAGGGCTGGCGCTTCCCGTGGGGATGAAGAGCAGGTCGCGCTCTGCGTCGACAGCCATGATGGACCAGGCGTTTCCGGCACCGCTACGCCAGGAGGGACTCTTGCCGTCGGCTGCGGCGGCGGTCGGATTCGCGGGAAGCGGGTCCCAACTCCAACGAAGAGCGCCGGAACGAGCGTCATAGGCGCGCACCACACCGCGTGCCATGTCCACGCGATGATTGTCGTCAATGGCCGAGCCAACGACCACAAGATCGTCAATGATGGCGGGCGGGGACGTCAGGTGATACCAGCCGGGGTCGTATTGGAGGACGTCACGGAGGCTGACTTGGCCTTCTTTGCCGAAGTCGGCGCAGGGCACGCCAGTGGCGGCGTCCACAGCGACAAGGCGAGCGTCTTGAGTGGATTCGAAGATGCGGCGACGGCAGGGCTTCTCTTTGGCGCGCGTGGTGTCGAGCCAAGTGGCAACGCCACGATTGACCAGACCGTCGCCATAGTCGCCGTCCAGGTCAATTTTGGGGTCGAAAGCCCAGCGCTGCTGGCCGGTTTCAGGATCAAGAGCGACGATGCGGTTGAAGGCGGTGGTGAGATAGACCGTGCCGTCAATAAAAAGGGGAGTGGTCTCGAAGCCACTGCGCTTTCTGCGGCCGCTGGCTTCGGAAATGTCGCCGGTGTGGAAGGTCCACGCAACTTTGAGAGTGGACACGTTGTCGCGATTGATTTGCGTCAGGGGGGAATAGCGCATGCCGCCAGCATCGTGGCCGTAGTAAGGCCACGAGTCGCCGGAAGTATCAGAAGGAGTTGGCGCGGCTGCCCATACAAGAAGAGCGCACATCGCTAGAGACAAAACGAGGAAGTATACGAATTTGCTTCGCTTCATTCTTTGTCCCCCTAGGTGAAAACGAGATTGTATAGCCCTTTGTTCCCTATAACTGAGATGGGGCCGCTTGCGAAGTGACACTTCCATGTTGGGAATACGTTGTTGTCTGTTGGGAGAACACGTCTAAGAAAAGAAGCGTCAGAGGGAGAAGGAGAGAAAGGCACATCATTGTTGCACCTAACAGCGAAATGGAGCGCCAGGGGCCACGCCTTTTCTAACACCGTGATTATCCTCCTTGGAATGGACGATGTGCTAGAGTTTTTGTGCGATGAAAAGGCTCGGGATTTACGTTCAGGTACCGTTCTGCCAGACGAAGTGTACTTATTGCAATTTTCATACGGGAGTCGTGGCGAAGGAACGGTTTACGCCGTATGTAGAGGCGGTGTGTAAGGAGATTCGGCAGCATACGCGGTTGCTGAGAGCGGCTGGAGTGGACTGGAAAAGTGGCGAGTGGCGAGTGGCGGGTGGCGTGAACAAGAAAACAGACTATTTAGTGGATACTCTGTATTTCGGTGGTGGAACGCCAAGCCTGCTAGATGTAGGGCACCTGAACGAAATCGTCCAGGCCATCAGGCAAGCATTCGCATACGAATTCGAAGAGGTGACTCTCGAGGCGGATCCGGAGACTGTTGAAGAGGAGAAGGCCGCGGCGTGGGTGAGAGCGGGAATTGACCGTGTGAGTTTTGGAGTGCAGTCGTTTTCGGACAAGGAGTTAGCGGCGGCGGGGCGGATGCATCGGCGAGCGGACGTCTACCGGGCCGTACCGATTTTGCGCGACGCTGGGATTCGAAGCATCAGCTTCGATTTGATTGCGGGATTGCCTCACCAAACTAACGCGAGTTGGAAGCAATCGTTGGCGGAGTTGATAGCGCTGGTGCCGGAGCACGTGTCCGTCTATTTGCTGGAAGTGGATGAAGGGAGCCGGCTGGGGAAGGAGTTGCTGGCGGGAGGAGCACGGTACAGCGCGCCGGCCGTGCCGACCGAAGACGAGATGGCCGAGCTTTACGAAACGGCTCAGAAAGAGCTCAGGGCTGCGGGATACCTGCATTATGAAATCTCGAATTGGGCCAAGCCGGGATTTGAATCGAAGCACAACTTGAAGTATTGGAGGCGTGAGCCGTATCTAGGGTTTGGGGCGGGAGCGCACTCGTTTTCGGGCATGCAGCGGTGGGCGAACGCGCACGACGCGGCCACGTACGTGAGCGCGATCGAGTATGAAAGGTCGCCCTTGGAACAATTGGAGAGCTTGACGGCGGAGCAGGCGCTCGAGGAAGAGTTGTTTTTGGGACTGCGGCAGTTAAATGGAATTGATGTGGGAAAGATTGAGAAAGAGTACGGAGTTGCACTACGAGGACGATTCGAACATTTGGCTGCGGCGGGGTTGGTGGAACGTGAGGGAGGCGTGGTGAGGCTGGCGGAGAAAAGACTGAGTGTTTCGAACGAGGTGTTTGTAGAACTGATGAAGTAAGAAAATAAGGAAAAGAAAACGCAGAGGTATATAGGACGCACTGAAGAACAGCGAAAAGAGAAAACGCATTTCAGAATGGGGACTCAAGCAAAGGGGAAGCGATATGAGCTACACGGTAGCGAAGGGAAATCAGAGAGTGGATCCGGATGAAGTAAAGGTTAGCGGAAAGACGCAGGAAGGCGTTGTGGATTTGCGCAGCGACACGGTGACGCGGCCAACGGAAGAGATGCGCCGCGCGATGGCGGCAGCCGAAGTGGGCGATGACGTTTACGGGGAAGACCCGACGGTTAATAAGCTGGAGAAGCGCGCAGCCGAGATTTTTGGGAAAGATGCAGCATTATTCGTACCCACGGGCTGCATGGGGAACCTGATCTCCATCAAGATTTGGACGCATCACGGGAATGAAGTGATTTGTGAAGAGCGCAGCCACGTAAACCTTTACGAACTGGCGTCGATGTCAGCTATTGCGGGTTGCATGCCGCGTGTGGCTCGTGGCGAAGATGGAATTTTGACGTGGGAGGAAATTAAAGCCGCCATTCGGCCGAGGATTTATTACGACTCGCAGACCGCTCTGATTTGCCTGGAGAACACCAGCAACATGGCGGGCGGAACGGTGTATCCGACCGAGCGCGTGAATGAGATTTGCGACGAGGCGCACAAACTCGGGTTGAAAGTGCATCTGGACGGCGCGCGAATATTTAATGCAGCGACGGCACTGGGAGACCACGTAGCAGTGATGACGAAAAAAGTGGATTCCGTGATGTTTTGCCTGTCGAAGGGGCTGGGCGCTCCGGTAGGCTCGATGGTAGCGGGCGCAAAGGCGTTCATCGAGAAAGCGCGGATTTATCGCAAGATGTTTGGCGGCGGGATGCGTCAGGCGGGAGTAATTGCGGCAGCGGGGCTGATAGCCCTGGAGAAATCACCGGCGAGGCTGCACGTGGATCATGAAAACGCCAGGATGCTGGCAGAAGGGATTGCGCAAATTCCGGGCCTGAAGATTGATCCGAAGAAGGTATGTTCGAACGTCGTCATTTTCGACTGTGCCGCGACGGGAATGACTGCCGTCGAATTGTGCGACGCGGTGCACGCGTACGGACTATGGGCGCAGGACACGGCACTGTATTCGGTGCGTGTAGTGACCCATTGTGACGTGGATCGCGCGGGATGCGAGCGCGCGTTGGCTGTGTTGGAGGAAGTAGTGGCGAAGAAGAGAAAGGCGGGGGCATGAGTTTTAGGCGAGCGGCAATTCTTTGCGCTGTGGCCGTGTGTTTGTTCTCAGCGTTTGCGGTGACCCGCGGGCAAACACTGCCGGCGAGGAATGAACCTGGCCAAGCCTCGCCGACGCCCGAAGACGCGAAGAAATACATCGAGAGTGCGGAGAAGGAGCTGTTTGATCTTGGCGTGAAGGCATCGCGCGCAGCGTGGGTGCAAGAAAATTTCATCACTGAAGACACGGAACAGATCGCGGCGGATGCGGGTGAGGTCGTAAACACCGCCAGCGCAAAGTACGCGAAGGAAGCTCACCAGTTTGATGGGTTAAAGCTGGCGCCGGAACTTGCGCGAAAGCGATGGCTGCTGGAATTGGCGACAGGGTTCCCTGCACCCGATAACCCCAAAGCGCAGAAAGAGCTGGCGCAGATTCTTGCGTCGCTGGATGGCGATTACGGGAAAGGGAAGTGGTGTCCGGGCGGCGAAAAAGGAAAGTGCCTGGACGTGACAGCGGTCGAGAAACTAATGGCGGAGAGCCGGGACGCGGACGAATTGAAGCGTGCCTGGGTGGGATGGCACGCGATTGGCGCGCCGATGCGGCAGCGATACGCGCGGATGGTTGAGTTGGGAAATGCGGGAGCGCGCGAGCTGGGTTACGCGGATGTGGGCGCGTTGTGGCGGTCGAATTACGACATGCCACCGGATGATTTCGCGAAAGAAGAAGACCGCTTGTGGGAGCAGTTGAAACCGCTGTATTTGTCGCTGCACGCCTACGTGCGCGGACAATTACGGAAGAAATATGGAAACGCTATGGTCTCTGAGAAGGGGCCGATTCCCGCGCATTTGCTGGGAAACATTTGGGCGCAGGAGTGGAACAACGTTTATTCACTGATGGACTCTCCGAAGCGCCAGGAGAGCTACGACCTAACAAAGATTCTGCAGGAGCGCAAGACAGACGCGAAGGGAATGGTGAGGTACGGCGAGAACTTCTTTACCTCGCTGGGATTTGCGCCGCTGCCCGCGACGTTCTGGGAGCGGTCGCTCTTCACGAAACCCGCGGACCGGGACGTGGTATGCCACGCCAGCGCGTGGGACGTGGACTTCAAAGAAGATTTGCGGATCAAGATGTGCATACAAATCCGCGACGAAGATTTTCTCGTCATCCATCACGAACTGGGGCACAACTTTTATCAGCGCGCGTACATGAATCAGCCACCGATGTTTCAGAGCAGCGCAAATGACGGCTTTCATGAAGCTGTGGGGGACACGATCGCCCTTTCCGTGACGCCGGAGTATTTAAAGAAAATCGGATTGATCGAGACTGTGCCACCAGCCTCAGGAGATATTGACTATCTTCTTCAGCAGGCCCTCGAAAAAGTTGCGTTCCTTCCATTTGGGTTGCTGGTGGACAAGTGGCGCTGGGAAGTGTTTTCGGGGCAGGTGAAGCCGGCGGATTACAACAAAGCGTGGTGGGAGCTGCGAACGAAGTATCAGGGTGTGGCGCCACCCGTAGAGAGGGCGGAGGTAGACTTCGATCCGGGCGCGAAGTATCACATTCCTTCGAATACGCCGTATGCGCGGTATTTCCTGGCGCGGATTTTGCAGTTTCAGTTTCACCGCGCGCTGTGCAAAGAGGCGGGAATTACGGGACCGCTGCATCGCTGCTCGATTTATGGAAACAAAGTCGCGGGAGGAAGGCTCAACCGGATGCTTTCGATGGGGCAAAGCAAACCCTGGCAGGACGCGCTCGATGCGTTGACGGGACAAAAACAGATGGATGCGACGGCGCTGGCGGATTATTTCGCGCCGCTGAAGACCTGGCTGGACGAACAGAACAAGGCCAAGGGGTACACAGTGGGGTGGTGAGAAGACTCACCCGAGCGGGCCGGCGTGCTTGAGATAGCGGTCGATGATGGCGTCGGCAGCGCGGTAAACGAAAGCAAGAACCGTTGGCGTGGGATTGGCGGTGGCGTTCTGGGGAAAGGTAGAACCGCCAAGGATGAAGAGATTGGGCAGTTGCCAGTGCTGAAGAGTGGGAGAGACGACGGAATTCGCGGGCGAATCTCCCATGATGGTGCCGCCCTGAATGTGCGTGGAGTTGTAGTGCGTAGCATCGTAGGAGCGCAGGCCTGGGAAGGGATTGATCTCCCGTACGCCCATGGCTCTGGCAACTTCCACCGCTTTGGGCGTGGCGAACTCGGCCATTTTCCGTTCGTTGTCGCGCCAGTCGAGCGTTAGACGAAGCAAAGGATCGCCCAAGGCGTCTTTGTAAACAGGGTCCAAGCCCATGAAATTGGTTTTGTAGGCGAGATGCTCTCCTGTGAAGCCGATGGTTGCCGTCCGGTCATAATAGGAAACCGAGGCTTTCTTCCATTCCCATCCCCAAGTGGCTTTAATCGCATTGGGTAGCACGCCGAATGCGCCGATGGGCTGAAAGCCGTACCCACGCGCCGAGAAATAACCCCCACGAATGAAGTTGAGCGAGCCGCGGTCTAAGTCGTCGCGGTCAAAATCACTGAAAAGAATTCCTGCGGAGCCGGAGCCCATGAAACGGTTCAGCGGCTGATCAAAGAAAGCAGTCGCAGCTCCAAAACTGACCTGATGCGTGAGATTGCTGCCGACCGTACCGCGGCCTGTTGCGGGATCGTACGGTTCACCGATGCCAGAGAGCAGAAGAAGACGCGTGTTGTTGAAGGTCCAGGAAGCGAGAAATACGAGAGATGAGGGCTGGAAGATTTCTTCGCCTGCGGCATCAATGTACGTAACTCCGCGAGCGGAAGGTTTGGGAGCAGAGTCAAAAAGTACGCGGCGAACCCACGCTCCGGTGCGTAACGAAACATTCTTTCGTTTTTGAATGACGGGCAGAAGAAGATTGGTGGGCTGCGCCTTCGCGCCAACCATGCAACCGAATTTGGCACAGAAACCACAATAAGTGCAGCCACCGCGAGAGACGCCGTCGGGATTTGTATAAGACTGACTGATATTCGCGGAAGGCGCGGGATAAGGATGGTACCCAAGAGACCTTGCGGCGTCGCGGAATAATGCCGAGAAATAGGGCATCTTCGTCGGCGGCGTGGGATACTCTTCGCTGTGCCAGCCGTCGAAAATGTTGCCGCCTTCGATGAGCTTGCCGCGCAAGTTGCCCGCCTTACCTGAAGTGCCGAGCAATTTATCGACGCGCGTGTAGTAGGACTCAAGCTCGTTGTAAGTTATGCCCCAATTGCGAACGGCGTGGTCCTCGGGCAGCGCGTTGGCGCCGTATTTCTCTGTCGTTTTGGTAAGCAACTCGAAGCAATCAGGCAGGAAGCGGGGGACCTGGGCGTTCCAATGCTCTCCCGAACCGCCAACGCCAGCACCAGGCAGAAAAGCCCCATGCTGGCGAAGCGGCAGAGCGCGTCGCGTAAGGTCATGACGGAGCGTGACAGTTTCCTTCGAGAGATCTTGCATCATGCGCAGACGAATCGCGTAATCAAGTTCGTCCATGTCGGTGGCGTACTCTGATGGTCCGCGGGACGCACCCCGTTCCAGGACGACGATATTGAGCGACGTGCGCGCGCCGAGCTCTTTGGCCATGAGCAGGCCGGCCCACCCGCCGCCGACAATGACGGCGTCAACAGCAGGCAGTTTCTTCACGGGTTGTCCTCGCTCGGACGAACCTTCGTTCCCGTCGTTTGACGAAGACTCCTGGGCTTGGGGCGGAATGCTTTCCCGTAATACTTGTCAACTTCGTCGAGGTTGCTCATGCGCGGGCCGGGGAATCCAACAAGCTGCCAGCCAATCATTCCGGCGTTTCCGCCGTGCAAGGGATCGCAGAACATGCCTTCGATGGTGTTTTGGCGGAGGAGAGAAAAGAAAAGACTGGATTCTATTTTGCGCAGAGCTTCGTCTTGTGCGCCAGGGGCAAGTAGGTGAAACCCCTGAAGGCCCCTCAACCCTTGGCGATAAATTTGTTGCGGCGTAGCGCTACCTTGATAGCCGAGCCCTTTTGGGCCGTCCTCAAAAGGTGGTTGCGTGTAACGATAACGATCGCGGCCGTAAGAACCAGCGAGCTGGCGGTCGATGAAAATAGCAACACCGGCTTCTCGCGCGCCAGGGCCAGAGTCGTCGGAAGGGAATATCCGCGATGCCGCGGCAGTAACAACGAGGGCTTCCGTTTCGGTGAAAAACCGAAGAGGGACGCGCACTGGTTTATGTTGCTCCGCGAGGAGAGTGGCTTTTCGGTCGAGAGAATAGACGAGAACGCCCCCGAGAGTGGCAGCGGAAAGCGTGAGAAAATGGCGGCGGCGCATGTGCTGGAGTGTAGCAGAGGAAAGCGCACGCGGCACGAACGCGGAACAGCCTGGCAATCCGTGCTATAAATAGCATTTAGATTGGGTATAGGAAAAACAGATAGTGGAAGGGGACGTCGTGGAATTCGCGTTTACGGAGGAACAGCAGCAACTGCAAAGGAGCGTGCGGGAGTTCGCGGAAGGCGAGATCGCCCCCCACGTGATGGAGTGGGATGAAGCTTCGCATTTCCCAATGGAGATACTGCCGAAGCTCGCAGAAATGGGGCTGCTGGGAGTGATTTTTCCCGAAGAGTACGGCGGAGCGGGGCTGGGCTACATCGAATATGCGCTGGCGATTGAGGAGTTGGCGCGTGTGGATGGCTCCGTGGGATTGATTGTTGCCGCGCACAATTCGCTATGTTCGAACCACATTTTCAAGTTTGGGACGGAAGCGCAGAAGAAGAAATATCTGGTGCCGCTGGCTTCGGGGAAGGCTATTGGAGCCTGGTCACTCACAGAGCCGGAAGCCGGCTCCGACGCGGGCGGAACGCGAACGACGGCTGTGCGGAACGCGAAGGGCTGGGTACTAAACGGCGCGAAGACCTTCACCACGAACGGCCACTACGCGAACTTTTGTGTCGCTATGGCGGTGACCGATAAATCGAAAGGCTCACACGGGATCAGCGCGTTCATCCTGGAAAAAGGAATGCCCGGATTCAAACCAGGAAAGAAAGAAAACAAACTCGGGATGCGCGCGAGCGATACGTCCGAAGTGATTTTTAGCGATTGCCACGTACCTCACGAAAACTTGCTCGGACCGGAAGGCGAAGGATTTACGGGAAGCTTGAAAATCCTGGATGGCGGGCGAATCTCGATTGCCGCGCTGGCGCTGGGCATGGCGCAGGGCGCGCTCGAAGCGGCGACGAGGTATGCGAAGCAGCGTAAACAATTTGGGCAACCAATCAGCGATTTCCAGTCGGTGCAATTCAAGCTCGCAGACATGGCGACGCAGGTCGAAGCGGCGCGTTTGCTCGTCTATCAGGCAGCGTGGCTCGCCGACAAGAAAGACGTACGATTTACGCGGGAATCGAGCATGGCCAAGCTCTTTGCGAGCGAAGTGGCGGTTCGCGTAGCCAACGAATGCGTGCAGATCCACGGCGGATACGGATTCATTAAGGACTATCCGGCAGAGAAATACTATCGCGACGTGAAGCTGTGCACGATTGGCGAAGGGACAAGTGAAATTCAGCGGCTTGTAATTGCGCGGCAGCTACTTGGTAAGAAATAATAGGCGAGTGAATTCCGTCTCTCCGAACAGCTCCACAGGACAAGAATGACCGTGCCCATTGCG
>DATEGO010000042.1:0-5299 GCA_035280065.1 Candidatus Acidiferrum sp.
CAAGGCGTTCGTCCTTCCTGTTCGCCAAGAACGGTATCTGGAGCTTCTCAAGACTCCCAAGGAGAGAGCTAAATTCATTGACCAGCTTGCACATTTCAAGCACCTGAATCCACAGTTTGTAATCAGCATTCCCGGCAATCAGCAGCACGTTGCTCCGCTTCGGGAACTGCTGACAGCAAAGGGAGCAGGTTCCAACTGCTGGGTGATGTCTGAAAATTCGGAGATTGATGGACGCGAGATGGACTTGGAAACAGCATTGAAAGAAACGATTGGATGTCAGATGGGCACTTTTCTTTCCTGCATACCCGGCAGACTCGTTTACTTTGAAGATGAAGACGGTCGATGCATTCTGCAGCGTTGAGCGGTTGCAGGTTCGGAACCACTTCTCCGGTAAGGCGGTTTGGACGTAGCCGCCCGGCGGCGGACGCTTCGCGTGGGGTAACCGAGCGTTGGTTGCTTGATGGCTTGGGTATAAGTGTGGGTCACAGGAGGTGTTCCCGTGACCCATCTACGCAAAAAGATGCTGGAGGAACTCCAGCTTCGGAATTACGCACAAAATACCATACATCACTACGTTCACACAGTTGAAGATTTTGCTCGACGATTCCGCTGTTCCCCCGATCGCTTGGGCCCTAGACACATTCGCGAATATCAAGCCGAGCTGTTCCAGAAGCGCAAGTTGTCGGCGAATTCCGTAAGGCGACACCTGGCGGCTCTGCGCTTTTTCTACATCAAGACGCTTCGCAGAGCCTGGAGCATTGCCGACACTCCCTATCCGAAAAAGACCCGTTGCCTGCCGACGATTCTTAGCCGGGAAGAAGTCGCACAACTCCTCCATGCGGCGCGCACTCCTTCTGAACGCATCCTGCTTATGAGTCTCTACGCCACCGGCGCCCGGAACTCCGAGCTGACTCACCTGAAAGTCAGCGACATCGACAGTCAGCGCATGGTGGTGCACATCCGTGGCGGCAAGGGGCGCAAAGATCGCGATGTCATGCTCAGTCCCAAGCTACTCACGGCACTCCGCACCCACTGGCGTCACTACCACCGGAAATCCAGCACCTGGCTGTTTCCCAGTAACTATCGCAAGGATCGGCCGATCGATACGAAAACCGTTTGGTACACGTGCCACAAAGCCACCCAGCGAGCAGGCATCCAGAAACGCGTTCATCCCCACACGCTTCGCCACTGCTTTGCTACTCATCTCTATGAGGCCGGCACGGATCTCCGCGCCATTCAGGTCCTGCTCGGGCATGAAGATCTGAAAGACACCTTGGTTTACGTGCACCTCGCTATCCAGCGCCTCAACGCCACCGCGAGTCCTTTGGACTCACTATCCATGAACGACAGGCCACTCGGCGAGAAGTAGATGAGCCGGCCACCTCTGGAGGTGGCCGATCTGGTCCGCGCTGCAGGAGAGGCGTTCATCGAACGAAACCGCCACGGGCTCCCTTGGAAGCACGTCAAAGTGCTGCGGGCCATTCGGCGGTGTCGTACCGCCGCACTCGGCGGCCATCTGGACGAGTGCATGCGCTGCGGACATCGTGCCCCCATCTCCTATAACAGCTGTCGCGATCGCCATTGCCCGAAGTGTCAGACCGCGGCTCGGGACCGCTGGATCGCTGCCCGCCAACGAGAACTTCTGCCCACGCGCTATCTCCACGTGGTCTTCACCCTGCCTGGTCGCTTGGCCCCTCTAGTGCTGCAGAACAAGAAGGTCATTTACGATCTCCTGTTCCGCACCAGTGCCGAAACGCTACTGGAAGTCGCTCGTGATCCCAGACGCCTGGTCGCAGAGATCGGCTTCTTCAGTGTCTTGCATACCTGGAGCCAAAAGCTCACCGCTCACCCGCATGTACACTGTGTCGTGCCGGCCGGCGGCCTCTCGCCCGATCACACCCGTTGGGTTCGTTCCCGAGACAATTACTTCCTGCCCAAGGAAGTACTGCAGGAAGTTTTTCGCGGCAAGTTCGTCAACGCGCTCAAAGAGGCTTTTCAGAATGGCCAACTCCACTTCCACGGAGACCTGAAGCTTCTGGCACAACCCAAGACCTTCGCCGCGTGGCTCCGGCCCCTCTATCGACAGGATTGGGTGGTCTACTTGAAACGTCCCTTCGGTGGCCCCCAATACGTCGTGCACTATCTCGGCCGCTACACGCACCGCGTGGCCATCTCCAACCACCGCCTGGTCTCCTTCACCGACGGCCAAGTCACTTTCCGCTGGCGCGATTCGGCTCACCATAATGAACAGAAGCTGCTGACTCTATCCCTCGATGAATTCTTGCGACGCTTCTTACTGCACATCCTCCCGAAAGGTTTTGTGCGTATTCGTAACTTCGGTTTCCTGGCCAACCGCAAACGCGCCTCGCTCCTGCCACTTTGCTTTCGCTTGCTCGGCGCAACACAACAACCGCCAGCCCAGCCACACGTTTCCAGCACCAAAGAGTTCCCGCAATCTCGGCGCTGTCCCAAATGCGGTGGACCGATGAGAGTCATCGAACGGTTCACTGCTTCGGAACTCCAACTTCGTTCTCCACCACCGGTCACCGCTGCCGCATGAAGCCCTCTCTCCAACGCGAAAACTCTATGTGCCTCGGCGCGCTAACTACCTCTCTGTCTCGCTGCTCAACAGATCCTTTCTCGCGGCCTCTTCAACCACAGCCTTGGCGATACTTTTTCGTCCTAGGCAATTTTCTGGGCGTGCAGTGTTGTGAGTTGCGCCCTGCAGCACAGCTTCCGCACACCTCAAAACCGCCCCTTCCCCCAATTGAATGTGCATAGGGCCCGCGTCCGCCGCACCCACAGGCGGCCACGCCCAAACGGCTTTACCGGACGCGCGCAGAACTCCCTGCCCTGCTCACTCTCCGATCGAAATGCGCATCCGGTAAAGCGCTAACGTTTATCAGGACTTAAGTTTGTTCCCACGTATTTGCTCGCAACTCGTCCACCAACTCGTCGCATTCGTTTACCATTTGGTTGAAACCACTCGCGTGATTTAGCTGCGGAAGAGAACGCCAGAGATTACCGAGCTGCTCCGCGGTGCTTATAGCCGTTCGATAATGCACGCGTTCCAGCGCACGGACTAGCTCTAGCGTCTGCGCGTATACCGAATCGCGTACCTGTTTTGGGATTCACGGCCGGGAAGAATCTATTTCCACAGGAACCGGCCGCGGGATGGTGTAGACTCTCTTCAGTTTAGGTAGCTCAACCGCAAATAAGTCTGCGAAGCTCTGCGTTCTGCCGAGGGAGGTGTATATGAAGCACCCCACTTTGTTCCATGTGCTCTTTGCGACGGCTTTTTGTGTGGTGCTCATCTGTTCGGCGCTCGCCCGTCAGGGTACTAAGATGGATCCCAACGCGAAGGCGATGACGATTGAGGGCGCCGTTCGCGACCTCGCTTGTCCCGTCCAGAATCCTGCTGGCACCGCCACCAACTTCGATTTGAAGTGCACGCTGGATTGCGTTAAACATGGCTCACCGGTCATCATCCTCACCAAGGACGGACTGATCTATCTTCCAATCTCTGCGGACATGCCCGATTCCGACCAGCGTGAGAAGATGATGCCCTTTGTCGGAAAGTATGTACAGGCCACTGGCGCGGTGTTCGAGCGAAAGGGAACTCGAGCTATCGCCATCACTCAAATCAAGGAACTCAAGAGCGTTCACCTCGATACCGACGCTGAGTGACGAAATCGTTCGGCACGGACTTCTCGACCCGGTTCTCAATGCCTTGATATCTCCGGGTAAGCAACAGATCGAGTTCCTCAGAAAGAAGGCGGCTCGACTCGGCCTGCAGGTCACCCCAGCTTCTACCTGAATCATCAATCAAGAAGTTTCTGGAGAGTCGGGTATCTCTAACGAGGCCGGCCGTTGTCAAAGGGTTTCTTCATCTTTTTTTCCTGTAAGAATCTTTTCTCTTTGTCATCGACCACACCCGTGCGCCTGCGCGGGAGCGCCCTTCGCCCTAGACAGATCCTTTTCCGTCGCCGATCGCTGTCCGTGTCCCCCCTACGCGCTCAGCCTCGTGTTCCTTCATCCCTTCGGTGCTGCCCACCAAACATCTCTTCGATCCTGCCGGATCATGATGAGGTATTCGAACTCCCTGGCTATCCAGGGAGGGCGGGTAGCCTAATCAATCGGCCGGTGACTTCGCACCATTCCCGACTTCAGGCATCCCCGCACAGGCTGCACCGCTTTGCTGCTTCTGTCCGCGACGACAGAACTCTTGGTAATCAATCTCGTCCCGCAACATGATCCACAGGCGGATCCCGAGTTTGCGCGCCACGGCTACACGCGCTTTCCCCAATCCTTTCTGAACCAATTTGCGGCGGTAGAAACGCTTCAACTCTGGATCGCGACGCACCGCATGAGCACCGGCTTCACACCACAGGAAGCGCAACAGCGGACTGCCTTGTTTGGTCACTCCACCGAGCCGCTGCCGCGCTCCGCTCGAGTATTCCCGCGGAATGAGCCCTACGTAACTGGCCAGCGCCTTGCCGTCTACGAACCGCCTCGGATCGCCCAGGAATACCTCCGTCGCCAGCGCCGTCACCGGCCCTACTCCTGGATGCGTCATCAGCAGCCGTGCTCCGCAACGTTGGGCCGCTTGCTCCGCGACGCGTTGCGTCAGGTTTTCGATTTCCTCCTCCATCTTCCGGTACATCTCCTGCAACATGCTCCGTCGGTTGGAAGCATGGGGCAGCAACGGCAAGAAGGCGATCTTCGCTTGCCCGTCGTAGCTCCACAGACTCGGACCTCGTCGTAAGCCATTGGCCAAGGCAATGGCCTGCATCGCGTTTTGGATCCGCGTTCGTATGCGCACCCACTGATGACGATGCAACACCAAGGCCCGTAGATCGAGCAGTTCTCTTGTTGGCAGCCAGATCGCCGGAAAACGGTTTTCTACCAAAAGCCTCAGAATCAACTCCGCATCGAGCCGATCATTTTTCTGCTTCCGTGGCGCCGCCGCTCGAATTGTGGCGGGATGGCCGACCCGGCATTCGATTCCCAGCTCCTCCATGAGGTTCAGAAACCAATGCATCGATCCGGTAGCTTCGATGCCCACCAGCACCGGGCGCGGAAGCTGGGAATAAAACTCCCGTACTTCGTTGCCTTCGTGCATCAGAGTCAGGTTCACTACTTCTCCCGTTGTTGTCTCCAGCATCGCTAACGTTTGCTGGCGAGCGTGCAAGTCGCATCCTATAATTCGCATTCGGCCTCCTTCGGTCCGAGCGCTGTTAGGGCGAACACCAAACAGTCTACTCGGCCCGTCGTGAGGCCGACCTCGTTATGACATCAA
>DATEGO010000043.1:0-22465 GCA_035280065.1 Candidatus Acidiferrum sp.
CGGGGTTTCGCTTGCGGAACATGGCGCCAACCACGCCTGATGCAAGCCGCACCTGCCGTAATCACCATAAGGATTCAAACGTCTATATTTGTCCGACTGCCGCAAAGCTCACTTTGGGGCTAAGAGGCACGCGAGCGTGAATGGTTGTTCCTTCTTGTGGCTTCGATTCAATGGACAACTGGCCGCTGACCAGTTTCAATCTTTCCTGCATACTTGTGAGGCCTAGGCCGTTACCTCGCTTTGCTGCCTCGAGGTCGAACCCTCTGCCTGAATCTCTGACCAGGAGATGAATTTCATTGGAGTGCTCCGCTACTTGCACTTCGACATGTTTCGCTCCGCTGTGCTTAGCCGCGTTGTGGAGGGCTTCCTGTAGCACTCGGAAGAGGGAAAGGCCGATTTCGAAAGGCAGAGGACTGGACGCATCAGTTCTGAAGTCGACCTCCATTTTCTGCCGTTCGCTAAACTCTTTGCAGAAGCCTTTCATGGCCGAGACAACGCCCAAATACTCCAGTTTTGAAGAATGCAACTCGTGAGAAAGCGCTTGCACATCGCTCGCAATCGCAATCGTCTCCTCTCGGAGCTGTTGAAGGCGGCTCTCCATTTCTAAAGGGTTGCTTTGAAGTAGTTCAAGTTCTATCGCCAAAATGGCGAGACGCTGGCTAATGTCATCGTGAAGCTCTCTGCCAATCCGCTTGCGTTCTTGCTCCTGCGACTCAATCAGTTTTCGGGCCATCCCCGAAAGGGCTTGTTCGGCGCGCTTACGGTCAGTGATGTCACGAGAGATGCCAGAAAAGCCCACTGTTTTCCCCGTTGAATCCTTAATTGGGGAAATGCTTAGGGATACATCGATCTTTTTTCCCATTTTGGTGAGACGAACCGTTTCAAATTGATCGATGCGACCACCCGCTTTCAGCTTTTCCAGAATCTTGTTCTCCTCTTCCGGGAGTTCAGGCGGCACAAGAACGTTGACTGACATTCCTACGGCTTCACTCTGTGTGTATCCGAAGATGCGCTGCGCACCGCTATTCCAACTCTCGATAACACCATCCAGAGTCACTGAAGCAATAGCATCCTCAGACGAATCCACAATTGCGACGTGGCGAGATCTGCCCTCTTCTGCCCTCTTTTTGTCTGTAATGTCCTCGACAATCGCGAGTACCAGTGGGGAGGAACCACCCTTCAACAAAGAAATGCTCAGGTTTCCCCAAACTAGCGAACCGTCCCTCCGAAAATAGCGTTTTTCCATTTGATAGTGGTCTATTGAACCTGCTCGCAATTGCTGAAAAAGTGCCCAGTCCCTTTCAGCATCTTCAGGAGGAGAAAAGTCCACACAATGTTTGCTGCACAACTCCTCTTCGCTGGATCCCAGCATCGAGCAAAAGGCGTGATTCACGAAAAGGGGCTGCCCGTCCAAGTTCTCTACTGCAATTCCAATGGGACTCGCGTTGAAGACATCGCGGAAAAACCGAGTGTCAGGTGTCGGTGTATGCGTTGCCTCTTCCATAGCCTACCCACAACTGCGTGAAGGACATCTGACAGGGGCACCTGAGAGATACTGGGACTGCCAGGGCAGTATAAATCTCAAACCCGGTAATAGCTAGTCTGTGAGTCACCCAACTTAGGGCGAGACTCAAGCCAACACTGGCTTGGCAAACCATGCAGGATCTCGCCCCTGCAAACTTGGGCGGTGACGCGCGGCCCATTTCGCATATGGGGGTTAGCGTCTTCTTGTTTCGAATTGCATTGACATGAAGAGGTCCAGTGGCCAGAATTATGCGAATTTCCGTATAAGCTGGGACTGGCCCGGATGATTGGGGCTCAAGACAGAAGCGGGTTCGGTTACCTCCTAACTGTCTTGCGTTAAGCCTTGTAATCATGCGGTTCAGGCACCAGTAGGTTCAGGAGAGATTTCCCGAAGATGTTTTCAGGAAGGCAACGCTGATCCCACAGGGTGACATCGAAGAACTCAAATGGGGGGATCTACGAAGACTAACTCCGGTGCCCCCGCTAATCTGCTCGTGGCTCCATTGGAATATCCTTTGTAAGACTGGGTGGCTCGGGGAACCCGGAACTGTAAGGCATTGGGCCTTTTGCATTGTAGCGCGCAGTTGTCCTCGCAAGATGAACTGCGCAAGACCCCGAATGTCGCCTGGGCAGGATGACTTCCATTTCTAGCTGTGGTTAGGCAGACGAGTGCAGCCTTTTAAGATACTAGTAGTCGAAGACTTTGAAAAATTCCGCCGGTTCGTCTCTTCTCTGCTGCAACCAAGAGCTGAGTTTCAGGTTAAGCAGGCCTCAGACGGGTTGGAAGCCGTCCAAAAAGCTGAAGCGATACAACCCGATTTGATTATCCTGGATATCAGTTTGCCGAACCTGAATGGAATCGAAGTAGCCAGACGTGTTCATAAGCTTGCCCCCTCCACAAAAATCTTGTTCTTGAGTGTGGAGTCCGACGCGGATTTGGTAAACGAAGCTCTTAGTCTGGGCGCAGGTTACATTCATAAGCCACGCGCATCGCGTGATTTGCTTCACGCTATAGAAACAGTTCTTAAGGGCGAGCGTTTCGTTAGCAAAGGCCTAGAGTTTGGTGCGGATGAGAACACCGAAGCTCACCATCGGCACGAGATACTCTTGTGCCATGATGACGCGGCCATTTCGGAGAGCCTTACTCATTTTGTTGCTACGGCACTAAACGCTGGCAACGTAGCTATTGTGCTGGCCACCGACTCTCATCGGGGCAGTCTTCTTAAGAAATTGCGTGCTCAAGGCGTGCAAATCGATGCTGCCATTCGACAAGGGACCTACATCTCATTGGACGCTAACAAGCCGACTGAACCGGTTGAGTTTCTCGAAGCCATAAGAGGTCTCAGAGAAGCGGCCGCCATGGCAGGCAACAAACATCCCAGAGTCGCTTTTTGTGGTGAACGGGCAGGTCGTCTGTGGGCGGAAGGTAAGACGGAAGAGGCGATTCAACTCGAACAGCTTTGCGACGATCTAGCCAAGGAGCATGAGGTAGATATCCTGTGCGTGTATCCTTTGCCGAAAGACCAGCATGCGGTTCCCGCGCTCGATAGCATCTTTGCGCAACACTCCGCCGCTTCTTATCGATAAAGCGCACTCATCTGGGTATGAAGCCAGTACTCACTTTCAGTCCAAATGCGGTAATCGGAAGGGTGGAATCGGCCCAAAGGGATTACCGGTAACCGAACGCAAACCAGGAGCTGACCAGTCGAAAGTCAGTGGCTCGGGGCGCTAACAACCGTTGCGATGTCTCGTGGGCACACCCGCGCCTTTAGCGTTGGAGTACAAGAAGTGAGATGCCCGATTAGACTAACCGGGCATCTCTAACGATGTCGGCCCAGTCAAGTCCTGTTTTTTGTTTTTCTTCAATTTTTTCGATCACCTTTTCTTGCGCCTGTTATAGACTTCGCCATCACAATTTTTGCCGCCTCTGAGCGTATGGTCGCTCGCTGCGACCGAAAAGGAGGAGTGGATGCTCTACGCATCGCTGGTTGAGACGAGTCACCGGGCCTTGGCCACCCCGGACATTATCATCATCGGATTCTATTTCGCTCTGGTTTTCGGAATTGGGATTTATTTCGCCCGGCGCGATAGAACTTCCGAAGACTACTTCCTCGCAGGCCGTGACATTGGATGGTTTTTCATCGGCGCATCTCTGTTTGTCTCGAATATTTCCACGGAACACTTCATCGGTTTGTCTGGTACAGGCGCCTCCTCCGGTCTCGCGGTTGGCCACTTTGAATGGCTTGCGTGCCTCATTCTGCTGATCCTTGGCTGGGTGTTCGTGCCTTTCTATTTGCGAAGCAACGTTTTCACCATGCCGGAGTTTCTCGAGCGCCGTTTCAACCGTCAGTCCGCTGTTTACCTCGCTGGAATTTCCATCATCGCCTACATCTTCACCAAGATCTCTGTACAACTTTACGCCGCTAGCGTTGTCCTCGAGCGTGTCGCAGGTTGGTCTTTGTGGAAGACCGCCGTCGTCTTGGTTATCGCCACCGGCATTTATACAGTCGCAGGTGGTTTGGCGGCTGTTATTTACACCGATACGGTTCAGACCCTAATCCTTATTACCGGTGCGGTCGCTCTGACAGTCATCGGCTTGACGAAGGTTGGCGGCCTCGCTCATCTTCGCACGATGGTCCCGCCCGATTACTTCCACATGATCAAGCCCGCATCGGATCCCAACTTTCCCTGGACTGGCATTTTCTTCGGCGCTCCAATTCTTGGAATCTGGTATTGGTGCACCGACCAGGTCATCGTGCAGCGCGTTCTCTCGGCCCGGGATGAAGGCCACGCCAAAGCCGGAACGATTTTTGCCGGCTTCCTCAAAATTCTGCCCGTATTCATGCTGGTTCTTCCCGGCATCATCGCCTATGCATTGTTTCGCGACCAATTGAAGACACCAGATTTTGCGTATCCGACCCTCGTCCTTAACCTCTTGCCCGTCGGCCTGGTGGGCTTGGTTATGGCTGCATTGCTCGCCGCCGTGATGGGCGCGATGAGTTCTGTGTTTAATTCCGCTTCGACTCTCGTCACGCTCGACTTTTACAAGAAGATTCGCCCGCAGGCCTCCGAGGGCCAACTCGTCAATTTTGGCCGCGTCGCAACGGGCATCATGGTCTTGCTTGGCTTGCTTTGGGTTCCGTTCATTCATTACATCAGCAGCCAGCTCTACATTTATCTGCAAAGCGTGCAGGCCTATATCAGCCCGCCGATTGCGGCATGCTTTGTTCTGGGAATCTTGTGGCCACGATTGAACGGTTCCGGCGCCATCACGTCTCTGCTCACCGGATTTGTCTTGGGCGCAACTCGCTTTGTCCTGGAACTCGCCGATCGGGCGGGCGGTGGCCAGTTGGAAGCCACCTCCGTCGGATGGCTCATTAAAATGAATTTTCTGCATTACGCCATTTTCATGTTCGTCGTCTGCTCGATTGTGCTCGTCGGCGTTAGCCTGATGACTCCGGCCCCCGACCGCAAAAGGCTCGCAGGCCTGACGTTCGCGACCGTGGACGACAAAATCGAAACCGTTGCCGTCGGTGGCCCGCCTATGCGGAAACCCGGCAAGGAAACGCCGGCAGAACACGCCATCAATATCGCCTTCAGCCTGCTGCTGCTCGGGACCGTCATCGGTTTGTGGATCTATTTCCGCTAGAGGACTCGGGGAGTACCGTCTAAATGAGCACAGGACTCATCCGGGTCTTAAGGCCGAACGTCACGCAGGAAGAGGCGTTGCGCGCCTTTTCCGCACACGGATTCTCCAGCCTCTATTGGCGAATCCGCAGCGGGCCTCTGCGCCGCATTGCTGACGTTTACGTGCCGTATTTCCTGTTTCGAGTGAAATGCGGAAACGCGTGGCCGCATCTCTTTGCAATGGACGCCGTCGACGGCTCTCTTGACCTCTTTGAATTTCCCCGAGTCCCGGAGGAAGGCGCATTCCAGGCCGCCCGTGATCGCAATCGCCTCAAAGCCGCCCTGAGCCAGGAGCAAGCCGCCAATCTTTTGCGCGACAAGGCCTTGCGCATCATTTTCCAACAAGGATTCTTCCGGCTTCGCAATGCCCATCTCGAAATCTCAATTGTTCCCTGCGAACTGCACCTGCCGTATTGGCTCGGCTTCTACGGACGCGAGAGTTCAGTCCGCTGCCGCGTGATGGATGCTGTCAGGCGGCGGATCGAAGGGGCAAAGGCATCGGCGTTCTTCGAACACTGGCTCACCGTCTGACCAACGTGCGCGGCCCGGATTCGTTCGAGTACAATTCAAACGCCCTTAGATCGTTCTTATCCCCTTTCCGAAAACCTGGAGAAACGCAAAATGACACAGCTGGCTCAACAGATAGGCGTGGGGCTGCTGGCGTGCGCTCTGGGGAGCGTCCCCGCGGTTGGCCAGGGCTGGCAGCATATTGGGAGAGTGGAGCGCGTCGAAAAATTCCAGGATGGTCTACAAGACGGCGTGGAGCTGACTGCCGGCCAAGCCAAAGTTCGCGTTACGCAGTCTTACAACGGCGTCATCCGCGTACGAGTCGCTCCCAACGGACGCTTTCCAAAAGATTTTTCCTGGGCCTTGACCGAGACGCCTTTGAACTACATTCGTGGTCCCGTTCAAATCCACGACGAAAAAAATGAAGTAAAGATGATCGCGGGCGCCGTCCATGTGTCCATCGCGAAATCGCCTTTGCTCATCACGTTTTCCGACGCTTCTGGCAACGTCTTGCTCGCTGACGAGCCCAGCCTTCCCATGGCCTGGGATGGTCCCCGCGTCCACGTTTGGAAGAGGATGCCTGCCGACGAAAACTATTATGGCCTGGGCGACAAAGCCGGCCCCATCAACCGCCGCAACCGGGCATTCACCAACTGGAACACGGATGAATTCGGCTGGCAGGAATCTTCCGATCCGCTCTACAAAACCATTCCTTTCTTTATCGGTTTGCACAGAGGCGTGGCTTACGGCGTTTTCTTCGACAATAGCTATCGAAGCGAATTCGACTTTGGCAAGGAGTCCCGGGATTTCTTTTCGTTTGGCGCGGAAGGCGGAGAATTGAACTATTACTTCATCGCCGGTCCCGAGCCGAAAAAAATCGTCGAGCAATACACGGCCATGACCGGGCGTGCGCCCTTGCCTCCGCTGTGGTCTCTCGGTTATCAGCAATGCCGCTATAGCTATTACCCGGAGTCGCGTGCCCGCGAAATTGTGAAGACTTTTCGCGAAAAGAAGATTCCGGCTGACGTTATTTATTTCGACATTGACTATCAGCAGGGCTATGCACCCTTTACCATCAACCGCGAGTACTTTCCCACTTTCGAGAAAATGATTTCTGATTTTCGCGCGCAGGGCTTTCACTCTATTCTCATCACCGACCTGCACATCAAAAAAGATCCCGGCCACGGTTACGTGCCTTATGACTCCGGTATCAAGCAGGATGTGTTCGTTAAGAATCCCGACGGCTCGATTTACCTTGGCCCTGTTTGGCCAGGGGATAGCGTGTTCCCCGACTTCACGCTCACGCGCGTGCGCAACTGGTGGGGCGGCCTCTATAAGGAATTCGTAGCCATAGGCGCCGCAGGCTTCTGGAACGACATGAACGAGCCTTCCGTTTTCCAGCGCGCCGACAAGACAATGCCCCTCGACACGGTTCACCGCCTCGATGACGGTAAAACCATCGAGCACCGAGCCGCCCACAATATTTACGGCATGGAAAACGCCCGAGCCACATATGAAGGCCTCTTGAAACTGCAAGGCGGAGAGCGCCCCTTCGTTCTTACGCGCGCGGCATACTCCGGCGCGCAGCGCTACGCCGCCACCTGGACCGGCGACAACAGCAGCACCTGGAACCACTTGAAGATGAGCACTCCCATGTTATTGAGCATGGGCATTTCCGGGATGCCCTTGGTCGGAGACGACATCGGCGGATTCGCCGGTTCTCCGACGGCGGATTTGTTGACCCGCTGGTTTGAAGTCGGCGCACTCAACCCTATTTATCGCGACCACACGGCCAAGGGCACGGCCGATCAGGAGCCTTGGGTTCATGGTCCCGAGCACGAAGCCATTCGGCGCAAGTACATTGAACTTCGTTACCGATTGCTTCCTTATTTGTACACAGCCATCGAAGAAACCGCGCGAACTGGTGTTCCGTTGATGCGGCCTCTTTTCCTCGAATATCCGCAAGCAGCCGAATTTTACGGGGATGATCGCGATTTTCTCTTTGGACGCGATCTTTTTGTTGCCCCTGTAACAACCGAAATGGTGGATCCCGAAGATATCTCTCTTCCGCCTGGCGATTGGTATGACTTTTGGATTGGTGCCAGGCACGCGCATGACGAAAAAATCCAGTTGCGCCCGCGCCTCGATGAAATGCCTCTTTACGTTCGCGCCGGAGCGATCTTGCCCATGCAGTCAGTGATTCAAAACACGGGCGAAACTCCCGACGGTCCTCTTCAGTTGCATGTTTATCCAGGGGACGATTGCAAAGGCTCGCTATACGAGGACGATGGCCACACACTCGCTTACCAGAAGGGGGAAGTTCTTCGCATCAATTATTCCTGCTCAGCCTTGCCCGCTTCCATCTCGATTACCAGCAGCATCGAGAAAAATGCCTACAAACCTTGGTGGAACAGCACTGCGTTGACAGTCTACGGCGCTAGATCTGCTCCCAAGGAGGTTCGTATCAGCGATTGCGTCATTCAGGATTGGCATTTTGATGCGCAGGCTCACACTGTGACGCTCACCGTTCCTGACGCAGTGAAGAACTGGAGCGTTCGCATTCAGTATTAATCCTTCGCGTCATCCGGAGCGAAGCGATGGATCTCAACTCATCGATGGCTATATCGAGGCGGTTAGCGAGCTTGTCGCTACTTCGCTAAGGAGATTGACACTGACTGCGCCGGCATGGAAATGCGCAACGCCCCGCCCGCCAACTCCGCATTGGCTCCGCCAAAAAGCAGCGACAATTCCTCCGCATTTTGCAAAGGCGTCCCGTTTAATGGAATTTGCAGGTCTCTGGCTTTGTCCGCATTATTAAAGGCTACAACGACCCGGTCTTCCTCCGAATCTCGTAAAAAAACGTAAGCGCCCTCGTCCGATGCCAGATGCCAGAGCTGCCCGCCGCGCAGCGCCGCATGTTGGCGCCGGATCCGCAGCAATTCTCTTACGTACGAAAAAATCTCTTGCTGTTCGCGGGTGCGCCCCGCTTCCGTGAATGCATCGTTCGAATCGCCAATCCATCCGCCGGGGAAGTCTCGCCGGTTGTCCGGGTCTCCCCCTCCCGGCATTCCAATCTCATCGCCGTAGTAAAGCTCCGGAATGCCGCGCAAAGTCAGTGTCAGCGCAAACGCTAGCTTCAGCTTTGTAATGGAGCTGCCTTCCGCGCTTGCAAAGCGCGGTACGTCGTGATTCGCAAAGAAAGGTACGAGTAACTCTGGCCGCGGATAAAGCGCATCGTGCCTCAACACGTCAGCGATTCGTCCCACCGGCGCGTTTCGCAGCAGCACGTCCCGCAAAGTGAAAAACATCGGAAAATCGAAGACCGTCGAAAGTCCGCTGTCGATGCCATCGTAGCGGCGCACTCCGCCCTCAAAAAACGAGGTCACGCTCGGATCCGGATGAAACACTTCTCCGATCGTCGTCAGATTCGGATAAATCCGCCGCAGCCCTGAATGCCAATAGGCCCAAAACTTCCGCCCCACGTACGGAAACGTGTCCAACCGGTAGCCGTCCAGTCCGGAACCCTCCGCCCACCACAAACTGTTCTGCAGAAGGTATTCCTCGACAATCGGATTCTCCGTGTTCATGTCCGGCAGGATTCCGAAGAACCACCCTTCCGTCAGGTTTTGTTTCATCCATGGAGGCGCGTGCGGATCGATCAGCGATTCGAACGGATCGTTCATCGCTTCTTGTCCGCTCGGCTTGCCGTAAAACGTTCCCTTCAAAGGGGAAAACGAATCCAAGTGATGCTGCTTCGTGCCGTGAAACCAGTCGGGCAGCGGCGGATTCTCAACCCACGGATGTAGCGGTCCGACATGATTCGGCACGGCATCGAAAAGAATCTTTATCTTTTCTTTGTGCGCTGCCGCAACTAGGTTTTGATAATCCTTCAGCGAACCGAGATGCCGTTCCACTGCATACAGATCGACAGAGCCGTACCCGTGGTAATCCTGCGCCGCGCCATTCTTCACCACGGGCGTGAGCCACAAAGTGCTTACGCCAAGTTCCTTCAGATACGCCAAATGATTCTGGATTCCGCGCAAATCGCCACCGTGGTACGCGCGGGGTTTTGCGCGATCGTGCGAACCGGGCACCTCCGCGGGTTCATCGTTTGTGGAGTCACCGTTGGCAAAACGATCCGGCATGATGAGGTAAATCACGTCATCCGGCGATAGTCCCTGAAATTTGCCAAGCGTCGGCACGCGCGAGGCCAAAGGCAATTCGAAAGACGCTGTGCCTTTTGGCGCCGTAATGCGGCACACAGCCGTTCCCGGCCGCGTTTCTGCTCCAATTTTCAGCCAGACAAAGAGGTATTTGCCGCCCGCCGTGGCCTGCGTGCGCGAGACGCGAAGCGTCGGCAGATTGCAGGAAACGTTCGTGGCCTCTAGGTCTTGCCCCGAAAGCAGCAGCATCACTTCCGGCGTGAACCCCAACCACCAACTCGGCGGTTCGACTCTCGCGACTTTCACCGTCGAAGCCGCGGCACTCTGTTGCGGTGCCTGTCGGCAACGCGCACCGCCCGCACTCAATATGCAAACAAGTCCCAGGAGAACGCTTCGATAGGAGTTCCGCTGTGGCAAACGAAAAGAGATGATTCTCACGGGATGAGCATAGGGAAAAACGAAGCGGCGCACCAGTATCCAGCCCGCAGAATCCTCGGAAGCTCAC
Organism: Candidatus Acidiferrum sp.; assembly: GCA_035280065.1. Lineage (GTDB taxonomy): Bacteria > Acidobacteriota > Terriglobia > Acidiferrales > UBA7541 > Acidiferrum. The sequence goes on from DATEGO010000043.1 coordinate 10,387, forward strand.
ATGCACGCTGTTTTTCTGGCTATTTCAAACGCTTGCGAAAGCCAGTTCTCCAAAGGCTTCCGGCACATGGAAATTCGGAACTTGCGTGCCCGTAGGTCGCCACGCGGAGTAAAATCGCGGTTCCTGCGCTCCTTCCACGCGATAGAAATTCACTCCCCATGCCAAGGTTGGATCGAACTTCGCCACTAGGCACTTCATCGGTATGACTAGCTCAGCCGTCCAGATTTTCTCCGCTTCATTCAAAACTACACGCCGCTTCAATTCGCTCTTTAAATCATGTTTCTCACCGGGGCCGATGTCTAGGTCAATCCAAAACCCGTTCGGGCTCACCTCGAACTCTTTGTACCGTCGAAGATTCGAACGGTCCGGCTGCAAAAATGCTTCCGCGACATCGCGGTCCCACAATTGGTCTCTCCGCCCATTCGCTTCCGCGTCTCCAAAAACCGTCATCGTCCGATAGCGGGCCTGAAATCGCAGAAACAGAATCTCCTGCGTCCACAATAAACGCACTTCCGTCTCGCGCGCCTGATCTGCGTTTTTCCCTTGCCAGTCCGCATTGAACCACACCGGTGCAGCACGCTCCCACGAAGCCACCGCCGGGAATCCTCCGGCCTGGCAAGACTCTGTCAATCGAATCGCCACAGCCTTTCCTTGTCTCAAGAGTTCAGCGACGTTGACCATACCGTTAGTTCCCGTTCCTCGTTCTTCTAATTCCATCTCAACTCTTTGCGCACCTTTCTATTCATTCGCGCCGGCCCTTGCATTATGCCGTGCTAGCATCGAAATTAGACTCGCTGAGCCAGTCCTTTTGTCGCTGCGGTTACGATCCAAAGGAGTCCGTCAAATGATCGAGCCTGTCAACGAAGATTTCGCCACGCCGGTGAAGCGCACGCCCGACGAATTCAAGTTCGTCAAGCTCCGCTGCGACGGCGGCGTCGCGCGCATGACCATGAGCCGCCCCGAGCACAATCTTCTCAACGAAACCATGCTCCGCGAAATGGCCGACGGCATCAGTTTTGCTGGCGAGCGTGACGATATCAAATTGATCGTCCTCGACTCCGCCTGCAAAGTGTTTTGCGGCGGCATTGACGTCGGCGAATATACCTCGCAGCGCGTCTTTCAAATGCTCGATGCTTTTCACGCCACTTTTGCCGGCATGCTCGAACTCGGCAAGCCTGTCGTATGCGTCGTGAACGGTCCAGCCATCGGCGGCGGCGCGGAACTCGCAGCCTTCGGCGACCTCGTCATCGCCACGCCCAAGGCGCGCTTCGCCCAGCCTGAAATCAGCATCGGCGTTTTTCCGCCGCTTGCGTCCACCATTCTTCCATTTCTCGTCGGTCCAAAAATTGCGCTCGAACTCGTGCTTACCGGCGAACCCGTGAGCGCCGAGCGAGCGCTTGATCTTGGCATGGTCAATCGTCTGGTCCCCGAAGCGCAACTCGAAAGAACCGTCGAGGAGCTCGTGAACCGCATCAATGGCCACTCCGGCCCCGTGCTCACCATGGCGAAAAGGGCCATTCTCGGGGGCATGGGCCTCTCGCTGCGCGACGGTCTCAAGCATTCCATGAACATTTTTCTCAACGAACTCTACCGCCTCGAGGATTCGCAGGAAGGTTTGCGCGCGCTCGTCGAAAAACGCAAACCCAATTGGAAAAACCGCTGAACCATCTTCATTTGTTCCAATTCAACTACGCAATGGAACACGTGCATTGACACTCCTTCAGGCCCGGCTTACACTGAATTTTCAATTTGGCAGCCAGGGAAGCGGGGAAGGCCGTGCGAATCGGCCGCGGTCCCGCCACTGTGATCGGCTCATGCAGCCGTTAGCCAGGCCACCCTCCCTTGGCCGAGAGGCCCGCGCCCTTCGCGAGAAAGGGCGAAGCCGTAAGCCCCTGGCGTCTCGTGGGGCTTTTTTCTTTCAGGAAGAATTTCTCGTCGGAATCGTGGGGGTTTTTTGAAAAAGTTCCTGCCGTCGCGCCTTCATTCTGTAGCTTTCGCTGTTCTGGCCACTTTTACATGTGCCGCGGCGCCCTCGCATGCGCAAAGTGCGACCCACTCTTCCACGGAAGCACCTGCCTTTCGCGAAGTCATTGATGAAACCGGCCGCAGCGTTCGCATCCCTCAGCCGGTTCGCCGCATCGTTTCTCTTGCGCCCAGCTTGACGGAGACTATCTACGCGCTGGGCTTCCAGGATCGCCTCGTTGGCGATACCGACCAATGCGACTATCCTCTGGACGCGCAAAAGAAAACGAAAGTCGGCGGCGGCATCAATCCCAGCGTCGAAGTGATTGCTTCCCTCCACCCAGATCTTGTTCTCGTCACCAAATCCTACAACCGCCTCGATACCGTTCATTCTCTAGAAGAATTGGGGATCGCTTCCTACGCCACGGATCCGCACTCGGTCGCAGACATTCTTTCTTCGATAAAAACGCTGGCGGACTTGTTCGGTGTTCCCGAAGCGGGCGCTTCCGTCGCCGAAGACATGCAGCATCGCCTAGACGACCTCCAGCATCGTATCGGCGATTTGCCGCCGAAGCGCGTCCTCTTTGTCGTTTGGACGCAACCGCTCATATCCACCGGCCAGCATACTTTCCTCGCAGACGCTCTGCGCTACGCAGGGGCCGTTTCCATCGTCAATTCCTCGCAGGACTGGCCTCAGGTGAACCTCGAAGAGGTAGCCAAGCTTCAACCTAATTATCTGGTGTTCGCAGAGTCGCAGCCCGGGAATGCCTCACGCGAAGTGGAAAAGCTCGCCACTCTCCCGGGCTGGAAGATTGTTGATGCCGTCCGCTACCGCCATTACGCACAGATCAGCGATGCTGTAAACCGCCCCGCGCCCCGCATTGTCTCCGCCGTCGAAGAACTCGCGCGCCAATTGCACCCAGAGGCCTTCGCAGAAAAACTCCCCGTCCCAAAGAAAGACACGAAGAAAGAGCCGGAGAGAGAGAACCCTCCGTCTAGCCCGCTTGCCTTCACACCATTTTCTTTGAACTTGCCGCATTCGCCGCACCGTCATCCCAGTCCCGCCGGAGGCTGCTCATGGGGCCTCTGACCTTCCGCAAACTTTTTTTCCAGTGCCTTACCCTTGCTCTGATTCTGTTTTTCGTTGTCATCGTTGCGTTGAAGTTCGGCGCCGTCCCCGTTTCTTTGTACGCCCTTGGACGCGACTTGTTGCGCGTCCTCCTTGGCCAGAGCAGCCAGATCTCCAGCGACTACGGCCTGATCATCCAGAACATCCGCTTCCCGCGCATCATTCTTGCCATCATTGTTGGAGCGTCCCTTTCTGTTGCCGGCACCAGTTTCCAGGCTCTGTTGCGCAATCCTCTCGCCGACCCTTACGTTCTCGGCGTATCCAGCGGCGCGGCCGTCGGCGCCATTCTCGGTCTAATCGCCGAGCCTCACTTGACTCTTCCTCCCGTCCTCGGCACCCTGCTAACTCCTTTATGCGCGTTTGTCGGCGCTGTCCTTACCATCACTGCTGTTTATTTTCTCGGCCGCCGCCAGGGCCAGATTGAAAGCAACACGCTTCTCCTCGGTGGCGTAATCACGACCTCTTTTCTTTCTTCCGTCATCGTCTTCCTGATGCGCATCGTAAACACCAGCAACACGCGCGGCATGGTCTTCTGGTTGATGGGCGATCTCTCGACTTCTCTCCAAAAGAGTGTCTTTTGGTTTTTGGCCGCTGGTTTTTTTGTAGCCTCGGGCGTCATCTATGCCACAGCCAATGATTTGAATATCCTTCTTAGCGGTGAAAAAGAGGCCATGCACTTGGGCGTAGATGTTCGCCGGGTGCGTTTGGCTGTGTACGTTGCCGCTTCCCTTCTTACCGGCCTCGCCGTTTCTGTCAGTGGCGCGGTTGGCTTTGTTGGGCTCATCGTCCCTCACATTATGCGTTTCATTTTCGGTTCCGACCATCGCACCTTGCTCCCAACCTCCGCGCTCGGCGGCGCCATTGCTATGGTTATTGCCGACACGCTTGCGCGCATCGTCGTCGCTCCCAACGAGCTTCCTGTTGGCGCAGTCACCGCGGTCGTGGGCGCCCCGCTTTTTATCTACCTTCTTCGCCGGAGGTTTGTATGAGCCCCGGCCACAGCTCTGCCGCCCCGCGGACGCCGCCGGAGACTGCTCGCCTGGGCACCGAGATTCGCCTCGCCGTTGAGCAGGTCAGCTACGCCTACTCTGCAAATCCCACACAAGCCCCGCTGTTCACTCTCGAAGCCACTAGCTTTCAAGCGCGCCCTAGCGAAATCGTCGCCATTCTCGGCCCCAACGCCAGCGGGAAATCCACACTGCTCCAACTGATTGCCGGAGTTCTCAGCCCGCTTTCCGGCCGCATTCTCCTCAACGGCTTCGTCATTCATTCGCTGAGCCCGCGCACGCGCGCGCAGCGCATCGCCATGGTTCAGCAGGAAAGCCGCCTGCTCTTTCCCGCGCGTGTCTGGGAGTTTGTTTTACAGGGCCGCCACGCGCACGGACGCTCGCTACGCTTCGAGACGCACACGGACATGCAGATTGTTCGGGACGCTCTCATGCATGTCGGCGCTGCCGATCTCAGTGACCGTTTGATGGATCAAATCTCCGGAGGAGAAAAACAGCGCGTCATTCTCGCTCGCGCCCTCGCGCAGCAGCCTCTGCTCTTGTTGCTTGACGAGCCCACTCTGCATCTCGACATCGCTGCGCAAGTTGGCCTGCTCGACGCTCTGCGCCGCCTCTCCTCGCGCTACCGCTACACCGTGATTGTCGTGACGCACGAGTTGAATCTCGCCGCCGAGTATGCGGACCAGGTTCTGTTGATGCAGAGAGGCCGTTGCCTTCGCGTGGGCCCTCCCGCCGCCATCTATCAGCGCGAGCTTCTCGAACAGGTTTTCCAGATTCCACTTCGAGTGGAGATGAGCGGCCACGGGCGGCCTCGCGTCACGATTTTGACAGACTCTTAGTAACGGCTGTTTTCTCGTTTACCCCAACCCTGCGGCGCTGTTCCGCAGACCACGATCACCGCAGACTTCGTGCTCGGGAAGACGGTTCGTGGACTCCGTTATTTCGGACGCCACGAAGAAACAAGCCGTCGCCGCCGCGCGACTGTAAGGCGGAAGCTGCTCACGTTCCGCGACCCGGTAAGGGTCGCATTTGAGGATGTCGAGCGCTTGAAGAACGGTTCGCAGGCCACTGTGGCGCAATGCTTTGGGACATCAAAGGGCGCCGCCGCGGGAAGGCTGCGAACCATCCACACCGCCAAGCCAGGAGACCGGCGAAGTCTGCAGCCTGTGCGTTCTTTTCAAGCGCAGGACAACCTTCAAACTCCCGCGCGTGAGGGGGTGGAGGACAACATGAAGACTTTTCTTCGCTCTGCTTTTCTCGCTCTCGCAGTTCTTGCTCTTTCCGTTTCTTTGCAGGCCCAAAGCAATTCCCAGCTCGCTCATCTTTCCGGCACCCTCACGGATTCGAGCGGCGCCGCTATAGGTGACGTTCAAATCCAAGCAAATGCGGAAGGCTCGACGAATCCCCAATCACCAAATTCCCAGACGTGGTCCGCCAAGTCCTCTTCTAGTGGCGAATACTCGCTGGATTTGCCCCCGGGCCGCTACCGCGTGCAATTCACGCGTTCTTCGTTCGCCCTCCGCGAGCTAACCGTCAACGTCGCGCCCGGCGAATCTCACGCTCTGAACCTCCGCCTCGACCTCGAGCCCCTCTCCTCCAACGTCGTCGTTACTGCTAACACGCAGCCAACCGAGCTTTCCCAAACTCCCGCGCCAGCCGATATTGTGGGAAAAAACGAAATCGACCAGCGCCAGGCCGTTTTGCTTCCTGATCTTCTCTCTACGCAAACCGGCATCAGCCTAGCTCGCACCGGGCCGATCGGCGGCCTAGCCACCATCTTCATTGATGGCGGCAACTCCTCTTTCACCAAAGTGCTCATCGACGGCGCCCCCGCAAACATTCCCGGCGGCGACTTTGACTTCTCCAACATCACGCTCGACAATGTTGACAAGGTCGAAATTGTCCACGGCGCCGAAAGCGCCCTTTACGGCACCGATGCGATGTCCGGCGTCATCCAAATCGTTAGTCATCGCGGCGCGACCCGCGTTCCTGAAATCAAGCTCTTCACCGAAGGCGGCAGCTATTCCTCCGCCCGTGGCGGAGCCCAGGTCAGCGGCCTCATTGGCCGCTTCGACTATTCCGCCGCTGGCTCCTATTTCCACACCGACGGCCAGGGCATCAACGACGCCGACCTCAACCGCGGCTTTGCCGGCAACCTTGGCTACAGCTTCTCCGGTACCAACCAGGTTCACTTGACCGTTCGCAGCAATTCCAGTTTTGCCGGAACTCCCGGCCAAACGCTCCTCTTTCCTCCCGATCCTTCGGCTTTTTACGATCTTCAGCAGCTTTCCTCGAACCTCACCTGGAACTTCCAAACTGGCAAGCATTGGAGCCACCATTTTTCTGCCGCTGAATCTCGCTACTACAGCATCAGCGGCTTCCCTCCGTTCGGAAATTTTCCCAATCAATCCAATCGTGCCAGCGGCCTCGCGCAGTCCACTTACTCTTTTCGAAGCGGCGCCGTTACCGGCGGGTATCAATACGAAGCCGAAAACGTCGCCGCCGCCCACGCTCACCGCAACAACCAAGGCGGCTTTCTCGATGCCCGCTGGTCTCCCGTTCCGCGCCTTACGCTGAGCGCCGGGGGCCGCGTCGAAGCCAACGCAAGTTTTGGCACACGTGTTGTGCCTCGTGTCGGCGCTGTGTACGCTCTTCGTTACGCCAAAGGCTTTGTGGGGGACACAAGGCTGCGCGCTGCCTACGGACAAGGAATCGAGGAGCCAACTGCGCTCGAATCCTTTGACACCGATCCATGCAGCCTTGGAAATCCCAACCTGCGTCCGCAGCGCAGCCGCACTGTCAACGTCGGCCTCGACCAATACTTCGAGTCCGACCGCATTCGCGTTTCCGCCACTTATTTCGCCAACGAGTTTCGCGACCTCATCATCCCGGTCCCCGGCTCGCGGTCCGGCTGCCCCTTCGGCGATATCATTTTTCTCAACACCGACCGCGCGAGGGCGCGTGGCGTCAGCCTCAGCAGTACCGCCCGCATTACGCGCTGGCTATCGCTCAATGGCAACTATTCCAACGACGACACGCGCGTCTTGCAGACTTCTAACGCCTCGGGCTTTCCCCGACCGGGCGATCATCTTCTCCGACGCCCTGTGAACTCCGGCAACATCTGGCTGAATACCGCCTACCGCCGCTTCAACTTCAACATCAGCACGTACATTACCGGGGCCCGCACGGACAGCGACTTTGACAGCACGTTTGTCGCGGGCAAGTGCGTTATTGGTAGTGGCCCCTGCCTCACCCACAATCCGGGCTACGCGCACTTCGACATCGCCACTAACTACGAATTCCCTCACGGCCTTTCATTCTATGGACGCGTCACCAATCTCCTCGACAAGCAATATCAAGACGCCATCGGCTTTCCTGCCCTGGGTCGCGACTACCGTCTCGGCCTCAACTACCGGTTCTCCGGCAGGAACTAGACCATGCCGTCTTTACCAACAACGGATGTTGCGGTTTCAAACCGCGCCTCACAACGTAATTACGAACCGCAAGTCAGGCTTTTGTATCTTGTCTCTTACTGCAAACGGCGAACGGCAAACTGTAAACAGCAAACTGAGAACAGATGACTGACAACTGAAAATGCCCTTACCCGAACCCATCCTCTTCTGCTGGAGCGGCGGAAAAGACAGCGCCATGGCGCTGCACACGCTGCTCCAGCAGCAACAATTCCGCGTGACCGCGCTTCTCACCACCGTCACCGAAGGCTACGACCGCATCAGCATGCACGGCGTCCGCCGCGAACTCCTGCTCCAGCAAGCCGAATCCATCGGCCTGCCTCTGCACGAAGTTCGCATCCCCCCGCAATGCGTGAATCCCATCTACGAAACGCGGATGGAGCACGTTCTGCGCATCTTCTACGATCAAGGCGTTCACAAGGTCGCTTTTGGCGACATCTTTCTCGAGGACCTCCGTGCCTACCGCGAAAAGAATCTCGCGCGCATCGGCATGACCGCCCTCTTTCCCATCTGGAAGCGCGACACGCGCGAACTCATTCGCTTCTTCCACGCGCAATACTTCCGCGCCATCGCCGTTTGCATCGATCCACAGGTTCTCGCGCCAAGTTTCGCGGGCTCCGAACTCGACGATTCTTTCTTCCGCGATCTTCCGCCCAGCGCCGACCCCTGCGGCGAAAACGGCGAATTCCACACTTTTGTCTTTGACGGTCCCATCTTCCGCTGGTCCATTCCCGTTCGAACCGGCGAAGTCGTCCATCGTGACGGTTTCGTCTTTTGCGATTTACTTCCCGCAATGCCAGGAGCCACAAAATGAATTCCCAAGTTTCTCAGAAAGAAAATCTGCTTTACCGCCTGCTGCTCGCGCTCGTCATCATCGCCATCGCCGCCGCGCTCCGCATCGCCCCGCATCCCTGGAATTTCACGCCCGTCGGCGCAATGGCCTTATTCTCTGGCGCAATCATCAAAGACCGCCGCCTCGCCTTTGCTTTCCCGCTGATTGCGTTGTTTGCCGGTGACGTATTCGTCGGTTTCTACAAAGTCGGAATCATGCTGATGGTCTACGCGAGTCTCCTTCTTAGTGTTTTCATCGGCCGCTTTCTTCAAGGCCGCCGTACCGTTCTGGGCCTCAGTGCCGGTACGCTTCTCGGTTCCGCACAATTTTTCCTCATTACGAATTTCGCCGTCTGGTGGCTTCTGAATTCCTATCCCAAAACAGCCGCTGGCCTAGCCTCCTGCTATCTTGCCGGCCTTCCGCTGTTCTGGAACACCGTGGCGGGTGATGCGTTCTACGCTGCACTGTTCTTCGGCGCGTTCGCCCTGGCCGAACACTTCGTTCCCGTCGTTCGCGACCCAGCTCAGACCGCAATCCAGTGAGGCTCGCATGCCCGAAACTTCCTATCCCAGAGTCGGCGTTGGCGTTCTCCTGACCGACCATCACGGCCGCGTGCTCCTCACCTTACGCAAGCGGCCTCCCGAAGCGGGCTTCTGGAGCATTGTCGGCGGCAAAGTAGACTTTCTCGAGACTCTCGAGCGGTCCGCCATCCGCGAAGCCCGCGAAGAGGTAGGCGTCGAGATCTCTCTTCACTCCCTGCTTTGCGTCACCGATCACTGCCTCCCCGGCGAAAACCAGCATTGGGTCTCTCCAGCCTACTTAGGCCAAATCCTTCCCGGCGAAGCAACCAACTGCGAGCCGGCAAAAACGCGCGAAGTCCGTTGGTTCACCCTCGATAAGTTGCCCTCGAATCTCACTATGACCGCCCGCAATGCCATCCGCGCCTACTCTCGGCGCCGCGAGAGCGCTGCCTAAGCCTCCGCGCCCCTGATGCTATAATGTTGGTTTCTTTATGCCGAAATCTGTTCCAGAGACTATGTCCATCGCCCCTGAAATCCTGGCGAAATACGAGCCTGTCATCGGCCTCGAAGTCCACGTGCAGCTCCTCACGAAAACAAAAATTTTCTGCGGCTGCTCCACCCGTTTCGGCGATCCGCCGAACACCAACGTCTGCCCCGTCTGCCTTGGTCTCCCCGGCACGCTTCCCGTTCTCAACAGACGCGCCGTCGAAATGGCCATGCGCGCCTCGCTCGCCCTCAACTGCACGGTCCACGAGCGCTCGCGCTTTGCCCGCAAAAATTATTTCTATCCCGACCTCCCCAAGGGCTACCAAATCTCTCAATACGAACTGCCTCTCGCCACCAACGGCTTTCTCGACATAGACGTCGACAGCTCGCGCAAGCGCATTGGCATTACGCGCCTCCATCTCGAAGAAGACGCCGCCAAAAATCTTCACGAAGGCTTTTCGCAATCCGCCACCAAGGCCTATATCGATTACAACCGCTGCGGCACGCCGCTCGTCGAAATCGTCTCCGAGCCCGACATCCGTTCTTCCGAAGAGGCATACGCCTATCTCACCGCGCTCCGCCAAATCATGCTTTACACAGGCGTCAGCGACGTCAACATGGAAGAAGGCTCTCTCCGCTGCGACGCCAACGTCAGCGTGCGCCCGCGCGGCGCGAAAGAGTTCGGCACGAAGGTCGAAGTCAAAAACCTGAACTCTTTCCGCTTCCTCCAAAAGGCTCTCGAATACGAAATCGAGCGCCACATCGGCGTTCTCGAATCCGGCGGCCGCCTCATTCAGGAAACGCGCCTTTGGAATCAAGCCGAAAGCCACACCGTTGGAATGCGCTCCAAGGAAAAAGCCCACGACTACCGCTATTTCCCTGAGCCGGATCTTCTCCCTGTCCACGTCAGCGACGCCTGGCGTGCCGAAGTCCTTCGGTCGCTCCCCGAACTCCCCGAAGCCAAGCGCGCCCGCTTCGTTAGCGCCTATGGCATCACGCCGTATGATGCCGAAGTCCTCACCGCCACCAAAGCGCTCGCCGATTATTTCGAATCTGTCGTGAAAGCCGGCGCTCCCGGCAAAGCCGCCGCCAACTGGATGCAAACCGAACTTCTTCGGCGCCTCAACGATTCCGGCAAGGAAATCGACGCAAGCCCCGTAAGCGCAAAATCCCTCTCGGAGCTAGTCACGCTAGTCGAATCCGGCAAAATCACGGCTGCAGTCGGTAAAAAGGTTTTCGCCACCATGTTCGAATCCGGCCGCTCCGCCGCTGACATCGTTGCCGCCGAGGGCCTCAGCGCCCAAGTCACCGACTCCGCTATCGAAGAAGCCGCTCGCGAAATCATCGTCAAAAATCCCGACAACGTCGCCAAATTCAAATCCGGCAACGAAGGCGTCTTCAAATTCTTCGTAGGCCAGGTCATGCGCGCCACCCGCGGCCAAGCCAACCCCCAATCCGTCAGCGACATCCTCCGCAAGCTCCTCTCCTGATGGTGCTCCGTAGGGGCACGATACCTCGTGCCCTCTTTCTGTCTTTGGGGCCTGGCCCAACTTTTGTGCTGGTTTTCAATTGTAGGGGCGCAGCAACCACAGCGCCCAGCTATCTGGGCCAAGGCACGAAGGACCACTGAAACTTTCGCCGCCCCTGTCCGTTGTACTGGTTGGAGGAATCTCATCGTATACTGAACGTCCATCATCTCCGGACGATACTCATAAGCGCGCAAAGGATTCCCATGCTCAAGCCCGGCGACAAAGCCCCACCCTTCCGCCTCCAATCCGACGAAGACAAAACCGTCGCGCTCAAAGACTTCAAAGGCAAACGCGTCCTCCTCTTTTTCTTCCCCAAAGCCAACACTTCCGGTTGAATCATCGAAGCGTCCGAGTTTCGTGACGCAAAAAAGAACTTCGACAAACTCAAAGTGGCCATCCTCGGCATGAGCGCTGACTCCGTCAAAGCCCAAGCTATCTTCAAGGCCAAATACAAATTCAATTTCCCCTTGCTCAGCGATCCCGACCACAAAACCATCTCGGCCTATGGAGCCTGGCAGCAAAAGCAGTTCATGGGACGCAAATTCATGGGCATCGTCCGGAGTTCTTTTCTCATCGGCAAAACCGGCAAAGTCGAAGCCGTCTGGCCCGCCGTCAAAGCCAAAGGCCACGCCGCCGAAGTCCTGAAGCATATCTCCACTATATGACGACAAGGGAGTTGACGTTCAGGAGTCTCGACGCATCCTGGTCTCCATGCGGGCCATACGACTCCTCATACTTTCGATGCTGGCGACACTTGCCTTCAGTTTTGCGTTCCTCGTGCAAGCCGGTATTCGGGGCCCCGGAAAATACTGTTGAATCGTTACTTTCGACCGTTGGGAGACCTGCTTTCTCCTTAGCGGACCCTATATCACCTACATTTCCGAAAAGGTGAAAGAGGAACTGCGTCCGTACAAAGGGCAAGCTATCCAAGTGTGCTGGTTCAGCCTGAAATGGAGAGAGGGCGCTTTCCGTTAGTGAGTAATTCGCCCTTTCGGGCAAGGTCATTGTAGCCCCACATGTCCATTGGTCTCAACTTCCGGATTGCTCGTCATCCGCCCCACGACCAGCAAACACCATGCGACATATCGTTAGTAAGAGTAATCTCATACGCTTATAAGCTTTTGCAGCTTGTCGCGGTCATAC
>DATEGO010000044.1:0-155354 GCA_035280065.1 Candidatus Acidiferrum sp.
TCAAAGATCTCTGTAAAGGACCTGCTGATTGAAGGGCGAGTTGTTCGGCCGTTATTGATTAGACATGCAGTACAAAGCACGACCCCGGTGTGCGTTCCTGTTGAGACACATCCTTCTCCCAGTACTATAGGAAGATTCCTACATTCAGGGCCAAACTGGCCTAACGAGGGGCTGTCCTGTAGTCCCCTGTCTAGAGGCAGGTTAATGTCAAGGGACTTCGCCGAATATAAGAATGACCCCAAGGGCGCCCTGGAGCCGCTCGAACGTCCAAGTGTGGACTCTGCCCGGGCAAGCGAGCGAAGGTCCGGAAAAGAGTTGGCGAGAGGGGTACTGAATTGGTGGAAGCGTGTTTGGAGCCTGCCTGGGCAACAAGGACGCTTTCTGGGTTGGCCAGCCACCATTTTTATCTTGACCCAGCTGTTGGTTGGCGTTCCTTTGCTGCCGTATGCTTTGCTGCACTGGCACACGGATAACTTACTGCGTTTCGCCAGTTTTCTCGCGGTAGCACTGGGGGCGTCGCTCTTCAAGGTAAGATTGCCGGGTATTCAGGCGACGATGTCGGCCAATTTCCTTTTCATTCTCGTTGGGATTCTTGACCTTTCTTACCCGGAAACCTTGCTGATGGGATGTCTCGGTGGGTTGGTGCAATCGCTTTGGCAGGCGAAGCCGCGTCCTCGCATGATTCAGATCCTGTTTAATTTCGCCAATCTCGCGTTGTCCATCTCACTCGCCCACGCGGTCTTTCATAGTCAACTCGCCTACAATCTTGGGCTGCGGTGGCCACTCCTCCTAGCCGCGGCTTCGACAACCTATTTTGCGATGAACACGATGTCAGTATCCGGCATTATCGCGATGACCGAGCGCCGAAATCCCTTGTTGGTTTGGAAAGAGTGCTACCTCTGGTCATTTCCGTATTATTTGCTGGGTGCCCTGATTGCGGGAGGCGTGAGCATCATCAATCGCTCTCTCGGATGGCAAGTTGCCATCCTGGTCCTTCCCGTTGTTTACTGGATTTACCGGTCTTATCGCATCTACCTCGATCGGCTGGAAGCCGAAAAGAAGCACACCGAGGCAATTGCCGACCTGCACTTGCGCACCATCGAAGCCCTCTCTCTCGCCATTGAAGCGAAAGATCACAATACCCACGATCACCTGAAGCGTGTGCAAACTTACGCCATGCAAATTGGCAAAGACCTTGACGTTGACGAGGCGCAGTTGAACGCCATCCGGGCGGCGGCGATGCTTCACGACATCGGCAAACTGGCCGTGCCTGAACACATTCTTTCGAAACCTGGGCGACTCACTCCTGAAGAATTCGAGAAGTTGAAGATTCACCCGGTAGTTGGTGCGGAGATTCTCGATCGCGTGCAATTTCCGTATCCGGTCGTGCCCATTGTTCGTTCGCATCATGAAAAGTGGAATGGCGCGGGATACCCCGACGGTTTGTCTGGTGAAGGGATTCCCATCGGTGCGCGGATTCTTTCCGTCGTCGATTGTTTTGACGCGTTGACCTCCGAGCGGCCCTATAGGCGCGCGATTTCAGCAGACGAGGCCATGGCTCTGTTACGTGCGGAAAGTGGTCGAAGCTATGACCCGCGAGTCGTCGATTGCATTGAGCGGCGATACAAGGAACTCGAAGAATCGGTCAGCCGCTCGACGCGAGAGGGAAGTCCTCTGGAACTTGTTTCGAGAGTGGACCGGGCTGCAGCTCCCTCGGCAGGCTTCGCCGAGATACCGAATGAAGCAGAAGTCCGCGCCGCATCCTTTCTCGCTTCCATTGTCTCCGCTCGGCAAGAGGCTCAGCTTCTTTTTGAACTTGCGCAGACGCTTGGCAATTCTTTGAGCTTGCGAGAAACGCTTTCTGTCGTTGCTGTTCGCCTGAAGGAGATGATTCCGTACGACTCCATCGTCTTCTTCATCTATGAGGAAGGCAAGTTGATTCCAAAGTACGTGCATGGAGTGGACTACGATCTATTCACTTCCATAGACATCCCGCTCGGGCAAGGAGTTTCGGGCTGGGTCGCGCAGACCGAAAAACCAATCATCAATGGCGATCCCGCGGCGGAAACAAAATACTTGGGAGACCGCGCCCGAGTCTCCGTGTTGCAGTCGGTGCTTTCCGTCCCGTTGCGCGGCCGCGACCGTGCTGCTGGCGTTCTCTCTCTCTATTTGCGTGAGAAGCAGGGCTTTACGAAAGACCACTTGCGCCTGTTGCTGGCTGCGAGTTCCAAACTCGGGTTGTCTGTTGAGAACGCGTTGCAATACGAAAGGGCGCAAGACACGGCGAGAACCGACTTCCTGACGGAATTGCCGAACGCGCGCTGGATTTGTGTTCATCTTGATCAGGAAATTGCTCGCTCCCGCCGCAGCGGAACGCCGCTGGCTGTACTGATGAGCGACCTCAATGGCTTCAAGAATGTGAACGACAACTTTGGCCACCTTATCGGCAACAAATTGTTGCAGCAGATTGCGAAGAACTTGAAGAGCGCGTGCCGGGAATATGACCAGGTCGGCCGTCTGGGCGGAGATGAATTTGTGTTTGTGCTCCCTGAGCTGACCAAAAACGGCGCCGAAGAACTCAAGCCTCGGCTGGAACTCGCGGTCGAAGAAGCTGGCCAGCAGATTTGCGGCGCGAAAGTAGTTACGGCGAGCATTGGCTGCGCGTTTTATCCGAAAGACGGCTCCACGGCAGAAGAACTCCTCTCTGAGGCGGACCACCGGATGTACGAAACCAAGGAAACCTACTACAAACAGCGCGGAGAATTGTCTCGGCTTCAGGCCGGTTGATAACTTTGGCCGTTTCTCATTTCTGAAGAGATGCCATAAGCGCGAAACAAGATGAAAGCCAGGATCCACAGAATCGTTGGGCGAGTGCTTATGCTTGCTGCCGTTTGCCTTGTTGGCGGGCTGCTAAGCGCGTCTTTGGTTCGTTTCTCTCCTGGTTACGGTGTGGATGAGCGCGAACTCGATTTTCGTTTGAGCCAATCAAGCGTGGAAGCCATTCGAAATTCGCGTCACCTCAATGACGGACTGCTTTCCTATTATGGTCGCTACCTCGCAGGGGCTGTGCACGGCGATTTAGGGCCTTCCCAATGGTTGCAGCGTCCAATTTCGTCGCTCATCAAAGAGCGTTTTCCGGTCACCGCGAAATCTGTTCTTGCAGGCGTTTCCTTGGCCTGGCTTGTGGCCTTGGCGGCGTCTGTTGCTGGCGTTTTCTTTCGCGGCCTTTCCTTCGATATTTCGACGACTCTGATTAGCGGCGTATTAATCGCCCTTCCCGCGGCAGTGGTAGCCATTTTTTCTGTTTATCTTCGCGCGCCCGTGTGTGTGGCCATCGCCGTCGTCACGTTTCCCAAGCTGTTTCGATATCTCCGGAACTTGCTGAATCACGCTTACGCGCAACCGTTCATTTTGGCCGCGCGAGCGCGAGGCATCAGCCCGTCGAGAATTCTGCTTCACCACGTGCTTCCATTGACTTCGCCCTCGCTCTTTACCCTTTTGGGAGCGTCGTTGGCTGTGGCATTCGGTGCCGCGATTCCTATCGAAGCGCTTTGCGACTCCCCGGGAGTCGGACAACTCGCGTGGCAGGCTGCTCTGAATCGGGATTTGCCTTTGATCATGAATCTGACGCTGCTCATCACATTGATTACCGTAGCCGCGAATATGCTTGCGAACCTTGCGCATGAGATGGCGCTATGAGCGCCCGCAAGCTTCGCGTGATTTGCGCCATAGTCTTGTGCGCCATTTTCGCAGTGGGATTATTCGCCGAAACCATCAGCCCCTGTCCATATGCCAAACAATTCCGCGAGCGTCCGAACGCCGCCCCGTCTTCCGCTCATTTGCTTGGTACGGATAGCCTGGGAAGGGACCTTTTTGCTCGGTTGATCTACGGGACACGCGTTTCTCTGTTGCTAGCGCCAGCTGCGGCTTTGTTGGCCACCTTGCTCGCTGGCATCCTTGGAGGATTTGCGGGGCTCGTGGGCGGATGGTGCGAAAAGCTAATCCTCGCGGCCAC
Organism: Candidatus Acidiferrum sp.; assembly: GCA_035280065.1. GTDB lineage: Bacteria > Acidobacteriota > Terriglobia > Acidiferrales > UBA7541 > Acidiferrum. Next base: position 4,016 of record DATEGO010000044.1, read on the forward strand.
AGACCTTTCGATGGCGCTTCCGCTCCTGTTTGTCTTGCTTGCTTTTCGGGCGCTCCTTCCGCTGGACATTTCCCCCCTCCTGTCCGTCACGGCCACATTTACTTTGCTGGGTTTGCTGGGCTGGCCTTCTTCGTTGCGCGTCGTGTGGGCTTCAACAAAGAATCTGCGAAATTCCGACTTTCTCCTGCTTGCGCGCGCAACGGGATGCAGCCGCTGGAGAATGGTTATTCGCCACCTGCTTCCTAATCTGCGTCCAGTCCTTTTCGCGCAATTCTGGATTTCCATTCCGGTTTTTGTTTTGACCGAAGCCACGCTCAGCATGCTAGGACTTGGCGTGATCGAACCCCTGCCCTCCTGGGGAAATCTTTTGCGGGGCCTCGAAGATATTTCTGCCGTCAGCGCAAATCCCTGGCGGCTCGCTCCCCTCGTTCTGCTGATTCTGGTTGTGATCTGTTTTCAAATGATCTTGCCCGCACAGGAGGAAGCTGCGTGATGCCCAGTCCGCTAAGAACCCTGGCCCTTAGCACATTGCTAGCCCTCGCAATTCCCGTTCGAGCGCAAACTGGAGGCGAGCTCCATTTCTGCCTTCACGGCGAGCCCAAGACTTTTAATCCGATTCTCGTGGACGACGAACCCTCTGAGAACGTTCGCTATCTGACCGGCGGCGTTCTCATTCGCTTGAATCGGCAGACGCAGGAACTTGAACCCGCGCTCTCCACTTCGTGGAACATTTCCGGTGATCGCCGCGCCATCACTTTTCATTTGCGCAAAGGGATTCATTTTTCCGACGGTACGCCCTTCTCTTCAGAGGACGTAGCTTACACGATGCGCTTGCTCATGGATCCCGAAACGCATTCGACCACGGGCGATTCCTTCCGCTCCGGAGAGGGAGCCGTCCAGGTGCAGACTCCTACACCAGACGTAGCCACCATAACCTTCCCGGCTCCCATCGCCGGACTCGAGCGCCTGTTCGACCAGGTTGCCATCCTCTCGGCTCATTCTCCCAAGAAGGAGATGGCGGTCCTTGGTCCCTTTTATGTCGCTGATTACAAAGCGGGCTCTTACGTTCTGCTGCAAAAAAATCCGAACTACTGGAAGCACGATGCCCAAGGGCACGCTCTGCCCTACATCGATAACGTTCGGCTGGACATTCAGCGCAACCGCGACATCGAGCTGCTTCGATTCCGCCGTAGTGAAATACAGCTAATCAATCGCCTGGATGCGGAGCAGTTCGAGCGCCTGCAGCACGAAAGTCCAGCCGTAACTCGCAACGCCGGCACAGGTCTAGACGCCGAAGAGTTTTGGTTCAATCAGTCGCCGGCTGCGCCGCTCCCCGCCTACAAGAAAACCTGGTTCGGAATGAAAGAATTCCGCAAAGCAATTTCCATGGCCATCAACCGGGCGGACCTTTGCCGAATTGTTTACGCCGGCTACGCCAAACCCGCCTACGGCCCGGTTGCTCCTTCGAATCATTTCTGGTTCAATTCCTCGCTCGAAAATCCGAAATATGACCCGCAAGGCGCGCTGCGGCTGCTGGGGCAGGCGGCCTTTCGCCTTGAAAACGACACTTTGAAGGATCGCGCAGGCAATCGTGTCGAGTTTACGGTGGTCACTAATTCCGGAAACGCCGCGCGCGAAAAAATAGCCGCGATGATTCAGCAGGACCTCTCGCAATTAGGAATCAAGGTTAACGTGGTTACCTTGGACTTTCCTTCGCTGATTGAAAGAATCACCCGCACTTTCGATTACGAAGCCTGTGTCCTTGGCTTGGTCAACACCGACCTCGATCCAAACGGGCAGATGAATGTTTGGCTGAGTTCCAGCGAGAACCATCAGTGGAACCCAAGTCAGAAGTCTCCCGCGACGGCGTGGGAAGCCGAAATCGACAAGCTGATGCACGAGCAAGCTACTGCCCGCACGGAAAGGGAGAGGAAGGCCAAATTTGATCGTGTGCAGCAAATTGCCGCCGAACAGCAACCCTTTATTTACCTGATTAATAAAGACGTTCTCGTGGCCGTTTCTCCCAGCGTGGTCGGCGCGGCGCCGGTGGTCCTCGAACCCTGGGGATTTTGGAACGTCGATACTCTGCGGCTGGGACCGGCGCCGGAGCGGGGGGTTCAGAAATGACCTCCGAGTCTCCTCTACTTTCTGCGCGGATTTCCGTGAACTACCGGAACAAACCGGTGGTCCTCAAGAATCTTTCGCTGGACATTCAGCGCGGGGAAATTGTGGGACTCGTGGGTGAAAGCGGCTCGGGGAAGAGCACGCTGGCGCTGGCACTTCTCCAGTTGCTGCAGCTGAAGGGAGCAAAGATTCAAGGCGAGGTTATTTTTCAGGGCGAAAATCTCCTGCAGAAAAGGGAAAGGCAGCTCCGCGACATCCGTGGTCGCCAAATGAGCGTTGTGTTGCAAAGCCCATTGGCTTCTCTAAATCCCGCACTTCGCATTGGAAGGCAGTTGAAAGAAGCTTGGCGCGCGCACGTTAACGGAACGAGTGAACAGTGTCATGCGGCGGTAATCGCCGCTCTAAGAAGTGTCAGTTTGCCGGACGACAATGAATTCCTGAAAAGGCGCCCCTCGCAGCTAAGCGTCGGCCAGGCGCAGAGAGTTATCATCGCCATGGCGATTCTTCATCGTCCAGCGCTATTGATAGCGGACGAGCCGACCAGCGCGCTTGACACCATCACCCAGTCCGAAATTCTAAGCTTATTCGCAAGACTCAACCGCGAACTGCGCATGGCCATTCTTTACATCTCTCATGATCTGTTGTCCGTGGCGGCTCTTTGTCACCGCGTCGCCATTTTGAGAGACGGTGAGATTGTTGAATGCGATGGGCCTGATTCGATTTTCGATTCACCGCGACATCCCTACACACAAAGACTCATTGCCGCCCTGCCCAGACGGCGTTCGCAACAGACTGCTTACTCGTCGTTGGAGCAGTTCGCGGAAGAGTTGCCTGCCCACAGGTGAGTCGAGCTTGCAGACTTCATTCCGGCGTATGCACGCTCATGCTGTAATATCAGTCGGGTATGCGCCTTCTCTTCGGGTTTTTTCTTGTCACGCTATTGCTGGGAGTAGTTGCTCCTCAGCAGTCGAGGTCCACGCCCGACTCGCAGAAGGCGTTTCCCGGCAAATTTGTGGACATCACCGCGGCGTCGGGAATTCACTTTAATTACCTCTCGTCCCACACCACCAAGCACTATTTGCCGGAAACTATGGGTGCTGGTGTCGCCCTCTTCGATTACGACAACGATGGCCGCCTCGACATATTCCTCGTCAACGGCGCTCCTCTGCAGGATCCGACTCCAAAAGGCTCCATTCCCCAGAAGCCAGGCCCTAATTACTGGAACCGGCTCTACCACCAAAAACCGGACGGGACTTTCGAGGATGTAACTGAAAAAGCCGGTCTACAAGGCGTCGGCTACGGCATGGGTGTCGCCGCCGGGGATTATGACAACGACGGTTACGAAGATCTCTACGTCACCGCTTACGGCGGCAACAAGCTTTACCACAACAATGGAGATGGCACTTTCACGGACGTCACCGAGAAGGCCGGCGTCGCAGGTTCAGGATGGTCCACCAGCGCCGCCTGGGTGGACTTAGACAACGATGGCTTGCTTGACCTCGTTGTCCTCCGCTATGTTCAATGGGATTTCGACGACATCTATTGCGGCGAACACAAGGAAGGCTACCGCGCCTACTGCCATCCAGATCTCTTTCAGCCCATCTCTCCGCTCGTATACCACAACGACGGCAACGACCACTTTACCGAAGTCTCCAGAAAAATCGGCCTCTCCAAGCCCGGCAAAGGCCTGGGCATCGCTCTCGCGGACTACGATCGCGATGGCTACATTGATCTCTTCGTCGCCAACGACTCGATGGTCGAATTCCTATATCACAACAAGGGCGACGGCACCTTCGAAGAAGTCGGTCTTCTGTCGGAAGTTGCCGTTGACGGCGACGGCCGAACTTATGCCGGGATGGGCGTGGATTTCGCCGATTACAATAACGACGGCTTTCCCGATCTCGTCATCACCGACTTGGCCAACCAGCGCTATGCGCTTTATCTGAATAGCCGCGACTCCACTTTTTCTTACGCCAGCTTCACTTCGGGCGTTGCTCGCGCCACGATGACGCACTCCGGCTGGGGAGTCCGCTTTTTGGATTATGACAACGACGGCTGGAAGGACCTCCTCATCGCGCAAGGCCACGATCTCGACACCGTTGAGCTTAGTTATCCCAATCTGCACTATCGTGAACCGATGCTTCTCCTGCGAAACACCGGTAAAGAGTTCGTCGACGTTTCCGCCGCCTCCGGCGCTGTTTTTAGCCAACCGTGGCTTAGTCGGGGCATGGCCATCGGCGATATTGACAACGACGGCCGCCTTGACGCCGTCGTTACCACTAACGACGGCCCGATCCACATCCTCCACAACGAAACTCCTACCCAAAACCACTGGCTGCTGCTGAAGCTGGTCGGCCATAAGAGCAATCGCGACGCGATCGGAGCTGAAGTCAAGCTCATCACCGCGAAAGGCTCGCAATTCGCAACTGTTTCGACAGCTAGCAGCTACCTTTCCTCCAGCGACAAACGCGTCCACTTCGGTCTCGGCTCTGAACCAACCGCCCAATCCATCGAAATTCGCTGGCCCAGGGGAGTCATCCAAACTCTGAAGAACGTCCACGCCGACCAAATCCTGACCGTTGATGAACCTGTTTCCACGGCAGATCAAAAATGAGGCCGAAGAGACCGGCCAACTGCTTCACTACAACCCCGAAGCACGCTAAACTTAGCCATGGAATCATTCGAGAGTTGCCCATCATGAGACCTCAACGTTTCTTTCCCCAGCGGTTCGCAGCCACTCTTGCTTCTGTCTTGACGTTGTTGAGCCTTGTCGTTTCGGGGGCGACCTCGCGCGCCCAATCCCTGTCATCGGCGAATACGAAGACGCGATTGGCCATTGTTGGTCTTGACCACGATCACGTGTGGGGATTGCTGAGGGATTTGACGAAAGAGCCGAACGCCGAGTTGGTTGCTGTGGCCGACACGCACCCAGAATTGGTGGATCAAGCCAAGGCCAAAGTGCCGCCAACCGTGAAGTTTTATTCCGATTACGTAAAGATGCTAGATGAAATGAAGCCGGATGGCGTCATCGTAACCACGGAAAACGACCGGCATCTGGAAATTCTGCGCGAATGCGCAAAGCGGCACATTCACTATTCGACAGAAAAGCCCATGGCGACAAACGCCGCTGATGCACGCGAAATGGAAAAGCTCGCGAACCAGGCAAGCATCAAGGTGATGGTGAATTACTGGAATGCATGGGTTGCTCCTACGCATGAACTGTATCACCGCGTGCATGACATCCAGTTGGGGCCGGTTCAAAGAATCATCGTGCAATATGGCCACCAGGGCCCGAAGGAAATCGGCGTGTCAAAATATTTTGCCGACTGGCTCTACGACCCCGTGAAGAATGGCGGCGGCGCGATTATGGATTTTGGGTGCTACGGAGCCGAGTGGGCAGTCTGGCTCAAGGGGCGGCCGGCGCGCGTTTCTGCAGTCACGCAGAAACTGAAAGTAGACCAGCACAATCCCGTAGATGATGATGCCACGATTGTTCTGGAGTATCCCGATGGGACAGCCATTATCGAGGCTTCCTGGGGCTGGCCATACAGTATGGGGCAAGTGCAGGTATTTGGAACAAAAGGCAGCTTGCTCGCGACGCGAAACGATTTATTCTTCCGCTCGCCCACAGATAGTGCCTCCAAGGTGGGACTGGAAGGCGAACGAATTGCACTCGATCCTGCACCGAAAGAGACGAGCAACCCGATCTCCTACTTTGTGGACTGCATTCGAAACAACAAACCCATTGAAGATCCGCTGTCCATGAAATTGAATGTCCAGGTCATGGAAATCCTGGACGCCGCCCGTGAGTCCGCCAGGACAGGGAAGCAACAAGAGCTTCGTTAAACCCAACGCCGTTGGAGCAAACCAGTGCGAGGCAGTTTCGAAAAATCCAAGGTCATTCACAACTGAATCTGGGGTTTCACGCAAAGAGTCTGATAGAAGATACACTCTGTCCGGTACCCTTCTGCAGATTCGTGGGGAAAGGAGTAAGTCAATATGATTGCGAGAGCGTGTGCCGCCCGCCGATTCGAACCAGCCTTATCGTCTCGCCGTTTGATCCTCCCCCTCCTATTCCTTTTTCTTTGTTTCCCAAGCGTGGCTGCCGCGCAGTGGAATCCTTTGAACCCCGTTGTCGGCGTGCAAAAGGAGCCGAATGGCGTGCGCCTCACTCTGCAGAAAGGCGTGATGCATCTTCAGGTTTGTTCCGACTCGATCATCCGCGTGCGCTATTCGCTGACGGAATCCGTGCCGGCTCATCCTGACCTCGTGGTAATCAAGAATAGTTGGCCCGCCTCGAAATGGGAGATGCAGTCCTCCGACGAGAGCGTTGTGCTGAGCACAACGCAAATCAAATCGGTCATTTCGCGCAAGGACAGCAGCGTCACGTTTCAGGATAGCGCTGGCAAGGCCTTGTTCCAGCAAACCGAAGTCGCCATGACGCCGGTTACAGTGAATGGCGAGCAGACGCATCATGTGGAGCTCTTCTCGAAGCTCTGGGGTTCTTACGAATCTTTTTACGGCCTCGGCCAACATCAAGCAGGCGTATGGAATTATCGGGGCGAAGTGGTGGACATTGCGCAGGACAACACCAACATCAGCATTCCCTTGTTTCTGTCCAGCAATGGATATGGAATCTTCTGGAACAACGCCTCGCGCAGCCGTTTCAACAATCGCTTTCTCAGCGCTCTCTATCTCAGCTCGGAAGTTGCCGATGAGATGGACTACTACTTTCTTTACGGCCCGGAATTCGATCGCATCATTGCCGGTTACCGCGCACTGACCGGCGCCGCTCCGCTATTCGCTAAATGGGCCTACGGCTTCTGGCAATGCAAAAACAAATACAACGCCCAGGAAGAACTGCTCAGCGTAGCGCACAAATACCGCCAGCTGCATATTCCCGCCGACAACATGGTTCAGGACTGGTTCTGGTGGTATACCATGGGCGAGCCGGTTTTCGACAAAGCGCGCTATCCCGATCCTCCCGGAATGGTGGACGATCTTCATAAGAACAATTTTCATTTAATGATTTCGGTGTGGCCGTATTTCCGCCCCGGTTCGAAAACCTACGACGACATGGACCAGCGCGGATTTTTCATTGACAGGACCAGAGTGCAGTCCTTTCATCCTCCGCGAATGGCGCTCTACGACGCGTTTAGTCCCGATGCGCGGAAATATTATTGGAACTTGATGGACCAGGCGCTCTTCAAAATCGGCGTGGATGCCTGGTGGCTAGACACTACGGAGCCCGAGACGGAGGACCGCGAGACGAACATTCTAGTGACCAATAAAACGTATCTCGGAAACGGTGCGAGGTACGCGAATGCATTTGCGCTGATGACTACGCAAGGTGTCTATCAAGGCCAGCGCAGCGAATCGGACAAGAAGCGGGTGTTCATTCTTTCACGCTCGGCGTTTGCCGGGGCGCAGCGCAACGCCGCTGCGGTTTGGTCCGGAGACATAAATTCCGACTGGATATTTTTCAAGAAGCAGATTCCTGCAGGACTCAATTATTCGATTTCCGGGCTCCCCTATTGGACGACGGACATTGGCGGATTCGTCTCTGGAAATCCCGACGATCCACCATATCGCGAACTATTCATCCGCTGGTTTCAGTTCGGAACGTTCAATCCGATTTTCCGCGTCCACGGAACGCGCTCCACAAACCAGAACGAATTATGGTCGTATGGGGCGGAAGCGCAGAAGATTCTGACGAGCTACGACAGGCTGCGCTATCGCCTACTTCCATACATTTATTCGCTCGCCTGGATGACGACGAGCCAAGGCTATACGCCAATGCGCCCATTGGTCATGGATTTCCGCAGAGATGAACATTCGGCGGCCATCGGCGACCAATTCATGTTTGGGCCGGCCTTATTGGTGAATCCTGTGACCGATCCAGGCGTCAGTTCGCGCCAACTGTATCTGCCCAAAGCAAAGTGGTACGACTTTTGGGCGGGAAGTTCTCTTGAGGGTTCACGGTTGATCAGCGCCGCGGCACCTCTCGACAAGGTTCCTTTGCTTGTTCGCGCTGGTTCCCTTGTGCCGCTAGGCCCCGAAAAGGAATGGTCCACCGAAAAACAGGAAGACCCCATCGAATTGCGTATTTATCCCGGAGCGGACGGAGACTTCACGCTCTACGAAGATGAAAATGACGGCTACGACTATGAAAAGGGAGTATATGCGACGATTCCGTTTCACTGGGACGACGCGAGGCAAACCTTGACCATCGGCGAGCGGAAGGGAACTTTTCCTGGAATGTTGACCGAGCGTCGCTTTCAGATTGTATTTGTCGGCGAGGGCCACGGCGTTGGCATAGCGGGCGAGAGCAAACCGGACAAAATAGTCACTTACTCCGGAAAGGAGCTGGCAGTCAGACGCTAACTGCGCGGCAAAGTGCGTCCTAGCCAGATATTGTCGCTGAGCGGAAGCTTCCCTCTGTACTCTTCTGCGGACGCGACGAAACTGGGCCGGTGGAAGCGCGAACCACAAGCTCCGGCTCGATGGGGATTTCCGGCACGTATTCGCCGCGGCCTTCGATGAGATCCACCACCGTTTGCGCTGCAATTTGCCCCATTCGAAGCAGTGGTTGTCTCACCGTGGTTAGCGGGGGATTGGCAAACGCGGCTCCCGGAGTATCGTCAAACCCCACGACAGAAATATCCTCTGGCACGCGAAGCCCGGCTTCATGAAACGCCCAAAGAGAGCCGATGGCAGAGATATCGTTGTACGCGAATAATGCGGTGAACGCGTGATTCCTCGCCAGCAGTTCTTTTGCAAAGGGGTACCCGATGGCCGGAGTCGAATCAGTCCCTTCCAGCTGCGTCGTTAATTCCGGGCGAACGCGGATATCTAACTCTCGTGCCATCTCGCAAATCGCATTCCACCGCGCCGAGGAGTCCGAACTAAGAGTCTGGCCCTTGATAAAAGCAATGTCTTCGTGCCCAAGGCTTTTCAGATGTTCGAGTGCCAGCCGCACCGCTCGTTTGTGGTCCAGAACAATATTGGTGACTCCCGGCACTTGCTGGTGCCCTGCAACAGCCACCGTCGGCAAAGCCAGCTTCTCGGTTAGAGATGTGTCCGTGGTGATGAAACCCTCCACACCTCGCGTCAAAAGCATCTGCGCGTAAGTCTGAAGCAGTTTCGGATCGTGCCGATGAATGACCGTCAAGAAGAAGTAGTTGTTCTTTCGGAGGTATTCTTCGATCCCGCTGATGACCATGGCGCCGTAAGCGTCGCCAATCTCTTCGGCGATCACACCAATCGTATAAGTCCTCTTTAGCCGCAAAGTGCGCGCGAAGAAGTTTGGCCGGTAATTCAGCGCCTGCGCCGCTTCGATGATGCGGTTCTTTGTATGTTCCGGGATGGACCGTGCCGCGGGCGAGTTATTCAAAGCAGCGGAGACCGTACCCGGAGTAAGGCCGAGATGGTCCGCTATGGTCTTAAGGGTGACTCGCGGTTCGGAGCGAAGGGGCTGCCTCTTCCTCGACGACTGGGTCATCTACGGGATCCTCCGAGCATCTGCAAAAACCAGTACAGCCAACATCGCTCTCTGCACACGCGGGCCCAACACGAGCTATTTGCACTTCCCTGTCCTGCTAATTCCGGCTACCAGGTTTGGTGCGAATGCCAAAGGGTCGGTTACTTAGGGCAGACCCCGGTTTCGAGGCACGCCGCGGTTCACCCTTTGTTCTATAGGGGTTGGCATGGACTGAATCGTCTCCAAACGAGCCGGACGACAAGCCCTGCCCAAACCGGCCCCTGAACTCGCGTGGAAGAATAACATTATTTTTGATAAGAATATCCATATTTCTGCTTGACAAGCGTTTCGCAATCGGGCTATATAGCAGCCCATAATTGAAAAGCATTACAGGCGGTAATGCTTTCGGGGTCGGTCCTCAATCTTAAAAATGGGTCTCGGGGTGGACGCGGAGCATGCATCTTTCGCTAATCGGTGCTTCCAAAGATTTCATGCTCACGGAATCTCCGAAAAATTTTTCCTCGAAGGGGTAAGCGAATGAAAATTCGATTTTCGAATTTGCAACAGTTGTTTGGTGGAACTCGAGTGCTCGCTCTTCTTGCGTGCTTTGCAGTTCTGCCTCTCTGGGCAGCTGTCGCCTCCCACGCACAGGTAATTACCGGGTCTGTGCGCGGCACAGTCACCGATGAACAGGGCGCCGCGCTGGCAGGCGCGGATGTAACTATCACCAGCCCGGACACTGGGTTTGCTCGGTCCACAAAGTCGGGCGCGGATGGCGAGTACAACTTCCCAGACCTGCCGCTTGGATCCTACAAGATTCAAGTCACGCACTCAGGCTTCAAGGTCCAGACGCAAACAGGTGTCGTTCTTCACGTTGCCGACAGCTTGGTCATCAACATCGCATTGAAAGTCGGAGCGGTGAGTGAGTCGGTTACAGTCGAGGCCTCTCCCATCGCCGTGGAAACTACCAACGGAGAATTGACCGGCTTGATTCAAGGCAGCCAGGTATCCGAACTGCCTCTGAACGGCCGTAATTTTATGCAACTGGTCACTCTTATGCCTGGCGTTGCGCAGGGAGAGGGTTATAGTGTCACGAACAAAGGACTAAAGGGAGGTTCAAACCTTTCCGTCAGTGGCAGCGCCTCCAACGGGAACCAGTGGCTGGTCGACGGCGCAAACAATAATGACACAGGTTCCCAGCGCACAATTTTGATCTACCCCTCGACCGAATCCATCGAAGAATTCAAGATTGAGCGCAGCAGCTACGGGGCGGAATTCGGTGGAATGTCCGGCGCCACGATCAACCTCGTAACCAAGTCGGGAACCAATGATTTCCATGGCAGTGTCTTCTATTCAGGGCGCAACGATAAACTTAATGCTTACGACCCGATTCTAAAGGACGGTGGCACTTGGGTGAATGGCAAGTTGCAGGATCCCAAGAACAAATTCCGCGGCAATGATTACGGGTACACGATCGGCGGGCCTGTCAAGAAGGGGAAGATATTTTTCTTCTGGTCGCAGGAATGGAACAAGCGCATCGAAGGTATCGTGCGCAGCAGCCACGTGCCAACTATGGGAGAGCGCACCGGCGACTTCAGCCAGATTGCTGGTTGTTCATTTTTTCCTGCTGCTGGACTGAAAGATCCGAACCCTGGCGACCCGGGCGGCCCCTTTACGACGGCGCCGGGTACGACGGTCCGGGATGTTATCCCGCAGTCGCGGTTGACGTCTCAGGGACTTCTGCTAATGACGCAGTATCCCGCGCCGACTCTATCCGACCCTTGTGCGAATCTAAACTGGACAAAATCTCTCAACACGCCCACGCCGTGGCGTGAAGAAAACGTGCGCGGCGACGTAAATCTGACGAAAACTTTGACGCTGATGCTAAAGTTCACCAATGATTCCTGGACATTGGGAGTGCCCTCCGCCGGCTTCGGCTGGGGCAGCAACCCGTTCGGCGTGATTGATGAGTCCTGGGACCAACCAGGCCGGATTGCAGCCGCTAAGCTCAGCAAGACCATCGGTTCGTCCATGGTAAACGACTTCCAGTTCAGCTATTCGGCGAATCGCATCAATATTCAACCTTCGAATGTCGCTCTGGAGCAGCAGATTAACAATGCCATTCCATGGCAGTTTGGCGTTAGCGGAAAGAGGTTCGGCGACAAGGGGCCCAGCGTCTGGTTCTCCGGTTGGGGCAATTCTCATTTACCAGGCGTCTGGACCATCGCGCCTTGGCAGAACACCTTGGACCATTACACGTGGCAGGATGATTTTTCCGCAGTCAAGTCTCGCCACACCTTGAAGTTCGGCGGTTTGTACCGGCGCAGCGCTAAGAACGAACAGAATCCCAACGCCGAGTTCGGAGCCATTTTCAATACTACCGGTTTCCAGGGCTTTGGGAGCGTCGGGCCGGGGGGCTTCGGAGGAAAGACCGGCTATGACGTCGCCGATATGGAACTGAAGGGCATGGCCGTGAACATGAACGAAGCCAGCAACATCCTTATCAACGACATCCGCTGGTATGACGGCGCTCTTTATGCGGCAGACAACTTCCGCTGGACCAGCCGCCTTACCGTTAATTATGGCGTACGCTATGAATTGCTTCCGAACCCTTGGTTTAACGATGACAAATACACATCGTTCAACCCATCTGCGTATGACCCCTCGCCAGCGGGCTTGGCTTCGCCGTGTGACGGTCTCCTGTACTCGCCTGGGTTGGGGCAAAACCCATGCACGGCTGCCGGGTTGCCTGCCGGTGGCAAGGCCGGACCGAATAGGGCTCTGTGGAACAACAATAACCACATGTTTGCTCCGCGTCTAGGCCTAGCCTACGATCCCACTGGCAAAGGCAAGTGGGCCATTCGAGCTGGGGTTGGCCAGTTCTTCAACCGCGACCGCCTCTTTGCCTTGCAAATTGGTGGAAACAATCCGCCCTTCGTCAAGAACTTCACCGATCCCAATGGCCGCTTCCTCGACAGCTTGACTGTTCCTTCGGCTCCTAGCTCCGCTTTCGGCGCGGGATATGGCGGCGCTTCCGTTGGGGGTGAGACGAGTGACCATATGCCGAACAGTTGGCAGTGGAATCTCACAGTTCAGCACGAACTATGGAGGGATGCCCGATTGGAAGTGGGGTACGTCGGCAATCAAAACTTGCACTGGGAGATCCGCTCCGACGTCAATGCAGTTCCCTTCGCAAGTCGCCTTGCATATTTCCAGTGCCAGGGCGTTACTGGTTGCAGCAGGTCATCATTCAGGCCCTACGGCGCGATGAACTCGGGCTCAATGACCTATTTCACGCGCAGCGGACAATCCAACTATCACGGCTTGCAGACCTTCTTTCAGTCTAGGTTCCATCGCAATTCCACTCTGCAAGTGGCCTATACATGGTCCAAGTTGATCTCGGACACGCAGTTGATCGACAGCCCGAACAACAACTTGGACTTTTACAATCCGAGAGCGAATCGCGGCCCGGACATTCTTAATCGTCCGCAGATTTTCTCGGCTAATTGGATCTATAATTTGCCAACCCTGCAAACCCAAAGTGCGCCGATTCGCAACGCCCTAGGCTCGTGGGAATTGAGTTCGATCATTAGCATGGTATCCGGACCCTCGATGACCGCCACCGTAGGCGGTTCCCCCATCGGCGATCTTTCGGCGACCGGAAGTGGTGGCAACGAGGTTCCCATGCGCGTGGCCGGGCAAGGGTGCCGCGCCAACACCGGCGATGCAAGACAGTGGTTTAACCCCAACATGTACTCGCTCAATGGTTTCAAAATCGGCAAGTACGGGAGTGAGGGTTTTGGGATCTGCACAGGACCTGGAACAAATGACGTTGACTTCTCGCTCCGGAAGAATTTCAAGCTCACCGAGCGAGTGAAAATGCAATTCCAGTTGGACTTCTTCAACCTTTTTAATCACCCACAATACAAGTCCGATTCCATCGGCGGTGGCAATGGCCAGTTTGGCGCAAACTTCAATGGACCGACTCGCGCGGTGGGCAATGCCAATAGCGCTTTATTCTTGGACAGCGCAGGCAATCCGATCTATCCGCGAACAGCTTCCGGGGCTGGCAGCACTGGTTGCAATGCGGCGACCCATCTGGCGGACCCTAACGGTCAAGATAGTGAGACTGCGTGCGCCTTCTCGGTTGTCAATACAACCGTGAATCCTAACTTCGGAAACGTTACGCAGTCCCGCGAAAACGGTTGGCGGCAAATCCAGTACGGATTGAAGTTCAGCTTCTGACCCTATTCAGGTCATCTGGCACTCAACAGCGTCCCGCCGGGCAACGTCAGCCCTGGCGGGACGCTTCTATCTAAATCAGCGGCTGTGTCTTGCGTGTGGTGCTTTGTTTCGAGGAAAGAACCCCTGCGATAGAATGGAGCCATGCTCGGGCACCCTTTGAAGTCTTTTCTGCCTTCCTTCTTCGTTGTCGCTTTGTTCTTGGCAGCGTCGCAGTCTGTCGGCGCCCAAGGCACGGGACCGCAAGCAGTACCCATTCCTGCCCCTGCGGCCAAGGCAAAATCCAAGACGGACCGAAGCAAACTGCCTCCTGTCCCGACGTTCAAGGACATCGCCAAAGAAGTCGGTCTTACGGCCACTCATATTGCCGCTCCCGAAGCTCACTATGTCATCGACTCGACGAGCGGTGGCGCCGGGCTCTTCGACTGCGACGACGATGGCCGTCTCGATGTTGTCCTGATTAGCGGTTCCACAGTAGAACGGATGAAGGCCGGCGGCGATCCCATGGTGACTCTGTATCACCAGGAGCCGGACGGCACCTTCAAGGACATTACGAAGGAAGCGGGATTGACGCACCGTGGCTGGGGAATGGGCGTGGCTGTAGCCGATTATGACAATGACGGCAAGCTTGATCTCTTCGTGACTGGCTATGGCGGCAGCGCTCTTTACCACGGTCTTGGCAATTGCAAATTTGAGGACGTCACCGAAAAAGCCGGTGTCGGCGGAAGCGGCTTCATGACCGGCGCGGCGTGGGGCGACTACGACCGCGACGGCTACGTGGACCTCTTCGTCTCCCGCTACTCGCACCTTGACATGAACAATCTTCCCCAATTTGGCAGCAACAAGTTCTGTCGATTCAAAGGCATCCTCGTGCAATGCGGTCCTTGGGGGCTCGAAGGCGAGAGCGATTTTCTTTACCACAACCGTGGTGATGGCACGTTTGAGGAAGTGTCCGTCAAAGCCGGCGTTCACGATGACATCGGTTATTACGGCCTGGGCGTGATGTGGGTGGACTACGACGACGACGGCTGGCCCGATTTGCTCGTAGCTAACGATTCCGTTCCCAACTATCTCTATCACAACAATCACAACGGGACCTTCGCTGACACGGGCATGATCACCGGCGTGGCGCTCAGCGGCGAAGGCATGGAACTCGGCAACATGGGCGTGGATTGGGGAGACTACGACCATAGCGGGCGCCTCAGCTTCTTTGTGACGCACTTCGAGGAGCAGCCCAACTCGCTCTATCACAATATGGGCCGGCAAGGCTTTGACGATGTGAGTTGGACCTCCGGCGTCGGGCAGCCGAGCTATCCTTACGTCGGTTGGGGAACGTCGTTTTTCGACATGGATAATGACACCTGGCTCGACATTCTCGTCGCCAACGGCCACGTTTATCCCCAGATTGACACGCTCGACACCGGTCCTCGCTTCAAGGAGCCGCTTCTGCTTCATCGCAACAATCGTGATGGCACGTTTGATGAGGTATCCAAAGAATCTGGGCTTGCTGCTCTTCCGCTTCATTCGCGCCGCGGCGCGGCTTTCGGAGACGTCTTCAACACCGGCAACATCGACGTTCTTCTGCTCAATGTCGGCGAACCCCCTTCGCTCCTCAAGAACACAAACGGGGATGGCTATCACCGTGTTCTATTCAAGTTGATAGGCACAAAAAGCAACCGGGCAGCCATCGGCGCGCGCATCACGATTCACTCGGCGGGTGTAAAGCAATTCAGCGAAGTGCGCGGGGGCGGCAGCTATCTCTCGCAAAACGATTTGCGTCTCCACTTCGGGCTTGCCACGGCCAAGAAAATGGAATCGGTGGAAATCCGCTGGCCAAGCGGCAAAGTCGAGACCTTGGAGAATGTCGCAGGCGACGCCATTTACACGATCGTGGAGGGTTCCGGCATCCGCAACACCACACCTCTGCCGCCACCAGCGGGTGGAGTTCCCAATGGAGCGAAGTAAGCTCCACCACGCTTCCTTTGGCGGGGCAGACGAGTCCGTTTCTCTGGTTTTCGCGCGCGTCCCGGTGCCGCGTACCTGCCTCCGACGAGCCTTATTGCTGTTCGCAGCTGCGCTGCTTGCATCCGTCGTTCTTGCGGCCGACGATTCCGGCGCCGCTCTGAAGCGAGCCTTCGACACCGCGAAGTCGGCGCTCGCATCTGGTGATCTCTCGAAAGCCGAACATCATTACGATGAGACCATCGCTTTGGGCCTTCGCCAGATCGCCAATCTTTCCGTCTCCGAGTCCCGATTTGACCAGGCAACTCGGGACCTCGACGAAGCCCTTAAGTTTGCCCCAGCCGATCCTGAAATCACCACAGATTCCGCTGTTGCCTGGTTCCGCGCCGGCGATGTGAAGAAGGCCCGCCAACTCGCCGAATCAGTCGTTGCTTCCGATCCCCATCAAGCTCGCGCACAAAACGTTCTTGGCCGCATCGATCTTTATCTCGGCGACTTCGAATCTGCCATCCGCGAACTGCAAGCTTCCGTCGCGCTCAACAATGATTTTGAAACTTCCTACTTTCTCGGCGTTGCCTACCTTAAGGCCAAGCGCTTCCCTGATGCTCAGCAATGGTTTCAACACTTGCAATCCGCAATGGGGGACTCTGCCGCTTTGCATGTGCTTTTTGGACGCGCTTACACGATGGCGCATTATCCGGAACCGGCGCTTGCAGAGTTTCAAAAGGCGGTTCAGCTTGATCCAAAGTATCCGCGCGCTCACGGGCTTCTCGGCTATGCAATGCTGGAGTTTCGGGGCGAAGAAGCTTACCCACAGGCCCGCAAAGAGTTTCAGCGTGAATTGACTCTCCATCCCGGCGATTTCTATGCGCTCCTACTTCTTGGCATCTCTTCCGTCGCGCTGCGTGATTTTCCGGCCGCAGAAGCCGCTCTCCTGCACGCCAAGCGCTTGCAACCTGAGGAGCCGACTGAATATCTTTACCTGGGTGAAGCGTACAGCGAAACGAAGCGCCCAGCGGAGGCGGTCGAGGCGCTTGAAAAGTACATCCGCCTGATGCGCAACCCCGAAGAGGCCCCGCGCGACGTCAGTCGCGCTTACTACCTGCTTGGCCAAAACCTGCGCCGTCTGGGGCGTCTTGAAGAATCCCAAAAAGCTCTGGCCAATTCTCAGCGCTATCGCGAGGCGAAATTCCGTTACGATGTCCAGCACATTTTCGACGAGCCGGGAAAGCCTTCCGATGGCGACAGCCACACTTCCGATCGCATCGAAGGAATCCTGGAATCCGGCGCCCCGGAAGAACAGAAAACCGCACAAGCCATGGTGCAGGGAGGCATCATGGAAGCCCCTCCAAGCGCCGCGTTAAAAGCGCCTCCGCAAACTCCGGAAACAAAGTCCGCCAAACAATATCGCGCCTTCGTCGCCGAAATTCTCGCCAGCTCTTACAACGACCTTGGCGTCATGCGCGCCAAAGCCTCGAACTTCAAAGAAGCTTCCGGCTATTTCAAGCAGGCCTCTGCGTGGAAGCCGGACCTCCCCGGCCTCGACCGCAACTGGGCGCTAGCTTCCTACCGCGCCGAACTATATTCCGAAGCCATTCCTCCGCTCGAGCGCCAGCTTGCCGCATCACCTGAAGATCGTTTTGTCCGCCAGCTTCTGGGCCTCAGTTATTTCATGACCGACAATTTTGCTAAAACCGCCGAGGTGTTTCGTCCTTTTCTCAAGAATCCGCCGGATGATCCCGGCCTGCTCTATGCCTGGGGAACGTCTCTCGTGCGAACCCGCCAGACGGAGCCAGCCATGGGAATCTTTAGGCGCTTGCTCGACCAAAACGCCAATAACCCCGCGGTCCATTTGCTCCTTGGACAGGCCTACGGGCAGCAGGGCGACTTTGCGGGTAGCTTGGAAGAGTTGAAAACTGCGCTCAAACTGAATCCACAACTTCCTGAAGCGCACTATTATGCCGGCCTTGTTTACCTTCGCCAGAGCGATTTTGATTCCGCGGCCAAGGAGTTCCGCGACGAGCTGGAAGTTCGCCCGGGAGATGCCGTCACGACTTACCATCTCGGCTTTGTTCTGCTCTCCAAGGGTGAAGCCGATGCAGCCGCGAGCTTGTTTCGTGAAGCCCTCAGGGGCCGGCCGGATTACGAACTTGCCCACTTTGAGCTGGGCCGCGCGCTGCTTCAGACAGGTGACATCAAAGGAGCCATTGAAAATCTCGAAACTGCTAAGAGGCTCGCTCCGGATCGTGACGCAACCTATTACCAGTTGAGCCAAGCTTATCGCCGGGCAGGACGAGTCCAGGAGGCGGGCGCAGCTCTAGCTACTTATCAGAAGCTCATTGAAGAGAGCCGTATCAAGAGGCGCGAAAGTCTGGAGTCCGAAAAGCCGTGAGTGTGGATACAAGCTGCTTTACCTGACTGTCGAGAAAAATCGCGAAACACCGCTTCCGGCGGGCTCGACGCGCGAGAATCGATGAGCTGGTCGAGTCCAGCTATAGTTTTGGGGTAACCATCTCTGTCGCGGCTGGATTTCCTCTGACGAAACTTCCATCCATTTTTCCCTCGCAACGTTTGTTTCAAAGGGTATTCTAGTGCTTCAATCTGTCACATAGGGCGCGCATTCGAATGAAAAAACTGCGTTTTCTCGTTTCGCTCACGACCAACGACAACGATTACCAAATCGAGCAGGCGCAGTCTGCCGAAGCCGCTGCCCGCAAACTCGGCGTCGAACTTCAGGTGATTTACGCGGACAACGACGCCATCACGCAGAGTACGCAGCTTCTGAAAGCCATCCAGGCCGAAGAGGCCCACCGCCCCGACGCCATTATTTTTGAGCCCGTCGGCGGCACCGCCCTGCCCCAGGTTGGCCGCGCTGCAGCCTCGGTCGGCATTGGTTGGGCCGTTCTCAATCGCGACGCCAATTACATCGCTGAACTCCGCAAGTCTTCCAAGGCTCCTGTTTTTATGGTCACGTCCGACCATCTCGAAATTGGCCGCATTCAGGGTCGCCAGGTCGCCGCCCTGCTCCCTCACGGCGGCTCGATTCTTTGCGTTCAGGGACCTGCGGAGAATTCCGCGTCAAAGGATCGCACCGCGGGAATGAACGAGACGAAGCCTGCCAACGTCCACACCACGCTTCTCCGCGCTCAATGGACCGAGGAAAGCTCGCAAAAAGCGGTGCGCTCCTGGCTCAAGCTCACGACTTCTCGCAAAGCCGCCATGGATCTTATCGCCGCTCAAGACGATTCCATGGCCCTCGGCGCGCGCAAAGCCTTTGAAGAGTTGCGCGATGACACCGAAAAAGAGCGCTGGCTCAGCCTTCCGTTTCTTGGCTGCGATGGCATGCCCAAAACCGGCCAGGCCTGGGTCAGTAGTGGCCTCCTCACCGCCACGATTTTTGTTCCGCCAAACACTGGGCAGGCCATCGAAATGTTCGTGGATGCCCTCCAGCGTGGCAAGCAACCGCCCGAGCGCGCTCTCACCGTCGCTGTTTCCATTCCTCCCCTCAATGCCCTCAAACGCCGCTGAACGCTTCAATTTCCTCGATTCATGGTTTCTTGCGCCCAATCGGGATTCCCTTAGAAAATCGATTTTTCCATGCTTGTTTACGCGTCACGCCGTCGTATAATGCCGCAGAACAATCGTTTGTCTGTTCCCATTGCTCCGTTTCCGAGGTGACGCGCATGACGTCTTTGCCCCAAGACTCGTGGCCCAAGAACTCGCCGTTCCCCAATGCATCGCCCAACAATTCAACTGCAGCAGATGCATCACACCCAAGCTCGGCCCCTGCAATTTCATCAATGGACCGCAGGCAATTTCTCGCGGCCTCGGGCGGCCTCCTCGCTGCCACGGTCCCCGGCGGCTCCGTGGTTGCCCATGCTGGGGAACCCACGGCCTCTTCTGCGCCCGCCTTCACACCCAGGCCCGCCGGCAATCTCCGCAAGATCCCCATCGGCGTCTTCGACCCTGTCTACGAAAGACTCTCCCTCGACGCCATGCTCGACAAGGTCACTGCCCTCGGCTTCGAAGCCATGGAGATCGGCACCGGCGGCTATCCCAATAACCATCATTGCCCTCTCGACGACCTCATTGCTGATCGCTCCAAAGCCAAAGCTTGGCAGAAGAAGTTTGAAGACCGCGGCATTCACGTGGCCACCCTGAGTTGCCACGGCAATCCCATTCATCCCGACGCCAGCATCGCAAAAAAAGACATCGACACGTTCCGCAAGACCGTGCTCCTCGCCGAAATGCTTGACGTCAAAGTCATCGTTGGTTTCTCCGGCTGCCCCGGCGGCACACCGCAGGATAGCCAACCGAATTGGATCACCTACCGCTGGCCTCCCGAATACGCCAAGATGCAGGATTGGCAGTGGAAAGAAAAAGTCGTCCCCTACTGGAAGGAAGCGGCAAAATACGCCCGCGAGCATGGCGTCAAACGCCTCGCTCTCGAGATGCACCCCAATTTCGTTGTCTACAATCCCCGCACGCTCATCAAGCTGCGCGAAGCCGTTGGCGAAGAAATCGGCGCCAACAATGACCTCAGCCATCTTTTCTGGCAGGGCTGCGACCCCGTCGAAGTTATCCATTTCCTCGGCAAGCAGGGCGCCATCTTCCACGCGCACATGAAAGACACGGTTTTCTTTCCCGAAAATCGCGACAAGTACGGCGTCCTCAATTTTGCTTTTGAAACCAACGAACTGGACACCGCCTCGGAAACCTTTCGCGCCGTCGGCTACGGCCACAGCGCCAGCCTCTGGAAATCCATCATCAAGGCTTACATGGACGTCGCGTACGAGGGCATCCTCAGCATCGAGAACGAAGATCCCATCCTTGCCGGAGAAGTCGGCGTGGAACGCGCCGTCTACGTTTTGAAAAATGTTCGCAACGAAATCTTGGAAGCCTGATATGCGTCGCCGAGAATTCATGGGAGTCTGCGCCGGCGCTGCCGTAACTGCCGCAGCCGGCGCCCCGGCAAGCGCCAAAACGCTTCTGCCAACTGCAGCCCCGGAGACAGACGGCGCACCTTTTACTCTCACCGTGATGCTCTGGACCGTTTACCGCGATCTCCCGTTTCCGCAGCGCCTTGAAAAAGTAGCCGAAGCCGGCTATCACGCCGTCGAACTCGTAGATGAATTCAAGAACTGGAAGCCCCAGGACTTCGCCGGCGCCCGCCGCAAAAAGCGCGAACTAGGCATCGAGATTGACGGCACTTGCGGCGTGTGGGTTCCTCTCCCCGATGCCACAAAGCGCGACGCATTCCTCAAAGCTCTTCGCGATTTCATCCCCACCATGCACGAACTCGAATGCACTCGCCTCATCATGCAAACAGGCAACAATGTTCCCGGACTCACGCCCGAGCAAATGCACGCCAACTGCATCGAAACCCTCAAGCGCGGAGGCGAAATCGCCGCCGAAAACAAAATCGACCTTCTCATCGAAAACATTGATCCCGAGGAAAATCCCAAATATTTTCTAACGCATTCTGCCGAAGGCTTCGAGATCGTCCGCTCCGTCGGCAATCCCCATGTCAAATTCCTCTACGATTTCTTCCACGAACAAATCTCTGCCGGCAACCTCATCGCCAAGCTAGAAAAAAACCTGGATCTCATCGATCTCGTCCACGTTGCCGACGTGCCCGGCCGCCACCATCCCGGAACCGGCGAAATCAACTATTCCAACATTTTTCGCAAGCTCGGCGAACTGCATTATTCCCGCTACATCGCCATGGAGTTCCATCCATTGGGCGACCCAGTGAAGGAATTGCGCGAAGCCCGCGAGCTTGCTATTTCGAGCTCGCGCACCGCGAGTGCCGTTCGTTCGGTCGCATCAGGGAGGAACCATGAATCGGCGTGATGCCCTTCGCATGCTCACCGCAGGAGCCGTTCTGCCTGCGCTCACTCCGGAGCTTTTTGCTTTCTATCAACAAGCGCATCCGAACGGCCCTTACTCGCTCCGTTCACTGAGTCCTCACCAGAACGATATGGTCGTCGCCATGATCGACCAGATCATCCCCGCCACCGAAACGCCCGGGGCGAAAGCTGTTCGCGTCAACGAATTCATCGACGTCATCCTCACCGAATGGGCAAACGACCAAGAACGCCACCGCTTCCTCGACGGCCTCGACGACGTCAACAAACAGAGTAACGCGCTCTTCGGCAAAGACTTTGCTTCCGCCTCTCCCCCGCAACAGCTTGTTCTTCTGCGCTCTCTGGATGCCGCCGCCGAAGTCGCCCGGTCGCGAGCTAAAGAGCATCCGCCCTTTTGGGAGCCGGAAGGACGTGACACGCAGATGCAAGCTGATTTCTTCACAGTCTTTAAGAATATGACTCTTCATGGCTACTACACTTCCGAAATTGGTTTCACGCAGGAATTGAAACTGCAAGTCATTCCCGGCTCGCACCACGGTTGCACTGTGGTTGGACCCGGGGCTGGAGATGCAGACGCATAGAGGAACCATGGCAACAACAAACTACGACGCAATCGTTGTTGGTTCGGGCATCACTGGCGGCTGGGCCGCGAAGGAACTTACGGAAAAGGGCCTCAACACGCTTGTCCTCGAAGCGGGCCGTTCCATCGTTCCTGAGAAAGACTATGTTGAACACGTTCCCGTCTGGGAGCTCAGGCATCGCGGCTGGGATGACCGTTTTGCACGCGAACGCACGCAGCCCATCCAGCGCGAGTGCTACTACGCCTGCGATGAGTTTTCCCACCAGTTTTTTGTCAACGACCAGGAAAATCCCTATTCCTTCGAGCCAAACAAACATTTTTCCTGGATTCGCGGCCGTCAGGTAGGCGGCAAGTCCATTCTGTGGGGCCGCCAAAGCTATCGCTGGAGCGATCTCGATTTTGAGGCCAACTTGAGGGATGGAATCGCTGTGGATTGGCCCATTCGCTATGTGGACATCGCTCCCTGGTACGACTACGTGGAAGAATTTGCTGGCATCAGCGGCCAGGCGGAAGGTTTGCCCCAGCTTCCGGATGGTAAATTTCTACCAGCGATGGAATTGACATGCGTCGAGCTGGATCTCAAGAACGCGCTTGCCAAACATTTCGACGATCGCATGCTGACGATTGGCCGCGCCGCCGTCCTGACCCGGGTTCACAAGGGCCGCGCTCCGTGCCACTACTGCGGTTATTGTCATCGCGGGTGCATTACAGGGTCCTATTTCAGCAGCTTGAGTTCGACGCTTCCCGCCGCGCAAAAAACCGGCCGCCTCACCATTCGCCCCTACAGCGTGGTGCATAGCCTCAACTTCGATTCAAAAACGCGGCGTGTGAGCGGCGTGAAAGTCATCGACGCGCAATCCAAGGCAGCTCTCGAATTCAAAGCCCGCATCTTCTTTATCTGCGGCTCGACGCTCGAGTCCACGCGCATTCTTCTCAACTCTGCCACCACAGAATTTCCCAACGGCCTCGCCAATTCCAGTGGCGAACTCGGCCACAATCTCATGGACCACCACATGGGCGCGGGCGCCAGCGGCAGCATGCCCGGCCACGAAGACAAAATGCCTTTCGGCAATCGGCCCAACGGCCTCTACATTCCGCGTTTCCGCAACGTCAAGGCCAAGCATCCGGATTTCATCCGTGGCTACGGCTACCAGGGCAGCGGTTCGCGCGAAGGCTGGTCCCGCGGCTTCAACAAAATTGGCATTGGCGCGGACTTCAAGAACTCGCTCAAAGGTCCCGGCAAGTGGCGCTTGGGCATGGGCGGATTCGGCGAATGCCTTCCCAATCACAACAATTATGTGGAAGTCGACAAGGATAAGCTCGATGCCTGGGGCATTCCCACGCTCAAGATTCACTGCAGTTGGGGTGAGAACGAACTCGCCATGTCCAAAGACATCGCCATCCAGGCCGGCGAAATGCTTTCCGCCGCCGGTGCCAAGGATATTTCCATTCATCAGGAGATCACGCCGCCGGGCTTGGCCATCCACGAGTTGGGTACAGCCCGCATGGGCCGCGATCCCAAGACTTCCGTGCTCAATGAGCACAACCAGACTCACGACGCGAAGAACCTCTTTCTGACGGACGGCGCTTGCATGGTTTCTTCTTCCTGCGTGAATCCGTCCCTCACGTACATGGCGCTCACCGCCCGCGCGTGCGATTTTGCAGTCTCGGAGATGAAGAAAAACAACCTCTAGGGACAGGGCGGCTCTATTGCAATTGCGCAGAGAAGCGGGTTGCTTTAGAATCCCCTCGTTTCGGGCAAATCGAAATCTAATTGTCTTGCTTCACTAGCAACTAGGAACTAACAACGTGCAATAATAGCTCGTTGGAAATTAAAACTCCGCGGAGCAATCCTCATGACGCAGGTTCAGCGGTCACCCAAGCAGTACGACGTCTGCATCATCGGCTCCGGTGCGGGAGGAGGCATGGCTGCCAAAGTCCTCACCGAAGGCGGCCTCAACTGTGCCCTCCTCGAAGCCGGACCGGAGGTTCACCCCGAGAAAGATTTCAAGATGCTGATGTGGCCCTACGAATCGCCCCATCGCGGAGCGGGCGTCGGCGGAAGAGCCCGTGAAAATTTTGGCGAATTCCTCGCTCCCAACGGCGCCTGGCACATCGAGGGCGAACCGTACACTTCCGCTCCCGGCAACGATTTTCAATGGTTCCGTTCGCGCATCGTTGGTGGCCGAACCAATCACTGGGGCCGCATCGCGCTACGTTTCGCGCCAGTCGATTTCAAATCCAAGACTCGCGACGGCCTCGGCGAGGATTGGCCCATCACCTATGAAGATCTTTCGCCCTACTACGACAAAGTTGAGGCCTACATCGGCGTCTTCGGAACGAAAGAAAACGTTCCCAGCGCGCCCGACGGCGTCTTTCTCCCGCCTCCCAAGCCTCGCTGCACGGAACTGATGGTCAAGAAAGCCTGCGACAAGCTGGGCGTCACTTGCATCCCCTCGCGCCTCGCTATCCTCACCAAATCCGTTAACGGCCGCCTTCCTTGCCACTATTGCGGCCAATGTGGGCGCGGCTGTATCACTGCTTCCAACTTCAGCTCCAGCCAGGTTTTGATTCCTCCCGCGATGAAAACCGGGAAGCTCACGCTCATCACCGGCGCCATGGCTCGCGAGATTCTCGTAGACAAAGACGGCAAAACCACCGGCGTCTCCTATATTGACAAAGCCACGCGCTCCGAAAAACGCATCAACTCGCGCGCCGTTGTCGTTGCCGCCAGCGCCTGCGAATCCGCCCGTCTGCTGCTCAATTCCAAATCCACTGTGTTCTCAGCGGGCCTGGCAAACTCTTCCGGCGCGGTCGGCAAATATTTGACCGATTCCGTAGGCAGCAGCGGCACCGGCTATTTCCCGCAGCTCGAAAAAATGCCTGCCCACAATCACGACGGCGTTGGCGGCATGCACATGTACATGCCGTGGTGGAAATTCGACCGTAAGAATGATTTTCCCCGCGGCTATCACATCGAATTTGGCGGCGGCCGCGAAATGCCCGGCGTCGGCATGTTCAACGGCATGAACCGCGACGAAGAGGGCTACGGCCTCTCGCTCAAGCAGCGCGCCCGCAAACAATATGGCTGTCACATCGGCTTCGCCGGCCGCGGCGAAATGATTCCCAATCCCGAGACTTACTGTGAAATTGATCCCGACGTCGTGGATGAATGGGGCATTCCCGTCCTGCGTTTCCACTTCAAATGGTCGGACTATGAATTGCTTCAGGCCAAGGACATGCAGGAAACCTTCCGCTCCATCGTTGAGACCATGGGCGGCGAATACAAAACCAAAACCTCCATCCACGGCGATCTTCCTTTCGGCATCGAGCCCGGCGGAAAAATCATCCATGAAGTCGGCACCGCACGCATGGGCACCGATCCTAATCATTCTGTTCTTAATGGCTTCTGCCAGGCGCATGACGTCAAGAATCTTTTCGTCACTGACGGTGCTCCGCTTGTCACCAATCCCGACAAAAATCCAACGCTGACGATCATGGCTCTCTCGTGGCGCGCCTCCGAATATCTCCTCGACGAAGCCAGAAAGGGCAATATCTAACATGGCCATCGAATCGATCTCTCGCCGCGATATTCTTCGCACGCTCGCTGTTGGCGTCACCGGCTCCGTTCTGCAAGTCATACCCGCCGAGGCCGCCGAATACGTCCACCAGATGGTCCACAAGGAAAAGGCATCCGCGCCGGCGGGAAACTACACTCCGAAATATTTTTCCGCCTCGCAGTACGCCACGCTCATCAATCTCTGCGACATGATTATTCCCAAGGACGAAAAGTGCGGCGGCGCGGTTGAAGCTGGCGCTCCCGAATTCATCGACCTCCTCAGCAGCGAAAACGACAAGTTTCAACTGCGCCTCGGCGGCGGACTTTTTTGGCTCGACGGATACTGCATCGACCGCTACGGCAAAGTTTTTCTCGAATGCACTCCGGAGCAAAAGAAGGGAGTGCTCGACCTGATCGCTTTTCGCAAGAACGCCAAGCAGGATCCCACTCTCAGCCAGGGCGTTTCGTTTTTCGCTTTTTTGCGTAACATGACCTGCGATGGCTACTACACCAGCAAAATCGGCATCGCCGATCTCGGCTACATCGGCAACACCTCGCTGCGAGAATTCCCCGGCTGCCCTTCGCTGCCAGAGTGAACATCGATTTCGTGCCCTCTTCCTCGCGGTCGGAACTGGCTACAACGCCCAGTTCTGCAATTTCAATCCGCTCACGCGGCGGAATGCGCGTTCGTTATTGGTCACCAGAGTGAGTCCTGTGGCTTTCGCGTGCGCCGCAATCCATAAGTCATTGTTGCCAATCATCTGGCCTTTGCGCTGTAGTTCTGCGCGTATCCTGCCGTAGGTCTCCGCTGCGGATTCAGGCAGCGGCATCACCGGCAGAATTTCGGCAAGTTCCCGCAACTGTTGCAAGGCCACCGAGCGATGCAGGCTTTTCTCCGCTCCATAAAGCAGCTCGCCAAAAGTAACTACAGAGAGCACTGCCTCTCCATGGCGGAGGGTTTTGAAGCGCTTTAGCACGGGCTCAGGTTTTTTGCTGCGGATGTAGATACAGATATTAGTGTCCAGCAAAAACAGAGCTTCCATTACAAGCCCGGGCGCCGTTGCGGCTTGTCTCTTTTTCGGTCAGCAAGCGACAGGTCTTCGGGCAACCCGGCCAGCAACTCGAACGCGCGGGTCATGATGCCGCTTTTTTCTCGCAACACGATTTCGTCACCTCGCCTTGAGATCTCCACTTCCTTGCTCTTTAGCCGGAACTGCTTGGGCAGTCGAACGGCTTGGCTGTTTCCGGAGCGAAAAACTTTTGCCGTGGCCATGTTTTGTTCCTCTTTCTGGCTGAAAAAACTCTGATGTTTGCAGCCTGTTCCGGCAGAAGGGCAACGTATATACATGCAGTATACACACAAGCGACGTTCGGGAAAAGGAGAATCGGTTGCGGTCGCCCGCTTTCCACTGTTATTCTTCCGCCCTTGTCCTCTACGCCTTTCAACCATGATTCCGCTTCCCGGCCGTCCTTGTGGCCGTGGGTTTATCTCATTGCTTTCGCGTATTTTGCTTTGCACATGGTCACGTCTGCACGCTACGGCTACTTTCGCGATGCGTTGTATTACCTTGCCTGCGCTGATCATCTCGCTTTTGGTTACGTCGATCAGCCTCCACTGTTCCCATTCATTGCTTGGATTGGGCGGCATACGCTCGGCACGTCGCTCCCCGCGCTGATTTTCTGGCCGGCGCTGGCCGGAGCAGCTCGCATCATTCTAGTCGCAGAGTTCGCGCGCGAACTCGGGGCGAAGCGCTTTGGCGTCGCGCTCGCTGCTACGCTGGCCGCCACTCCCGCCGTGTGGTGGGTCATGGACCATCAGTTCGCCATGAACGCCTTCGAGTCGCTTTTCTGGACTGGCTGCGCTTACGCGATCCTGCGCATGATCCATACACAAAATCCAAAACTCTGGCTGGCCTTTGGCGCAATCGCAGGCTTGGGCCTCGAAAACAAATACTCCATCGCCATCTTCGCGTTCGCTCTGCTCTTCGGGCTGCTTTTCACGCAGCACCGCAAGCTTTTGTTCACGCCGTGGCTTTTCGGAGGGGGCGCCGTGGCGCTTTTGATTTTCCTTCCCAACTTGATTTGGAATATCCATCATCACTGGCCGTTCCTTGAGTTGATGCACAATATTCGGGTCACCGGAAAAGATATTGCCTATCCACCCACTGCCTACACTGTTCAGCAAATCCTGATGATGAATCCATTCAGCTTTCCGTTCTGGTTCCGCGGGCTGCTCTTTTATTTGTTCTACCGCGCCGCAAGAGACTATCGCGTCTTCGGCTGGGCATTCCTCGTCACCTTTGCGTTTTTCCTGGTTTCTCATGGCAAAGATTATTATTCCGCGCCGGCCTACCCGATCCTGCTCGCCGCAGGCGCCGTCGCCGCCGAACTCTTGTTTTCACGCTCCCCCAAACAGTTTGCGAACGAGCAACCATCAAAATGGCGCGCCACTTTGAAGCCAGTTTGTTTCATGTGGCTAGCCGTTGGTATTGCGCTCGTACTTCCGCTCGTTCTGCCGGTTTTGCCACTTGAAGCGTTCGTCCGCTACCAATCGCATTCACTGGTGCACGGCAGGCCCACCGAGCGCAGCTTCGCTGGCACGCCGCTCCCGCAATATTACGCCGACGAACTTCCATGGCAGGAGCAGGTTGCTGCCGTCGCTCAGGTCTATCATTCTCTTTCACCGGAAGAACAGGCCAAGACAGCCATCTTCTGCGACAACTACGGCCAAGCGGCGGCTGTCGACTTTTTTGGCCAGCGCTACGCCCTGCCCAAAGCGATCAGCGGCCATCAAAACTATTTTCTTTGGGGACCGCGCAATTACACGGGAGAAATCGTGATTGTTGTGGGCCAACCGGAGAATGATGTGCGTCAATACTTTGATTCCGTAGTGGTTGCGGCGGCGGTGAACGTTCCCTACGCCTATTCCTACGAAACCCGCCCGATTCTCCTTTGTCGCCGCCTGCAAGGGAACTTGCAAACCCTTTGGCCCCGCGTCAAGAATTGGCGCTGACTATTTTGGCTGGGGTTCCACTTTCCTTCTTCCATTTTCTAATTTCCGAGTTTTGCACAGGCGTGCACAGCTTTCCACAGTTGAGTTTTCAGATTTCGCTTGCCAAGAAAATTGGGCAGGTTTACTGTCACTCCAGATTGAGCCGGGAAGCCTCAAAAACTTAACGGCCCAATTGAAAGAGGGCGCAGCAGCCGCAAGGTTGTTGCGCCTTCGATTTTTTGCATCCCACAAAAGCGCCGGGTTTATTCTTCAATCCGGGAGTTGGGCCTGTCTTCATTCTTGCTTCTTGGCCTCCGCAGCATCGGCTCACTTTTCCTTCTTTGACAGCGACTTGTAAACTTCCTTCACAAACGAATCGGGCTGCGCCCTCCCGTGTCCCCACTTGGCATCGAACTCCGCGGTCGGATGCTCCGCAACCGCCTGACTCTCCGTTTCGCCCGCATCAATGGAATGCTGCACACGCTTGCGAACCGCCTTGACCATGTCGCAAAAAGCCTTCAAGCCCGCGCCGTTTGTCACCTCGCCGCGCGCCGGAACCACGTGGAACCCGGGATCGGTCCATCCATCCACCATTTTCACGAGACCGTCCACGCTGCCTCCATGCTCAGCATCGATCGCCGGGTAGCCGTCTCCGGGAAACACTTCACCGAAGTAAACCAGCTTGGCCACGTGAAAATGAACCAGCGCATCCGCGTCGCTGTTGCCGGGAGTTTGCCGCACGATGTGGACCGCTTCTCCATTCGTGTCGAAAGTCAAGACTTCCGAAAAGGCGACGTGCGGACGGTCGACTCCCAGCTTCACGAGCCGCTCGGACAGGGGTGGCGCGACTCCCATGACGTGCCCGCCGATCCGTTCGAGAGCCTTTTCTTGCATCGCCACGAACGCTCCGCGCCGTCCCCAACCCGCATCTCCTTCAGACTGTGCGGCGTCCTGTGGCGCAATCACCACGTAGCGCACCGGGGACTTCGTGCGGTTCGCCAATTCGCTGCTGATGCGAGCAGTGCTGCCCGCCGAAGGCGTTCCAATCAGCAGGGCGCCATCCGGCCCGACCAGTGCGATCACATTGCCCGTCCTGGTCGCAAACACCAAAACGCTCGTCGTAATCTCCGTGATGCCGACCGTCTCCTGGGCCCTGCCGATGCCGGCGAAGGACAGCGCGAGCGCGAATGTGATCACGATTCTCGTAAGAAGGCCAATGCTTCTCATACTCATTTCCAACTCCCTGCGCTCGACACGGTTGCAAGTTTCCATCGCTTATTTCAGCAAACCATATACTTCCACTTCGTCCCTTGCGCCGAAATACACGTGCCCATTCACGACGAGCGGAATCACAAAGCGCGCCGCCATGCCAGCACCATCGCGCTTGCTGTTCTGCTCAGAAGTGTAAATCGGTTCGCGCACGTTGTTGGCGTCGAATGCATAAAGCACAGCCGGCCGGTTGGGTCCGTTCCAGGTTTTCGTGGCGATGGCCCAGACGATCGCATTCTTGTTGCCATCCGCGGAGACCGAAGGGGTAGCGCCGGGGTTTGCGAATTTGATGTTGGAACTCGATCGCAGCTTGAGTTGCCCTTTCTTCAGTACGTAATCGCGGAGGCGATCGTCGCTGCACGCAAAGTAGGCGTGTCCGTTCCAATACGCCATCGCGCCGTACCCACCGCCCGACATGCGGATCCTCTGTATCACAGCGTCGCCTTCAGCCCGGAACTGCCCCATCTGGTCTCGGTCAATCACGTAAATCATCGAGCCTTTCCCGGGCTGCAGCAGCAGGTGAGGGTGCGCTCCCGGCTGATCGGGTAGCAATGTGGGACCGCTCGAGCCCAGGTCCGCGTCGGCTTCACTCAGTTGCGCTTGATTAAATGGGGTGAAGTAATCGCGCACGACAAGCGAAGAGTTTTCCAGCCCCAGTTTCAGTACGGAATCGCCATAATCGCGGCCTCCCGATGCCGCATTAAACGTTCCGTTGCCAGTAGCCAAGTAAACATTTCCATCCGCGTCTGCCCCCAAGCCCGTGTCGCTGGCCCAGATGCCGCCTTCACCGCCGTCTGCTGTTACGTTCAGCGCGGCTTTCTGCGCCAGCGTTTGCGCGCCGTAGGCCATCACCCACCCGTGGTAGGGATCCACGTCGCAAGACGAACCCCAGCTCAGATACACCGTATTTTTTACCAGCAACAGCGAGGCACGCGGGTTTTCCCGCAGCGCATCAAAGCGCACCTGCCCGTTAACTGCCCCAGCGCCCCTAGCTGGCGCCGAAGCCGCGATGACCTTGGGTCCACCAAATTTTTCCGCGCCCGTGGTAATCGCAAGAGCGTGAAGCCGCTGAAAATACTCATTGTCCTTAACCCAGCGCCCGATCATCGAGCGCGCCAGCACATATAACGTTCCAGTCTGGGGATCGATCACCGGTGTGGAAGTAATGCCAACCTCAGGCTCAATGAACGGGCATTGCGCGTCCCGGGCACCGACTGTCTCTTCGTCGCGCTTCTTGTCCAGCAAACTCACCTGCCACAGCGGCACATCGTTTGGGCGGTAGGCGTCAAACGCATACACGCTGTCGTGCTCGGTGGCTACGAAGAGCACGTCGTGTTTCCCTTTGCCAGGAATCTCCACTCCAGGTACGAACAACGGCTGCGCGAATACGGCGCCATCCACTCTAAACGCTCCCAACCTGCCGAACTGGCTTGAGTTCACGTTTTGCGGAGTCAGCGTTTTCTCGTTTGGCGTCGTGCCGGTTCGCAAATTGTCATACTGCGAAGTTGTGACTTGCGCCGCGGCGCTACTTGCGCCAAATCCAATCGCAACGGCACAGATGAAGGGTCCCGGCAACTTCATTAACGCACCCCTCGAAACTCAATTCACGTGGACGTAATACCTCAAGTCTTGGGTTGGCTTCTTACTTCTGGTCCTTTACCCACACAATGTCGTAGGCGCGGTCAAACGTCACGAATATCAGGCATTCTTCCTTCACCGTACATGAAAACCAATGCACCTGCTTGCTGGCCATCATGGCGAAGCCGCCCGGCCCTAGCAGCGTGTCCTGCATTCCGTCCATCCCGGTCGAAACCTCTCCGCGAACGATAATCAGCTGTTCTTCTGCGGTGTGGTAATGCGGCGGCACGACGCAGTTTGGCGCGGCCTTCATAATTGCCGTGGAAGGACCGGTCTTCAGGTCTCCGTTTTCGATCGCAAACTGGAGGCAATCGGGCTTGTCGTCTTTCGGGAACTTCACCTCGGCAAGCGTCCGCGTAAAACCAGTTTTCGGAGCTTGCGCGGAAACCGTGATCGCCGCGAACAGAGCAACCAGGATTCCGATCCACCGCCGTGAATGCCAAATTCCGTTACATGGCTTCGTGCTTCCGCCCGCCTTGTTTTTGCTTCGACTTTCGCCTTGGAGTTCGTTCATAGGGACTCCTTCGCAATCGGCAATCTGCCGAACCGTAGCCGCGCCATTCTACAACCGCAAGGGGCTCATCGAGAACTGGGAGGGATTCCGCTGCCGTGGTATGTGCTTTTGCTTTTGGGAGTCTGGAAGCTATCATGGATAGCTCCAATCCATATATGAGCGGAAGGGGGTTGACGATGTCCTTAGAAATTACGCAGCGCGAAGGCAACGGCATTTACTGCTTGGCATTGAGGGGACGTCTTGTGCTTGGAGACGAGAACATCGGGTTCCGTACAGCCATTGACAATCTTCTCTCGGCAGGCGCAACGAGAATTGTCGTAAACCTCGAGCAGGTCAATTACGTTGACAGCTCTGGGCTCGGCGCGCTGATTGAGGCGCATCGAAAGACAAAAGCGATAGGCGGAAGGCTACTGCTGACAAATCTCCGCCCGAACTTCAAGCAGGCCTTGGAAGTGGCCAAGTTGCTCACCATTTTTGAAACAAGTCCAAATGAAGCCGCCGCAGTCGCCGGTTTCTGACGACGGACAAACAATCCCCTCGTTTAGAGCTCCAGTCTGTGCTTTTCGCTTAGCTGGCCAAGCGAGTGATCAGGACTTGATGGTGCTGCTGGCGGCGTCCCAAGTGACTTGGGCACGGCGGAAATAGGATTCGTTGGCCATGTGGCAGGCCAGAGCGGCGTTGTGGCCGAAGACGGCGTCTTCGACGACAGGCTGGCGCGACTTGACCGCCTGGAAGTATTTCCAGAGGTGCGGCTTCTCCTCGTCCCAAGAGGCGCCTTTGTAGTTGTAGCCTTCCACGACCGGCTCCTTGCCGGGCTTGGGATCGTGCTCCTCGTGCCATTTCTTGAAGTAGGCTTCACGCATCTCGCGTGGAAAGCCGTAAGCGTAATAGCTGGGCGCTTCGTCCACGCCGGACTGCGGGTAATAGGTGATGGCGAATTCGGTCACTTCCAGAATGCCATGCGAGCCTTGGAAGCGGTACGTCTCGGGGGTGTCGCAGCCGAGATTCAAGCGTAAATAAACCGGGGGACGGTCTTCGCCATAATCAAAGAGCGTTGGGTGGACATCGGGCATGTTACGGCCATCTTTGAAGCGCAGGATGTTGCCGAGCGCCAAAGCGCGCCTGGGTGGATCGTTCCAGCCGAGCATGAAGTTCATGCCGCTGACGAGGTGCACGAGCAGATCGCCGGCGAGGCCGGTCCCGTATTCTTTCCAGCAGCGCCAGCGCGCGAAATATTTGGGGGACATGTCGGGATCCCATGGACGCTTGGTCGCTTCGCCCTGCCACGTGGTCCAATCGAAATTGCTGAGCGAAAGATCGAAGGGCGGCGGATATTCCCACGCGCCGGTGGGGTCGTTGCGGCCGTAGGTCCCCTCGACAAGGGTCACCGTGCCGATGATGCCGTTCGCAAGCAGCTCCTTTGCTTTTGCGCAGATGACGGAGCTGACGCGCTGGGAGCCGATTTGCACGATGCGCCCGGTTTTTTTCGCGGCGGCCACCATGGCGACGCCGTCGGCCGGTGAGTGCGACATCGGCTTTTCGCAGTAAATGTCCTTTCCCGCGCTGACGGCGTCCACGACCACCTGCTTGTGCCAGTGATCGGGAACGGCGGCGACGATGCAGTCGATATCCTTGTTGTCTAGAAGCTCTTTGTAGCGGCGCGTGGTGGGAATTTTCGAGCCGACAATTTCCTGCGCCAGCGTGTGACGGCCGTCGTAGAGATCGGCGGCAGCGACGCATTCGACACCGGGGAGCTGGATGGCGTTCGTCAGTAGGCCGGAGCCTTGCATGCCGATGCCAATGATGCCGAAGCGCACGCGCTCGCTGGGCGGAGTGGATTGCAGGGGCAGAGGAATGTGCTCCGGCTCGAGAAGAATTCGCGGTGAAGCGGCGAGCGCTCCAGTGGCGCCAGCGCTGCGCTGGAGAAATTCGCGGCGAGAGAGGTTGTTTTTCATGGTGCGCTCCTGAAGAAAGTTGATAGCTGACAGCTTACAGCTAACAGGCAGACATCAGAGACTCCCGAGTCCGAAACCTGAGAGCAACAGACCGGAATCAAGTTCATTTGAAACGGGGCCCAAAATCGAGAACCAAAACTAAGAACTGCAGCAAGCTTGCCGGGCTACGACTGGCCTGCGGCAAGCAGGCCCGGGCTCTGCAAAAAACCCGTGCCTATCGAGGGCACGATGTTCCGGCGGCTGCCCGGAACCTGCGATATCGTGAACCTACAACTTCCCGGATCGTCCCAGCCAAGCAGGGGCGCGGCAATGCTGCGCCCCTACAATGAGAAAAAATCAGAATCGCAAATCATGCAGATAGTTGTAGCTGATTTTGATGTCGTCAAAAGCCGATTTCGGATCGTCGTTTTCGACGAAATAGTGTTTGATGCCGGCTTTGCCGTCGTTGGCGAAGAGGTTTTTCCAGTCGATGGAGCCCTGGCCGACGTCGGCCATGCGCCCGCCGTATTTGACGGACTGTCCCATAGCGCCCTGGTAGCCGCTGTTCGAGCTGGTGTCTTTCACCCAGTCTTTGACGTGAACGCAAGGGAAGCGGCCGGGATATTTTTCGAAATAGGCGAGAGGATCTTTTCCGGCAACGCTAATCCAGCAGAGATCCATTTCCATGGCGACGAATTTGGGATCGGTTTCGGCGAGAAGGAAATCGTACGGCAGTTTGCCGCCGAGAGACTTGTCTTCCTGGAATTCGAAGGAGTGGTTGTGATAGCCAAACTGGATGCCGGCTTTTTGGCTTTCCTCGCCGGCTTTGTTGAAAAGTTCGGCGGCGCGTTTCCACCCGCCGTCTTGGGCGCGCTGCTTTTCGTCAATCCAGGGACAGATGACGTAGCTGTGGCCGACGATTTTTGCGGCCTCGAGAGTTTCGGGCCATTTTTTCTCGACGGTGGGGTAGTCGACGTGACAGGAAGGAGCAACGAGGCCGTTCTTGTCGAGCAGCTCGCGCACGTCTTTCGGCGCGTGGTCGAAGTAGCCGGCGAATTCGACTTCTTTGTAGCCGGTGGCAGCGACTTTGCCGATAGCGCCAGCGAAATCTTTTTTCATGGCCGCGCGAACGGTATAGAGCTGGAGGCCAATGGGGTTAATGGAATGCGCATCTTGCGGCGCGCTGGATTTGAGAGGAAATGCGGAGTCCGCGGCCCAGGAGGGTTTGGCAGCGGCGGCCCATTCGGAGTAAGCAGCAGAAAGACTTGCGGCGACAGATGTGCCGATAAATGTGCGTCGGTTCATGCGCTGCATTTTACCTCTTAGAGGGAAAAAGGGAACAGGGGTTCGTAGCAAAAAGAAGGGCGGTCCGACTGGGTCAGACCGCCCTCCCGGGGTTAGGGACGTCAGAACTGGAAACGCAGACCGAACTGCATTCGGCGCGCCAGGTGTGCGCCACTGGCATGCAGGAAGCTCGACGCCGCTACGCTGTTTGCAGGATCTCCGTTAATGCAGATCGGGTCGCCGGCAGTGCCAGACGCCCCAACGCAGTCCATGCTGCCGTTGACACCGTTATATTGCGTATGGTTGAAGAGGTTAAAATTCTCCCAGCGGAAATCGAGCGCTCGCGTTTCCGTGAAGGAGAACCGCTTGAAAAGGCCGAAATCAAAATTAATGCGGCCGGGGCCGTACAAAGTGTTGCGACCTACGTTACCGAAGGTCAAACCAGTAGGGGTCGTGAAGGCCCCAGGGTTAAAAAGAAGCGGACCGCGGACTCCGGGAACATCGGTTGACAAAGCGTGCGGGTTACCGACTTGGTCTGGACGTGAGCCTGTGCCAACACCATTCGCCACCCCGGCCGCATCTCCGAAATTGGTGCCGTTAGTGACGCTAAAGGGAGTGCCGGTCTGGGCGATGGTAATGCCGGAGACCTGCCAGCCCCCCAGCACATTGTGCGTGAGCCCGGAACCTTTGAAAAAGGGCAGGCCGTAGACGTAGCTGAGCGCCAAATTGTGACGCACGTCGAAGCCCGAGTTGCCTCGGTTAGCAGCGAGGTTATAGGAGTTCACGAAGGCGCCGTCGTATCTGTCCGACGAGTTATCGATGGAATGACTGTAGGTGTAGGCCAAGCTCATCGTCAAATCGCCGACAGTCCGCTTAACGGTGGTTTGCATGGCATGGTAGATGGAGTTTGCCTGGTCTTCCAAACGGGTGATATTTCCGAACCCTACTTGAGGACGGTTGGGGTTGGGATCGTTGCCGCAGGCGATGCCAAGATTAGTCAGCGCCGTTCCTGTGACGGCCACGCCGCTTGGAGTGGTGCCGGTCCCGCAATCGTCGTGGCCACCGGCCCCAATCGCCTCGCCAGGCTTGTAAGGATTCGCCGAGGCCAGTATGGGGAGAAGCTGGTTTAGGTTCCGCTGCTGGGTGAGGTGCGTCCCTTTGCTTCCGACGTAGGAGACTGTTGCTACGAAGTGGCTTGGAAGCTCCTTCTGAACGTCGAGATGGAACTGCTGTACGTACGGCCAGATGGCCTTGCTGGGGATGGAGTTAACGCCCAGTGGGAACAGCAGCCCGCCGCCACCGATGTTGCTGTAGCCGTTCACATTGAATTGGGAAGCATTAAGCGAATATGGCGGAGAGCCCTCGAGGGACTCGGTGTTCCCTTCGTTGCCGTTGGTGTGCTCGAAGAATACTCCGTAGCCCCCGCGAACGGCCATTTTGCCGTCGCCTTTAGGATCCCAAGCGAAACCAATTCGGGGCGCAGGATTAAACAGATGGCCTTTCAAGCAGCCCGCGCTCGAAGAAGAGCCTATTGTTGCGCCCGGGAATGAGCTGGTTACCAAACTAGGAACAAACGTGGTCCCACCAGGGCCGCCACATTGAACGATGCCGTTGAAGGGATTGCCGGCACCCGGGATGAACGCCCCCTCTTGTCCGGTAACTGAGCCGTCGTCGATCACAGGTGAGCCGTTCTTGGTGAAGGCGGTTGGCTCAAAGTTGAAGGCGTGCCTGTAGCGGTCCCGATAGGTGCCATAAAGGCTGAGCCGCAATCCAAGATTGAGGGTAAATCTCTTGGTCATGCGCCAGTCATCCTGGAAGTAAGGCTCCACGATACGATAGCGGTTGTAGTATTTGGCTTGGAGATTGACCTGAGAGAACTGGGCAACCTTTCCTAATAGAAGGTCTGTGAAGGCGTTCCCTGTGCTGGGGATCGCCGTATTGCTAGAATCGAAAGTGAGGATGCCCTGAATGTACGGGGAGTTTTGCTCGTTCTTTTGAGCAAAGGCCGTGTAAACACCGATGGACATCGTGTGCGTTCCCACAATTTTCGTGAGGTTGTCGCGATAGGTGTAAACAGGGTTGGCGTTATTCCAGGGAAAGTAGCCGGTGTCGGCACTAAAACCGCCACCATAAGAAAGATTGTTCCCCAGGGAAATCGAAGGGAGTTTCCCCCCCTGGCCATTCTGGAAGAGCAGCCCCATCGGCAAGCCCGACGGAAGTGGAGGATTGTGAAGTGCAGTTAGGAAGATGTGGTCTGCGGTGTAGCTGGCCACAAATTCGTTCAGAAGTGTTGGGCTAATGTTTGAGTTCAGCCGAGCCACGAAGCTCGTTCCGGGGCCGACGAATTCGGTGTTGATATCCTCAAAGCTGGAACCATTGCCCCACAGAGAATTTTCGGTTTGCGTCTGCCAGGAATCATGAATATAGCGGAAAGTGAGCCGATGATTGTCAGTGATATTGTGATCGATGCGTACCAGTTCTTCCCGCCAAGTTTCGGGGAGGGAGACGGTTTGCAAAACTGCCGGGAAGTTGTTGTTGGTCAGACCCGGACTCGCCTTAGGAATCAGAGCCAACAATGCTTGACCGACGGGATCGATTGTTACCTTATTACCAGCAAACGGTGCGTAGCTCTGGGCTTGAGTACCGTCCGCAGCTGTCACAACCGGACCCTTACCCGTGGCGGGGCAATCCGGAAAAAGCGGAGTATTAGCAGGAAGAACTGGTTTGCCACTCATATCTTTCGGATTTGCACGGAAGAAGTCTCCCGAAGCAGGGCAAAGATCGCTAAAGTTTCCGGTGCGCTCGGCATCGGAGGGCACGTTTACAAGGCCAGTGGTATGCGGGTTCTTCTCGCGGCGCCACTCCTCGGAAAAGAAGAAGAAAGTCTTCTTTTTGTCGGTATTGTAGTGACCAGGAATGTAGACGGGCCCGCCAATGGTGTAGCCAAAGTCATGTTTTTTGTAGGGAGCTTTCTTTGCAGTTGGGTCGGCTCCTTCTTCCCAGGACTTGGCATTAAAGAATTCGTTGCGGAGGTATTCAAAGGCGCTGCCGTGGAAAGTTGTACCTCCGGACTTGGTCTCGACTTCGACGGTGCCGGAGCCGTTGCGGCCATACTGCGCACCGTAGTTGGAAGTGAGGACCTTGAATTCGGCGATGGCTTCGGGGTTGGGGTAAACATTCAGCGTGGAGTTGCTGCCGTTGTCCATATTGTCGCCGCCATCGAGTTCCCAGTTGTTGTACTCGGTGCGGCCGCCGTTCATGCTGTAGGCGACGTTGCCGTACACGCCGACTTTGGCGTCGTCCTGGCCCGTTTGGCTCACAACACCTGGAGCCAGGTTTACGAGTTGAGTGAAGTTGCGGCCGTTGAGCACGAGGTTATCGATCTGTTTGCCGGTTATGGTGCTGGTCAGATCGGAGGATTGCGTTTCGACCTGGGCTACGGCTTCCCCTGTAACTTCGACGGTTTCGGTGACCGCGCCGACGGTCAGCGTAATGTCAATGCGGGTCTTTTGCGCGACCTCTAAGACGACACCGCGAGCAGAATACTTTTGAAACCCTTTTGCGGTCACGCTCAGGTTGTAAGAACCACCTGGCAAGCCAGGGATTACGTACGCGCCGTCGGTGTTCGAGGTGGTCGTCCGATTCAAGCTACCGCCAGCATTGGTGAGTACTATTTCGGCGCCGACGACGGCAGAGCCGGATTTGTCGACGACGGTGCCACTGATGTAGCCGGTGTCCTGTGCGCGAGATGCGAGCGGAAGAATCAGCGTAACCACCAGGACGCATAGCCAGAAGGGAATAGCTCGCAAAACACGAATTCGTTGCTCCGAAGGACGATGATTTTCCTTCACGATAGAACCTCCAAAGAAAGATTCGAAATTGCGTGGGATGGGAATGTAGGACACACATGCAGCAGCCATTGCGCACCGACCCTTGACACTGCCGCTCGAAGGTCCTCCATTTACACAGCCCAACCCTCGACACCTGCAGGAAATGCACCGGCAACCAGTTATTAAAACGAATTAATAGTGCAATCAAATGCCGGTGTCAAGCGGGAAATTGTGGAAAAAGTGAAAGGGGGCGGCGCGACGTCTGGAGGCCGTCCTTGTAATTTCAATCGCGCTACTGGAGACTACCTGCGGATGAGGACGATATTACGCAGAAGTCGCGGTCACGCTTGGATTTTGGGGGCGGGTATTGTCTTGTGCCTTGTGAGACAAGCTTGGGCGCAGCAAGCTGTACCTCGCCTAGGAAACGGGGCGGGGGAGGCGACAGGGGCGCAGAACCCAGCAGCATTGTTTGCTCAAGGACAGGCAGCCCTGAAAGATGGGAACCTCGAAGCTGCAGAGGCAGCGTTTCGCCGGGTGCTTGCGCTCGACCCGCGCTCTGGAGCAGCGTATTCGAATTTGGGCGTAATCGCCATGCGGCGGAAAGAATGGGACAAAGCGATTGCGCTTTTGCGAAAAGCGGAAACCCTGGAACCGAAGATGGCGGGAATCCGGTTGAACATCGGGCTCGTGGAATACCGCCGCGGAAATTATGCAGCCGCAATTGCTCCCCTCGCGTCGTTTCTTCGCGAGCAGCCGGACTCCGAACGGGCGCGTTATCTCCTCGGAATGTGCCAGGTGTTCACAAAACACTACGACGAGGGGATAAGGGTGCTCGAGCCCCTTTGGACTATCAGGTCCAGGGACGTTCTGTACCTTTATCTGATGGACATTGCGGCCGTGGAGTCAGGCAAGAAGGAACTCGATGAAAAAATCCTGAAACAAATGATTGATGTGGGAGGGGAAACGCCGGAATTTCACCTCATTCTGGGGAAGGCATATCTGAAGCGAGAGGAAATTCCCGAAGCGACGGCGGAGCTGGAGCGGGCTTTGGCGCTGAATTCCCAATTGCCCTTCGTCCATCTGAATTTGGGAATCGCGTATATGCGTTCGGAGGACAACGAACGCTCGGAAGGGGAATTTCAGAAAGAAATTGCGGTGGACCCGGACCTCGCCGACACGTACGACCAGCTGGGCGTGCTGTACTCGCGGATGCAAAGGAATGAAAAAGCGGAAAAAGCGTTCCGGGAGGCGTTGCGAAGAGATACAAAGATGTCGAGCTCCTATGAAGGGCTCGCAAAGCTGTATCAGAAAGAAGGAAAACTGGAACCAGCCCTGAAAATGATTGAAGCGGCGCTGCGTCTCGACCCTGACATACAGGGTGGGCACTTTTTGCGGGGAAGAATTTTGGCACAACTGGGACGGCAGAAAGAGGCGCGGGTGGAACTTGCGGCCGCTCAAAAGGCGCTGGATGCTCAGCTGGACAGGGAGCGGGCAAAGCGCGAGGAAAACCGGCTGCCCAATCCGGAGCTGATACGGGAACCGCAATAGGAAAAAGATCGGAGAAAGAAGCAAACGGCAAAGGCACGCTCAGTTGTGAGCGGTTCAGATTACAAGCGGGGCGGCGGTTGCCAGGGGCCGCGGGAGTGTTCGAGGGCTTCGGCGATGGTGAGGACGAGTTCGTCTTCGAAGGGGCGGCCGATGAGTTGCACGCCAATGGGAAGGCCTTCGTTCGAAAGACTGATGGGGACAGAAGCTCCTGGGAAACCGGTGAGATTGAGCCATTGAGAAAAACGCATGGTGTCGCGGTAGCCGATACCGGGTTTGTAGTTTCCTTCACCGTGGCGAAAGGCGGGCGCGGAAGAAACGGGCGAAAGAAGAATGGGAACGCGATCCATTTGGCGGAGGATTCTTTCGCGGAGGAGGTCACGCTCGACACAAGCCTGAATGAAATTGTCGAGAGTGATAGGGTCGGGAGAAGTGGCGTTCGAAAGATACTCGCGCAGCATGGGGCTGAGTTGGGATTCGTGGCCTGCGAGGTTCGTATTGAGCAGATGAGCGATCACCGGGCCGAAGAAGAACCACCAGAGTTCGAGGGCGCGATCGAGCCCGCTTAATTCGAATGGCTCAATGGAGAAGCCGCGATCACTGAGAAGGTTTGCTGCGCGGTCGACGGCGGCGCGGGTTTCGGGGGTGGCGTTGCCGAGAGCCGAGCTTTCTAAGAGGCCGATGCGCGTAGCGCTCGAGTCTTTTTCGGAATAGGCGCGAACGAGGACCGGGGCGGAGTGTGGGTCGCCAGCGTCGGCGCCGGCCGTGACTTCGAAAAGAACGCGCACGTCAGCGATGGTGCGGGCCATGGGACCGACGACGCCGATCCAGCCGAATGCGCCTGCGCCTGAAGGCAAATGTCCGGTGGCGGGAATGCGGCCGGGAGTGGGCTTCAACCCGCAGATGCCGCAAAAATGACCGGGGACGCGAATGGAGCCGCCGCCGTCACTGCCGACACCGCCCGTCGAGCAACCAGCGGCGATGGCCGCGGCTTCTCCGCCACTCGAGCCCCCTGAAGAGTATTCGAGATTCCATGGGTTGCTGGTCTTTCCGATGAGGAGATTGTTGGTTTCGTAGGCCATCAGGAATTCGGGCGTGTTGGTGTTGCCGAGAAGAATCGCTCCGGCAGCTTTCAGGCGCCCTACGAGAGGAGCGTCGGCGCGAGGAACGTACTCTTTGCGGAGAAGAGAGCCGGCGGGGCAAGGCCAGCCAGAGACGTCGATGCAGCTCTTGATTGTGAGCGGGACGCCGTGAAGAGGGCCGAGCGGCTGGTTTTGCGAGGCAGCGCCTTCCGCAACACGAGCTTGGGCAAGAGCGGCGTCGGTATCCAAATGAACGAAGGCATTGAGCTTGGGCTGGAGGGATTCGATGCGGCGGAGATGGGCGTCAACAATTTCTGAAGGCGAAACTTTCTTGGAGCGGATACTTGCGGTGATCTCGGCGATGGTGGAGAAGGTCGAAAGGTCGGTCATAAAAGGGAAGTGCGAGAGTATTCGCGCATGAGATGCAGGTCAAGCGAGAAGCGATCGGTAGAGCGACAGCAAATATAAAATAAGTTGACCTGGTGTGAGGCTGCCAGGAAAATTTCAGCGTTATTGTTAGGAATCGTTGGATTCTGGGATCAGTCGCGGCATTTCGCGCGGATAGGAAGAAAGCCTTTATGTACGTGATCGTTCGGCGTGGGGTTGTGATTGGAGCTTGCGGCGGGCTGCTTTGTTACGCGGCGCTGGTTTTGCGAGGCGGGGCAAGGGTTGCGCAGGAGAAAGCGAAGGCCACAAGCGCGAAGAGGGCGGCGGGGAAGTTGAATCCCGCGGAGGCGTACCGGTTTAACACGCTGGGCGTCGCACACATGAACCAGCAGCGGCCAGCGGACGCGCAGAAATATTTTGAACAGGCGCTTCAGGCAGACCCAAAGTTTGCAGTGGCGCGGCTGAACCTGGGCGTGGCGCTGCTTGGGCAACAAAAGCTTGATGCTGCGCGCGCGGCGCTGGAGGAGGCGACGAAACAACTGCCGAACGATCCGTATGGTTGGTACAACCTCGGGCTGGCGCACAAAGACACGGGCGAAGCGGAAAAGGGTATTGCGGCGTTCCAGCGCGTGACAGAAATCAAACCGAATGAAGCAGACGCCTATTATTTTGTCGGCTACCTTTATACGCAAATCCAAAAATATGACGAGGCGGTTGCAGCGTTCCAGAAAGGGCTGGCGTTGAATCCAGTGCATGCTTCGGCGGAGTTTGGGCTGGCGCGCGCGTTGCAACGCAAAGGGGATACGTCAGCGGCGCGTGAGCATCTGGCGCGGTTTCAGAAAATCACATCGGAGCATTTGGGGACGCCGTTTGGCGCGGGCTATGGGGATCAGGGGAAATTTTCGACCGCGGAACTCCCGTTGAGCGCAGTCGCGGATGTGCCCACTGCGATTCCGGTACATTTTGCTACGGAAGCGAATCCGTTTGTTTCGAATGGCAAGGGTGGAAACTCTGTTGCGATTGGACCGAGCACGGGCGCGTGCTTTTTTGACTTTGATGGAGACGGCAAGCCGGATCTCTTTCTTGTGAGTGGCTCAACAGATGGAGCGAGTCACTTGCTGCGCAATCTGGGCAACGGAAAATTTGAGGATGTGTCGCAGGCGGCAGCGATTCATTTGACCGGTAGCGGGCTCGGCTGTGCTGCGGGGGATTTTGACAATGACGGCAAGACGGATCTCGCGGTTTGCTTGAGCGATGGTGTGCGTCTGCTGCGCAATAAGGGCGATGGGAAGTTTGAGGATGTGACGGAGGCGGCGGGAATCCGCAAAGAAAAAGGATGCGTGGGAGTGACCTTTGTGGATTACGACCATGATGGCGACTTGGATTTGTACGTCACGATGGCGGCGGATTCGGGCTCGGCGGACAGAGCAGCGCGCAATTTGTTGTGGCGCAACAATGGAAATAGCACGTTCACGGATGTCTCGGCAGCGACGGCGCTGGGAGTGGCGGCGACGGGCGCAGGCGTGGTTACGACGGACTTCAATAATGACCGCGCGATTGATTTTGTCCTGGCGGGCGGGACAGCGGGCGTCTCGATTCTCCTGAATCCGCGAGAAGGAAAATTTGCGCCGCTTGCAGGAATTGATTTTGCGAAAGAGAAGTTGCCGCCGGCGGTGGGAGTGGTGGCGTTTGACTTCGACAAAGACGGCTGGATGGACCTGGCGTTCACGCATGCAGGAGCGCCGGGGATCAGTTTGTGGCGAAACGTGGAAGGAAAGCGGTTGGAGCGCGTGGCGCTGCCAGATTTTGGATGGCAAAAGGGTTGGGGAATTGCGGCGGCGGATTACGACAATGATGGCTGGCTCGATCTGGTGGCCGCGGGCGAATCGAGCAACAGCGCCGAGTTGCGCTTGTTGCGCAATTTGGGAAGCAAGGGCTGGAGCGATGTAACGAAAAGCGTTGGATTCAACGTGGTGAAGCTAAATCAGCCTCGTGCGATCGCGGTCGCGGACATCGACGGAAACGGCGACGCCGACCTAGTGGTAACGCAACTTGGTGGCGTGCCAATTGTGCTGCGCAATGAAGGCGGAAATCAGTACGGGTGGATGAGCATCGATTTAAAAGCGCTGAATGACAACAAGAGCGGAATCGGTACGAAGGTGGAGCTATACGCGGGCAGGTTGTATCAGAA
Organism: Candidatus Acidiferrum sp.; assembly: GCA_035280065.1. GTDB lineage: Bacteria > Acidobacteriota > Terriglobia > Acidiferrales > UBA7541 > Acidiferrum. The sequence continues at coordinate 48,496 of DATEGO010000044.1, forward strand.
GTGGGAAGTGGCGGGCGCGTCGGGCTATTTGGGGCAAAATGCGGCTCCGATTCTTGCTGGCTTGGGAGCTGAAACGAACGCGGAAGTGGTGCGGCTGCTGTGGCCAACTGGCGTGCCGCAGGACGAAATCAATCTCGCGACGAAAAAGACGCAGACGATTACTGAACTGGACCGGCGCGGAAGTTCATGCCCGATACTGTTTTCTTGGAACGGTCATGAATATGAGTTCATTGCCGACATGATCGGACCGGGGGTCGTGGGGCATTGGATAGCGCCGGGGGAGCGCGACGTTCCGGATCCCGACGAGTATTTGAAAGTGTCTGCGCGCAGCGTGAAGGCGCGAAATGGATTGCTCAGTTTCCGTTTCCTGGAGCCGATGGAGGAGACGGTTTATCTGGACCAGGTGCGGCTGCTGGCGATTGATCACCCAGCGGCATATGAAGTTTTCCCCAACGAACGATTTGTGAGCGCGCCGCCTTTCCCGGAGTTTCGCGTCATTGCAAGCCAGAATGCGCATGCGCTTGTGGGCGCGTGGGATGACCATGGGCACGATGTTCTTGCATTCATTTCGAAAGCGGATCGCAAGTACGTGACGGACTTCGAGGATTTGCCGTTTACGGGATTTGCGAAATTGCACTGGCTCGAGCTGGATCTTGGCGCGTGGGATGCACAGAAGCCGCTGCGGATGATTATGGACGGCTACACGGACTATTTCACAGCGACTTCGATGTACGCAGCGGATCAGGCGGGCATCAAAGTGATTCCCCCATATGTGGAGGCGCAAGATGCGCAGGGCAAATGGGTGCGCGTGGTGGAGGATATGGGATTTCCTGCCGGCTTGGAACGCACGATGGTTGCCGATTTGACCAGCAAGCTGCCAGCGGGAACGCGGCGGATTCGCATTGTGACCAACCTGAAGATTTATTGGGACGCGATTCGTATCGATCAGATGCTTGATCCCCGAGACGTCCACGTTTCGGAAGTACCGCTGGCCAGGGCGGCTCTGGATTTTCTAGGTTATCCGCGCGAAATACGTTTGCAGCCGGCGAGCGACACCACGTATTCGTACACCCATCGCAGCATGTCCGGGCCGTACGCACGGGCGGCCGGTAATTACACGCGCTACGGGGATGTTTCCGATTTGCTGCGCGCTTCGGATGATCGCTTCGCGGTGTTCGGGTCCGGAGAAGGCGTGAAACTGGATTTTGATCCAAGCAAGTTACCGGCGCTACCAGCAGGCTGGGTGCGCGACTACTTTTTCTATGCGGATGGCTTCGAAAAGGACTTGGATTTTTACGCTGCCGATGCGTTCACAGTGGAACCGCTGCCCAGGCATTCGACTCTGTCGTATCCCTACCCGAAAGGAAATGAGTACCCTGGCGATGCGGAACATTTGAAATATCAACTCGAGTACAACACGCGCGCTCGCTCGGACCGCATGCCGCCGAGCCTGCGCTATGAATACCCCAATTCGCCGCGATGAGGTTCTGAAGGAGGAGCCGACGGGAACTACTTCTTTTTACTCCTCCTTAGATTTTCTTTGGCCCGAAATTTCACGATGCGGCTGATTAGAGGAAGCGGGAGCGGCTTGTCAAAAGGGAATTGCACAGATCCTTTCGCTCCTTTGTATGGGGCCAATTCCTTTTTGAAGGCGGCGATCGCCGAAGTCCGCGGGTAAAACCCGATGTGATTTTTGAACGCCGCAAACCACACCAGCATGCCGTTCAACGTGAAGGCGGGAATGCCATAGCTAATCTTTTCCTTGGCTTGCGGAGCAGCTTTCTTGACCGTCAGGCGCATCTTCTGCAATCGCTGCTGCACCTGTTTTGGAAAACGATCGAGGTAATCGTCGAAATTCTTCGCGGTCTTTCGGGAGGTTGCCATCGCGGAAATCATGCCCGGGATCGCTTAAAAACTCAACTGCGACGACGGGAAGACGTTCGCTAGAAAGAGTGCTGGCGCGCCCAAGCAAAGGTCTTGCGTAACGGGTCAGGCGTCATGCGCAAGCAGGGAAGCGCGGACGGCGGCAAGCTCCTTGCGTTTGGATTTCTCCACGTCGGGGAAGGTGAGATTCAGCTCATTGAGGGTTTCAAGAATGGCGGCTGCAACGACCAAGCGGGTGAACCATTTGTTGTCGGCGGGAACAACGTACCAGGGCGCATGTTTCGTGGCGGTTTGTTGAATCATTTCCTCGTAAGCTTCCTGATAGTCCTTCCAGAAACTGCGCTCCTGCACGTCGGCCATGGAAAACTTCCAATTCTTTTTTGAATCTTCCAGGCGCTCGAGGAAACGTTTTTTTTGTTCCTCCTTAGAGAGGTGCAGGAAAAACTTACGAATGACGACGCCGTTGCGAGTGAGATAGCGCTCGAAGGCGTTGATGTCTTCGGAGCGTTCCTCCCAGATGTGCTTGGTGACGAGGCGGTCGGGCAGTTTTTGCGCGCGAAGAAACGTGGGATGCACGCGCACAACCAGCACTTCTTCGTAATAGGAGCGGTTGAAGATGCCGATTTTGCCGCGCTCCGGGACGACTTTGTGGTTGCGCCAGAGGTAGTCGCGGTTCAGTTCCTCCGGGCTGGGTGATTTGAAGGAGTGAACGTCGCAGCCCTGTGGGTTCACGCCAGACATGACGTGCTTGATGGCGCCGTCTTTGCCGGCGGCGTCCATAGCTTGAAAAATGAGCAAGAGCGCCCAACGGTCTTGCGCGTAAAGCATTTCCTGGAAGCGATTCAGGCAGGCGATTCCGTCCTCGAGCAGGTCTTGGGCGGAGCGTTTGTCCTTGATGCCGTTAGTGTCGGCGGGATCGTGGTCCTTCAGGCGAAACTTCGCGCCTTTCGTGATGCAGTACGGTTCGATAAAGCGCGAAGCTTCTTTCAACAGTTTGTCGTGTTTCATGATGCAGGGAGTGTAGTACAGCCGCGCGGGCGGGAACAGACGGCCTTGAACAGGCGCTTAGAAAAGCGAGCCGATTCCCCAGCCAAACGCTCCGAAGCGATTGTGAGCGTGCAGGAGAGATCTTTCGGAGAGAGGAATCCAGCGGTCGAGGTGCAATACGTTCACCGCATAGTAAGTGCGAAATGGAACCTGGACGCCGGGGATGGTCCACTGAAGTTGAAGGCCGGTCGAGCCGTGAACGATGCCGTTGGTGGCGCTGAGAAGATTGGGCTTGGCAGGACCGAGCCAATTGGAAAGAAGCCGGCCCGAACCGAGATCGAAGAAGCCCGCGGCTTCAAGGCCGTTGTGCAATGGGATCCGATATTCCGCGTTGGCGGCGGTGATGAGATTGGCGCCGGAGTAGGAAGGGGCAGAGACGATTGCGCCCGAAGGTGTAAAGTGTTCGGTCATTGCAATCGGGCCAAGCTCGCCAGTGCGAAGGCCGCGGACGTATTCATCGCCGGGGAAGAAGCGGGAATAGAACGGCATTGAGCCGTGGTAACTGCCTGCAGCGCTGACCGTGGTGCGGACAGCCCAGGAGTTGCTCCGAGAAAAAAGCGGATCACGAAAAATGCGCGCGGCTTCGCCCGAAGAGCGGAGCATGTTTTCGTCGCCGCCAAGCAAGCCGCCTGAGACGGAATTCGAGAAAAGAACGCGTTCGTCGGCGGAATCGTGTGCCCAGGAGGCTCCCAGCAAACGACTGGAATTGTGGGTGCGAAGAGTGATAGGCGATTCAGTCGCGCTGCTTGTTGCGTTGAAGGTTTGCGCGGAAGTTGTGCCCGAAAGTGTGTAGTTCACCCCGACGGAGTCCGAGTTCGTCAAAGAATAGGCCCAAGGGATGTTGATTCCTTCGGTGTGGGAAGTGGTGAACGGGCCCTGAACGCCATGCACGAATCGCGGACGAATTACATTATCGAAAATGGAGAATGCGAGCGAGCTGCGCGTGCCGAAGATGCCGTCTTTGGCGATGCCCAAGAGTAATTGCAGGCTTTCGGGTCCGCCGTCGAGTTTTGCGCTAAGCAGTTCCTCGTGACTGAAGAGATCGAAGACTGTGTAGGCGAGTCCGAGAGTGCTGCCGAATTGGGCGCGGCCTCCGTCAAAGGTAATGCGCTGCTGGCCAATTTCTTCGATGCGGATCGAGACGTCCGCAGTGCGGCGGCTGTCGTCGAGTTGGATGTGAATGTTGTCTTTGCGAATGGGCTTGAAATAGCCTGTGCGCGCGAGTTTGGTGAGACCGATTTCCAACGCGCGCTCATCAAGAGGGTGTCCCTCGCGCAAGGCGATGCGGCGCCGCACGAAGCGGTCGTTGAATTTGTGCAGACCTTGAAATTCGATGCGGTGCACGACATAAGGCGTCGAATCGCCGAGATTGAGCTTGAGTCGCACGGAGTGTTCCACGGGATCAAAGAGTGTATTGGCATCCACTGCTTGGAAAGAAGATACGTTGGATCGGGAGTCGCGGTTTTGTAGGTGGGCGGAATAAAAGCGGCGAAGCGTGTCGACCTCTTGCTGAGAGAAGGCGCGATCTTGGCCGGGGACAGGCACTGGCAGAGGCTGGCCATGACGCTTTCCAAGAGCTTGCTCAAGAGACGTACTCGGTTCGACGGCCACGAGGCGGTAGAAAGGGCCTGCATTCATGGGGATGGAAAGCGAAAGGCCCATCTCTGTTGCGTGACGCGGAAAAGGGAACCATTTGCGAGATGGTCTGGCGGTCACGTCTGCACGCGCGTTGCCGACCCGCGCTTGTGGGTAGCCGTGGTCCTGAAAATAGGCCAGAAAGCGCTGGCGATCTTCTTCGAACGCCGCTTGCGTGTAGGCGTCTTTGCCTCGCAACGAAGCCAGAGGCTTCCAAGGCGCGATGCTTTGCATTTGGGCGCGCAATAGCCTTTCTGAAACGCCAGTGTCGCCTTCAAAAAGAATCTGGCGAACAGGAAGATGCGGGCCATCGGCAATCTTGAAGTGAACGTTAGCGGTGCCGTTCTCATGCACCTGGCGAAGTATCTGGACGGAAGCGTCGGGGTGAGCCACCTCGTTCAGCGCGGAGCGAATTGCAAGCGCAATGCGTTGAAGCGCAGCGGAGTCGGTCGGCTTGCCAATCCCGGGCGCCAGCTTCTTTTCTTCGAGCAGTTTTTCAACCTGGTTTGTCGAAAGCAGGCGAGAGCCGGAATATTCGACGCGCGAGAGAATGGGTTCTTCGGTGAAATAAAAGGCCAGGACAATGCGTTTTTGCTCGCCGAACTCCTTAGGATTTGGTGGTGTTGTCGATACTTCTTCCACTCGAATGGCGGAGAACCAGCCAAACCGAGCGAGTGCTCGAATGTCACGCCCAAGTTTCGCGGAGTCGAAGCAGTCCCCTTCATGCAACGAAAGGTGGGCCATGACCGCGGCCGCAGAGATATGCCTCAATCCGATGAATTCCAGGGAACCGAGGACAGAAGAGGCTTCAGCGCCACTTGATTTGACAAAAGTTTCGGGTGGAGGGGATGCGATTTGCCCCAGAACAGGAACAGCAGCCGCCGACACACACAGCCATCCAGAAGATACGATGAGCCAACGCACCGAATCGCTCCTTGCACCGAGGAGGATGCCTTAACTGATGTTCAGTGCCCCGAATATGGTTGTCCGCGAGGAAAAAAAGGCCCGCCGCAGGAGCTGCTGCAGCGGGCCCATCTCCAATTGCTCGCGGGCGCAATCCCGGAGCTTTGTTGAACGGAGCTAGCTTATTGCTGGTTTTGAGAAACTGGCTCGCCAGTGTTTGGATCGAGGATCAGGAGATTGCCCTGATTATTGTTGTTCTGGCTGAAATCGAACATGCCGTTGATGGGTCCGGCGATGGCGTCGAACGAACCTTCGCCGAGGCGCTGCCCGCCAAGCCAGTTGTCTTCGATGAAGCGGAGCACCGAACTCTGATCGGTGATCGAGTGGTCAACGAAGTTTTGCCGCGACCACGGCGAGACGAGCAAGAACGGCTGACGCGGACCATACCCGCAGCGGCCAAGCGCGTGAGCATTCCCTGGATCCACTCCGGGCAATGCCGTGGTATCGGCCGAAGAGCCGCAGAGGCCCGCGCCGCTTAGGGCGTCCTGCGAGCCGTGTGACTGATTCACGATCGGGCTCATTTGATGGTCGTACCAGCCGTCAGAATCGTCATACATGATGATCACCGCCGTGCTGCTCCACTCCGGCTGCTGCTGGAGGAAATTCACCACGTTGACCACGAAAGTCTGCTCGTCCAAGGGGTTAGAATAGCCCGCGTGGCCGTCCTGGAAAGCGGGAGCCTTCAAGATACTAACTGCGGGGAAGTTCCCGGCCCTGACGGCGGCAAAAAAATCATTGATGTCATAGTTGTGGTTGGCAGGACCAGCGTGACCAATTTCGGCGATTGATGCCGGCCTTGCATGGGTCGGGTTGGCAGTCGAGGCGTGATATTGGAAGAACGCATGATGCGGAATGTAATCGTTGGTGGTTCCCGATAGTCCCGTTGAGCTACGGGCGCAGCCGGTCTTGCCATTGGGATTGGCCACTGTGAGGTCAAACCCGCCCATGAACGAGCCCCAAGAGACGTTTGCGTCATTGAGCAAATTTCCGATATTTCTTCCAGACATGCTAACAGTGATACCGGTGTTAGAGCAGACGTCGCCAACCGGATCGGGATCACTGATCACTGAGAACGAACCGTTCCCACCATCGGCAATGGCAAAAGCAGCAGCCCCCGGTGCTATGTTGAAGGCGCCGTTGGTTTGGCCGGAGACCAGGTTTAGCAAGCCCGGCGTGGATGGTCCAAACGTGCTGCTGTATGAGTTGTCGTTCATGGCGAAGTGCTGAGCGTAGTTCCACAAGGCCGTGACGGTATTACCGTCGAAATAGCCGAGATTCAGAGCGTTAGTGTTGAGGATACCTCCGCCGGCGGGCGGAATATCGGCCCTCCCTACAGTAGAGGGGAAGAGATCCATCAGTCCGTTGTCGAACGCTTGCTGCTCCTGCTTATAACCATGACCCTGGTCTCGCGTCACCGCTTGGGAACGATCCAAGCGGAACGGATTAGCGGCGCCCGTACCGTTCGCTGGATTCAGGTTCGGGTTCTTCGTGAGCAATGCTGGGCCCAGACCATTGACGACGGGTGTGTTTGACCGGGCGTGAAAGGCCGGCTCGCCCGCCGGGTTAAGTGCGTTCGGATAAGTTCCAAAGTAATGATCGAAGGAAACGTTCTCCTGGAAAATCACCACGAGGTGCTTGATGGGAGTCGTGGTCGAGGAACTACCTTGAGCAAAGACAGGGCTGGCCGGCAGAAGAGTGATACCCGCGGCCGCTACCACTGCCAAGGCTTTGGTCCAGCAAGAATGCATATGAGATTTCTCCTTGGATTTGTGAGTTTCTGCTGCAAGAGGGAAAACCACGCAAACACGCAGCGACGCCTCTTCATGGCACGGGGACTCCAAGAATCAAAGGGCGAGCCACACGCCGCAGGGGAGTTGTAGTCCCCTTCTGTTAGCGGGAGATGAACAGCCGGTAAAACTGATGCCACACTTCTAAAGCTTTAAAGCTGCTGGAATCGAGACATCTGCGCCAGTTTAGAGTCGCACCTGCCGCAATCTTCGCCTCGTATGCTTCGCATCTGGACAATAGCGGCAGTCTTTATCGGCTGGAAAGGCTTGCCCTGCGCTTTTGACTTTGGGTTGTCCGGGAAATTAAGATGCGCAACCATGCCTGCAATCCGGCGGAAGTTTCGCCTGCCTCATCCCGAGCCTACCGACGCGCTGACCTACGCACGTTTTTCGGGAGTACCCACGTTCATGCGCTTGCCGCATATCACTGAACCTGAGGAACTGGAGGTGGCGCTGGTCGGCGTGCCTTTCGACGGCGGAACAACCTATAGGCCGGGGCCGCGGTTCGGCCCGCGGCACATTCGGGAACAATCGGCGATTATCCGGCCGTGGAATCCCGTGTTGAAAATGAATCCTTTTGCGAAGTACCGGACCGCCGATTACGGCGATTTGAGCGTTAACCCGCTTTCGATTGAAGACACATTTCGCCGTGTTGAGACGGGCCTTGCGCCGTTGCTCGCCACGGGAGCGCGCTGCGTTTGCGTGGGTGGCGATCACTCTATCAGCTTGCCGATCTTGCGTGCCGTGACGAAAAAACACGGGCCGGTTTCGCTGATTCAGTTCGACGCGCACAACGATTTATGGGACGAGTACTTCGGCAGCAAATATTCGCACGGCACACCGTTCCGTCGCGCGTTTGAAGAAGGGCTACTGAAGGATGGTGGCGTGCTCCAGGTTGGACTGCGCGGGCAAGTCTATGGAGAAGATGATTTTGACTTTGCCCGCGCGCACAAAGTCAGAATGGTGACCGCGGAAGAGTTTCACGAAAAAGGCGTCGCTGCTGTGCAAAACCATCTGCGTGCGTTCCGCGGCAAGCCGGTGTACGTCACGCTTGATATAGATGCGCTGGATCCGGCCTTTGCTCCGGGAACAGGCACGCCGCAAGTCGGCGGATTGACGAGCATACAAATCCTGACACTTGTTCGGGCATTGCGCGGGCTAAATATTGTTGGTTGCGACCTGGTTGAGGTTTCGCCGCCCTACGACACGGGAGAAATCACTTCGCTGCTCGCCGCGAATCTTCTTTTCGAATTGCTCTGCGTCCTCTAAATCTAAAATGACCAAACTCGCGCGCAAACTTCGGCTGCACGATTACTTCGCACTCGCCTTCGGCACGATGATCGGCACCGGCTGGCTCGTGCTGATGGACGACTGGCTGGGCCGCGGCGGGCCGCTGGGCGCAATTCTGGGATACACCATCGGCGGAATCATTCTCCTTCCGATCGGTTATGTCTATGGGCAGTGGGTGCAAAGGCTCCCGGACGCCGCCGGCGAAGCGGCTTACACGGCGCAAGTTTTCCCGCCGATTGTGAGCTACTTTACCGGCTGGATGATGCTGCTCGCGTACTTCATCGTGTGTCCGTGGGAAGCCGTCGCGCTCGGAAAGCTTGCGGCATACATTTTTCCGTCCTTAAATACATTGGAACTCTACCGAATCGGCGATCAACCCGTTTTTCTCCCGCGCGTTGTCCTGGGAGTTGGGCTTACGGTTTTTCTTGGAGTGCTGAACTATCGCGGGATTCGCCTGAGCGCGAATTTTCAAAAATTGATGACCAGCGCCGTCCTGCTGTGCTTCCTGGTGATTGTTTCGGTCAGCGCCACGCGCGGCAAGCCCGCCAATTTTCATCCCTTTTTTAATGCGACGCCGCTGATTTCAATCCTGCTTACCCTGCAAATCGTGCCGTACTTCATGACCGGTTTCGAATCTGTTCCCAAGTACGCGGAAGAGTCCAACCCGGAATTCCGCCAGAGGAATTACATGTGGGCCATCGCGCTGTCGCTGGGGATGGGAGCGCTCTTTTACTCCGCATGCATTGCGGCGGTGACTTACGCGGCGCCTTGGCGCGGCTTACTGGGGAGGCGCTTTGCGACGGCGATTGCGTTTGAAAGCGCTCTGAAGGCCCACTGGCCCGTCACGCTGATCTTCACCATGGCGTTGCTGGGACTGTTCCAATGTTTCAATGGAAATTTCGCAGCATCTACGCGCCTGCTGTTCGCGTTTGGCCGCCGCGGAACCATCCCCGCAGCCTTTGGCTCCGTCCACGAGCGATTCCAGACGCCGCACGTTGCCGTTCTGGGCGTCACCACGGGCTCCATCGCGGGCCTTTTGCTTGGCGATGCTTTGCTCGTCCCTGTAACGGAAGTCGGCGCAATGGCCTCGGCGCTTGGTTGGTTTGCGGCGTGCGCTTCGTTCTGGACGGTGGCCAATCGCACCAGAGTAAGGGTTGCAACAGGCTTGGGAGTTTTGGTCTCCTTGATATTCGTGCTAATGAAGGTGCTGCCGGTTTTCCCGGGCCACTTTTCGCCAGCGGAATGGATCGCTTTCGGGATTTGGATCGTCTTGGGAGCCGCGCTGCGCTGGAGGCGGAACTGAGGTGACGCTCGTGTATACTGCCGAAGGCGAAAAGCTTCGCCAACAATGATTCCATTCTTGCCTTTTTGGCCTCACCTACCCACCTTTGGACTGATGGTCGCGACCGGATTGCTGGTTGCTGCCTATGTGCTGCAAGCAGACTTTGACCGCCGCCGCGAAGGTTTTCTGAAGCGCGGCTACCTACAGCAAACGAAAGAGCCGAGCCACCACGACGAAGGCTTCCTGATCATCGGCATCGCAGGCATCAGCGGGTTAGTGGGCGCGAGGCTGTATCACGTGCTGGAGAGCCCGCGCGATCTGATGGCCGACCCGTCATTGTTGTACAGCCGGTTCGGATTCGCTTGGTTCGGAGGGTTCATCGGAGGATTTATCGCGCTGTTTTTTCTGGCGAGGCATTATCGAATTCCCGCGCTAGCGTTTATGGACTTGTGCTCGCCGGCCGCGGCGGTCGGCTACGCCATCGGACGGATTGGCTGCTTGCTTTCTGGCGACGGCGACTATGGCGTTCCAACGAAGCTGCCGTGGGGCATGAGCTTTCCAAACGGCGTGGTCCCAACAACCGAAAGAGTTCATCCAACTCCAATCTACGAATTTCTGATCTGGATGCTGATTGCCGTGATGTTGTGGCGGATGGGAAAGAAAGCTCTTAGTGGAGAAGCCGCAGGGAAAGTTTTCTCTTGCTACTTGATTTTGACGGGCGTAGCGCGGTTCCTAATCGAGTTCATTCGCGTCAACCCGCGCTCGTTCTTCGGCATGTCCAACGCACAAACGGCCAGCCTGGTTTCCGTTATTTTAGGAATCATCCTGGCGTTTCGGATCAAGTCGAACTCACAAGAAGCGAGTTCACCGGTGTGAGTAGCCGTCTGCTTTGGTTTACGGTTCCTGCTTGTAGACTTTCCCTTCCTTCATCACAAACTTCACGTTTTCGAGCAGGCGAACGTCTTCGAGCGGGTTCCCGGAGACGGCAATGACATCCGCATACTTCCCGGGCTGGATGGAGCCAAGCAAGGCGGATTTGCCGACCAGGTCCGCGGCGCTGACCGTGGCGGACTGAATCGCCTGAAGTGGAGTCATGCCGTATTTGACCATGAATGCAAATTGGCGCGCATTGATGCCATGCGGACAGACCCCGGCGTCGGTGCCGAAGGACATTTTCACGCCCGCGCGCACTGCCTTGGTGAAATTGCGCCTCTGGATTTCGCCCAGGTCCCGGTCGTGCTCCAGAAAATCAGCCGGTGTCGGATTCTTTTTGCTGGCGTCCTGGATGCACTCTTCGTCATAAATATCCATATCGAGATAGGTTCCATGTTCCTTGGCAAGGGCAATTCCTTCGTCGTCAATCAGCGTGGCGTGCTCGATAGAAGCGACTCCTGCACGAATGGCATTCTTGATGCCTTCGGAGGCATGAGCGTGAGCAGCGACGCGCAGGCCGAAGTTCCTTGCTTCGTCCACGGCCGCTTGTAATTCATCCAGAGTGAACTCGATAGACTTGGGATTGCTCCCGTGCGTCAGCACTGCGCCGGTGGAGAGAATCTTGATGTGGTCCGCCCCACGGTGCGCCAGTTCACGAATTTTCTGGCGCACTTCCCAGGGGCTGTTAGCTTCGCCGAAATGGAGGTCCCAGGGAAGCTGAATGTCCGGTGCAAGACCGGTCATCGCCCCGGCGCCCTGGCTAATGGTGATGTATGCGCCGGCAACAAACATGCGCGGGCCGACGACGATGCCACGCGCGATGGCGTCACGGAGAGCCACATCATTAAAAGCGCGATAGACGCCTACGTCGCGCACGGTCGTAAACCCCGCAAAAAGAGTGGCGCGCGCGTTGGGAATGGCTGCATAAGCCGCTTCTGCCGGGGTCATCTGCAAGACGTGAAGAGGCTCGGCGTCACCAGCGTCAGCGAGGTGAGTGTGGCAATCGATGAGTCCGGGAAGAACGGTGAATTGGGAGAGGTCAATCGTTGTCGCTCCCGGCGGAACGGTGACGTGCTCGCCGACGGCTTCGATCTTGCCGCCGCGGACGAGAATCGTTTGATTGGTCAAGAAACGCCCGGAGTCCACGTCGAGCAATTTTCCAGCGCGGATGACAAAAACTTGAGTCCTTTCCTGACCAAAACAAACCGCGGCACACCAGAGTAGCGCCACGGCAGAGAACGACATTCGCCTCAGCATGGGAAGCCCTCGAATTTGGAGTTGGGGAAGATTACAACAAACGCTATAGCATTTGGCGCAAAACGTACTGCAGGATGCCGCCGTGGTGGTAATACGAAACTTCTTCCGGCGTGTCCACGCGCGCGATTGCACTGAACGTCTTCCATTTGCCGTCATCGGATTTGACATGGACCATGACTGATTTCTTCGGCGAAAGCGAGGCAACGCCTTCCACCGAGTAAATCTCGTGACCGGTTAATCCGAGTGTTTCGCGGTTTTCGCCCGCTTTGAATTCGAGCGGCAGCACGCCCATGCCGACCAGATTGCTGCGGTGGATGCGCTCGTAACTTTCGGCAAGCACCACGCGCACCCCGAGCAGCCGCGTGCCTTTTGCAGCCCAGTCGCGCGAAGAACCGGAACCATATTCTTTCCCCGCAATGACGACCAGCGGAACGCCCGCCTCGCGGTATTTCACCGCAGCATCGTAGATGGACATTTTTTCGCCGCCAGGCTGGAAAAGCGTCCAGCCGCCTTCCGTGCCGGGAGCGAGTTGGTTGCGCAGGCGAATGTTCGCAAACGTGCCGCGCATCATCACTTCATGATTGCCGCGCCGCGCGCCATAGGAATTGAACTCATGCGGCTTGACGCCCTTGGCGATCAAATATTTTCCGGCAGGGGAATCGACAGGGATTGAGCCGGCGGGGGAGATATGGTCGGTGGTCACGCTATCGCCTAGAACCGCCAGCACGCGAGCCCCGCGAATATCGGTAAGCGCCGGCGGAGTCTTCGGCATGTTCTCGAAGTACGGCGCCATCTTGATGTACGTGGACTTCGCGTCCCACTTATAAGTGTCGCCCTGGGGGATCGGCATGGATTTCCAGTGCGCATCGCCCTCGAAAACCTCTCCATATTCCTTGGTGAATTGCGACGTGCGAACCGCAGCCCGGACGGCGGTTTCGATTTCTTGCGGCGTCGGCCAAACATCTTTCAGATAAACGGGCTTGCCCGCATTGTCATTGCCGAGCGGTTCGCTCGTGATGTCCATGTCCATGCGCCCCGCGAGCGCGTAGGCGACCACGAGCGGTGGTGATGCCAGATAATTTGCGCGCACCAGTGGATGAATGCGGCCCTCGAAGTTGCGGTTCCCGCTGAGCACCGCAACGGCGACCAGATTATTTTCCTTGATGGCTGCCCCGATAGGTTCGGGAAGCGGGCCGCTGTTGCCAATACAAGTGGTGCAGCCGTAGCCGACAAGGTGAAAATTCAATTTGTCCAAATACTGCGTGAGGCCTGCTGCCTGTAAATAGTCGGTGACCACCTTCGATCCGGGCGCGAGGCTCGTCTTTACCCAGGGTTTAACGTGCAAACCGCGCTCGACTGCTTTCTTAGCCAGTAAGCCTGCCCCAATCATCAGCGAAGGATTCGATGTGTTTGTGCAGCTCGTGATGGCTGCAATGACCACGGCTCCACTGGAGAGATCGAATGCGTCGCCATTGTTACGGACGTGGACGCTCTTGGCCGGCGCTCCTTCGACGACTTTCGTGAAAGAAGATTTTGCTTGGCGAAGCAGCACGCGATCCTGCGGGCGCTTGGGACCGGCGACGGCGGACTCCACGCTGCTAAGGTCCAACTCCAACGTGTCGTTGAAGAGTGGAGCTGGCGTCTCGTCAGTGCGGAAAAGCATCTGTTCTTTGCAATACGCTTCGACCAAAGCAATCTGCTCCGATTGCCGTCCGGTGAATCGCAAGTAGGCGAGAGTCTCTGAATCCACGGGGAAGAAGCCCATGGTCGCGCCGTATTCCGGAGCCATGTTGGCGATGGTGGCGCGGTCCGGAACGCTCAGGCTAGAGAGGCCGGAGCCGAAAAATTCGACGAACTTTCCGACCACGCCTTTTTTACGCAACATTTCCGTGACGGTCAACACAAGGTCCGTTGCGGTTGCGCCTTCGCTCAAACGTCCATGAAGCCGAAAACCAACAACTTCCGGAATGAGCATCGAGGAAGGTTGACCAAGCATCGCGGCTTCGGCTTCGATTCCGCCGACGCCCCATCCAAAGACGCCGAGCGAATTGACCATCGTGGTGTGCGAATCGGTGCCAACGACGGAATCCGGGTAAGCTTCCCAGCGGTTTCCGTGCTGCACTCCGCAAACCACGCGTGCCAGATACTCGAGGTTCACCTGATGACAGATTCCTGTGTCCGGCGGAACGACTTTAAAATTTTGAAACGCGGTTTGGCCCCAGCGCAGGAAGGCATACCGCTCGACGTTGCGCTGAAACTCGAGTTCGGCGTTCAATCCAAACGCATTGACGTTGCCGAAATTGTCCACTTGCACGGAATGGTCGATGACCAATTCCGCCGGGAAAAGCGGGTTGATGCGCTTGGCATGGCCGCCCATTTTGACGAATGCTTCACGCATCGTGGCCAAATCCACGACGGCAGGAACGCCGGTGAAATCCTGCAGCAGGACACGCGCGGGCATGAAGGCAATCTCTTTTTCAGCCGCGCCGGGCCGCCACTGCGCCAGAGCTTGAATATCTTCCGGGTGGACGAAGCGGCCATCTTCGAACCGCAGCAGGTTTTCCAGAAGAATGCGCAGGGAGAATGGAAGTTTTGCGAGTTCCGCGACGCCCTGTTTTTCGAGCAGTTCGAGACGGTGCACTTCAAACGTCTGGGCGCCGACGTTGAGTTTGTCGCGTGTGCGGTAGGAATTTCCCGCGTTGATGGCCATCCTGCCTATCCTTTCGCTGCTAAAGCAGCCTTCTATGATAACCGAAATCGCATCCACGCGCCCCGCAGCCTATACTAATAGGGAAGTGAACATCGTTCTGATATCGACGTATGAGCTTGGCCGTCAGCCCTTTGGGCTGGCCTCGCCGGCGGCATGGTTGCGAGCGCGCGGCCATCAGGTAGCTGGGCTCGACTTGGCGCGGCAGCCGCTAGACGAAGCCGTCGTGCGCGATGCTGCCCTCGTCGCAATCTATTTGCCCATGCATACGGCCACCCGGCTCGCGGCGCAGCTTATTCCCACGTTGCGAGAACTAAATCCGCGCGCGCATCTTTGCGGCTACGGTTTGTATGCCCCGATGAACGCAGAATACCTTCGCTCGCTGGGCGTGTCTACGATTCTCGGCGGCGAGTTTGAGGAAGGCTTGACGCATTTGGCAGAACGCCTCGAACATTCCGCGATTCACGACGGCAACGGGGCTTCATACGAACCGTTGCGTGAGCCGCTGATCTCGCTAGCCCGCCTGAAGTTCATAACACCCGAGCGCAGCGCATTGCCGTCGCCAGCGGAGTACGCCCATGTCATTCTGCCTTCCGGCGAACACCGCGTTGCGGGCTACACGGAAGCGAGCCGCGGATGCAAGCATCTTTGTCGCCACTGCCCGATTGTTCCCGTTTACAACGGTGTCTTCCGCGTTGTGGACCGCGAAGTCGTGCTAGCAGACATCCGCCAGCAAGTGGCGGCCGGCGCGCAGCACATAACCTTCGGCGACCCCGACTTTTTCAACGGCATCCGGCACGTGATGGCGCTTGTGGAAACGTTGCATAGCGAATTCCCGCAACTCACCT
This sequence comes from Candidatus Acidiferrum sp., assembly GCA_035280065.1. Lineage (GTDB taxonomy): Bacteria > Acidobacteriota > Terriglobia > Acidiferrales > UBA7541 > Acidiferrum. Next base: position 64,129 of record DATEGO010000044.1, read on the forward strand.
ACGACGTCACGATCAAAATTGAGCACCTTCTCAAACACAAGGAGCATTTGCCGAAGCTGCGAGATACCGGCTGCCTCTTCGTCACGAGCGCAGTGGAATCGGTGGACGACGAAGTGCTGCGTCGGCTCGACAAGGGTCACACGCGAGCCGATTTTCTGGAGGTTAACCGCACCTTTCGCAAACTAGGCAAGGTTTTGCAACCAACTTTCGTGCCCTTCACGCCTTGGACCACACTGGATGGCTACCTCGAGTTGCTCGAAGTATTGCGCCAAAACGACTTGATTGAAAATGTCGCGCCGATTCAGCTCGCGATCCGGCTACTGATTCCCGCTGGCTCGCGATTGCTAGAACTCGATGAAGTGAAACGCCTTGTCGCCCCGTTTGATCCATCGGCTTTGGTTTATCCGTGGCGGAACCCGGATCCGCGCGTCGACGCGCTCTGTGGAGAAATTGAACAGATCATCGCTGCTTGTGAAAAGCTAAAACTCCCGCGGCATAAGATTTTTGAGCGCATCTGGAAAGCTGCGAACGAAGCAGCAGGAATACCGGTAGAGTTTGCCGCGCAGCCAGCTCTCGCGTCGCGCGCCGCAATCCCTTATCTCAATGAGCCTTGGTACTGTTGAGCCGAACCGACGCGGGACCAGTTGGTCCCCTTCGCGCGAGCCAAGGAATCTTTGCCGCAGACGGAGTCGTTCGTTTGAGTCGAGAGCCCTTGTCTTCCACGACGCACAAAACAAATGGCGCAGCCAAGCGTCTCCTACTTTTCACCGCGAAGCTTGGGTACCAAACGCGAAGTTTTGAAGACGCCGCGCGCAAGCTGGGAGTGCAGCTTGTTTACGTTACGGATCGCTGCCATCAGCTCGAAGATCCCTGGGGCGATCAGGCCATCGCCGTGCATTTTGAGTCTCCCGAGAACGCCGCATACACCGTGATGGAGGCGATTCGCGGTCAGGAAGTCTCCGGAATCTTGGCGCTAGGTGATCGCGCAGCCGCTGCCGCAGCCTACGCCGCGCGCGGTCTCGGAATCGAGTATAACCATCCCGCTGCCGTCGAAGCCTGCCGCAGCAAACTGCGAATGCGCGAAGTGTTTCGCGACGCCTGGCTGCGCGTACCTTGGTTTCGCAGCTTTCCAGTTACTCCTGCGCCCGAGCCTTCGCTCGTCGGAGTTTCCTTCCCTTGCGTACTGAAGCCGCTCTCGCTTTCCGCAAGCCAGGGTGTGATGCGCGCCAACAATCGCGACGAATTTCTCACCGCCGCGTCGCGTCTTCGCCGATTGCTCGAATCCGCTGAGATTCGCGCAACACGCGAGCCCAATCTCGACCAGATGTTGGTGGAAAGCTACATACCGGGCAGGGAAGTGGCCGTCGAAGGCCTGCTGACCGACGGCGTTCTGCGAAGTCTGGCCATTTTCGACAAGCCTGATCCGCTCGAAGGCCCTTATTTCGAAGAAACGATCTACGTCACGCCTTCGCGGCTGTCAGAATCCACGCAAAGCCAGATTGAAAAATGCGCGAGAGACGCGACCCGCGCGCTCGGCCTTGTTCATGGACCCATTCACGCAGAGTTTCGCTTCAACGAAGAGGGCGTGTGGCCTCTCGAAATCGCCCCCCGTCCCATTGGCGGGCTCTGCGCAAGGGCATTGCGATTCCGCTTGAGCGAAGCACATGAAGATATCGGTCTCGAAGAACTCCTCGTTCGCCACGCGCTCAAACTCCCGGGCAGTGATACGCCGCGCGAAAGACAGGCCTCAGGCGTCATGATGATTCCAGTCCCGCAGAGCGGAATCTTCGAAGGCGCTTCCGGAGTGGAAGCGGCTCGCGCGACTCATCGGATCACCGATCTGATCATTACGTCTCGCCTGCAGGACTACATTGCGGCCTGGCCCGAAGGCTCCAGCTATATTGGGTTTCTGCTTGCAAAAGGAAACACGCCCGAAGAAGTAGAGCGCGCCATCCGTGAGGCGCACAAGAAATTGCAGTTTCGAATCACCCCGCGCCTACGGGTCGAACATCCGGCGACGCACCGCCTGCCCGCTGACGGTTGACCTTGTTGTTCGGCTAGCTTTTGGCCTAACCTTTTGCCTTAGGCGGAACGTATCCCTCCGGCAATTTCGCGCCTTCGCCAAAGAAGAACTGCTCCATCTGCTCGCCCATAATCTTTTGTGAATTGGGGTCCAGCGGATTCAAGCGATACTCGTTCATGACCATCTTTGAGTATTCGAGCCACAGCTTCCACGCGTCCTTCGAAACGTTTTCGTAGACGCGTTTTCCGAGTTCGCCGGCCCACGGAATGCGGTCCAGACCCGGCAATTCCTTTCCAAACTTGACGCACATCACCAAGCGCGTCCCCGGCTTCACCGGTTCGCTCGGCGCCGGTATCGGATCGCAGGATTCGTTAGCCATTCTCTTCTCCTGTGCGTTTCTGTCTTTTTTTACCTTACTGCAAGTTAGAGTAAAATCCTAGCCGCACGGCGGAATTTCGGCTTCGAATCCGCATTGTAGTTTGTTCAACACATTTCTTCACCGGGTCCGCCGCTACTGCATCTATAAAGTGTTGGAGGGCATCAAGTTTGCCAAAAATCACCACCCTCTTTTGGGACATTGGCGGAGTGATTCTGACCAACGGCTGGGATCACGAATCGCGAAAAGAAGCGGCCGCAACGTTTCATTTCGATTGGGATGAATTTCGGGACCGCCATGAACTCTCATTTCCGGCCTTCGATAGCGGAATGATTACTCTAAATGAATATCTCGACCGTACTCTGTTCTACCGCACTCGTCCATTCTCACGTGAAGATTTCACTGCTTTTATGTTTGCGCAATCCAAGGAATATCCCAAAACGCGGGCCGTCCTCGACAAAGTGACCAACACAAAAAAGTACTTCGTCGCCGCTCTCAACAACGAACCGCTCGAACTCAATCAATACCGCATTGAAGCATTTGATCTACGAAGGAATTTCCTGGTTTTCTTCAGTTCGTGTTATGTCCGCGCGCGAAAGCCTGAAGAAACGATTTTTCGCGTGGCGCTGGAAGTTACACAGCGCCCGCCGGAACAGTGCCTCTTCATCGACGACCGCCCGTTGAACTTGGAAAGCCCTCGGAAGCTCGGCATGAACACCATTCACCACCAAAATGCGGAGCAACTGGGCGCAGAGCTTGGAAAGTACGGGGTTGAGGTATAGTAACGCCACGCGGTTCAGCCGACTCAAAATAGGCAGCCTCTGAAAAGGGAAGAAGGAGACGCGATGGCTGGGGAAACGGGTCGTACGGGTTCGGTGTACGGCGGAGTGGCAGAACCCTGCACCGTTGTGCTGTTTGGCGCCTCAGGCGACCTCGCCAAGCGCAAAGTCATTCCCGCCATGTACGACCTGGCAACGCACAACGCTCTCGGGCCACGCTATGCCATCGTGGGGTTCGCCCGCACCAATATGACCGAGGACGCATTCCGCGCGAGTTTGGGCGAAGCGGCCAAAACGATTTCCGAAGTTGGACCGATTGATCCCAAGCAGTGGGATGCCTTTGCTTCCAATCTTTACTACTCTCCCGGCGACTATGCCAACCCGGATTCCTACGCGCAGCTTTGCAAACGGCTTACGGATCTCGAGGCGGCCAAAAACCTGGGCGGAAATCGCCTCTTCTACCTTTCTACGCCACCCGAGGTTTATCCCGATATCGTCAAGCAATTGGGCCGGGCTTGCATTGCGCACCCTGCATCACCGAATTCCTGGACGCGCATTATCATCGAGAAACCATTTGGACGGGATCTCGCTTCCGCAAAAGCCCTCAACGAGATTGTGCTAGGCGTCTTCGACGAAAAGCAGGTCTACCGCATTGATCATTACCTCGGAAAAGACACGGTCCAGAATCTGCTCGTCCTGCGCTTCGGCAATGGAATTTTCGAGCCGCTCTGGAACCGCAATTACGTGGACCACGTGCAAATCACCGCCTCCGAAACGCTTGGCGTTGAGCGCCGCGGCGGCTTTTACGAAACTGCCGGCGCGCTGCGCGACATGATTCAGAGCCATGTCCTGCAACTGACTTCCTTAGTGGCCGTCGAGCCGCCCGCGGCCTTCGATGCCACCGCCGTGCGAAATGAAAAGCTAAAAGTTCTTCAGTCCATCCGTCCTTTCAACCTGGAAATGGTGGCGCAATCCGTGGTCCGGGGGCAATATGCGCCCGGAAAAATGGGAGACCAGACGGTTCCTGGCTACAGGGAAGAGCCCGGCGTGAATCGCGCTTCGAAAACCGAAACTTTTGTTTCCGCGAAGTTGCTCATCGACAACTGGCGCTGGGCCGGCGTCCCTTTTTACATTCGAACGGGCAAACGCCTCGCCAAACGAAGTACCGAAATCATGATTCAGTTCCACGCCGCGCCGCATATCGTCTTCCGCGAGCGCGAAGTGCAGCCGAATCGCCTGGTTCTGAACATCCAGCCCGATGAAGGAATTTCCATCAGCTTTGGCGCCAAGCGCCCCGGCACGGAAATGAGCATCGGCAACGTCACTATGGATTTCAGCTATCGCGAAGGCTTCGGAGACACCTCGCGCAGCGCTTACGCTACACTGCTGAACGATTGCCTGCGCGGCGACGCCACCCTCTTCGATCGCGGCGACAGTGTGGAAGCCGCGTGGTTGCTCGTTGACCCCATTCTGGATGTTTGGGGAGCAGCGCGCACCGCCACCGTGCCTCAGTATCCGTCGGGAAGCTGGGGGCCGCGAGAGTCCGATCTTCTGCTCGAACGCGATGGCCGCGAGTGGTATAACCCATAGCGCCAGAAGACCCTGGAACCATAGCGATAGTTGCAAAATTTCTTGAACCGATTTAAAAGAGGGGATTACACAAGGGGGAGCGGGTGATCCTTGCTGGGGACGTCGGCGGCACCAAATGCAACCTGGCCCTGTTTTCCGAAAAAGACGGCAACCTCACGCCCGTTTTCCGTCACCGCTTCGCCAGCAAGGAATTTGCGCAGTTCGATCTGATTGTCAAGGAATTTTCCCGCCAGGCTTCGGAACATCTTGGAGGCGAGCGCATCGAGGCTGCCGGGTTCGGCATCGCCGGCCCGGTCATCAACGGCCGCGTGCGCGCAACAAATCTTCCCTGGATTATAGAAACCGGGACGCTCATCAAAGAGCTTAATGTTCCGCACGTCGTTCTCTTGAATGATCTTGGCGCGTGGGGGCACAGCCTTGAACATCTTCCTCCGGAAGATTTCTGCGTCTTGAATCCAGGCAAGCCCGAGCCTGGAGGTACACGTGCTTTGCTAGCTGCCGGCACGGGGCTGGGCGAGTCCATTCTGTTCTGGGATTCCGGCCGCTACCAAGTCGTACCTTCCGAAGGTGGGCACTCCGATTTTGCGCCTCATACCGAGCAGCAAATCGAATTGCTTCGCTTCATGCGTCGCCGTTATCCGCAGGTGAGTTGGGAGCTGATTCTCTCGGGGCGGGGCTTCCGCACCATTCACGAGTTTCTGGCTCCAAAAGTTATCCACGCCTCTTTTGAAGATCCCGATGCCGATCCTGCTCCCGAGATTACTCGTCGGGGCTTGGACAAATCCTGCCGGGTTTGCTCGGACACTCTCGATTTATGGACCGCAATTTATGGCGCTGAGGCTGGGAACCTCGCATTGAAAGTCTTGGCGCTTGGCGGTGTCTATGTGGCCGGCGGCATCGCCGTCAAAATCCTCGAAAAAATGAAAGACGGCTCGTTTTTTCATGCCTTCAAGGACAAGTGGAAGTTCGAAGGGCTCCTCAGCAACATCCCCGTTTCGATCATCCTGAATGAATCTGCTCCTTTGATGGGCGCGGCTTATGAGGCTCTGGCTGCGGTCGACAAATAGTTTCCTCTTCCTGCTTTTCCTGCCGTAGTCGCGAGCGTTCCATATTTCTCTCGCATCATTCTTTGATAAGCTAGAGCGACGCGATTCCTCAAAACGGCCTTGCCGGACGCTTCGCGATCTCAGACACAGGCCAAGGAGTAAGACATGAGCAGCGCGGCAACCTCTCAAGTTATCGAGCTCGAAAACTATGTCAACGGCGCCTGGCGTCCTGCCACCGCTTCTGAATTTGCTGACGTCACCAATCCGGCCACGGCGGAATTGCTCGCCCGCACGCCACTTTCCGCTGCCCCTGATGTTGACGCTGCCGTGCAGGCCGCTGCCGCCGCGTTTCCTGCTTGGCGCCGCACGCCTCCCGGCGAACGCATCCAATACCTCTTCAAGCTCAGGAATCTTCTCGAAGAAAACATCGACGAATTGGCGCGCATCATCACCACGGAAAACGGAAAAACTTTCGCCGAAGCCAAGGCCGAGATGCGCCGCGCCATCGAAAATGTCGAAGTGGCCTGCGGCATCCCGACCATGATGCAGGGCTACAACCTGGAAGATGTGACGCCCGGTGTGGACGAAATGCAGATTCGCCAGCCGATCGGCGTAGTCGCCGCCATCGTGCCTTTCAACTTCCCGGCGATGGTCACTTATTGGTTCTTGCCGTATGCCATCGCGTGTGGCAACACCTTTATCCTGAAGCCTTCGGAGCGCGTCCCGCTCTCAATGCGCCGCGCATTTGAGCTGCTCGAAAAAACCGGCCTGCCAAAAGGCGTCGTCAACCTCGTTAATGGCGGTCGCGACGCGGTCAACGCTCTTTGTGACCATCCGCAGGTTCGCGCCATCAGCTTTGTCGGTTCGACACCGGTGGCCAAGCACGTGTACACTCGCTCCGCGGCCAGCGGGAAGCGCATGCAGTGCCAGGGCGGCGCGAAGAATCACGTCATTGTTCTGCCCGACGCGGACATGGAACTCGCCACGCAAATCATCAGCGACAGCGCGTTTGGCTGCGCGGGCCAGCGCTGCCTGGCGGTTTCCGTGGCGGTCACCGTTGGCGAAGCACAGAAAACCTTTCGCGACTCCATCGCCCAGGCCGCTTCCTCAATTCGCGTGGGCAATGGACTCGAGCCCGGCGTTCAGATGGGGCCGGTCATCACCAAGGAAAGCAAGAGGCGCATCGAAACCCTGATTAACGCTGGCGTGGGCGAAGGCGCGAAGCCTATTCTCGATGGACGCGGCACAAGGATTCCTAAATATGAAGCGGGAAATTTCGTAACACCCACTATTCTCGACGGACTTCCTTCCACCAGCCAGCTCGCTCACACGGAAATTTTTGGGCCCGTGCTGAGCCTCATTCACGCCAATTCGATTGATGAGGCCATGGAATTTCTCCGCCGCAGCCCCTACGGAAATCAGGCTTCACTGTTCACCACCAGTGGCTCAGCCGCGCGAAAATTCCGCTACGAAGCGCCGGCAGGCAATATCGGCATCAATATTGGCGTTGCCGCTCCCATGGCTTACTTCCCGTTCAGCGGATGGAAAGAAAGCTTCTTTGGCATCCTGCACGGCCAGGGTCGCGACGCTGTGGAATTTTTCACCGAATCCAAAATCATAATCGAGCGCTGGTCGCGCCAAGAAACCCGCAAATTCTGAAAAGTGCAAATGAAGTGCAGCGACTGGCTCTTGGACTTTTGAACTATTTAAACTCTTGGACTCTTAAACTCTCTACGACCATGACCACAAAACCTCTCCACCTCGACATGCACGAACAGATCGAATGCGCACACACACTCGCGTCGCGGTTCTACACGGATCCCACGATCCTGGAAATCGAAAAATCCCGCATTTTTCAGCGCACCTGGCAACTTGTCGGAACGCTGCATCAGTCTTGCGGCGAAGCGAACGGATTTAAGCGCACGATCTCCGATCCGGAAAGTTTTTTCACCGTAGACGTTGCCGGCGAACCGGTCATCGTCGTGCGCGACAAGCAAGGAGAACTGCGCGCCTTCAGCAACGTGTGCCGCCATCGCGCCGGACCCATCGCGCTCGGCTGCGGCTGCCAAAACGTCCTGCGCTGCCAGTACCACGGCTGGACCTACACGCTCGAAGGCCGCCTGATTGGCACGCCGGACGTCGACGGCGTCGAGTTCTTCGATCGCAGCACCATGGGTATGGTGCCGTTGCGCTGCGAAACCTGGGGCCAGTTCATTTTCGTCAATTTCGATCTTCAGGCCGAGCCGCTCTCGGTCTACCTTGGAAAGATTCCCGAGCAAGCGCGGGCCTGCCAATTCGACGGCCTGGAATTTGCCGAGCGCCGCGACTACGTCATCGATTGCAACTGGAAGGTCTACGTTGACAACTACCTCGAGGGCTACCACATCCCCATTGCGCATCCCGGCTTGATGAAGGAAATTGATTACGCACAGTATCGCACCGACACGTTCCGCTATTACTCCCAGCAATTCGCGCCGATTCGCGCCATGAAGCCCGAAGATGGCGGCGACCGCCTCTATGCTCCCGGCACTGGTTTGCAGAATGCCTTGTACTTCTGGATCTTTCCCAATCTGATGCTCAACATCTATCCCGACAACATTTCCACCAACGTGATCGTTCCGCTTTCCCATGAAAAAACTCTCACCATCTTCGAATGGTTCTTCCACGACGTCGCTTCGCAGAAAAACCGCGAGCGCATCCAGCGCGCTGTCGCCTTCAGCGATGAAGTGCAGCAGGAAGACATCGGCCTTTGCGAAAACGTGCAGAAGGGTTTGCGCTCATCCACCTACGACCGCGGGCGCTACTCCGTGAAGCGCGAAAACGGCGTCCACCATTTCCACATGCTGCTCAATGAATTTCTCGCTCGGCCCTAATCGGCCGCGGATATTGCCTTGATTGTCCTTTTAATGGGGCCCGCCGGCTCGGGGAAAACCACGGTGGGAGAACTGCTTGCGGCCCAGATTTCCTGGGAATTTGCCGACGGCGACGATTTTCATCCGCCCGCCAACGTTGCAAAAATGGCCGGCGGCGTTCCGCTAACCGATGACGACCGTCTCCCGTGGCTTCAATCCATCCGCGATGCGATGCTTGAATGGCAGGCTCAAGGAAAAAGTGTCGTCGTAGCCTGTTCGGCCTTGAAGCGCAGCTACCGCGACTTGCTAGGAATCCATTCGAATGCGAATGAGATCAAGCTTGTCTATCTGCACGGTACCTACGATCTGCTGCTCGAACGGCTCCATTCCCGAAAGGGCCACTACATGAAGGAGCAAATGCTCCGCAGCCAACTCGCCGACCTCGAAGAACCAACCGACGGCCTCACCATCGGCATATCAAACTCGCCGGAACAAATCGTCGCCGAAATCCGCACACAACTGGGCTTATAAGCCAGAGCAATAATACTGCCCCGGGGGCTTCTCCGCTTCTGACCAAGAACTTACAACGAACAACTTTCTTACGGCTTTGCCGGAGCCGGTGCCGGTTTCGAACTCGGCGCCGCAGGCGTGCTCCCAAAATTCACCTTCGGAGCCTGCCGCGCACCCTCTTCCGGCTTGAAATATGCATCGTTCCGCGTGAATCCGCTCATGCTCGCCACCAGGCTGTTCGGAAAAGTCGCAATGAACGTGTTGTAGTCCTGAACCACCTGGTTGTAAGTGCGCCGCTCCACAGCGATGCGATTCTCCGTTCCCGCAAGTTCATCCTGCAGCCGTAGAAAATTCTCGTTCGACTTCAACTGTGGATAGTTCTCCACAACCACAAGCAGTCGACCCAATGCTGAATCCAGTTGTCCATTTGCCGCGATCTTTTCCGCCGGTGAGTGCGCGCCCAACAAAGCTGAGCGGGCTTTGGCGATATCACCGAAAACTGTCTGCTCCTGAGCAGCGAATCCCTTCACCGTCTCCACCAAATTAGGGATCAAATCCGCGCGCCGTTGCAGCACCACGTCCACCTGTGACCACGCTGCATTAACGGCCTCCTTCTTAATGGCCATCTGATTCCTGCGGCCGATAAACGAGCCTCCCAAAATCAGTGCGATGACCACGATGACCGCTAAAACGACAAGAACGCCTTTCATATCCACCTCGCTTCGTTCGAATTCAGTTGCCCGTTTTCTTCACGCGCTGCCATTCCCGCTTCGGAAAATGATGGTCGAGCGCATGCAAAACTTTCTCCAACGCTTTCAGGTACGCGCCGTACACCGGAACAAGGTCTCCGTGAAATTCCCCGCTTTCCCGCAGCCTCAGAAGCCCTTCGAACGCCGATGAATCCGCGCCGGTCACCGCTGCAGCCCGCGCAACAATCTCCTTCGCGTGTACCGGCGGCGTCTCGCCAAAGACCATCACTGTATGGCGTAGCAGCGTCAGCACGCCAGAAAAGGATTTTCGCAGCACCGGCGCCAGTTCGTGTACGTTTCCCGGGGCGCGAAGGTAATGCTGCCGCAATTTCAAAAGCACTGTCCGCAAATCGCGCTCAATCTGCAACCGGTGCAGATTCATCGGCACGTCAATCGCAGCGACCAAGTCTTCTCCGTACAAAACACGCCGCCCTTGCTTCATGTCCAAAATCTCGATCGCAAAAACGTCCGCAGCCTCCCGCAGCTCCTCGTGCGTAAAAAAGAGCGGCGCCGGCTCTTTCTGGTCCACGCACCACCATTTCACTACGCCGGCCAGCCGGCCCAGTTCTTCCACAGTCAGCGATTTCAAAATACACACAACGTTCAAGTCGGAGTGCCCTTCGCGAAAATCCCCGCGCGCCGCCGAGCCAAACAAAATCACGCACTCCAAATTCGTCGCCGTAAATTCCTTTAGCCGTTTCACCAGCTCCGTCAGTTTTGCATCATTCGAAAGCATTTCAACCTCAACCTTAATCTCTGTCTCGCACCACCTTCACCGATTCGGCACGGATGCTACTTTATTCTTACCAACTTCCCGAAGCCCCTCCGCCCCCGCTGCTCCCACCGCCAAATCCTCCGAATCCGCCTCCTCCGCCACCCGAGCCGCCGCCAAATCCCCCACCACCCCAATCGCCGCGTGATCCCCGGCCGGAATTCGCCAGCATCCCCAGCAAGAACCACGCCAAGCCGCTTCCACCGCCTCCGCCTGGGCGCATTCCCGAGGAGCGTCCGAGAAACGAAAACAGAATTATCAACCCAACGATGACCCAAAAGATCCCGATCCCGCCGCCGCGGTTTCGACGCTGGACTCGCCGCACTGGCGGCTGCCCGCTCAGTGTGACATTCGAATCGTCCGCGATGTACTTCGCCAATTGCCACGCGGCGGCTTCAATTGCGTCGCCGTAATCACCCTGCCTCAGAAACGGCACCATCGCGCGCCCCGCATCTCCCGCGCGAGCATCATTGATCACCGGCTCGATGCCATAACCTGTCTCGATGTGATACTTGCGTTCGTTCGGCGCCACCAACAACAGAACGCCACGATTGTCTTTCTTGCTTCCAATCCCAAGTTGCCGGAAAAGATCGACGGTATAGTATTCGACGCTTTGTCCATCCAACGACCGCACAGTAACGATGGCAAGCTGCGCGCCGGTTTTTTGTTCAAGCTCCGTGCACAAGGCTTCCAGGTTGGCCGTTTTCGAGGCCCCGATGACTCCCGCCAGGTCCGTCACGTAGCCCGTGGGATGAATGCTCTTGATGTCTTCCGCGCGCGCGAAAACCGCGACAAAAAGCGCCGCGCACAGCAAGACAGCAGCTCGATAAAAGTGGTTAGCGCGCATTTGGGGATTCGGACCGCCTGTTGGCTTCCTCTATTCCTACGTTGGCCCGGCAACAAAAGTATCATGCCATGCGCCCTTCTGCCGCTATTCCATGGCTCGCACATCGCGGCGCAGGCCCTGTTTTCTTATTTCCTGATTCATCGTATCCTTGGGCGACACGGAATTTTTCCCCGCACTTTCCCTAAAAGGTGTTTCGCGTCTCACCGCTTTTAGGAAATTCGTGCGGCCAGTGCCAGGTGACACGAGCCCCAGTGAAAGCGAGTCTCGCAAAGAGAACATGAGCGACGTAAAGACAGCGCGGCCCGTCTGGAAGCCCGCCGGCAAAGTGCACACCGGCGAGCAGCCGTTCCAATATCCTTTGCAGCGCGAATTTGTCGAGCCAGACTGGCGCCGCCTCCCCGGCTATAAAGACGTCACCGCCGCGGAATGGGAAACCACCCTCTGGCAGCGCCGCCACACGGTCAAAAATTTAAAAGAAGTCCATGCCGTCTTCGGCTCGCTGCTTCCGCAAAGCCTTCTCAAAAGCATGGAGCACGACATCAAAGAGCGCGCCACCATGTCCCTCCTCATTCCTCCGCAAATGCTCAACACCATGGACGAAAAGGATCTCTGGAACGATCCCGTCCGCCGCTACATGCTCCCCGCGTTTGACGATCGCAATCCCGATTGGCCCAGCCATCCCAAGTCCAGCCGCGACAGCTTGCACGAATCCGACATGTGGGCTGTCGAAGGACTCACGCATCGTTATCCCACAAAAGTCCTCGCCGAAATGCTCTCCACCTGCCCGCAATATTGCGGTCACTGCACGCGCATGGATCTCGTGGGCAACGACGTGCCACAGGTCGTGAAGCTCCGCTTTCAGCTTCCGCAAAGAGACCGCTACGAGCAAATGCTCGAATATCTTCGCAAGACGCCTTCAGTGCGCGACGTCGTCGTTTCCGGCGGCGACATCGCCAACATGCCCATCGCGCAGCTCGAACCGTTCGTCTCCGCGCTCATGGACATTCCCAATATCAAAGACATTCGCCTGGCTACGAAGGGCCTGATGGGCATTCCGCAGCATTTCCTGCAGGACGAAGTTTTGAAGGGTTTCGAACGCTTGGCCAAAAAAGCGCGCGAGCGCGATATAGACTTGGCGCTGCATACGCATGTGAACAGCGCCAGGCAGGTCACGCCGCTGGTCGCTAAAGCCGCGAAGAAAATCTTGGAACTTGGATTCCGCGACGTGCGCAATCAAGGCGTGCTGTTACGCGGCGTGAACACCAACGCGAAAGATTTGCTTGAACTTTGCTTCACTCTCCTCGATCGCGCCAAAATCATGCCGTACTATTTTTACATGTGCGACATGATTCCCAATTCCGAGCACTGGCGCCTGGCCATTCACGAAGCCCAACAGTTGCAGCACGACATCATGGGCTACCTGCCCGGCTTCGCCACTCCGCGAATGATTTGCGACGTGCCCTTCGTCGGCAAGCGCTGGGTCCATCAACTCAAAGACTACGACCGCGAAAAGGGCATCTCCTACTGGACCAAGAATTACCGCACCGGCATCGAAGCTAACGACCCCGAAGCGCTAAACCGCCTCTACGAGTATTACGACCCCGTCTACACTCTCCCCGCCGCCAGCCAGGAATGGTGGCGCCGCCAAACCACCGTCTTCGCCGGGCACTAGCCGTAACGGGCTAGAAGGCTTTGCATTCAGCGCCGCGTAGGCCAAGAGACAATTTCAGTGGCGCATCTATCAGTAGAGCTCGCTGCAGTTCGCGCGTGCACTTTGTTCGCACTAATTGATGGTGAGGTTCGCAGTAATCTTGTGGTTTAAGCCTCCAGACGTTCCTGTAAACGTCAACGTGTGGTTTCCTTTGGAGGCGTTTTGCGCAGCCGTGATCGTGACTGTCGCTTGCGTCGAGCCCGAGCCGCTCAGTGTTAATTGCGTTGGTGAGATCGCGCAAGTTGTGCCTCCGGGCACCCCGCCACAGGAGAGCGACACGGTGCCGCTAAATCCTCCGACCGGTGTCACCGTCACCGTGTACGTTCCCGAAGTGTTGCGGGCAACGGTCAATGAGCTCGGAGACACGGCGACGGTGAAGTCCGACACAAACTGCGTGAATGCAGAGGAAGTGTTTCCGGCAAAATTAGGATTGCTCGAAGTGAACACGGCCACAACCGAGTGGCTTCCCGCGCTCAACGAATTCGTCGAATACTTTGCCGTACCATTCGAAAGATTGACGGACGCTGCAGCGGTGCCGCTTCCGTCCAAATAGAAACTTACCGTTCCGCTTTGCGTGCCCGCGATTGAAGACGACACGGCCGCCGTGAACGTCACAGTCGTGTTGACCAGCGCTGGATTCGCGCTAGACGTAACCACCGTCGAAGTCGCCGTAGGATTCACGACCTCGGCGAGCGCCGCGGACGTGCTCCCCGCAAGATTCCGATCCCCGGCGTAGGTGGCGGTGATCGAATGCGAGCCGAGAGCAAGATTTGTCACCGAAATTTGGGCCACGTTGTTTGCAAGATTAGCCGTGCCAAGCGAGTTGGCTCCATCGAAGAACGTCACCGTGCCCGTTGCTAGGGTGCCGTTGACAGAAGGAACGACCGTTGCCGTCAAAATAACCGCCTGCCCAAACGACGCTGGATTCGAACTCGCCCCCACCGTTAGCGTCGAGCTGGCGGGATTGATCGTCTGCGTCAATGCGCCGGAGGTGCTCGCCGCGTAATTCGTGTCGCCGCTATACGCCGCTGTAATTGTGTGCGTTCCCCCTAGTAGGCCAGAAAACGTAAACTGCGCTACGTTGTGGCCACCGTTGGTCGAAACGCTCGCTGTTCCGAGCGTTGTCGCACCGTCGAAGAATGTAACCGTCCCTGTAGCCGCTCCTCCGCTCGCGGTTTGTACCGTTGCGACGAAAGGAACTGCCTGGCCAAAGGTTGCCGGATTCGAGTTCGAAACCAGCGTCGTGGCCGTGCTCGATTGATTGATCGTCTCCGTCAGGGCCGCCGAAGTGCTCCCGCTAAAATTCGTGCTTCCGCTATAGGCCGCCGTGATCGAATGCGAACCGGCTGCAAGAGTAGAGACCGTAAGCTGGGCCGAATTGTTAGTCACTGTGGCGGTTCCCAACGCTGCCGAACCGTCCATGAATGTAACTGTGCCCGTGGCCAAATTTCCCGCTCCCGCCTGAATACTGGCTGTGAGCGTAACTGCCTGGCCGGCAGTCGCAGGGTTCAAACTGGATGCCAGAGTGGTGGTCGTTGACAAGGGGTTCACAGTCTGTGAGATCGATGTGGAAGTGCTGCTACCGACGTTGCTGTCGCCGGCGTAGGCGGCTGAAATGAAATGAGTCCCAGCTGTAAGGCTCGAAACCGACAAAGTTGCAGCATTTCCGGTCAACGTGATTGTCCCGAGCGCGACTGAGCCATCCAGAAACGTTACGCTGCCGGTCGCCGTTCCTCCGTACACAGGCTGCACTACTGCTGTCAGTTGAACAGTCTGGCCAAACGTGGACGGGTTCTGCCCAGAGGTAATCGTCGTCGTTGCGTTCACCTTCGACACATTTGCCGTCACTTGCGCAGAAGTGGCAGGCTGGAAATTCGCATCACCGCTGTAGCTTGCGCTGATCGAGTGAGAACCTACGGTGAGCGTCGACGTCGTGAATTGCGCTGACCCGTTGGACAGCGTCCCCGTTCCCAAAACCGTCGTTCCATCCGAAAACGTGAGCGTTCCTGTGGGTGTTCCCGAATAACCCACTGGTTGCACGGTCGCAATGAACGTTGAGGGTTGCCCATAAAAAGTTGAGCTTGTCGAGACGCTGACATTGTCGGCCGCTGGATTGACCGTTTCCACAATCGCGGACGCGGTGCTTCCAGAATAGTTTGTATCACCGGAGTATTGCGCGGTGATGCTATGCGGGCCCACGGAAAGCACACGGGTTTGCAATTGCGCAGTGTTATTCGTGATCGGAGCGGTCCCAAGCGGCGTTGACCCATTGTCATAGAAGGCCACCAAACCTGTCGCGGGGGTACTGGCGCTCGGCTGAATGGTCGCCGTGAGAGTCGGCGTTTGTCCAAGATTTACGGGGCTCGCGCTTGTCGCCACCACAATGCTCGTCGTCGCCTGCGTAATGTTTTCTTGGTACGTCGGCGAGACACTCCCCGTAAAATTCAAGTCGCCCTGGTAGCCAGCGGTGATTACATGCGCGCCGGGCGCAAGATTCGAAAGGGTCAATTGCGCCACTCCATTTACCAGAGTCGCGCTGCCCAAAGACGTCGAAGTATAGATTTCAAAGAAGTTCACCGTACCCGTGGGTATGCCAGTGTTCTGTGGCTGAATGGTTGCCGTCAGCGTGAATGGCTGCCCATACGGAACGGTGTTTACGCTTGACCCCAGCGTCACAGTCGTTTGCGCTTGGGTAACGATTTCAGTCACTGAATTCGATGTGCTGGGGACTAGATTTCCATCGCCGTTGTACACAGCCGTGATCTGATGATTGCCGGTATTGAGCGTCGCAAATTGAAAAATAGCCTGGTAACCGCTCAGTGCCGCGCTCCCGAGCGATGTATTCCCGTCGTAAAACGTAACAGTTCCCGTAGGCGTCGGCTGTCCATAGGGAGGAATCACGGTTGCCGTCAGGGTTAGAAACAAACCATAGAAAGGCAGTCCATTGCTCGTTGTCAGCGTCACTTGCGGTACCGACATCTGTGGAAGCAGCGAATAGCTTCCCGAACCATTAACGGTTACCACGTCCAACCGGCCGTCTAGATTGAAATCAAACAGCGCCAAGGCTTGCGGTGAACTGCCCGTGGGAAAGCTTTTCGCAGGCAACGGCCCGGTCGCGGTGAATCCGCCGGTTCCATCACCAAGGAGCAGGCTGACTGTTCCGTCACCGGAATTCGTAACAACCAAGTCCAGGATCCCATCGGCGTTCATGTCCGCCGTTGCAATCGCGCTTGGACCTGTTCCCACGAAAACTGGCGTCGACGTTGGTGTAAGCGTGCATTGCGGAGCCGGCAAACCCGCGCAATTCTGATTCAGCAAGATGGAAACTGCATTGTCTCCGGAGCTCGTAACGGCAACGTCGAGCGCGCCATCACCATTGAAGTCACCGACGCCGATCCCTGAGGGGGGCCCTGCGAATCCAGTGGCGGGTGTGTTTGCGGCAGCCGAAAACGTTCCGTCGCCGTTCCCCATCAGCAGCGTCAAGTTATTGCTGGAATTCGCAACGATAAGATCGATGAATCCGTCCGCGTTCAAATCCGCAGCAGCCATCGCAGTGGGCGCGAGCCCAGTGGCAGGTAGGGTCGGTGCGACGGTAAACGTCCCATCACCATTGCCTAGCAGAATTGCCACATTCCCAGGGCCCATTGGCGCAGCCACTGGGTAGCATCCATTTTGTCCCGTGCCGCACACGTTGAGCACTGCTAAGTCCATCTTGCCGTCGCCATTGAAATCCGCGGCGACTATTTGCGTAGGAAACACTCCCGGATCGCCAATCGTCGTTCCCGGGCGGAAGGTCCCGTCACCGTTTGCCAGAAGGATCGTGACGGTATTGTCGCTTGCATTGGTAATCGCCAAATCGGGTATTTGATCTCGGTTGAAGTCGGCGGCCACGATTCCCCTGGGTTGATTTCCCGTCGCATAGGTAGCTCCGGTCGTAAATGTGCCGACGCCAAAGTTTTGGGTAAGGATCGAGACGGTATTCGAGACTTGCGAAAGCACGGCAAGGTCCGGTTGATCATCGCGATTAAAATCCGCTGCTACCATTCCGCTTGGACTGCCCTGCAGGAACGACGTCACTGCGGTATTGAAAACGGCCGTTTGCGTCGGCGGCGTCACAGGCAAATAGTACGCATTCGACTCCACGAGGATCCCGCCCGTCACTTGCGTCTTGACCACCGTGACCGTTACCGTACCCACAACGGGAAAAGATACGTTTGTGAAACTCGCGACCATTTGCGTCCCTGTCGCGTTTACAGGCGGGTTAAAGACCCAAGCCGAGCCGAACGCAGACGAAAGCCCTACTGACTCATTGGGCCCAAAATTCGCGCCCAGAATCGTCAGCGTAAAGTTGTTGCTTCCCGGTGTCAGATTGGCTGGCGAGAGGCTGGGCGGCGACACCTGGGTGATCAACGGGACGGGACTCGGAGTCTGGCCGAAATCGGGTGCGGCACAGAAAAGCAGGCCTAGGATAGAAAGTCCACGCAGTAGCTTGCCCGTCCGCATGAATAGCCTCCAGGTGGGAATCTCGAGTGACACTTAGCCTCAGGCGGTTGGCTCAGGTGGAATAAGATGGCAAATACGAATGTGTCTCGACTGCGACAAGGACGAGTGACCTGGGCCTTCGCAATGGCATCTATGGTGGGGGTAACATACTTAACAGGCAACAGTACGAAGCCAGGCAGACTTCGTATCAATTAACTGTACGTGAGTGCAGGCAAATGCACTTGGAGAAACCAGCGTCGAGTGACGTCGATTCTTCTTAGCTCTCAGCGCCCCTGAAAACGAAGCTAAGCCGAAACTCCGCCATACCGAAGCGACAAATCGCGTTGACACCGGCCGAATGCTACCTTAGAATTAACGTTTGTCTCTAAAGGGAAAGGTGTGACTGATTGCGATGAGGACGTACGTAGCCAAAGGAGCTGAGGCGCAGGCCCTGAAAACGGGAACGAATTGGTATGTCGTAGACGCCACCAACGCCGTGTTGGGGCGGTTGGCCACCAAAGTAGCCCGGTTGCTGATCGGCAAGGATAAGCCGAGCTTTACCCCGTACCTGGAATCTGGCGACCATGTGGTCGTCATTAACGCGGACAAGATCCGCCTGACCGGAAACAAGATCGAGCAGAAGGTTTATCACTCGCACAGCGGTTATCCCGGTGGATTGAAGACCGTGCCGGTAAAGCGCGTGCACGAGACGCGGCCTGAGTGGATGGTGCGCGAAGCGATTCTCGGGATGCTCCCGAAGAATAAGCTGCAAGCGCGCCGGGCAAAGAAATTGCGCGTATATCGCGATGCGGCGGGTCTGGCCAGACACGCTGGGCAGAAGCCGCAGACTGTAGCGGTTTAAGGCGGGCAGACGACTTAGTAGCAAAGCAAGTGTAAGCAGAATGAACACTTGCAAGTCCCCTCGGATCTGTTGATTCTAAAGGGCTTACGGAATTGCTAAATCCTTTAGAATGCGCACTTACACAAAAGTGGGGGGAGGGGACGGCTAAGGAGAGGTTGGCCGTCACCCGCAAAGGAGATTCGTAGTTCCGCACGTTGCTGTTCTTTTCTACGTGGGTCCGGGGCAGGCCTTCGCAGGGAATCAGCTAGGCGTGGAGTAGGCCGGTGAGTGGGTGTCTCAACGGTCTACCTTCGGATCAGGTTCCAGCAGCCCGGATCGCGGTTTTCGAGTCAGGAGGAACGTTGAGTACAGCAGGTACGCCCGTCTCGGGCACGCAAACATGGTTTATGGGAACAGGCCGGCGCAAGGAGTCCATTGCCCGCGTATTCCTTCGCGCAGGTTCGGGTAAGTTCACGGTGAACGACCGGCCCGTTGAGCAGTACTTCCCGAATCACGCTTGGAAGCATGACGCCACCGAGCCGCTGAAGTTCACGAGCTTGGCCGAACAGGTGGACGTAGTCGTCACCGCCAACGGCGGCGGCGTGGGAGGACAAGCCGGCGCGGTGCGCATGGGATTGTCTCGCGCGATAGCACGGTTCAATCCGGAGCTGAGGCCGTCTTTGCGTACTAATGGATTTTTGACGCGCGATTCCCGCATGAAGGAACGCAAAAAGTACGGCCAAAAGGGCGCGCGCAAGAGATTCCAGTTCACCAAGCGCTAAAAAACGATTGGTAACTGGTGATCGGTGACTGGTGGTGACCAGAAGCCGCTCACAACGACCTCCAGCCGATTGACGTAAGTCAGTCCGCTGAGATCATGGCCGGCAAGCCGCCGGCAAGAGGCTGTTCTGCAGTTGTAGTGGCGGGTCTTTCGCGGTGTTTGCGTCCCGTTTCTTACCGGGAAAGTCCGTCCGATTCGCTGCCGCAAACAGCCATCCTATTAGGAGGGAACTTGGCAGTAGAAATTACGATGAAAGAATTGCTGGAAGCCGGAGTCCACTTCGGTCACCAGACCCGCCGCTGGAACCCCAAAATGAAGGAATATATTTTCGGGGAACGCAACGGCATCCACATCATTGACCTTCAGAAGACCCTGAAAATGTTCCGCGAAGCGAGCCGCTTCGTGAGCGAAATTTCCGCGCAAGGCAGAGCCGTTTTGTTTGTCGGCACCAAGCGCCAGGCCCAGGAAGCCGTCGCCGAAGAGGCCAAGCGCTGCGGCGCGTTTTACGTGAATCACCGCTGGCTGGGCGGGACGCTGACCAACTGGGCGACCCTGCAGAAATCCATCAAGCGCCTGAAGCTGCTGAAAGCCATGACCGAAGACGGGCGCATGGAGCAGCTCTCTAAGAAAGAACGAGCGCGCTTGGACCGCGAGATGAAGCATCTCCAGCAAAATTTAGAAGGCATCGAGAACATGGCGCAGTTGCCGGACGCCATGTTCGTGATTGACTCAAACGCCGAGGAAATTGCAGTGAAGGAAGCGCGCCGAATGGGCGTTCCTGTGGTGTCCGTTGTAGACACGAATTGCGACCCGGATGTGGTGGACTGGATCATCCCGGGGAATGACGACGCGCTGCGCGCCATCCGTTTGTTTACAACCAAGATTTCGGATTCCGTTGCCGAAGGGCGAAACGCTTATCAGCAATCGCAGGTAGCGGAGCAAAAGTCTGCCGAAGATCAGGCGTTAGTCGAAGGTGTCGAGTACGTGGACACCAGCGCATACGAACAGTACGAAAAGCAGGAAGGCGATTTTGTAGAGGGCGCGACGGAACCGCAGGCGGAGGGCGCCGAGACCACCGTACCTCCGGACGAAGAACAACACTAAAGAACCGGCCTGCCGCAAGCAGGCTGCGTGGGTGGGAATTTTCCAGTGGCCCGCCCCGGACGCTCGGGGGCGGGCCGTTCTGCAAGAAATTGAGAAATTCTCCAACAAGCCAATTTTTGTAACATGCGTTTAACGAGAAATAGATAGGAAAGAAGGATGAGTACACAACAACCTGCCGTGCAAATTCCAGCCCAACTTGTGAAGGAATTGCGGGAACGGACCAATGCGGGATTCAGTGATTGCCGCGCCGCTCTGATTGAAGCCGGTGGCGATATCGATAAGGCCATCAGCGTTCTGCGTAAAAAGGGCCAGGCGGCCGCCGCCAAGAAGGCCACGCGCGAAGCCAGCGAAGGGCTCGTGGGAAGCTACATCCACGCGGGCGGGAAGATTGGTGTGCTCGTTGAGCTGAACTGCGAGTCGGACTTCGTGGCGCGCACGGAGGCGTTTCAGCAGCTTTCGCACGACATCGCCATGCACATTGCCGCGCTCGATCCTCGCTACGTGCGGCGCGAAGAAGTCACGCCGGATATGCTCGACAAGGAGCGCGAGATTTACCGCGCGCAGGCGCTGGCTTCCGGCAAGCCGGAGCAGGTCGTCGAGAAAATCGTCTCGGGCAAAATGGAAAAGTTCTACGAGGAGAACTGCCTCTACGAGCAGCACTACATCAAGGACGAAAGCGTGACAATTGGCGAGATGATCTCGCAAGCGGTCGCCAAGCTCGGCGAGAACATTTCCATCCGCCGCTTCGTGCGTTTCAAAGTCGGCGAAGTGGGCGGCGCCTCGGCTGGGTCTGAATCCGCGCCGGTGAAAGCCTAACCACGGAACCTGAGCAATGATTGATGAGCGCTCTGGCTGTGCCGGAGCGCTCTTTTCGTGTGCCCGACGGTCTCTTCATATTAGCTGCCAACCAAGCCGCTGGCGAAGTGCGGGGCAGGGGATAGTTTGTTACAATTCCGGGGATTCACAACCGCAAAAATCGGAGACTCATGGCCGCGAAGAAAAACGCAATTCCTCGAGTTGCGAGGCATAAGCCGGCGTACACACGCATTCTACTGAAGCTTTCCGGTGAGTCGTTCCAGGGGCCGCAGGGATTCGGCATTCACGGCGAAACGATTCTAAGCATTGCGCGCGAACTGAAAGAGGTCCATGAATTGGGCGTGCAGACGGCCATCATGGTCGGCGGGGGAAATATTTTTCGCGGCGCGCGGCAAAAAGGTTTCGAGATCGACCGCGCCACGGGCGATTACATGGGCATGCTCGCAACGGTGATCAATGCCATGGCCTTGCAGGACGCCCTGGAAAAGGAAGGGGTTTACACCCGCGTGCTGAGCGCCATCGAAATGAAAGAGGTCTGCGAGCCGTTCATCCGGCGGCGCGCCATGCGCCATCTCGAAAAGGGCCGCGTGGTGATTTTCGGAGCCGGCACGGGGAATCCCTATTTTTCCACGGATACTGCGGCGGCACTGCGCGCGATGGAAATCAAGGCCGACGCGATCCTGAAGGCGACGCGCGTGGACGGCGTTTTTGATGCAGATCCCGAGCAAGTTCCCGACGCAAGATTTTTCGCGGCGATTTCCTACCGCGAAGTGCTGAGCCAGAACTTGAAAGTGATGGACTCGACCGCCATTTCGCTATGCATGGACAATGGGATGCCCATCGTGGTGTTCAATATGAACCGGCCGGGGAACATCAAGCGCGTTGTGATGGGCGAACGCGTGGGCTCGAAAGTAACTCCGGCGTGATTGGAAATTGGAAATCAGAGATTGGAAATTAGAAATCAGAAAATAAAAATGGATCTGTTCGCCGGTTTCTGAGAGATTTCCAGTAGCTCGTCATCGGCATTCGGTTTAGGATAGGGCCACTCCAGGGGCTGAGTGACCCAATTCCTTCTGGCCGGAACAATTGCAAAAACTCGCAAGATTCTCCGAATATGTTTTCCCTGAGAACTGGTAACTGAAAACCGAGGACCTGAAAATGACGACGATTGCAACAACGAAGGACGCGATGGCAGGGGCCAAGACGCGCATGGAAAAAGCCGTAGAGGATTTTCGCAAGGACCTGGCCACGCTGCGCACAGGGCGCGCGAACGCGGCGATTTTGGACTCGATCCGCGTGGACTATCACGGCACGCCAATGCCAGTGAATCAGTTGGGTACGGTGACAGTGCCCGAAGCCACATTGCTAGTGATTGCCCCCTGGGACCCCAGCATTGTGCCGCTGATTGACAAAGCGATTCGCTCCTCTGATCTCGGCCTCAACCCGACGAACGACGGAAAAGTGGTGCGCGTGCCCATGCCTGCGCCGACCGAAGAGCGCCGCAAAGAAATTGTCAAGCAGCTGCACAAAATCCTGGAGAATCACCGCACCGCCGTGCGCAACATCCGCCGGGACATCAAAGAAGCCGTTGACAAACTCGAGAAAGACAAAAAAATCAGTCAGGACGAGCACAAACGCACCAATGAGGAGCTGGAAAAGCTTACCCACTCGGAAACAAAAAAGATCGAGGATCTCTCCGCTTCGAAAGAGAAAGAAATTCTTGAGATTAAGTAAGAATCAGAGCGTGGGTGCGGCAGGTTTCGGCGGCGTTGCGTTACTTGGCGCCGCTGAATTTGTTTTTGGCACATTTGTTTTGGGCACGGAGCTCGGCGGCGGTTCGAGTGTGAAGTCTTGGGATTCATCGCTTTGCACCGCGCGGAGAAACGCATTGTAATCGGCGGCGCGGGCCGCGGGAACTTCTCTCAGGATAAACTTGACGTGCCGCGTTGCCGTCAGCGTGGAGCCTTTCACGGAGTATTGCGAAGCGTACGTAGCGTAGTCGCGCTCGACGGAAGTACCCGCGGGAGCGCTGGCGTTTGTTCCAAGCGGCAAATGAAGCGTCATCTTCGTCTCAACTTCCAGCGGCGTGCCCAGGTCGATCGGTGCCGTCGCAGACCCAGCAGCCGGCTTCGCAGGCGGGTCAGGCAAGCCCAGTTGCGGCAGCAGCGCGGGGATGCGCACAGGCTTCTTCGACCAATCCACGAACTTCGGCTGGTCCAGTTCGTATTCGACGGTAAACGGCTCCTTCGTAGCGTAGGGATCAGACGCGTTCACACTAGTCACCTGCCCGCGAAAGCCATCGGTGATCGAAAGAAGCTGCGCAACCTCCTTCCATCTCTCTTTCGGAGTGTTATGAAATGCTTCGCGCAGGACCAACTCATTATCTCCTCGTATCGTGTAGTGAACCTTAGCGCTCAGCTTGCCGTCCGGCGCAAACGTGGCGTCCACGCTAACTCTTTGAAGCCCTGGAAAAGATGACAACTCAGGTGCAATCTTGGGCCAGAGATTTATATTGTCAGCCTCTATCACCAGCCCAGGTTTTCCTATGAACTGCGAAGGAATCATCCCAAACGGCGCGACTTCGAGACTTAAGTCCACCCACCAACTCACCGACAGGATGCCGACTTCAGTGAGAAGGTGATCAAAGACGTTTGGACGTGCTAGTCCTCCTGCTTCCTTTGGCAGCGCCTTCGAAACAAGGACGGCGCGGGGAAGTGTTACCACTTCACTTGCAAGCGCGGCAAAGAGGAGGAATTTGTCTTCGGGCGTAGCATATCCGGATGCCAGAATGTCTGCGGGCGGCCGAGTTCGAAACCCTGTCGCCCCGAGAGGCAGATCCACGGTCCGGATTTTTTGTGACACAAAGTCGTAGAGGGCGTCGATCTTGGGTTTGGGATTGTAATCTGAACTTGCGTTTGGATCTCGGTCGCGTACAATCGCCCAGGCCTTTGCGTAGACTTCAGACCCGGTCGGCTTTTTAGCCTTCAATAATTGTGCGACCCGGCCTGCGAACTCCGACCAGGAGTCATAGGTCGTAAGCACCACGTCTGGCTCCGAAGCAGTCACCTCTGCCGCTCCTTCTGATTGATTTGCTCGCTGCCAACGGAACTTGAGCAGTTCGGAATCGCCTTCGCCGGTCTTTTCAGTCAATGTCTCCGGTGTATTTGGATTGATGTACTTCTGAATTTTTCTGGAAGCGGGCAAGTCAAGTTCGAAGATTTCGTGGGCGACAACGCCGGTTCGGTCGAAGGAGTGCTCCAGCCAAAAGTCTGGCGAGAGAGGGTCGTGCGAGACGGTTCGCACGACGCGGTATTCCAGCGTGTCGCCTGGCTGGAGGCCGAGGATGCGCACGGATTTGACGCGCACGTCCTGATACGCGGGAAAGTTCAGGACTGCGGGATTCGGGTGATCGGTGATGGCGCTCGGCAGCATGTCGGCGGTGCCGCCGGTGGCGTGGGTAATATGTACCATCGGGATTTCGACCGATTCGAATGTGCGGTTGAAGTCAAAGTTTAGCTGCGCGAACTGGCTGACGCCAAGCTCGCTGTTGATTTTCACCAGCGCGTGAACTTCCTTGCGGCTGTCGCCGTTGGTTTCGAATCGGACTTTGGTTTCGAGCAGTTCGATTTGCGCGGGATGAGCGGCCTTCTCGGGTCTGTCCGCTTTTTCATCGCTCTTGGCTGCCGATTCAGACGCGGGCTTTTGCTGCGTTTCTTGGGCGGTTGCCGAGCGCCAGCCCTCGACGAATAAAAAACAGGCCGCGGCCGTATAGAGTAAGAGCCGCGGAAGTTTGAACAATGGCTTCCTTGCCGTCACCAAAGCAGTGTAAAAGGAGCGAGCTGGGTGGTAAAGCCGCTCGTGCAGAACAGTTGCGGCGGCAACACGGCGGATTTTTGCCGCCGAAGACGTTCGGGCGGGAGCTGCGTCTGACTGCATGGTAGTCTTGATGGGCGCTGAAGGCGCAAGGAGAGAACGGATGCAATGTGTTTTCGTGAAACCAGCGGTGATGGCGGCGAGCCTCTGCCTGGCGGCGCTTCCGCTTCGCGCGGATAACCGGGCGACGCCAAAAGGTCCGGACGAAGACGGCACCAAGCCCGCACTAGTGCGGATTGCCGGCGAAGGCATGATGAATTCGCGCGTTTTCGGCTTCCTGACGGAGTTGAGTGACGACATCGGCGGCCGCGTCACCGGAACTCCCGCGGAGCGCAAAGCCGAGGAATGGGGCGCCTCGAAGATGAAGTCCCTAGGCCTCGAAAACGTGCGTACCGAGAAGTACACCATCTGGCGCGGCTGGACGCGCGGCACGGCGGAAGGCGAGATTCTCTCGCCCGTGCGCCACAAGCTGCACGTAGACGCCATGGGATGGACAGGCTCGACGCCTACCGGAGGTGCCGAAGGCGACGTAGTGACCGTCAACATGTTTGACATCGAGAACGAAATCAAACATGTGTCGCGGCTCATGGGAAAAATCGTGCTCGTTACGGCAAAAGGAAAGCCCGCGCAAAATGAAATGAATCTCTTCGCGATGTTCGGCGATTTTCTGAAAGCGGTCGGACCTGCTGGCGCTATCGCGGTAATCGGTGGCCAAGGCGGAGGAAAATCCGCGGGAATGAATCTGACGCACACGGGGATTCTCGGCTTCAATGCTGACTTCGCTATTCCTGTTGTGTCCATGTCGGCCGAAGATCAGGGTCAACTGGAGCGCTTCCTCGAGCGAGGTCTAACGCCGCGCGTGCGCTTCAACGTTCAGAATACGTTTACCAATGGCCCCGTGGAGACCGCCAACGTGGTCGGCGAAATTCGTGGGCGCGAACATCCGGAAGAAATCCTTGTCGTTGGCGGGCACCTCGATTCCTGGGACCTGAGCGAAGGGACAACCGATAACGGTTCGGGAGCTGCGGCGGCGCTCGGAGCTGCGGATGCCATCCTGCGTTCGGGGCAACGCCCGCGGCGCACTATTCGCTTCGTTCTTTTCACGGGAGAGGAAGAAGGGCTCGACGGGTCTTTCGCTTACATGAAACAACATCGGGCAGAGATGAAAAACCATCTCGGCAATCTGGTAATTGATGGCGGGCAAGGGCCGGCGAAGAGCTTTCACTTGGGCGGACGTGACGATCTAGTGCCGGCATTTCAGGCGTTCGCGAATACGCTGTCGAATCTGGGCGCCACGGAGGTTGACGACCGAGTGGAATCCGGCACCGATACGCTGCCGTTTTCCATCGTGGGGCTGCCAGGAATTGACATGGGGCAAGACTCTCCCGACTACAAGTACACGCACCATTCCGCCGCTGATGCTTTGGAAGCGCAGAAGCCGGACGTCCTTGCACAGAATGCTACATTGATGGCGCTCGCCGCCTACTGGATTGCCGACCGTCCGGAGCGTTTCGCTTCACCCTGGCCCGCGGAACGCACGGCAAGGATGCTTCGCGCACAGCATGAATACGAGGAGCTAAAGGCCTTCAATCTGTGGCCTTATGGCGACCTGGGAGCGGAAGAAAAGAAGGACAATCCTCAGAATTAGCGCTCGGTTTTTCCACTCATCGCGACTCCGGTCAGTCGCGGTTAGAACTCAAATTTAGAGGTTTCGAGCCCCATTCTTGATAGAATTCAGGGGTTGCCCTTGTTTCTGGACCTGTATCCCCAAGCAGGGACATCGTTGACCTGGTCGTGCTGGGCCCTTCCCCCGATACGAGCGGGCGCACTTGCGATGGGTGTCCGAAACGATTGGCGTGGGCCATACGTCAAAACTGCAAGGACGGGGGACTCTTTTCACGTGCCCTTTTGCTCAAAAAGAAAGCCTGAACTTCTCAGTGTTACGGCAGATTTCGCCCTAATGGCCGCGTTTGTCGTTGTGAGCGTAGCTGGCTGCTCGAAGGCTCAGCCGACCAGTGTGCTGGGGGATGCGGCGCATCCGGCTCCGGTGCATTTCTATACCGTGGCCGAAGAAACCGCGCGGCGCCGCATTCAGGCCGTAGGTTCGCTTTATGCACTGGAGGAAAGCACGCTGAGCTCGGAAGTGGAAGGCCGGGTGGACGACGTCCTTGCCGACGTCGGAGACAACGTCAGGGAGGGGCAGCCGCTCGTACGGGTCGATCCCAGGGAATTGCAACTGGAAGTGGATCGTCAGCGGGGAATTGTGACGCAGGTGCGGGCGCAATTAGGGATTGGACCCAATGATTTGCCGCCGAGCGACCCCAAAAAGATTGCTTCGGTGCAGCGCGCGGAAGCGGATCTATTTGACGCCGAGCAGAAATACAAGCGCGCCCAGGAAATGTTTGGCGGCAAGCTGATTTCTCAACAGCAACTGGATGAGGCCGCAAGCCGTTACCAGAGCACGCGGGCGACGTACACCGTGGCGTTGCAGGAAGTGGACCGGCTGAAGGCGCTTCTGGTGTCGAGTGAAGCCAGCGAAAGATTGGCGGAGAAAAAGCTGAACGATGCATCTATTCGCGCGCCCTACCCAGGCTCGATCAAAGCGCGCAATGTGCATCCGGGAGAATATCTAAAGGTGCAGAGCCCGGTGATGGTGCTGGTTCGGACGGACCGCTTGCGCGCGCGCCTGGCTGTGCCCGAGCGCTGGGCCGGCTGGGTCAAGGATGGCGTCACCGTGGATTTGCACGTGGACGCGTTCCCACAGGAAACCTTTCATGGGAAGATTTCGCGCATCAATCCAGCGATCGCGCAGGATTCGCGGACCTTCGAAGCGGAGGCGCTGCTCGCGAATTTGGACGCTCGGCTGAAGCCTGGATTTTTCGTGCAGGCCTCGATTCCCAGCGAGAAAGAAGAGAAGACCATCTTCCTGCCGGAGAGCGCGGTCAATTACCGCTACGGTGTTTACAAGGTTTTCTTGCTGAATGGCAATCACGTATCGGAGCGGCAAATCCGTCCGGCGGGACAAACCGAGGACGAGCGCGGCCGTCGGTTTGAAGTCGCCGAAGGCTTGAAGCCCGGAGACCGCGTTGCCGTAGCCGTGTCCGGCGAATTGCACGAGGGAGCCGTTGTGCAGGAGCAGGCTAGCGGAAATTCGGGCAACACCCCGGCAATGAAGTAAGAGCCGCAGGAAATCTAGTTCTACACGTAGCGCTACTGAGCGTAAATCGAGATGAAGCTCGCCGAAACTTGCGTCAAGTATCCCGTCTTCACGGTGATGCTGATTGCTTTTCTCGTGACGCTGGGGGCGTTCTCCTACCGCGGACTCGCCGTCGACCTCTTTCCCAAGGCTGACCCTGCCACCGTAAATGTTGAGGTGCACCTTCCCGGGGCGACTCCTGAAGAAGTCGTGACGGGAGTGGTCCTGCCACTCGAAGACGCAATCTCTTCCGTCAGCGGGATTGACGAAATCCAGGTTTATTCGTTCGAAGGCTTCGCCGACATTACCTGCACGTTTGTGCTGGAACGCGACATTGATGGCGCGGCGCAAGATATTCGAGAAAAAGTGGCCGGCGCGATAGACCGTCTCCCGCGCGACACGCTGCCGCCGATTATCACCAAGCTCGATCCGCAATCCGATCCCATCATGACGCTTCTCGTAAGTGGGCCGATGAGCCGCCGCGAGTTGACGGAAATCGCGGATAAACAAGTGCGGCGCGCGATTCAAACTGTGGACGGCGTGGGCAGCGTGGACTTGAACGGCGGACAGGCGCGCCAAATCCGTATTTTGCTCGATGCGCAGAAGTTGACCGCTCACAACTTTACAGTGCTGGACGTGCGCGAAGCCCTGCAGAGGGAAAATATTGAGGCTCCCGGCGGGCGCATGATTGCCGGCCCGATGGAGTTAGGCCTTCGTACGCTGGGCCGCGTAACGTCAGCGGAACAGTTTGGCGAAATCGTGATTGGCACGCGCGGTGGCACCCCCGTGCGCATGCGGGACGTGGCCCAAGTGGAAGACGGGGCGCAGGAGCTTCGCACCTGGTCCTCGCTGTTCCGGAAGTACTCGTCGGCCGAAGACGTGGTCTCTATTCAAGTGCTGCGGCAGTCCGGCGTGAACACCGTTCGCGTGGCGGACAACGTCAGAGCCAAAGTGCAGGAGCTTCGCTCGCAATTGCCGCCGGGCGTTCAGCTACAAATCGTCCACGATATTTCTGAATTCATCAAAGCGTCGGTCCATTCGCTGCTTGAGCATTTGATTCTCGGCAGCATCCTTGCGAGCTTCATCGTTTGGGTCTTCATTCGCAATTGGCGTGCAGTTTTGATAGCCGCAGTCGCGATTCCCGCGTCCGTCATTGCCACATTCACGCTGATGCGCGGAATGGATTTTTCACTGAACAACATGACCCTGTTGGCGTTGACGCTGGCTGTGGGCATCGTCATTGACGACGCGATCATCGTGCTTGAAAACATTTTTCGCTACATGGAAGAGAAGGGAAGAGACCGTGTCCGGGCCGCGATTGAAGCTACCCAGGAAATTGGCTTGGCGGTCATGGCCACCACCCTCTCTTTGGTGATCATTTTTCTGCCGATTGCGTTCATGAGCGGGTATGCGCGGAAGTACGTGAATTCTTTCGGCTGGACCATGGCGATGGCCATTATGGTGTCTCTGCTCGTGGCTTTCACGCTGACGCCCATGATGAGTTCGCGAATGCTGAAGTTAGGTGGCAAGGAAAAAAAGACGCACTCCGAAGGGTTTTTGCATTCCGTCGAAGTGTTTTATTTGAAATCGCTGCAATGGTCGCTCGCGCATCGCGGCGCCATTCTGCTGATTTGCGTGCTTACGTTTCTCTCGACCTTCGGGTTCTATCATTTGGTTGGGCGGGATTGGATTCCTGCCGATGACCAGTCTGAGTTGATTAGCTCTTACACGCTTCCCGAAGGCACGTCTTTGGAAAAAACAACGCACCTGGCCTCGGAAATTTCGGAAAGCGTTATCGCGCTGCCTGAAGTAGCGCTGGTGCAGTCCTTCACGCACGGGCCCACGAACCACGCGCATCTTTTCATCGTGCTTGTGCCGCGGAGCGAACGAAAACGCACTCACGTGCAGATGGCCGATGAGGTACGCAAGATCGAGGCGAGCTACCACAACATGACGTACAACGTGCGCTTGCCCTCCGTGCTCGGCGGCGAAATCTATTTTCCTATTGCCGCCGTGATTCGTGGGCCGGACCTTTCGCAGCTCGCAGAAATCAGCAAGGCTGCCGCAGGCCGAATGGCGAAATATCCGGAACTGGTAGATGTTAATCCAAGCCTCAACCTGAATACGCCGGAATTGCAAGTAAAAGTGGATCGCCAGCGCGCCGCGGACATTGGTGTTCGAATGACGGATATCAGCGACGCGGTGCGCCTGTTTTATTCGGGCGAAGACGAAATCACTCGCTTCAAGGAAGGCTCGGAGCAATATCCGGTAACCATGCAACTTTTGCCCGAGCAGCGCGACAATCCCGACGTTCTTGCGCGCATGATGGTTCCTTCTGCGAAACTCGGGCAGGTACGACTGGAGAATGTTGCCACCATCCAGCGCGGAGCGGGGCCCGCTACGCTGCAGCGCTACAACCGCGAATTTCAAGTGAGCGTGTACGCCAACGTGGCCGCCGGTTATCCGTTGGACCTCGCCGCGGCGCACACCGTCGAAGCGATTAAGGAAGGAGGGCTGCCGGCCGGCTATTCGTACACTTTTACAGGACAGGTGAAAGTTCTCGACGAGACTACGTGGAATCTTTTGCTGGCGATGCTCCTCGCATCCATCTTCATGTACATGGTGCTGGCAGCGCAATTCGAAAGTTTTTCGTATCCGTTCATCATTATGCTCACGCTGCCGCTGAGCGTGCCGTTCGCGCTGTTTTCGTTGTGGATCACTGGCCGCGCACTAAGTTTGTGGAGCGCGCTCGGAATGTTTTTGCTCTTAGGTATTGTGAAGAAAAATGGAATTCTACAAGTGGATTACACGAACCGGCTTCGCGCCTCGGGTATGGCGTTACGAGAAGCAATTCTAGAAGCAAACCGCGTGCGGCTGCGGCCCATTTTGATGACTACGCTTTCCATCATAGCGGGTCTGA
Organism: Candidatus Acidiferrum sp.; assembly: GCA_035280065.1. Classification (GTDB taxonomy): domain Bacteria; phylum Acidobacteriota; class Terriglobia; order Acidiferrales; family UBA7541; genus Acidiferrum. The sequence goes on from DATEGO010000044.1 coordinate 95,397, forward strand.
TTCCCGTAGCTATCGGAATCGGCGCAGGCTCGGAGCAGCGCGCGTCGATCGCAGTCACCATCATCGGCGGGCAGACGCTTTGTCTGCTGCTCACACTGTTGGTGGTGCCGGTGGCCTATTCCTACCTGGCGGAACTTGAAGCAGTTTCTTGGACGGAATGGGCTGCGCGCCTCTTTGGCCGCCTGCGCACAGCACCCAGGCCTTCCGACAACGACTAAGCGCGGCTGCGAGTCCGCGGCTGAAATTCCTCCCCATCAAGAAAAAACAATGAAGTGAAGGGTGTCAGAGATGCCGAGAAGCAACGCGCCTGGCTCCGAGAGCTGCCGGGAAACCAGAGGGCTCCGGAGGAATGACGCGCGGGGCGCGGAGGACGAGAAACAATTCGCTGGCCCAGAGCAGAATATCGAGCAAGCGCGCGCGCTCAAGATTAGTGAGATCTCCTCTATGCAGACAGACCTCGAGGGTCTTTTGCGAGCATTCTTCGATGAAGGCGCGCATGGCGGCCAGGTCCACGCGCTGTTCGCGGGATTTTTGGCCGCGCGGATCAACGGCTTCTAACCGCGCATAGCAGCGGAGAAGAAAATGGTTCAGGCAAAGAGCCTGCTGATCCAGGGAAGTAGCCGCGGCGCTGTGACAAGCACTCTCGCAGCAGTTTCGTTCCGCAAGCTTCGTATCCACCGGGCCCAAACCGTGTAACTCTGAGCGATCCCCCATTTCATCCGCTTCCCTTTCTTACCTAACCCCTTGGTCCTGAAACTCTTCTTTTCAATTTAGATGCACTAGGCGACGCAGACGTTGGCGTCCTCGGCAATACTTTCCTCAGCGATAAAGCGCGTGTCAATAGAACTCGGTTGTGGAAAACCCTGGGATTTCGGCAGGTGCGCCTGCAAGTTTTGCATGCGCAAGCAGCGATCCATGTATGGAGCGAGAAGCGCGCGGACGCGGCGCATGCTGCGTTCGCAACTGCGGCGCGCCTCGGCCCCGTTCCAGAAAATGATCACGGTGATGAGGCGCGCTTCCTGGTCGGAAACCATCACGAGGCTTCCGGCGAAACCGGCAATGTCTTCCAGGCCGGACTGAATTGCCGCGGGGAGAAGCAGCGGCGCGCTGGCGGCCTGGTCCGGTTTGGCGACGAACTCAAAGCTGAAGGCGGTGAGGCCGTTTGCGGCGCGGCCTATGGGCGATGCGGCTCTGAATCTGGGGTCGGAGATGTCTGGAAAAGAAGCGACAGACTTTTCCGAATTGCTGATGTAGCGAACTGGATTTGACACAAATCCTCCAATTGGATTGGCCCGCCCTCCTAAAGAGGGGAGGCGCATCCTAGCCCGTTCAGGGGCAGGCTCGGATGCGCCTGCTGGGGCACAGAGGGATCGGGGTGGATCCCCCAGAGTAGAAAATCCCGGGCGTCCCGAGATTTCACAGAGAGGTAGTGTTGCGTGGTGCGATTTCGTTTCATGGAAAAACTCGGCAGTCGAAAGTTGAAAGTTGAAAGCGAAGAACGAGAGTCCCAACACAGCGGAAGTGAGCCCGTCGAGGTTTGCGCAAGGTGGTGATTCGTGACCGGTGGCTGGTGGAAAAGACAAGATTCTCCGTACGCGCCGCTTGCGGATACGGAGCACCAAAACTTGAAGCTGCGCACTGTCTTACCCCCCTGCCCCCATCCCGGCAATCCACATCGTTATCAAAACAAAGGGCTTACTAGACTTGACTGTTGGACTCGACTGTTGGAAGTTGTTGAAAACAAAAGGGGTGAAAACGCAGGGAAAATGGAAGAGTGAACATGGAAAATGGCCACCCCCGCCACTGGTTGCAATGGGAAAGAGTGCGGAAGTGATCGATGGGGCAGAGACAGAAGACGGCGACGTAAAGTCGCGCCACAAAAGAGAGAGCCGGCCCTTCGAGCTCCCCTCGAGGCTCGGGGCAAGCAGGGTAAACAAGATGCCGGCGGTACGAAATGAGGGAATGAAAGTGCCTATTCATCGGTGTCATCGGTGGTGTTCCATTGCGGGTGGGGCGAGGCGACGGTATACTCCATGCCCAAGTCGCGCAGGGTGTGCAAGTCAGGCAAACTGGTGTGTGAATCGCGCGCGGCGGCAACATTTGATATTCCATCCATCGGCGCTCTGTGATTGGAGCGGGGGCACCCTGAGGCACGGGCGTGGATTTCTATAAGTTTGACAAAGCCTATCTGGACGGGCTGAGGGGAGGCGACCCTCCAACTCAGCATCACTTTGCCGGGTATTTCGGGAAGTTCTTGCGAATTCGCTACAGAGCCCGGAGGCTGCCCTCGGACGTAATCGATGACCTGGTTCAGGACACGCTGCTGAGGGTCATGATTAAAGTGCACAATGGCGGCGTGCGGCAGGCGGAGTGCTTTGGCGCCTTCGTTAATTCCGTTAGCAACAATGTCTTGCTAGAGTATTTTCGGCAGACGTCTAAGAACTCGCCCGTGGACGATAAGCCGGCCGAAGTACCTGATAAGGTGTTGGATCTAGACGGTTTATTGGTCACAAAGGAGACCGCGGAGCGCGTTCGGGAGGTCTTGGATCAGTTGCCAGAAAGAGACCGCCGGATCCTAAAGCGATTGTTCTGGGACGAAGAGGACAAAGACAGCATTTGCAACGAATTTGGGGTAAAGCGTGACTACTTGAGAGTGCTGGTGCTGCGGGCCAAGGATAAGTTCCGTGTTTTGTTCAAGTAAGGACCAAATGGTGATGAGCGGCGAGAGTGTACAGCCAAACTAGTGAAACGATTTTGCAGTCCCTGGCACTAGTCAACGGAAGGGCACGAAAGGCACAGAAAGCAGAAGGCACATATGGATTGCAAACAGGCTGAAGACCTGCAACTCGCGGTGAAGTATGTGCTCGGCGAACTCCCCCCTGTTCAACGAGATGAATACGAAGACCACTACATGGATTGCCCCGAATGCGCGAAGGATGTGTATGCCGCGGCGGCGTTTACAGATACGGCGCGAGAGGTGTTTCGGCAAGAAGGCCGTGGCGAGGCGCCTGCGCCGGTTCGAGAGCGCGGCCGCTGGTTCGCGTGGCTTAGGCCCACAGTGGCGGTACCGGCAATGACGCTTCTTTTGGCAATCGTTGGGTATCAGAACCTGATTACGGTTCCCCACCTGAAAGCGGGAAACTCGGCCGCCAAGGCGCAAGTATTAAATGAGGTTTCGCTGGTTGCGGCTTATGTGCGGGGCGAGCGCGGCGAAGACGCCGTAAAGGTGCAAGTCCAGAAGAGCGAGACGTTTGCCCTCAATTTTGATTTTCTGCCGCAGCGGCCGTTTGACCATTACCTGTGCCAATTGCAGGATGAGGCGGGACGAATGGTGTTCCAAACGAGCATCCCCGCCGAGAAAGAAATACAGGAAGTGCACTTGCTTGTGCCTCAAGGGTTGAGGCGCGCGGGGAAGTACAGTGTCGTAGTCGCAGGCGATCCCGGAAGCAAGGGCGAGTGGGATAAGGCGAATGAGGTGGGGCGCTGGAATTTCGTAGTTGATTTTAGTCGCTAAATGGTTAAGTATTTGCCGCGATAGAGACGCCCGAGGTACTTAGATGACGAAATACCAGCCCCTTCGCTACCACTTTCACGCCAGCGGGTATGCTTTGAGCGGGCATTTTCACCGGCCGGTGGAAGTGCCCATTCCGGCGCAAGCATCGCTGGCCTTGCCGATTGAAGGCGGCAGCGCGCATTCGGGAGTCGACGAATTTGAGATTCCTCGATTGGCGGCGTTTCGCGCCGCGCAAACGCATCTCTCCGGAAGTTTCCAAGACAAAGACACCGCGACAACAAGCGTGACCGTGGTCGTGGAAGGCTTAAAGGTTCTGGATTTTCTCACCGTAGACAAGATGGTCACGCGCCTGACGGCGCAGTACGAGTTTGGCACAAAAAACAGCGAAAGCCACATCATTGCAGTGGGGAGCTACTTCGACGGGCTGCGGCTGGGCGGCTTCGACGTGAAGGTGACGCTGCGGCATGACCTATTGATTAACGCCAAGACCTTTGCAGATTTGCAAAAGGGTGTTAAGAATGACGCGAAATCCGGGAAGCTCACGTGCAACGGTAACGAGGTCTTGCTTTGTTCCCTAGTGGAAAAGATCGAGACGGACTTGGACAAGGTGCCGGGCGTGGAGATCGAAGGGCACGTGATAAGGATTCCTCACTTCGGCGAAGTGGCGTTCGCGGAGGTGTTTGCGGGGCGCGGGGTCCGGACGTTGACGATGCTGCGGTTTCAGTTGGGGTCACCCGATGGAGGCGGTGGGTCTTCTGGGGGCGGCTCTACCAATGGAGATCCTACAGGTCGTGGTTGAAGCAAGTTCTCGCTGCTTTCACTCTGCTTTGTTTTGCGTGCCATGCTCCCGTAACTCCGGAAGCTTTATATAAAGATGCGCGAATGAATTTAAAGCGCGGTGAAACCCTCACCGCGCTTCAGGAAGCGGATCGGGGTTTACAGCAGTTTTCTTCCGATAAGACAGAGTGGCACTGGCAATTCCTAGTATTGAAGGCCGAAATACTCCACGTGAAGGGTTTAGAAAAGGATTGTTTATCGCTGCTCAGCGGAGAATTACCTCCCTCTCTTGCGACGAGCGACGAAGCAACCAGACGGAAGCTCGTTCAAGGAGCGGCGAGCGCCTCCATTGGACGATTGGACGAAGCCGGAAAATTCTTTGCCGAAGCGGAAAGTCTGGTGAAGACCTACCACCCGGAATTGGCAGGTGAATTCGCGCTGAGATACGGCACATTGCACTTTTGGAAAGGGGAGGCTCCCGCAGCCGAAGCAGCTTACAAGCAAGCACTCGAATTTGCCCGCGAACAAAAAGAGCCGTTTCTGGAAGCCGCGGCACTCGGCAACCTGGGTGCGGTAGCCACACTTGAAGGTCATTATGACGAATCCATCGAGTGGAACCGGTCGGCCGGGGAATTGTCACGCTCTCTGGGCGCCAAAGGGTCGCTGGCAAAGGCTCTGGGGAACACGGGCTGGAGCTACGCTGAGTTGGGCGATTATCAAAACGCGCTCATTCTCTACAAACAAGCAGAGGAAGTGTCGGCACAGAGTCGTTTGGTCGGATCGCAAACGCGTTGGTTGGCATCGATCGCTTACGCACACCAAGGACTCGGTGACGATGCTAGCGCTGAAGCCATCCTGAAGCAAGCCCTGCCGTTGGCACGCACTCTAGATGCCAAGGAGACGCAAGCTCAATGTTTGACACAGCTGGCATGGATAGCGCTGAGGACGGGAAGGCTTGACTTGGCGGAGGAGTATAACAAGCAAGCGATGGATGTTGAGAAAAAGGGGCTGGGGCCCAGGCTGGCTATGGATTCGCTGCTGCTTCGCGGTGCGATTGGCGCAAGCAGGCACGACTACAAAGAGGCCGAGGAATCCTACCTGGCAGTGACTCAGGAGCCGCAAGCCAACAAGTTTCAACAATGGAAGGCACAAGCGGAGCTTGGGAATGTTTATGCGCCAGAAGGGCAAGACGACAAAGCAGAGAAGCAATACCGGCTTTCGCTATCAACCATCGAAGACGTGCGCGCGTCGATTCAGTCGGCGGAATTGCGCCTCACGTTTTTATTTAACACCATCCGCTTTTACAGCGATTTCATCGATTTTCTTGTGGCGAGGAATCGGGTTGAGGATGCGCTGCAAGTCGTTGAGTTGAGCCGGGCGAGAACGCTGGCCGAAGGACTCGGGGCGGTGTCCAAGACGCTTTCGTTCCCGTTGCGGGATTTTCATCCGCAACGGATCGCGCAACGCCGTAAGGCTGTGCTGCTCGATTACTGGCTGGGGCCGCAGCAATCGTATTTGTGGGTGATTACGCCGGCGAAAATCAGCTCGTTCACGTTTGCGAAGCAGTCGGAAGTGGAAGCGCGGGTGAATGACTATCGCGGCGCAATGCAGGGTGGCAAGGACTTGCTTGCGGGAGGTGGAGCGGCAGGCCAGAGGCTGTATTCGATGCTGGTCGAGCCTGCGAAAAAACTCATTCCGCGGAATGCGCGCGTGGTTATTTTGCCGGATGCGGGCCTCTACAAATTAAATTTTGAAGCGTTGGTCGTTTCTGAGCCAGCGCCGCACTATTGGATTGAAGACGTCACGCTGAGCACGGCGAGTTCGCTCACGCTGCTGGAGTCCAACGTGAAATCCATGCCGCAAAAAGAGAAGCGCCTGCTTCTGGTGGGAAATACGGAGCAGCCGAACAATGATTTTCCGGCTTTGGCGCAAGCGCCGATGGAAATGAAGAACGTCGAGCAATACTTTCCGGATGCGAGGCGCAAAGTGCTGGAAGGGAAGCAGGCGACCCCGGCGGCTTATCTGGAAAACCATCCCGAGCAGTTCTCCTATCTTCATTTCGTGACGCATGGGACGGCCAGTGTGACGCGTCCGCTGGAATCTGCCGTGATTCTGAGCAAACAGGGAGATTCTTACAAGCTGTATGCGAGAGACATTGTCCAGCACCACTTGAATGCCAATCTCGTGACGATTTCCGCGTGCGACACATCCGGGAAGCGCAATATCTCCGGCGAAGGGCTGGTCGGCCTGTCTTGGGCGTTTTTGCGCGCTGGCGCTCACAACGTGATTGGCACACTGTGGGAAGTCAGCGATGTGTCGACGCCGTCATTGATGGACACACTTTACAAGGAATTGACACAAGGGAAAGACCCGGCGGAGGCTTTGCGCGGTGCCAAGCTGAGCCTGCTGCATTCGCCAGGCGCCAATTCGGCCTTCAGGAAACCTTTCTACTGGGCGCCGTTCCAGCTTTATGCCGGGTCCTAAAGATTTAGCCGATTGCGTCGGTAGAAGCTCCGCAATATCCCGTCGATTATTCCCTACCTGGTTGAAACGCTACGGTGGTGAGTGTCACTACTCCTACAAAGTTAGGCCCATCTCTACTAGCAGGAGGGGGAACCATGCCAGCTGGATTGGACAACCTCGAACACATCGTCGTGCTGATGATGGAGAACCGCTCGTTTGACCACATGCTGGGCTTTGCCGCTAGCCATCGATGGGTTAAGCGGGAACGAAACGAACGCGGACTCTGTAGGCGGAATCGCCCAAGTCTCGAACGATGCAAATTATGCTGGTGACCTTACTCCCGATCCAGGGCACTCCGGCTTCGACACACTGACCCAACTCTACGGCGATCCCTTTGCTCCGGTAGCGAAGAATCCAGTCATGACTGGATTCGTGCGGAGCTACCAAGGCAAAGGGCTCAGCCCGCAGGATGCTCACCGCATCATGAAGTGTTTTTCTCCTCAGAAGCTGCCCGTGCTGACTCGGCTGGCTCAACAGTTTTGCGTATGCGATCGTTGGTTTTCTTCCGTGCCAGGGCCAACTTTTCCCAATCGCGCGTTCATGCATGCCGCGACTTCCATTGGGAGAGTTGACATGGGCATTGATTGGAGAGATTTAACGCCGACAATTTACGAGCGGCTGGCGGAAAACAAACTGGACTCCGTCATCTATTATCACGATTCTACGATGGCCTCGACGTTCAACGGCCTCGCCGGAAATCCAGACTTCTTTGGCTCATTCGATGACGACTTTCTTCCCGCGTGCGCTAACAACGACCTGCCCACTTACAGTTTTCTGGAGCCGCGCTTCGCGAATTCTCCGGGAGGGAATGGGGAACCAGCGTTCTCAGCAAGCGACCAGCATCCCGACCACAATGTGAAAGAAGGAGAAGCCCCAGAGCTTTGGCGGCGGAGTCTCAATCTATCTCGGCAAGGATGTGGTCTTCCGTATGGCCGTGGCTCTGGGCGGCGGGGAGGGAACGCATCCCTATTTTAACGTGGGGAATTTTATCTAGACTCTATCTCGCATTCGCACTAAGCGGGTTCGTTTGGGATTCTGATATTCTGCTCACTTCTTCCTCAGAATATCCAAGACTGCGCAGAACCTGATCTGTGTGTTCACCGAGGAGGGGCGGCGGGAGGCGGTAGCTCACGGGCGTAGCCGAGAAGCGAATGGGATTGGCGATGCTTTTGGCAGCGCCTATCGCGGGATGTTCGAGCTGGACGATTAAGCCTCTTGCTTGAGTTTGTGCGGCGCTAACCGCTTCCGCGACCGTGTTGATGGGGGCGGCGGGAATTTCTGCGGCGGCGAATTCTTTGAGCCAGGCTTCGGCGATTTGCTGTGAAAAAATGTTTTGCAATTGAGGTACGAGAGTCGCGCGGCCCTTGATGCGGTCCGCGTTGGTCTTGAATCGCGAATCAGCTCCGATTTCGTCTTGCACACTTAGGACGTGCACGAACTTCTTCCATAGCGCGTCCGTTCCCACTCCAACGACGAAGTAGCGGTTGTCGCTGCCGCGAAAAACTTCATAAGGGACGATGTTTGGATGCGCGTTGCCCCAGCGCTGAGGCGAAGCGCCAGCGTTTAAGTAGCTGGTGCCGATGTTCGCGAGCCACGTCAACTGCGAGTCGAAGAGCGCCATGTCGAGGACTTGGCCGCGGCCTGTTCTTTCTCGGTTGAAGAGCGCCGCGAGAATTCCCATGGCGGTGTACATTCCGCAGGTCATGTCGGCAATCGCGATGGGATAGCGCATCGGGCCGCCTGACGGCTCGCCGGTGAAACTCATCACACCGGTTTCGGCCTGAGCGAGGATGTCGTAGCCAGGCATCTCGGCTTTGGGGCCCGTGAAGCCGTAACCGGTGATGCTGCAATAGATGATCCGCGGATTTTTCGCGCAGAGTGTTTCCGCATCAATTTCGTGCTTTTGAAGAGATGCGCGCGAAGGCTGGTTATGAAGGAAAACGTCGGCGCTTGCGACCAGCCTCTGAAAAGCCTCTGCGCGGCGCGGATCATCGTAGTTGAGCGTGATGGAGCGCTTGTTGCGATTCGCGGCAAGAAAATACGCGGACTCGCCGCTAACGAACGGCGGTCCCCAGGCTCGCGATTGGTCGCCAGTCCCCGGGCGCTCGACCTTGATTACATCGGCACCCAAATCGCCGAGCAGCATGGCACAGTAGGGACCGGCGAGAGCTTCCGTTAGCTCGACAATGCGAATGCCATCGAGAATCGTGTTCACAGCCGCGAGTATAACCGACAATTCGCCTACGAATGGTGATCCGACATACGTTTCTAGTACAAGTGGATTACATGGGAAATCTGCCGGCCTACTCAAAAGTTTCCACAGGCGCTGCTCTTGTGTTTTGAAACCAAGTGGGCCTAAACTCGTTGCCTGCAAATGTTTTCGTAAGCCGCCTCATCCTTTGAGACCTTTCTGGCTTGCGAAAATCAGGGGTGTGAAGTCTGAGGGAGAGAAAAATGAAAAAACTGTTGTGTGCCTGCTTTGTATTGGCATTTGGTGTGTGTTTTGCCTCGACCGCCTGGGGGCAGGCGCAGATTACCTCCGGAACCGTGCAAGGTGACGTCCTCGATGAGAAGGGTGGGAGCGTCGCGGGTGCGACGGTAGAAGCAAAAAATCTGGACACAAATTTCATTCAGACGGAAACGACAAATACAGATGGACATTTTGCGTTTTTGAGTCTGGCTCCAGGCCGCTACACGCTGACGATCAGCAAGTCCGGCTTCGCTACGGTTTTGCAGCAAAACGTGAATTTAACAGTCGGTCAGACACTCAATATTCCGGTAACGATGAAAGTTTCTTCGGTCGCGCAGCAGATTGTTGTGACGGACGTGCCGGTGGTCGAAGTGACGAAGACGGAATCGTCATCCACGCTGGATGAACTTTCCGTGGCCACCACGCCTGTGCTGGGGCGCAAGTTTGAAGATTTGCTGACGCTGACACCCGGCGTGAGCATTGTGCAAGGACCGGACGGCGACGAAATCAACGTCAACGGCCAGCGTGGAATCTTCAACAATGTCAGCCTCGATGGAGGGGACTATAACAACGGCTTCTTTGGCGAGCAGATGGGCGGCCAACGAGCGGCAATCGATATCACCCTGGAAGCCGTGAAGGAATTTCAGATCACCGCGAGCGGTGCAAACGCTGAATTTGGCCGCAGCGCCGGCGGGGTCATCAATGTTGTTACAAAGTCAGGAACTAATAACTGGCATGGTGCAGCCTTTGAGTATTTCCGTACGGAAGGGTTGACTGCGGCCACGTCTGATGGCAAGCCGCTACAGGATTTCCGCCGCAATCAGTTTGGTGGCAGCTTCGGCGGACCACTTATTAAAGACAAACTGTTTTTCTTCGCTGCCGGCGAAGGCATTCGTGAAAACCTGACGCGCTCGAATTTGAGCGTTCCCATTGGCACGCCGTGCGCCATCTCCAATCCGGTCTTTAACGGCAACATTACCGACGCTCAGATCGTGGCGAGTCCGGATTGCCAGCGGCAGGTGCTTCTCAATTTCATGAAGACTAATTTCAACGAAAACGACAGGCAGCCGGTCATTCACGAGGTGCGGAACGCTTCCATCTTTGGTCGCGTGGATTACAACCTGAGCGCCAAGAATCAGATTTTCGGTTCTTACAACTTTGACTGGTCGAAGAATCCTAGTCAGACTTTTGATGTGCCGACTTATGGCACGACTGCGAACGGCGTCGAGGGGCCCTCCAAGATTCAAGCTATCAGCACGAATTGGGTGGATACCGTTTCCAATAGTATGCTTAACGAAGCGCACTTTACCTATGCGCGAGAAAACCGCCCCCGTGGCACTATCGACCCTTCCAGCGTTCCTGATACGGCAATGGGTTTCAGCCCCAGCTTTCGTTTTGGCCAGCCATTCTTCCTGGAACCAACAATTGATGAGCTGTTCTATCGGACGGATATTCGTGACAATTTCTCGGTAATTAGGGGCAAACATACATGGAAGGCTGGCGGCGAATGGATCCATAGCCGCAACGATCAAATCTTCCGTGGATTCTTCACTGGGCGTTACATCTTCAGCAGCGTAACCGGATTTCTCCATTACGCCTCCCCCGCCACTTTGGGCAATGGGTTCGGACCCACAGCCGTGGAATGCGACGCGAATTTCAATCCGGTGGCGTACGTGGGCCCAAGCCAAGCCTGCCCCGCGGGAACCGCGGCTTCAGGCGGACCGCTCTTCCTCTATCTCCAGCATGGGCCGACCACGTCGGGGGAGACTCTTGACCAGTCTGGCAAGGCCAATTTCCCCAATGAAGACTACTCGCTTTTCGCGCAGGACACTTGGAAGATCTGGCGCAACTTTACCTTTAATTATGGCCTTCGTTGGGACGCGCAGAAATTCCCCGACCCCGTCGTAGCGCCATCAAAGACCTCTTATGGCCAATACCTGAGCAACCCGAACTTTGATTCAACGGGATTTCTTCCCAATCAGTACAAGGAATTCCAGCCGCGCGTGGGCTTTGCTTGGGATGTTCGTGGGGATGGAAAGTCGGCACTCCGCGCTAGCTGGGGCATCTTCAACGCCCGCCAGAATATGCTGACTCAAGTTGGCCCGATCACTACAAACGGCGTCCAGCAACAGGAGATCGTTGCCGTCACAGGATTCAACTCGGCCGGTGGCAATCCACCCACTTATCCCGGAATCGTTCCAGTAACACCTGCGACGTTACCTCTGGTGGGAGCCGGTGTCACCGTTTTCAGCAAGAGCTACGCGAATCCAAGGATCTACACAACGAACGTTGGTTACGAGCAACAGCTCGTCGGCGACTATGCGGCGTACGTGGACTTCACCATGTCCAAAGGAGTCCACTTGACGCGGTTCATTAATCCCAACGCTGGAACGGGTTTCACATTGCCAACCATTGGGCAGGACACAGTTAACTACGTAGGCGTACACACTCCGTTCCCGAACCTCGGTGACATCACTGACACGGCCAGCAGCGCGAAGTCTCTCTACCGGGGAGTAACATTTGGTTTGCGAAAGCGCTTGAGCCACCGTTTCCTCTTCGATGCCAACTATACTTATTCGGTCGATAAGGACGACGACTCCAACGAGCGCGACCCTTTCACCTTCCGCTACGCCAATCTTTTCAATCTCAAGTCTGAGTATTCAAATTCTGACCGCGACGAGCGCCACAAGTTCAATGCTTACACGGACGCCGGCTTGCCTTGGGGCTTCCACGGAAACGTTCGCATGCAGGCTCATTCCGCGCAGCCCATCACTGACGTGGTGGGGCCTGGCACAGGCGCGCCGTGCAGTATTACGAATTCCAATACACGATTTGTGATTCCTGCGGGAGGTGGCACCGCCATCGACTGTGGGCGCAACCATCTTCGGAAAGACAACGCCTTCTTCGCTTTCGACTTTGGAGTTGATCGTCGGTTCCATCTCGGGGAGAGGATGTCTCTTATCCCGAGGCTCGAGATGTTCAACACCTTCAACAATAAGAACAACATCAACCCCTTCAGCTCTCCGGCGCTTTTCGACTTCAACGGCTTCTTGCGTGAGGGCGTGGGAGATCCGCGCCAGGCGCAGTTGTCGGTGCGCTTCGAGTTCTAAATCTGAGGAAAAAATGGCGGGCGGCGGCTCTTACTGAAGGGCGCGAAGGTTTGCCGACCGCTCGTAAACTTCCCGGAAGGGCACGACGTTCGTGCCCTTCAGGCACTTTTGACCCGCTTTCCCTGCTGGTTATGGTCCGACGGCCGGATTGTTACGAAACTAGTCTGCTTGCTCATCCCTAGGTCTGATCATTCTGGCGCGCAGGACAAGACTTTCTGGAAACCGAAAGACAAGAATAGCCGCCTCAACCCTTGCGAGAGGTGGGCTTATCCCGGAAAATAGAGGTTTTACAGGAGATGATTTTTCCCGATAGGTCGCTGGCTCTATCCCTGACCAAAAAGCGAGTGAGATGTCGACTCAGCCGAATTCAGTAAAACGATTCATTGCTTACTTTTCGATGGAGATTGCGCTGGAGAACGCCATGCCCAGCTACAGCGGCGGGCTTGGCGTGCTCGCGGGTGATACGATTCGCGCCGCCGCGGATTTGCGGCTTCCCATGGTCGCCATATCGCTCCTTTACCGCAAAGGGTACTTCATGCAGCACCTCGCGGAAGACGGCTCGCAAACGGAAGAACCGGTCACCTGGCGGGTGGAAGATTTTCTGACCGAAGAACCGGCGCGCGCGAGTGTTCCTACTGAAAACCGCCGCCTTGAGTTGCGCTGCTGGCGTTACTGCGTGAAGGGCGTGCACGGATTCGAGGTGCCGGTGTACTTCCTCGACGCCGACCTGCCCTCGAATTCGGAGTTCGACCGTAATCTTACTGGCTCTTTGTATGGCGGGGACTCTTACTATCGCCTCTGCCAGGAAGTAATACTCGGCGTTGGAGGCGTGCGCATGTTGCGCGCGCTGGGCTACAGCGATCTCACTCGCTTTCACATGAATGAGGGCCACGCGGCCCTTCTTTCCCTGGAACTGCTTGGCGAAGAGGCGCAGCGGGCTGGCCGCTCTTCCATCCGAGGCGAAGATATCGAAAAAGTTCGTGGCAAGTGCGTCTTTACTACGCACACTCCCGTTCCTGCCGGACATGACCGTTTTCCCATGGAATATCTGACTCGGGTGTTTCCCGAACAAACCAACTTTTTCGACTTGAGCGACGCCTCTGCCGCAGACCTGGTGAAACGAATCCTTCAAGCGGAACAGAATGTTTCCGGTTTGCTCGATGCGGCTCGCAGCGGCGCCTCGCTAAATATGACGCAGCTTGCGTTGAACCTGAGCACCTACGTCAACGGCGTGGCCAAACAGCACGGCGAAACTTCGCGCCAGATGTTCCCCGAAGTGCCCATTCACGCCATTACCAACGGCGTCCACGCCGGCACTTGGACATGCCCCGCGTTTCAGCAACTTTTCGATCGCTACATCCCGTCGTGGCGCGAGGACAATTTCAGCCTGCGAAGCGCTCTCGGCTTGCCTGCGGAAGACGTCTGGTCCGCACATCTCATCGCCAAACACGAATTGCTCGAAGAAGTGCGCAAAAAGACTGGGCTCCATCTGGATCCCGAGGTCTTTACGATTGGGTTCGCCCGGCGAGCCACGGGTTACAAACGCGCGGACCTGATCCTTTCCGACCTCGATCGCCTGCGCCAGATTGCCAAGGACGCCGGCCAGTTCCAGATTATTTATGCCGGCAAGGCACATCCCAATGACGCCGGCGGCAAAGACATCATTCGCCGGATTTACAAAGCGAAAAAGGCGCTGCGCAAAAATGTTCCCACCGTTTTCCTGGATGATTACAACTTGGAATTGGGCGGCAAGATGACTTCCGGCGTGGACCTCTGGCTTAACACGCCGCAGTTTCCTCTCGAAGCATCCGGCACCAGCGGAATGAAGGCCGCGCTCAACGGCGTGCCTAGCTTGAGCATTCTCGATGGCTGGTGGGTCGAGGGGCACATCGAGGGGGTGACCGGCTGGTCGATCGGAGAATCCCGCTGCGGTTCCGGGAACGGCTCGGCGATAGACAATGAAACGGAGGCGGAGTCGCTCTACTCGAAATTAGAAAGCACCATTATTCCTTTGTATTACAGCGAGCGCCAGAAATTCCTCGAAGTGATGCAGCACTCCATTGCCATCAACGGCTCGTTCTTCAACACGCAGCGGATGGTGCAACAGTACATCACCGATGCGTATCTCCGCTGACGTTGACGACCGTCACTGGCCTCAAAATAGAAGTTAACCAAGGCAATTTTTGTACAAGGCCATGCCGACGGCGGCGTCCATGCCGATCTTTTCCAGTGCGGCGATCTCGCGTTTCGTTCGAATGCCGCCCGCCGCAATGATGGGGTGATCGGTTGCGTCTCGCAGCTTCTGAAACCATTTCAGGTTTGCGCCAGTCATGGTGCCTTCGCGGTCCACATCCGTGCACAAGAAGCCCGCGCAAAACGGTTCGAGCTGCGGCATCACTTTTTCCGCTTGAAGGGCTACGCGCCTGCGCCAGCCGTGAATGGTAATCCGCCCTTGCAGCGTGTCCAGGGCAATGACGATGCGCTTGCGGTTCACTTCGTGGTTGAGCTGCCGCAGAAAGCTTAGATTGAGGCTTCCGCCGCTAAAAACTGCGCTCCCGATGACAATCTGGCTTGCTCCCCAGGCGGCAATTGTTTTGGCGCGCGGAACCGTGCGAATCCCGCCGCCTACGCGAACCTTCATTTCAAATTTCGCTCGCGCTCGGGCGCAGAGCGTGCGGACAAGCGCTTCATTCGATCCCTTGCCCATGGCCGCGTCAAGGTCAATGACATGAAGCCATGGATACCTGCTGAATCTTTGGAGAAGCCCGAAGACGTCGGCAACGGCGAGTTCGCGCCTGCGGCCGTGCACCAATTGAACGGCTTGCCCGTCTTGCAGATCGATGCAGGGAATCAGCACGGGAGGCGAACCTCAATGCCTTTGCCGGCCAAAAATTCTTTTAGCGCATGAATAGGTTGCACGCCATCGTGGAAGATCGAGGCAGCCAGGGCCGCATCGGCTGCGCCTTCCTGGAAGATCTCGAGAAAATGCTCCGGCAATTTTGCACCGCCTGAAGCAATCACTGGAACAGAGACGGCTTTCGAAATCGCGGACGTGAGTTCCGTGTCGAATCCTGCTTGCGTTCCGTCGCGATCCACCGAGGTAACTAGAATCTCCCCAGCTCCCATTTCGACTCCCTTCTTGGCCCACTTGATCGCGTCTCGAGAAGCGGACTCGCGCCCGCCGCGAACTATGACGTCCCAATGGTTCCCGGTGCGTTTGGCATCGATGGCCAGGACGACGGCCTGCGCACCAAATTCGCGCGAGAGTTCAGAGATAAGTTCTGGGCGCTTGACAGCTGCAGTATTCACCGTGACTTTGTCCGCGCCCGCTCTCACAACGGCGCGGCCGTCTTCGAGGGTTCGAATGCCACCGCCGGCTGTGAGCGGAATGGAAAGCTCTGCCGCGACTCGCCGGATGGTCTCCAAAAAGGTGGGCCGCCGGTCCCGCGAAGCGGCGATATCGAGGACGACAAGCTCGTCGGCCCCTTCTTCGTTATAGCGCGCGGCTAAAGCAACGGGATCACCCGCATCGCGCAGGCCGACGAAATTCACGCCCTTTACAACGCGTGCTCCGTCCGTATCGAGGCAGGGAATGATGCGGTGCGAGAGACTCATGCCGCGATCCTCAGGAAATTCTGGAGCAAGCGGGAGCCGGAGTCGCCGCTTTTCTCTGGATGGAACTGTACGCCGTAAATATTCTCTTTTTCTACCACCGCGGCAAAGGAAGATCCGTGAACGCAAGTGGCAGTGGTTGAGCCGCTTGAATCGGGCGCGGCATAGGAATGCGCAAAATAAAAGTACGCGCTGGAGGCGATTCCGGCGAGCAATCGCGATTCGCAATTTAACGCGATCTGGTTCCAACCCATGTGCGGAAGTTTCACGGTAGACGGCAGCGCGCACACTCTTCCCGGCAGCAGATTCAGACCGTGCAATTGTGGCGACTCTGCGCTTGATTCGAAAAGGACCTGCAGGCCGAGGCAAATGCCTAAGAAAGGAACACCGTGCTTGATGGCACCGACCAAAGGCGCGCGCATCTTTTGCTGGTCGAGCGCCCGAACCAAAGCCGCATAATGTCCCACTCCCGGCAAAAGCAGCGAGTCTGCTGTTCCAATTTTGTCCGGTGAATTAGTGCGTTCCGGTTCGACGCCGAGCCGCTGCAACGCGCGCTCGACGGAAGGCACGTTGCCCGCTCCGTAGTCGATGATGGTGATTCTCATAGCAGCCCTTTCGTGCTGGGCAAGACCCTTCCCAGGCGCTTGTCTTTCGCCACGGCAAAACGTAACGCGCGCGCGAACGCCTTGAATGCCGCTTCGACCTGGTGATGCGAAGACCGTCCGTACAGAACGCTTAAATGAACATTTGCTTTCGCGGCCTGCGCGAAACCTTGAAAAAAATCCTCCATGAGCTCCACTTGAAAATCTCCAACGCATTCCGCCGCGATTTTCGCCTTCACGACGCAACAAGGCCGGCCACTAAGGTCAACGGCTGCGGCGGCCAGCGTTTCATCCATCGGCATCAGGAAATAGCCCGCGCGCAAAATGCCGCGTTTCGAGCCGAGAGCTTTTTGCAGGGCCTCACCAAGAGTGATGCCCACGTCTTCCACGGTATGGTGCTGGTCCACATCGAGGTCGCCGCGCGCGGTCACTTCCAGGTCAAAAGCTCCGTGGCGGGCAACCAAGTCGAGCATGTGATCGAAGAAGCGGATCCCCGTGGCGATGCAAGCCTTTCCGCGCCCGTCCAGATCGAGTTTCAACCGGATGTCGGTCTCGTTCGTCTTTCGATGGATTGTTGCCGTGCGAGCCATGTTTAATTTGTTTCAAACGACTTGGTTCGCTCCGCCGGTTTACATTCCTTTCGAATAGTCTTGAGCAGTTGCCGCATTTCGGCCGCAGTTCCCATCGTGATGCGCACGAAACCGCTGCCCATGTCCTTGCTACGATCACGGAGCAGGATGCCTTTCACCTCCAACTTTCGAAAAAGAGCTGGTCCTGTAGGGCCGAAGTCCGCCAACAAGAAATTTCCTGCGCTCGGGTACGTCTTGACTCCCAATTCGCACAATTCCTCGGCCACCCATACTCGCAGCCGTTTCACTTCGGCCACATAAGCCCGCATTCTGGCGGAGTCGCCGATGGCAGCCGCAGTGGCAACCAAGGCGGCGAGATTCACAGGAAAAGGAGGCATCGCGCGTCTCACGAGCGCAAGCGAGTCGCCGCACCCGATCACTGCTCCAAGCCGCAAGGAAGCAAGCCCTGCAACTTTTGAAAATGTGCGCGCAATGAACAGTTGCGGATATTTATGAATCCACGGCAACGCTGTGAAATCGGAGAACTCCGCATAGGCTTCGTCCATTACCACCACTGTTTGGGTGGCCGCTTCCAGGATGCATCGCAGCTCTTTTTCGCCAATCAGTGTGCCCGTCGGATTATTGGGATTGGCGATAAATAGCACGCGCGGATTTTTGCGCACCTCCGCAAGGACTTGTTCGATGGGGAATTCCATGTTCCCTCCGTAACAAAGCGCGCGGACTTGCGCTCCCGCAATCTCTGCCCAATAGCGGTACATGGGGAAAGTCGGTTCGCAAATCAGAATGCTGGTGCCCGGCTCGACAAACGTATCAAAGAAAACGCGCAGCGCATCATCTCCACCATTAGTGAGCAGCAGCTCCTCGGGGCTGACGCCGAAGTAGCGCGCAAGCCGCTCCGTCGGCTTCTGATACTCCGGATACATCGCCAGTTGCTTGATCGTGAGTCTTGCCAGCGCGCGGCGAACCGCCGGCGAACAGCCCGAAGTGTTTTCATTGAAGTCCAGCCGCACTTTGCCCGAGCGTCCTTCGGCGGGCGCCTCGTAGGTGCGGCGATCCAGAATGGCCTGGCGCACTGGCAATTGCACTTTCATCGGCGGACTCTCACAGCGTTGCGGTGTGCCACCAAGCCTTCCGATTCCGCAAGAGTTTCCACCGCTTCGGCAAGCTGGTGGAATCCCTTGCTGGTGATGGTTTGTACGCTGATGCATTTTACAAAGTCGGCTGCGGAAAGTCCGCCGCGCGTGCGCGCCCAGCCTCCCGTTGGCAGAACGTGATTGCTTCCCGTGGCGTAGTCGCCGAGCGGCTGCGCTCCCCGCGGGCCAAGAAAGACTGTTCCCGACGCGCGAACCTGCGAAAGAAGTTTCTCTCCGTTTTCCGGGAGGCTGAGATGCTCGGGTGCCCACCGGCTGATGAATTCACAAGCCTGACTTGCCGACTCAGCGAGAAGGATTGCTCCTGAAGCCTTCGTCGAGCAATGCGCGAGGCTGTTAGGCATCTTTTCGAGTTGCGTTTGGACCTCACGTTGTACTTCAGAAGCCAGCCCTCGCGAAGTCGTCACAAAAAAGCTTGCGGCATCCTTGGCGTGTTCGGCCTGCGCAAGAATGTCGGCCGCAATCCACTGCGCATTGCCATGCTCGGCGAAAACGATGGCCTCTGTGGGCCCAGCAGGCAAATCAATCGCACACTCATTGCTGACGATTTGCTTGGCCGCGGTAACGTACTTGTTTCCTGGTCCGAAGATCTTCTCCACTCGTGGCACACTCTTTGTGCCATAACCCAGCGCCGCAATCGCTTGTGCTCCGCCGATTCGTGCGATTCGTTCGATGCCGAGGATTCCCGCTGCAGCCAGCAGTTCAGTGTTTGGTTTCGGGCAGACAGCCGCAATCGTCGGAACACCCGCAACTTTGGCAGGCACTACTGTCATGACCAGCGTCGAAACAAGTGAGAATCGCCCTCCGGGGACGTAACAGCCAATCGCTTCAATGGGCCTGACAACCTGGTGAATCTTCACGCCAGGCGTTGTCTCGACCGTCCAGGGCCGCGGAAGCTGTTTTTCGGCTACGCGGCGGACATTCTCCGCAGCGTTCTCAAGGGCTTTTCGAAACTTAACGCTTGTTGCCTTTCGAGCAGCGCGAATTTCTCTTTCCTCGATCCAAACTCCGGTTCTGGCCAAATCGGCGCCGTCAAATCTCCTTGTATAAGCAAAAAGCGCCACATCGCCGCGTTTGCGCACGTCTTCCACGATTTCCGCCGCAATTTTGTAAGCTTCAGCATCTTGCTGCGCACGCCTGGCAAGCAGCCCCTTCTCCGTCTGCGGTGTTAGCTTCAGGATTCGCATCACAGCACGATTTTATTCAAGGGATACTCAACGATGCCCTCGGCCTTTGCCGCTTTCAGCATTGGAAGAATTTGCCGCACCACAGATTCCTCAATGATCGTATTTACTGCAACCCATTCGGGATCGCTCAAAGCAGAAACCGTCGGTTTCTTCAGCGCCGGCAGCACGGCCAGAACCCCAGGCAAATCGTTTCGGTGCACGTTAAGAAGCAGACCCACTTTGCTCGCCGCCGCGATGGCGCCCTGCAGCATCAGAATCAGATTCTCCGCTTTTTGGCGCTTCCAGCAATCTCCTGCGGCTGCATGGTTCATGATAAAAACCGTTGCCGATTCGAGAACCGTATCCACTATGCGCAGCCGATTCGCACGCAGGGACGACCCGGTTTCGGTCACCTCGACAATGGCATCCGCAAGCTGCGGTACTTTTACCTCCGTCGCGCCCCAGGAAAATTCCACCCGCGCCCTTACGCCGTGTTTCGCAAGATATTTTTGCGTGATTTGCACAACTTCTGTGGCAATCACTTTGCCTTCCAAGTCGCGCGGTCCGCGAATTTTCGAATCTTCCGGCGCCGCCAGCACCCAACGCACGCGCGCCAGTCGTTGCTTGGCATAAACAAGCTCGGACAGTTCCTCGACATCCGCTTCGGTCTCCGCCACCCAATCGTGCCCAGTAATTCCGGCGTCCAGCGTACCAGTTTCCACATACCGTGCCATTTCCTGCGCGCGCACCATCAGGCATTCAATCTCGGGATCATCAATCGTGGGCACATAGCTCCGCGAACTCAGCGTAATTTTCCAGCCCGCCCGTGCCAACAGGTCCAGCGTCGCTTCTTGCAGGCTGCCTTTCGGGATTCCCAGTTTCAACAAGCTCATCGGCTCTTCTCCGATCCGTAGACTGCCTCAGGTGAAAAAGTCCGTTCTGCGATGACTTTCTCTCCGCCGTCCGGTTCGAACGCGCGATAAAAGCAGCTCCGGTATCCTTCGTGGCAAACGCCGGGCCCCATTGTTTCCACGCGCACGAGCAGCGCATCCGCGTCGCAATCCACACGAATTTCCCGGACGCGCAAGACGTGCCCACTGGACTCACCCTTTTTCCAAAGTTTGTTGCGGGAGCGGCTGAAGAACACCGCTTCGCCGGAACGCTGCGTCTCTCTCAGCGAGTCTTCATTCATGAAGCCAAGCATCAAGACGTCGCCGCTTCGTTCATCTTGAATAATGGCCGGCACCAGCCCGCCGCTTTTCTGAAAATCAATCTTCATCCTTATCCCTCCCAAGATTTCTCGGCTCTAAAAACAAAAAACCCGCCACGCTTGCTTAAGCCGGCGGGCCGAAGAGTGCTTTTGTTTAGCGGTTTGCTATACACACCTCAGCGGGCGCGGCATGTGGCCGTGATGATGGTGGCGATGCGCCCGGGCAGTGTGCATGTATTTCATTGCGAAATTCAAAGGTAAGGCAAATCGCTGCGCATGTCAATTCGCCTTCGCAGCAGCGCGGATTTCAATCACTTGCTGTACGATTTCCTTAGGATCCCACTTTGCCTCGAGCAGGCGGGATCTAAGGAAAAGTCAAAAATGGCAGAAAAAGTTAAGAAAGACGAGCGGGCTTGGAAGAAGCAGCTCACACCGAATCAATATTACGTAACCCGCCAGAAGGGAACCGAACCTCCCTTCACGGGGGAGTATGAAGATACGGAAACGCCCGGAACCTATAAGTGCGTCTGTTGTGGCCTGCCGCTATTCCGCTCTGAGACCAAATATCATTCCGGCTCCGGCTGGCCCAGTTTCCACGCACCTGCAAACGAAGAAGCGGTTGCTGAGGAATCAGACGGTAGTCACGGGATGCAGCGCGTTGAAGTGAAATGCAGCCGCTGTGATGCCCATCTCGGACACGTATTTGACGACGGCCCGCAACCCACGGGTCTGCGCTATTGTATTAACTCCGCCGCTTTGGACCTCGACGAGGACTAAAAAAAAGCGCCCCGATTTCAATCGGGGCGCTCATTCATTTTTTTCGCTCAAGGAAACCGAAGAAATCAAGCCGCCGGGCAGGAACAGGAATACGCAACCATTTCTGCGACCGGGTCGCGTTCCCAAACCGCGATCAAGAGCACTTTTGCGCCCGACGGATATTTGAAAACATAGTAAGTGTGTGCACGGCCTTCTATTTCATAGAAGCCGGGACGGCGTGGATCGGGGCGCGACGGGCCCCCTGCGGTCAGAAGTTCGCGCAGTTCCGCAACCTGCTCCTGCGAATGATTTCGCAGGTCTTCCAACAGGGGCGGTTGTTTTGTCGCTGGCATCGTCATGATGTTGCTCCGCCACATTGCAGCTTATCTTCTCCTCACCTGTATAGACGAAAGAACCGGGAAAATGTTTCATGGGTCACAACAATTTGTTCGCGTAGCACATGGGCCGGCAGTTGCCAAATTGGCCTGGAGCCGCTACCCAACTCCACAAAAATGCTGCATTTTGCAACGAAAAAGCGCTCCTGCTCCCTTTCGCGGCCATGCCATCTCAAGCCGCAAAACCTGAGCAGGCGCAAAGGCATCTTATAAGAGTAATCCACGGAATATGGTCCGGAATAGCCGCAGTCGCCGGGTTCACGATTATTCCGGTCGAATACATTTTCCGTTTCGCCTCCGCCGATTTTTTGGTGTAATAGTTGGCGTGTTAGTATCCCCATCGATACTTGCGCGGCGCGCGGCTCCTTGAGATAGTGCCCGTGCAGATCCTTCAGAGAGTGAGACGCCCAAAGTGACAAAAGAAGCATCGAGCAAAGACAAGGATTCCTTCACCAGGGACCGCCGCCGGAAACATCACCATTGGCTGGTCAGCGTTTACTACGCCGATGGCGAAAAGTTCGGCCGCGTGTACACCGACAAGGAAAAAGCAACACGCTTCGCTGAGCGCCAGCGCCGGTCTCCCGTGGTAAAAACCGCCCGTGTTACGCAGGTCTCCTGATCACACTTCGTCTTGGCAGTAGCGCATTCACGGCGCCGAAGGCGGGGGCTTGTAGCTGTTCGCTCAGGCGTGTTATATAATGAAGGCAGTTAAGCGGCCTTAGTATAGTGGTAGTACGGAACCTTGCCAAGGTTCAGGTGTCGGTTCGATTCCGATAGGCCGCTCCATTCTTTTCAACCACTTACAGCGATTTAGGCAGCGGCTTCATTTTCCATATTTTCCAATAAGCCGGTTTTGGCCTTGGAATGAGATTGTTCAATCGGTTAAAAGAACGTCCCCTTCAAATGAGAGACACGCGGGATACAACAGCACGAACCTTCATGCAAACTATCGATAAGGATTTAGCCTCCTTCAGTTCGCGCGTCCAATTTCTAGCTTGGTAGAGGCACTTTGGCATGTATAGTGGTACCGGAATTGACTTGAGAGGCGATTGAAAACTCACCTTTGATGAGCTTGATTCGCTCCTGCATACTGATAAGACCAAGCCCGCTGCTCCTCATCGCCGCTTCGGGATCAAATCCGACTCCGGCGTCATGCACGTCCAGCTCAATCCCACCCGGTAGGCCGTTGAGATGTACTACGAAATGCCCTGATCTGCTATGTTTGATCGCGTTCTGAAGAGCTTCCTGTAGGACCCGAAATAGAGAAATGGCAATGTTTTGGGGCAAACTCTTCGGGATGCCGTCAGAGTGCAGCTCGATCTCCAATACGTGTTTTTCTGAAAGGTCTTTGCAGAGACGCTTCGCGGCTGCCACAATGCCAAGCAATTCCAGGTTTGAGGAGTGTAGGTGGCGCGATAGTGCGTGGACGTCGGTCGCCAGGTTTGAAACCTGCTCCCGTATTTGCTTGAGGCTTTGACGAGCTGTCGAGTCCAAATCGGAAATGTGGCTGACCAAAACCTCCAGACCCACCGACACCAATGCCAGTCGTTGATTGACATCGTCGTGAAGCTCTCTCGCGACCCAAGCTCGCTCCCGCTCTTCCAAATCAAGTAACCTGCGGTCCACGCTTGAGATGGCTTCCACTGTCATTCTGCGGAGTCTGGACATTAGGAGAGCGACGACCAACGACGCGATCGAGAAGGCCGCGACCGCCACAACATCCAGCGGGTCGTCCACTCGAAAGGAATATGTAGGAGGAGCAAGGTGCGCCAGACAGAAACTAGCGAGGACGGAGGCAACCATTGATGAAACATAGCCTCCGGTGCGGGCTAGTAACACGATGACAATAACGTAGACGAGTGCGGCGGTTGCGACATTGAGATGCAGTCGGTAGCAGACAACTGTGAGCGACACTAGGGCTACGCCGCCGATTAAGCACTGCGTTACTTCCTGATGAAATCCCTTGGTCTGGATGTGCTTGAGGGTGTCCATTCGAGGATGGTCCGTGTGGGTTGCGGACTCGCACTACTGTCAAAATTGACAGGGGCGACGGCGGATTGCAGTCCATCGCATAGCCGGGTCTTTGCGGTTGTGGGCGCTGTTGCCTATGAACGTCTTCTGTCACTCTTGCATCCATATCTTATGACTTGAGTCAAGACGGAGGTTCTTGTGCTGCGACTGTACCTACGCAAGAGCAGGAGGGTGATACCTTGCGGTGCGACGGTGCGGACAGCAGCAGTGCTTGCGATCTTCTTGCATTCAGCACTCGCATTCGGTCAGAAGCTTGAATACGAGTTCTACTACACATTTCGCGCAGATTTCGTACCGACGTTGCAAGAGGCAAACCATTGGTCGCTAACAAACGAGCAGATATTTGAAAAA
This sequence comes from Candidatus Acidiferrum sp., assembly GCA_035280065.1. Classification (GTDB taxonomy): domain Bacteria; phylum Acidobacteriota; class Terriglobia; order Acidiferrales; family UBA7541; genus Acidiferrum. The sequence continues at coordinate 119,655 of DATEGO010000044.1, forward strand.
TATGCTGCCAAGCTCAAGGCAGATGGGGTCGCCGAATCCGAGATCACTCGCAGGATCAGATTGCTTCGTACGGAACACAACACCCTAGAGGCGGACTACTGGAGTCGTTACTATCTCGACCCTAATTCCAATTTCAACCACGCACCGAACGCCTTCTTGATGGAAACCGTGAAAGGCAGGCGACCCGGCGTGGCGTTGGATTATGGAATGGGACAGGGGCGAAACGCCATCTATTTGGCAAGTCTCGGATGGGACGTTTGGGGGTTCGATCCTGCTGACGGGGGCATCACCATTGCTCAAAAGCGGGCGAAGGAGCTTGGTTTGACCCTGCACACTTCCGCGGTTCGAGATAGCGACTACGATTTTGGAAAGCAGAGGTTCGACCTGATTCTGTTTAGCTGGACCATGCCCGTGGTGCCGGTTGAGAAGGTTGTTGACTCGCTCAAGACCGGCGGAATCGTTGTGATGGAATGCGGCCCCGAATTTAACAACCGCCGCAATGCAATGCTTCATCTCTTTGATTCTCTGGAGATCGTGCACTACGAGATCGTTCGGGACAAGGCAGATTTCGCCGGTCGCCGAGAGACGGACGTCGTTCGGCTAGTGGCGAGCAAACCATAAAGCACCTTTCAACATGTCGCACTTACTTGTTTCTTAGCTTCTAACTTGCTATCGAGGATAGTTGTTCGGCAACTCAGACCGATTGCACTGCGGGCCGCTGCCGATTGGGGGTTATTTCAAATTTAGTCATCGGCCAACACACGGCCCGCGACGGGGAACACTATGCCTGTCCGACCTCCAAATCAAGGGTTTTACCCGAACGCGAATGCAACTGTTCACCGGATTGCTTCTGTAAGGTGTATCCCCGGAAACTACTTTCCGCGTTAGTAGCGTGACCGGGGGTGAATTTCCGAGAAGGATCACCCCCGCCTCCTCAACGTTTCCCGGCTCGAAATGGTTTGCCGAATAATATGGATCGCCGGAACGAAACGCATCTAAACACCCGCGAGATTGGCAGCTTACGAGGCGGTTCATTTGTCCGGCCCGTGGCAAGCGTTACGCTGCGGTGGAATGGAAGCATGATCCGAAATGCAGGCAGTGCGGAGACGCAGTTCGTGCCGAGGATGAAAGCCAGCCGTCCACAAAAACCAAAACGGCAACCAATAATTCAGCGCAGTAAGCGGTCCATCAAGTCTTGGAGCAAGATCTGTTCCTTCCACTCCATTCTCGTGAACTCGACACCCATCCCCTTGCCGGGAGCCACGTCTCGCACGATGGCCTCCGGCTGGACGTTTCCGCCGGGGACTTGAAAAGCCAGTCGCAGCTTCGTGCCCACCGGCGCGGGATTGGGAGTGGAAATGAACAAGCCGCCCATGCCAATGGTCTGAACGCTCGAAAAAAGTTGCAGGTCGTTGCCGTACCATGCCACCGACATGCCCTTCGGGAGTGACACTCGCGGGAATCGGCGCTGCTGAAGCATAGGTCATTCTCCGTCATGAGGTGTACACCGTCCGCATGGCGCGGCGACTCTGAGTTGGTCACTCCAAAAATGTGCTAAACGCGCTAAATCCTGTTCCCGGTCAGCAGGGAGAGCACGTTCGATTCGCAATCTAGTTGCCGCAGGAACGTTATGCACACTTCGCAGTTGGCGTTTCTGATGTGCGCGAAGAATTTGTCGATCCCCAAGTGCCGAACTTTTTTGCAAAGCTGAAGATGAGGTTGGTTTCGTAGGAATGCCAGCACGTCCGGCGATACTGGTTCGCGTCTCTTTTTGCCCATTCGCCTGTGATTCTACTACGACGGCGGGCTGCGCTGAAAGTCGCTCTTTGCTCGTTCTCGTCTTGGCAGAGGAAGGAGTCTTAGTCTAGCGCCGTATGTTCCACAGTTGCTACAGAGATTTCATGGGACCAACGATTTTATGTCTTAACTAGGCTTTTGGTCAGGCGCGCCTTGCTCGGAGTGGGAAGTAGACAGCCTGAGAAAAATGTCATGCCCCTAAGGCATAGCCAAAGGCGCGGATCACATCAACAGCCTCACGGCGGCTCTCGGCGTTTACCTGCTTCAGAATTCGGTGAATATGATTTCTTACCGTAAACTCTGACAGACTAAGGCGCGAAGCGATTTCTTTGTTTGTCAGGCCATTGGCGACAAGAGAAACCAATTGCTGTTGACGCAAAGTGAGTTCGAGCTTTGCCGCGGCGCTTCGCAGCGGTAATTCCTTTGCCGTTTGAGCGATGAACTGAAAAAGCAGCGCGCAAAGTTGGGGAGGGCAGATCGCCTCGTTTCGAGACACAGCGCGCACAGCCGCCACAACATCCGAAGCCGACGCATCTTTCAATAAAAAACCGATCACGCCGGCGCGGACGGCGGCCATAAATTGTTTCTCATCTGCGTCCATGCCGATCAAGATGACTTTGAAGCCGAGTTGTCCTAAATTGTCGAGAGGAAAATCAGCTGGAAGCCAATTGGCCTGAAAAGAACCGATCACCAGTACGTCGCAATTCGAATCAAGGACGTCCTGAAGCGGCAGATCCGACTGAGCGCTCTGTCCAACGACCGCGAGGTCAGGTCGTTTGCGAAAAAGTCGAACTAATGCTTCGCGCAGAAGGCGGTTTTCGATTAACAGATATACGCGAACCGGTTCCAGTGGGACAGTGTTGTTCATCGGGGCCTATACGACTTGTTGCAACGAACTCGCCGAGGACAATTTGCATCGCCGGCAACGCACCAAGCACGATCAGCATGCGAGCCGTCAATTGGGAAATAAAACAAGATTGCCCCGCCTGCTTGTCAAGCAAAACTAGCCACATCCGCTCGTTGAACAAGCCTGATATATTTATGTCGTGGTACCAAGACCCGGGCAACTATATTGATTCCCTTATGCGAAATCAAGTTGATTCGGGGACTCAAAACAAAGTCGAGTCCAAAAGCTGAGACTAAGTTGCCTGAGAAACAAAAACTGGACTACCTTCGTGGCCACTGTCGCCATTGTCCGACAGTATCTCGATAGGTCATCTTCCCAATCATCATGGGTCAGAGCACCTCACGCCGAAATCCTCAGAAATTCGCAAGGGGTAGTTTTTTGTCCTACAGCGGTTGTAGGTTTTTTTGAACTTGCATAGGCTAAGGCACCGGAGTACCTTCTGGTTTTTTTACCAACCAGGATTGTTTAGCGGGGAGCCGTCGCCCAGGCAAAAAGCGATCAGATTAGCACTCGACATCTCGTTTCTCATCGAACCGGAACCTCCTTGCTGCGTCGGTAGCGCAATGCAGACTCTCAGAGACGGCCTGAGGCTGTGAGGCTTAAGAGACGTGACCAGTCAAAGTTTGCCTCTTGCCGCGTCGGCGGGTTTATCCTCTCCGGCAGCGCGCTGAATTCTCCAAACTAACGAACGAGGAGCTCGTGGCCTTTCTGCAGGAACGACGAGGTGCGGCGATGACGGTTCTTTTTGATCGCTATTACGTCATTGTCCGGTGCATTGCACGGAAACTGCTGCGAAATCCGGAAGACGTGCTTTGAGTCGAGCGAGCGGATCCATTGCTCCGGTTTCACGCTGGCCGATGTAGTTTGGAATTCGGTCGCGGCTTGTCCGGTGAGAATACCCTTGACAAGACGGGGAAACGGCATATAGTTCGGCTACCAAATTAAGTAAGTCCCCACGTAAGTTGGCAAGATTTCGCTGACGAAGCGTGGATATAGTTCGGATTGGCAATCAAATGCGGCGCCTCAATTTCACCAACACGCAAATCGCTTCTATCCAAACCGCTCGCGACATTAATCGCGGGGTTGTATTAAATCTCATCCGGCGCCGCCAGCCGATCTCCCGTGCGGACCTCGCGCGCGTTTCCGGGCTGCAACGCAGCACGGTTTCTCAGATTATCGAGCAACTGGTCGGAGAGCGCTGGGTGGTGGAGGGGTCCACTGGACGTCTTCCGCGAGGCCGTAGGCCGACGTTCCTTCAATTAAACGACCGCCGCGCCATCGTGGTAGTAGATCTGCGGCCAGCTGCGACGACAGTTGCCGTTTCCGACGCAAATGGCCGGTTCCTATCTCAACAAGCAATTTCAACTCCCCCGGATGCGGTGACTGCAGCGGCCAAACTGTCCGGGAAAATCCTGCAAATGATGTCTAGTCACGCGAGTTTGCTCTTTGAAGGAATCGGCATCAGTGTGCCGGGCAGATTCGACGACAAGCAACAAAGGGTCGTATTTGCTCCCAATTTGAAGTGGCAGGAATTCGATTTACGCGGTCCTCTAGAGAAGGCCACCGGCCTGAAAGTGGAATTGGAGAACGCTGCCAACGCTTGCGTACTTGCCGAGGTGTGGTTTGGGCAAGCCGAGAGGACGCGAGATCTTGTCGTCGTGACCGTGTCTGAAGGCGTAGGCGTGGGCATTTTCAGCAATGGCCATCTGGTTCGCGGGCTAAATGGCATGGCTGGCGAATTTGGCCACGTGCCACTCGATCCAGATGGTCCGCAGTGTGGCTGCGGCGGGCGTGGTTGCTGGGAAGTGTACGCCTCGAATTGGGCGGCGCTGCGTTATTACCAGGAATCGGGCGGGTCGGATTGCCCAACCTTCAAAGGGCTGCTCTCTCTAGCCAAGGGCGGTGACTCGCTGGCACTGGGGGCACTTGATCGCATGGCAAAAGCGATTGGCCGCGGCCTGCGCATGATTGTGGCCGGACTTTCGCCGGAAGAAATTGTGTTTGTCGGAGATTTTACGCGCCTGTGGGGCCGGTTTGGGTCTGGGATTGAAGCTGGCGTTGCTGCCGCGACGCTGGTGGGCAAGCCACCTCGCGTCAGGCCAGCGGACGCCGAGCCCAGCGTGGCGCGTTTACGTGGAACGGTAGCTTTGGTCTTGCAAAAGCATTTCGGCCCCATCGTTGAACGGCAAGAGGCCGAAGCAGTAGCCCCCAACGGTGCCCAATCAGCAGGGATTGGCCACAGGTGCTAGATAGATAAGTAAACCAGCGCGAGCGAAGCATCGGCTCCTGCACGATGGCCTCGTCAGCGCCAAGAGAAGAGAGGTAATCTCATGTCCGAGCGTGTTTCTCACTTGGAATCTTCCTATAGTTCGGTAATCAAACTAAATCGAATCGCAATCTTTGCGCTGCTTTGTGGGGTACTCGTTTCATTGGCGTCGAAAAGCTCCGCGCAAGTGCTCTATGGCTCTATAACCGGCACGGTCACGGATCCTAGCGGAGCCGCTGTAAGTGGCGCGAAAGTGGAAGCGCTGGATGTGGGCAAGGGAGTAGCGCAAGAAACCGCGACGGACCTGAACGGGATTTATCGTTTCGGCGCGCTTCTTCCGGGGATTTACAAGGTAACCGTTTCTATCGTGGGATTCGAGACCCAGGTTACGCCCGGCGTGCATGTGGCAGGGAATGAAGTGGCTCGCGTAGACGCGCGGCTCAAGATCGCGGCTGCAACGCAAAATGTAACTGTCACCGCCGAGGCGCCGCTTCTACAGACCGACAAGGCCGACGTACATAGCGACTTGACGAGCCGCGAGGTCGACGAATTACCCTCCGCGGGCAGCCAAGGGCGAAACTTCCAGTCTCTACTCCAGCTCATTCCTGGCGCCGGACTGACCTCGGAGACCAACTCGCTCGCCGGCAATCCGGAGCGAGCGATGAACACAAACGTAAACGGGCAATCTAATCAGTCGGTCAACACGCGAATTGACGGCGTTCAGGACGCCTACCCCTGGCTCCCCGCCAACGTAGCTTATGTACCGCCGTCAGATGCAATTCAGGAAGTCAACATCGTCACCAACTCGTTCGATGCCGAGCAGGGCATGGCGGGAGGTGCGGCCGTCAATGTGCAGATCAAGTCGGGCACGAACAAATTCCATGGCAGTGGCGACTGGTTCCACACGGACCAAAATTTCGCCGCGCTCAACTACTTCTCGCGCCCTGGCACGACAATTAACAGGAACAACCAGAATCAGTTTGGCGGAACGTTTGGTGGCCCAATCAAAAAGGACAAGCTATTCTTCTTCGGGGACTACGAGCGCACCACGCAGCGGGGGAAAGCCGGACCGGATACCCGGACCTTGCCAACGCCGGCAATGGCAAGCGGTGACTTCAGCAATCTCCCCGGAAATCCGGTCATCTACGATCCAGCCACGGGCGATGCGCATGGCGCTGGAAAGCAGCAGATCTCCTGCAACGGCGTGCTGAACGTGATCTGTCCGAACCGGATCGACCCCGCATCCGCCGCATTGCTTCAGCTGCTGCAGCCTTCGATCGCACAGGAGGTCGGCCCTAATAACCTCGGTCTGAATAACTTCTTTGGGAGCGGAACCGCACTATTCAACCGCGACAATGCCGACATCAAGATCAACTACGTTCCGACGCAAAAGTCCATGGTGTGGGGGCGTTACAGCCTCTCACGGATACTCGTGTTCGATCCACCCCTGCTGGGGGACGCCGGGGGAGACGCGACCAACGGCGGGCAACTTGGCAACGCTCCGGGCCTGATCCAAAGCGTCGGTCTCGGCGCTACCTACAGTTTTGCTCCGAACCTGCTGTTCGACTGGAACTTCGGCTATACCCGCCAAAGACTTGGAGCGTCCTTCGATCTCGGCTCACCCAAAGGGCTAGACTTGCTCAAGATCCCCGGAACAAACGGCGCCGGCGTACCTGCTGCCAACTACCTTTACAACGGCTTGCCTGCATTCCAGATCAATTCCTCCGCGGCAAGCTTGAATATCGGAAACCCGAATACCGGCAACCCCTACCTGTTCCGCGACAACCAATTCGTGAGCGGCGCAAACCTGAGTTGGACGCGCGGAAGGCATAACCTTCGCGGCGGCATTGAGTGGAACCACACGCAAATTAATCATTTCCAACCGCAGGGTGGCAGCTTCCAGACAGCACGTGGCTCCTTCCTGTTCAACGGAGATGTCACCTCTTTGCCTGGAACGACCCCAACCTATTTCAACTCTTTTGCCGACTTCCTGCTCGGTCTGCCGAGCCAGACGGGCAAGGCCTACCTACTCTTCAATCCGGTTGCTCTGCGCTGGAACCAGTGGGCCTGGTACGTGCGTGACCAGTGGCAGGTGACTCCTAAACTCACCCTGAATCTTGGAGTCCGCTGGGAATATTATCCATTCGGTTACAGCGACAATGGCAAAGGCCTGCGCTGGCTCAATCCAGCGGAGGGCAATGTGTTTCTCGGTGGATATGGCAGTGTTCCGCAGAACGATGGCGTCGATGTCGGAAGCGGCCGATTCCTACCACGACTTGGCGCTGCCTACCGGCTTACCAAGTCAACAGTCATCCGAGCTGGCTATGGCATGAGCCTCGATCCGAACAACTGGCGCTACTTTCGGAACGCGTACCCGGCTGCGGTGGTCTCGAACAACGTGAACCCGACGGCGAACACGAAGGACTTCACTCCCGCGGCCAGTTTGACCGGGACGAATGGCACCGGCTTGGGCGCGAACGACCTTAATGGACCCTACTCCGTCAAGACTGGCCTTGTGCTAATACCACCACCAAACATAAGCACCGGTGTGGTGCCGCTGCCCACAAACGCGGGAACCACAACCGTCCCGAGTCCCTTTGATCGGGGGTACATTAACTCGTTCAACCTCACGGTCGAGCAGGAATTCAAAGGATTCGTCTTCCAAACCGGATATGTCGGCGCGCACGACATTCGGCCGTTAGTTAATATGAATCTCAACGCCTCGCTGCCGGGAACCGGCCAGGCGGGAGGTCTGCTCAGCCAAGCGCTCGGCAAGACCTACACCGCCACCATCAATGGGGAGGTACCCTTTAAGAGCAACTCGTACAACTCGCTGCAGACGAAAGTTACGCGCCGATTAGCACAAGGGTCTACGTTCGGGGCCGTCTGGACCTGGTCGAGGGCGCTCGACTACTCGGACGACGAAGAACTCAACTTCCTGCTCTTCCCGCACCCTGCGTACTGGCAAAAGGACTACGCACCCGCAGCTTTCGACCGTACTCACGACGTCGAGATTTATGGGGTGCTGAATGTGCCGTTCGGCACGGGACAGCGCTGGGCCAAGCAAGGGTTCTCCAGCTGGATACTAGGCGGCTGGCAGATTAGCCCGACCGTCAGCATGATGACTGGCCTACCCTTCACAGTGACTGGGAACGGGAGTGCCCTGGGCGCGAATGGCTCGACGCAAACGGCTGACCTCGTCGGCCCCTTTCACTTGACCGGGGGACAGCCGCCGACGCCGAACGCCACGTGTAAGGCAACGGACCTCACTTGTCACTACTTCGATCCGACGGCATTCGCTGAACCAAACCCACCTGGAACTCCCCCCCAGAATTTGCGTTACGGAAACACGGGTCGCGGTGCGTTTCGAGGGCCGGGATACTTCAACATGAACCTCAGCCTGGCCCGTCAATTCAAGATCACCGAGCGGATCGGGCTTCAGTTCCGGGCCGACGCCATTCACTTCACCAACACACCGCATTTCAATAACCCCAACGCGTCATGCGGGGCAACCGTGACCAATCCGTCTTGCACCGCGACTAACCCGAATTTTGGCGTGATTACCAGCACTCTCTCACCGCCAGGTCAGGGCTTTTTCGGCAACGATTCCGGCAGCCGCGTTCTTTGGCTTGGCGCGCGCGTGACGTTCTAATCAGGAGTGGCTCCCGAGAGTCGTACCTTCCACTCTGGTGACCACGAAAGCCAGTCTCGGCGGAACCGGAGGGCAGCGCCAGTGGTGGTTTGGCGGCACACTCATTTTCTAGTCAAGCGAGGTTCACGGAAGCCAACGTCTGCTTCGCATGTGGTCATATGCTGGGGCCGCGCGATTGCAAGAATTCTGGCCATCGCCATCGTGGCTTGCGGATGCTGGCTTTGTCCATGTGAGGCTTCACAATCGTCTGCGACGAAGCGCGACTCTGAACCAAGGCGCCAGCTCCCGCGTTCGGTCATTCTGGATCGCACAGTAAGTTTGTTCACTATCCCGGAGGAAGGCGAACCCATCCAAGAAGCGGCGGAAGATCTAGCAGCGGATTTCCAGGCTGTACTTGGAACGCGGCCAAGGATCATTCATCGCTCCGAGGATTCTGGACCACTCACAATCTTTATTGGCGAATCCTCGAGCGTTCCAAGCGAGATTCGACCCGCCGATTTAACTGCTCCCGAATCCTTCTCCATTTCTTTGCGCGAAGGGAAGTGGAATCCACGACACCCCACCGAGGTGGTTGTGCTTTCCGGCGCCGACACGCGCGGCACAATCTATGCCGTTTATCAATTTTCCGAGAAGTATTTGGGGATCGATCCCCTGTACTACTGGACCGACCACCAGCCGGCCCGGCGCACGTCCATCACGTTGCCATCGTCGTTAAATGAAACTTACCCGCCACCCGTTTTCACCTATCGCGGATTTTTCATCAACGATGAAGACCTTTTAACGGGATGGGCGCCAGGAGAAGAGAAGGACAAGACCGGAATTTCGCTGGAAGTGTGGAACAAAATCTTCGAGACCATATTGCGTTTGAAAGGGAACATGGTGGCTCCAGGGACCTGGATTTTCCCTGACGACCCGCAGGTAAAGTTCGCAGCGAAACGAGGATTGATTATCGCCCAGCATCACGCGATTCCCCTTGGCCTGAACGTTGCGCGTTGGCCCAAGGATGTGCCCTACAACTACTCCGAGCATCCGGAGATTTTGCAGCGCGCCTGGAAGAATGCTGTGGCTTCTTATCTGCCCAATCAGGAAGTACTTTGGACTGTCGGCTTGCGCGGTCTTTCCGACGTGACTTACGCGTCCATGGATCCGCGTGTTCGCGACAACAACAAGGCATTAGGCGCACTCATCAGCCAAGCGATTGCCGATCAGATGCAGATTGTGCGCTCGGCCCGCCCTGATGCGAAGTTCGTCACCAATCTATGGCAGGAAGGTGCAAGACTTGTCCAGCAAGGCGACCTGAAGATTCCCCCCGAGGTCTCCACGGTTTGGGCCGACGATGGATACGGCTATTTGCAAGATCACGGCGAAGTTTCAGCTGGGCAAGGAATCTATAATCACGTGGCGATGATGAATGGGCGAGCAAATCAGCTCACAGAAATGGTCCCCGTGGGACGCAGCTTCTCCGAGATTAGCCGCTATGCGAAAGCCGGAGCCACCAAGTATTTTCTAGTGAACACGAGCGACATTCGTCCCGTAACCATGTCCATCCGCGCCGTCATGGATTCCGTTTGGAAGGGAGTCCCCACTGGCGCGAATACAGAGGAGGAATTCTACCGGCAGTGGGCCCAGGAGCAGTTCGGGGAGAAAGTGGCTGAAAAGCTTGCTGAGCTCTACAGGGAATATTTCGAAGCGCCCGCGCATTTAGGCGATCCGCTTCATGAATACGGTGACCAGCTGTACCACACTGAAGCGCGTCGCATGCTGTTGGCCTACATGATTGATTCTCCGCTCTATGCAATTCCGAGCCAGGCGCCGAAGTGGTCGTCGGCTCGCATCCTCGAAGGATTCGGCCTCCCTCCCAATCAGCTTTCCGCAAAGGAATGGCTCATCCAGACCACCGCCAAGGAAATCCAGCAATGCGGAGACGCGCAGCCGCGATGGGACGCGGTTTGGAAAAAGGCTCTCGCCCTGGAGCCACTAGTGCCTATCGCGCGGCGTAATTTCTATCGCGAGCAGGTCCTGGCAATGATTGCCATCAATCGCGAAAGCAATTGGATGCTGTTTCTAATTTCGAAAGCCATCCAGGACGCAGCAAACGGCCACAAAACCCAAGCCCACGAGGAAGTTGGCCAGGCGTTGGCTTCGTTCGACCAAATTCAACGAGCCGAAGAAGCGGCGGAATATGGCAAATGGAAGAATTGGTATCGCGGAGACTGGCTCACAGGCATTTTTCGTACGCGGCAGTTAGTGCAAACATTCTCAATATTTCTCGATGATCCCGAGACTGACATCGCCCCGCCTGTTTTGTGGGACGGTTGGGAAGCGTACTACCACATCATGCACTACGAAGGCGATCGCTCTGCGGACGTGAATTAGTGGGCAGCGGCAAACTTTGATCGCCCCGACCGCCTTACAGCTTCAAAACCGCTTCAACCCTTCCGCTCATCCCGTAGTTGCGACGTGCTTAAACCGCCGCGCGCCGCGAGAATATTCCGCGACGATATGTCCATCTCCAAACAGTTTGTACTTGTATGTCGTCAATCCTTCCAGGCCCACAGGCCCGCGCGCATGGAGCTTGCTCGTGCTAATCCCAAGTTCCGCCCCCAGCCCATAGCGAAAACCGTCGGCGAATCGCGTAGATGCGTTGTGAAACACCCCCGCGGCGTCTATTTCCTCCATGAATTTCCGAGCGGTCTCGACATCTTCGGTGATAATCGATTCCGTATGCCTCGAGCCATAGCGCTCAATATGCGCAGTAGCTTCATTGAAGTCAGAAACCACCTTGATTGATAGAATCAAATCAGAATACTCCGTGGCCCAATCGTCTTCCTTTGCTGGCACAACATCCTTTCTCTTTAGTAGCGACGCTGTTTTCGAACACGCGCGAATCTCCACACCCGCCGCCTTCAATTCGTCAACGACCCGCGGCAGAAATCTCTGGGCAATTCCTTGATGCACCAACAGCGTCTCGACCGCATTACACGCGGCTGAATATTGCGCCTTCGAATCTACGGCGATCCGAATGGCCTTCTCCACATCCGCCGCGCTATCTACGTAGACGTGGCAGATTCCCTCGCCATGCCCGAGAACAGGGACGTGGCTGTTGCGCGCCACAAACTCCACAAATTCCCGCGAGCCTCGCGGAATAATCAGGTCCACGTCGCGGTCCAGTGTCAGAAGCTCCATAACGTCGGCCCGAGTGTGCAGGAGCTGCACAACATCCGCCTGCACGGACGAAAAGCCTTCCAAACAGCTTCGCCACAGCTCCACGAGCGTTTCGTTGGTATGCTCCGCCTCTGCGCCCCCTTTCAGGATTAACGCGTTCCCTGATTTCAGCGCCAGCGACGCCACTTGCGGCACCACGTCTGGTCTAGACTCAAAAACAATGCCCACGACGCCGAGAGGACACGTCTCTTTATAAAGAACGAGATTGTCATCAAGTTCCGTCGTTGCCAGCTTGCGCCCCAGGGGGTCGGGCAAACGAGCCACGTCACGCACACGCGCCGCCATCTCTTCAATGCCTTTACCCGTCACGCGTAAGCGCGCAAACATGGCAGCGGACATTTTTCCCGACGCCACCTGCGATTCGGCCGGGCGGCAATCGCGTGCATTGGCGTCCAAAATCTTTTGCGCACCACCTCCAATCGCCTTCGCGGCAGCCATGAGGATTTCGTTCCTGGCGTCATTCGAAAGCCTGGCAACGTGGCGCGAGCTGGCCCTCGCGCGTTTGGCAACCTCCACAACCGAAACCTGGGAGGTATCTAGGGAGTTGCAACTCACGTCCGCTCCAGTAAAACAATGTTATCGCGCCTTACAAGAATATGCGGTGAAGAGCTTTGGCGCATCTTGTTCGAAAGCGCGCCTTTCCTCTTCAGCATTTCCTCTGCCTTGTCGCTCGCGCAGGTCACAATGCCGCGCGCAATTTCCTTTCCCTTGCTGTCCACAATGCTCACTACATCCATCGGAGAGAAAGTACCGTCCACGCGCTCGACCCCGGACGTCAGCAGGCTGGCCTTGCCCTGCGTGATGGCGCGGCGCGCTCCCGCATCCACGGTTACGCGCCCGCGCACACCCGCAGCGTAAGCAATCCAGCGCCGCTTGCCCCGGATGCGCCGCGCATGCACGAAAGCCGTGCCCACAGCTTCGCCAGAAAAGATCCTCTCCAAGATATCCGGCCTCGTTCCATTCGCGATCACGGCAATGCGTCCGCAATTCATCGCGATTTCCCCGGCTTCGAGCTTTGTCAGCATTCCCCCGCGCCCGCCGGCAGCTGGGCCCGAGGCCAGAGCCTTGAGTTCCGGCGTCACCTTCTCGATCAATGGGACGATGCTAGCCTCGGTTTGCTCGTCCGCACCCGCCGGCCTCTTTTGAAGGAATCCATCCACATTCGTTAGAAGAATGAGCGCATCCCCATCCAGGCCGCTCATGACGAGCGCAGCCAAGCGGTCGTTGTCGCTGAAAGCGGCCGTTCTGCTCTCCGCGTCCAGGGACTCAATCTCGGCTGTCGACACCGTATCGTTCTCATTGACGATGGGGACCACCCCCAGATTGAGCAACTTCTCCATCGTGCGGCGAAGTTTGGTGTACCGCCCCCAATTGCTGAAGTCTTCTCCGGTCAGAAGAACCTGCGCCACCTTGATGTTCCAGGGGCAGAACATCTCTTTGTACGCGTTCATCAGCAAACTCTGGCCGACGGCGGCGCACGCCTGCTTTGTCGCCAGATCCTCGAGCCGCGAGCGATGCAGCCCAAGCCATCCTCTTCCCAAGCCGATAGCTCCTGACGACACCACCACCACTTGTTTCCCGGCATCATGCAGGCGGGCGACTGATTGAATCAGGGGTTGGACCCGCTCCAGGCACAACGTTCCATCCGGTGCCGTCACCGTGCTCGTGCCAAGCTTGACCACAATGCGGGACGCGGTCTTGAGAATCCTCTCCCGCCCCGCCTCTAATTTGGAATAGTCTGCCTGCATCAATTCCTCTGAGACTTCGCTGAAAGCTCCGACTTGACCGTTCCCTTAAGATTTTAGCCGAATCCCATCTTGGCTTCTGCTCCAAGACTCTGACATCTCGCCGAATGTGCCTTCCGGTGGTGCGTCCACGCCGCTAAGCGCACGCATTTCAGCCTTCCGAGTTTTCCTCAGCCTCTCCAAAAATTCTCCGTGAAAATTTGTATAGACTGCCGTTACAATCGGGGCGACCTCCCAGGCTAAGAATGCCCAAAATCGTCATCGCCATCGGCAGCAAACGCGGACCGAAGCTCAACGCCGTCAAGCAGGCCTTGGAAGTTTTCTCCCCGGCTTTTCCTTCCGGCTCCGAATTTGAATTGGTGGGCATGGAAGTTGACAGTGGCGTTAGCCACACCCCTTCCTCCGAGGAAGAGCTAATGCGTGGCGCGCGGCAACGCGCGGAGACCCTCGCGCAAATAGCGAAAAATAACAGTCTGCAATGGAACTTCTTTGTCGGTCTCGAGGGTGGCCTCGACGTTGTCCACGAAACCTCCTCGCCCACGCCGAAGCGCCGCCATTCGGATTCCCCGCGCAGCGCACGCCGCCGCGTCTTCCTCGAAAGCTGGGCTTATGTCTCCGACGGCACGCATGGCCACTACGGCCGCTCCGGCGGCATCGAGTTGCCGGAGCCGCTCGTCCGCGAAGTCCTCGAAAACGGCACCGAGCTCGCCGTGGCCATTGATCGCTTCGCCGGAATGCGAGGCATTCGCGACAAACAGGGCGCGTGGGGTATTCTTTCAGGCGATCTCATCAGCCGACAGGAAGCCTTCCGCGTCGCCGTGATTGCGGCTTTCGCTCCGTTCTATAATGCAAAGATGTACCGCGCGGCAGCCGTCGTCGCTGCTGGATCAGCTTCTTCGTGACGCTGTATGCCAGAGTCAGGTCGGTTTCTTTTGTCGAGCATCATACATATAGGGGACGAAGACTTAGAACTTAGGACTTAAGACTTTCAACAGGAGCCGCCGTGGACATCGTCAAAGGCAATATGGGCTGGATCGAAGTCATTGTCGGCCCCATGTTTTCCGGCAAGAGCGAGGAGCTCATCCGCCGCTTGCGCCGCGCGGAGATTGCGCGCCAACGCGTGCAAATCTTCAAGCCCGCCATTGACGAGCGCTACGCCGCCAACGAAATCGTCTCGCACTCCGGCCTGGGCATTTCCTCGGACAACATCACCAAAGCCGCCGAAATCATAGAGAAACTGTCTCCGCGCACGGAGGTCGTCGGCATTGATGAAGCGCAATTCCTTGGTGATGAAGTCGTGGACGTCTGCACCAAGCTTGCCAATCTAGGAAAGCGCGTCATCGTTGCCGGCCTGGACACCGATTATCGTGGCCGCCCGTTCGAACCGATGCCGCACCTTCTCGCCATCGCCGAAGAAATCACCAAGCTCCTCGCCATTTGCGTGCGCTGCGGGAATCCAGCCGTTCACACCCAACGTCTCGTCGAAAGCGATGAACTCATCGTAGTCGGTGCCATGGGCGCTTACGAAGCTCGCTGCCGCCGCTGCTTCGAGCCCAATCCCGCCCTAGCTACGAAAAAGTCAGACGGCCCGCAACTCATCTCCCGCAATCGAGCCGCAACCGCCGCCGGCAGCTAAGCGCCATCATCCCTTCCCGCCGTCGTCCTTGAACAGCGGCCATTGCCTTTCTGCTGACACTCCGGCTTTCCCTTCTTGAGCTTGCCCGCTTGTTCCGTCAAACTACCTCGTCCGAAAAATCCAAACATCGGGGCTGGTTGCATCAATGATCATCGAATCAAGGGCGCCAACGCGTGTGGACTTCGCCGGCGGCACGCTCGATATCTGGCCGCTTTATCTGTTTCATCCCGGCGCCGTCACAGTCAACGCCGCCATCTCCCTCTATGCTTCCTGCCGCATTGAAACCAATGGCGGCGACAGCATTCGCCTCATGTCCCGCGACATCCAGCGTGAAGAAACCTTCCCCTCCTTTGCTGCGATGATGAAAACCAAGCGCTATCGCCTTCCGCTCCTCGCCGAAATCACAAAATTCTTTCGCCCGCAAGGTGGCTTCATGCTCATGACTGATTCCGAAGCTCCTGCCGGCGCCGGCATCGGCGGTTCCAGCGCCATGGCCGTGGCCATCTGCGCCGCACTCGATCGCTTCACCGGAGCAGGGAAGAGCAAAGAGGATTGGATTCACATCAGCCGCGACGCCGAGGCCATCGTCATCAACGTTCCCACGGGCACGCAGGACCACTATCCTCCCGCTTTTGGCGGCGCCGCCGCCATCGAGCTTCCTCCCGGCGGCGAGCATCGCGTCGAGCTGCGCGTCAATCTGGATGAACTCGAGCGCCGCGTCCTGGTCTGCTACACCGGCAAGCCCCGTCAGCACGGCATCAACAACTGGGAAGTCTTCAAAGCGCAAATCGGCGGCAAAAAGGCCGTCCAACAGAGCCTCGAGCGCATTTCCGAAGTCGCTCAGTGTATGCGCATAGCCTTCGAGAAGCCCGATTGGAAGGAGGCCGGCCGCCTGATGCGCGAAGAATGGACCTTCCGCAAGCGCAACCTCCCCACGATCTCCACAAAAACGATTGACCGGGTCATCGAAAACGCGCGCCGCAATGGCGCTCTGGCAGGAAAGGTCTGTGGAGCCGGCGGGGGCGGCTGCGTGGTCCTTTTAATCGAGCCGGAAGCCCGAGATCGCGTCGAAAAGGCCATCGTTGATTCCGGCGGCGAGGTTTTGCGCACCACCATCGACCGCCAAGGCGTCATCGTCGTCTCGCGCTAGCCTACCCCTAACCAAAAGCGTTGCAACTCGGAGTGGAAATCTCTCAACGCCGCCCGTCCAGCCGTACAGACTGCCTCCAAAAGGTACAGTTAAACGGATCGCCTCTTTTCCTCACCCTGGCACCTGTTCAGCCGCCTCCCCGCATCATAGAATAGGGTATGCGGGTTCCCCGGCTGGCGCCCGCCCTTCGTATGTTGAACCGGTTTGCCATTCCTCTGGCTTTCTTGATCTTAGCGGACGCTGACGTCCCGCGCGTCAACAGTCTTCGCCCGCCCGAAAAGCCTGCTGTCAATTTCCCATCGGATGAAGAAATTCCCATTTTCGCCGCCGCGGGAGCCGCAGTGGAATCTTCGGATAGCCCCCAGACGCAGGCAAAGCCCGTTAATACCCCCAACGAGCCGCTTTCGGAGACCTCCAAGCTGACTTTGATTCGCTTTGTCTCCGGTGAATTTGCGAAGGCTATCAAGCCGTTGCCTGCTGGCAAAGAAGGCTTCAATCTTGCCGTCGGCAAGCCGCTCAACACCGAGCTTTTGGACCGCGCTGTCGCCTCGCATGGCGCTGCGGTCAATACCGGGGATAACGTGCAAATCACCGGCCTCACCTTTCACGGCCGCCAGATTATTGTTGACGTGAACGGTGGCGGCCGTGGCAAGCATCACTGGCGCGACCACCTTCAAATTGGCATGGGTGGTCCTCTTCCCACCATGCAGAGCACTTCGCAGGAAACTGGTCCTCCGGGGTTGCAGCCCGGCATGGGCAGCACCATTTTTCTGGAGTGGACCAAGTTCGTTCCGGACATGACCCCGGATGAATTGAAACAAGTTCTCTCGCCCTTCCTAAATTTTCAGAAGGAGCGCTCCGCCTCTGTCCAATGGATTGACACCCTGCCGCCGGAGATGAAAAAAGCCATTCAGGAGCGCCGCCCTGTCGTCGGCATGGACCGCGAAGAGCTCGTTGCCGCTATCGGCAAGCCCGACCACAAAGTCCGCGAGCGCGATTCCGACGGAAACGAAATTGAGGATTGGATCTACGGCCAGCCGCCGTCCAAGACCATCTTCGTCCGCTTCCAGGGCGACCACGTCACCAAAATCCAGCAATTCCCGCAATAGGCGCGCGCCAGGGATGGCCTCCGATGGACGAAAATAAGCGAGGACCTGCTGGCGGATGAACTTGCGGAAATTGCTTTTGCCTGCTTGAGCCGGTTCTCCGAAGAAGAACAGGAAGAGCGGATTAAGGTGCGGAGAGAAGGCTCTCCGAAATCCCGCATTAGGTTCTCCGGATCACTAGAGGGCTGCCCGAGAGACATCAACACTGCCAAGTTCCTGACTTCAGTGGCCATCTTCATTATTCGCGTGGTTCTACCATCTGCGGCCACTGCAACACTACAATTTTTCCGTCGTTCTGGCGCGCCAGCGTCGGCGCATAGATTCCCAACTGTTCCCGCCGCCACCACATGCCGCTCGTGCGCTTTTCTTCCGCGGTCGTGAACCAGTATTGCCATAGCACCGCCCGCACCTGCTTTGGCGGGGCTTTCGGAAATGGATTGCCCGCAAACAGCAGAAGCACATCGGGGGAGCCGTGCAACAGAGCCTGTTCCGTTCGCGGCACGATCGGTTCCTGCCGCCACGTGCTCAGCGAAGCAAACCACAAATTCCAGTCAAACCGAGGCTGATATGGCGCATAGATTCCGGGCGCCTTCCCCGTGTCTTGTGGTTTGAACCGGAAAGGATAAATCAGCCACGTCTGCCCATCGTCCGAACCCTGAAACTCAATCTCATAGCGCCCGCGTGTCATGATGGCAAATAATCCATAGCGGTTCGCGATGCGAAATGGTTCCAGTGTGGACACTGGCGTCGTCGGCAGCCCCACCGGTTTGACCATCCAAACCATTTGTACCGCCGTGGAGTAGAAAATCCAAGCAAGCATTACCATGGTCACCGCCAGCTTCAGCGCCGCCCATTGTTTGTTTAGGATCGCGCTGTAGGGGCGCACTTCAGCTTGCCCTGAGGAACGAAGGGCACGTCCCAGATCCTTCGGCGAATCACTTTTGAGCAGTACTGGAATATTTGACGAATCCTTTTCGCTTGCCTCTCCCGCGGGTTTAGCCTCCTGAACTAGGTTAAACTTGCTTTTCCAGCGTTCAGGCATGAATCGTTTCAGCACGCTGTCATCCAGCAACAGGAACCCCAACACAAGCACCAAATAATTCAAGAACGTATAATTCGCCGAAAGAATGATCCCGATCTGCCATGGCGTCACGATGCAAAAGCACATGACGCGAAATCGTCGCGGCAAGAACATCATCCACGCCAACACCAATTCCAGCGCCAACGTTCCAAACGTTGTGGCCCAATGAAACCAATGCGGCCAATGCTGCATGTACCATCCGATCCACGTGGGCAACGGCCCGTTCTGGTAATAGTCGTCGAGCGCCGTAAAATTTCTCCACTCCGGATCCCCTCCCATGATTTTGGCGACGCCCGATTCGAAATAGATGCGAAAGCATTCCCACACCAGCAAAAACCAGCTCGCTCGCGATGGCGGACTCGCCTCGCCCCATCCTGGCCGGAACCCTTGTGGTGCAAAAAACAGGGAAATAAACCCTGCTTCCAGCAGCATTCCATCCGATTGATACGCCGAAAAATCCTGCGCTGTGCCTATGAACGAGAGGAAACACACAAAGCAAATTGCCAGCATCCCACGCGGCCACAGATTCAAGACCAGCAGGACCGAAGCAATCATGCCCACCCAGCAAAGGCCCATCAGCATGTGCCGTCCGCTCGAAATCCACAACAGCGTCGGCGCGTACCAGTAGCCCACCCGGCCAAACTGCGCCGCTACCTCCCGCAAATATTCGCCCGCGGGCAAAATGCCTTGAGGCCCGATTAATCCCTTGATTTGAAAAGCCAGCGAGAAAAACGCGGAGTAATAAATCAGCCCTAACGCGCGCAGAAATATCCAGCGCGGCAGCAACCCGTCACGCTTCCCCGGTCCAGAGGCAAACAGCCAGCGCACCGCCAACGCCGGTGACCAGTCTTTCATAGCCCGCTCATTATAGACCTCAGATTTCACTGGATTTCCCGAGCGGACCCGTCTCATCTGGCGATAACCTCCGTCTTGCCGATTCAAGGATGGGGCTGTCGATGTAGAATCTTTGATCCAAGGTTACGCGAGATGAAGTATGCTCCCTTCGGCTTTATGATTTGATCTCGGAGCTTAGGATGAGCGCGACTGAGCCACCCATCGGCGCAAATCCAAAATCATCTGTTCCCGTCTGTGTCGCGGTATGCAGCCTTCTTATCATCCTTGCGCTGGTGCTTGGTGTCGGCCTAGCCAGCAACTTGGTTCTGCGGCACATCGTTCAGACCGTGCCGTTCTGCGTTGCAGCGGTTTTAGGTGTTCGTCGGCTGCTCTCGGCTCAGCTTCATCCCCTCAATTGCGCATCGTTAAGGGGAAAAGCCAGCTGGCCTGTTTGAGTTCACCCTTGACGAAACGCCCTTACGGGCTAAAATACCTGTTAGTGAGCAGGGTGAAAGAGTTTTGACAGCGGTTTGGTTGCCGCCTCTTTGCTCGAGATACTATTTCTGCTCTCGGGCCCCAGGCACAGTGCGTGGTTGAAACCAACGTGATTCTCTGTAGCCTAGCGTCCTATAACCCCTTTAGAATCAGCACTTCTGCGATGCCTCGCGGGTGTTCGTTCTAAAGCACTTACAGAAACGCTAACTCCTTTAGAATCTGCACTTACGAAAAAGTGGGGGAGGGGGCCTCAAGCTCTCACAGATTTATTCCAAGTTGCCGCGCTGCGGTCAACTACACAAATCTTCGGAGGAAGGCATGCCCATCAAGGTTGGCATCAACGGCTTCGGCCGCATCGGTCGCAACATCATGCGCACGGCAATCGACGACAAGGAGATCCAGTTCGTCGCCGTCAACGACGTCACCGACGCCAAAACGCTCGCACATCTGCTGAAATACGACTCGGTGCTGGGCAATCTAACGCACAAGGTGACCCACACCGAAGACAGCATCTCGGTGGACGGCAGGAGCTTCAAGGTATTTCGCACGAAGGATCCTGCCGAGCTCGATTGGGCCTCGGTTGGCGCGGAAATCGTCGTCGAATCCACCGGCCTCTTCACCAAAGGTCCTGATGCCAAGAAGCATCTCCGCGCGCCGGTGAAGAAGGTTATCATCTCGGCGCCTGCAGACGGTCCTGACGCGACATTTGTTCTCGGAGTGAATGACAAATCCTACGTTCCGGCGAAGCACCACGTTATTTCCAACGCTTCTTGCACCACAAACTGCCTCGCGCCTGTCGCGAAAGTCCTTCAGGACACCTTTGGCATCAACAGCGGCACGATGACCACCATCCATTCCTACACCAACGATCAGCGCTTGCTCGATCTTCCGCACAAAGATTTGCGTCGCGCACGCGCCGCTGCAATCAACATGATTCCCAGCTCGACGGGCGCCGCGAAGGCCTTACATCTTGTAATCCCTGAGCTAAAAGGGAAGCTCGACGGTTACGCCATGCGTGTTCCAACGCCAAATGTCAGTGTGGTGGACCTCACCGTGTTCGTGGACAAGCCGGCGACCAAAGATTCCGTGAATGCTGCTTTGGAAGCTGCCTCAAACGGTCCGATGAAAGGCATTCTTGGCTATACCGAAGAGGAGCTGGTCTCCGCCGACTTCAAAGGCAATTCCAATTCGTCCATCGTGGACGCCGAATACACCAAAGTGGTCGGCGACCGCTGCGTCAAGGTTTTGGCCTGGTACGACAATGAGTGGGGCTACTCCTGCCGCTGCCGCGACCTAATTAAATTGCTTGCGTCCATGTTCTAATCTGAAGGTTGTCATCCTGAGGCAGTCCGATGAAGATCGCCAAAGGATCTCAGCCATTGAAGCTTGGCACTCACCCTACTCGTCAGTAAGGGAGTTTCAGACGTTTCTTTGCTTTTCTTTATTTAGGACTTATAACTAACAACTAAGAACTAAACTCATGTCCAAGCTCACGATCAACGACCTCGACCTGAAAGGCAAGCGCATTTTCATTCGAGTGGACTTCAACGTCCCTCTCAAGGACGCGGTCGTCACCGATGACACGCGAATCCGCGAGACACTTCCAACGCTGCGCCTCGCTATCCAGAAAGGCGCACGGCTCGTTCTTGCGTCGCATCTCGGCCGGCCCAAAGGGGGGCCGGATCCGAAGTATTCTTTGCGCCCCGCTGCCAAGAAACTCGAAGAGCTCCTTGGCAAGCCGGTGGCGTTCGCGCTGGACTGCGTCGGCCCCGGTGCGGAAGGCCAAAGCAAAGCGCTACGCGATGGGGAAGTGCTGGTCCTCGAAAACGTTCGCTTCCATCCCGAAGAAGAAAAGAACGACGAAGGGTTTTCCAAGCAACTTGCCGCTCTTTGCGACGGCGTTTTTGTCTGCGACGCTTTCGGTTCCGCACACCGTGCCCACGCTTCTGTTGTGGGCATCACGCGCTTTGTCCAGCAAGCTGCCGCCGGCCTGCTCATGGAAAAAGAGCTGGCCTATCTAGGAAAAGCGGTGACGAATCCCGCTCGCCCGTTCGTGGCAATTCTAGGCGGGGCCAAAGTGAGCGACAAAATTGAAGTCGTCGAGAATCTGATGAACATTGCCGACGCCATGCTTATCGGCGGCGGCATGGCCTATACTTTCCTCAAAGCCGACGGCCACCCCATCGGCAAGTCACTTGTCGAGGATGAGAAACTCGATCTCGCAAGGCGGCTTCGCAACGAAGCGCAACAGAAGAAATTCGCGCTGCTCCTCCCGGTTGATCACGTCGTCGGCGCGGAATTCAAGGCCGACACCGCAACGAAAACTGTTTCCGTCCACGACACTCCGGAAGGCTGGATGGGTCTCGACATCGGTCCGAAGACCGTCGAAACCTACAAACAGAAAATCGCTGGTGCCAAGACGATCGTCTGGAACGGGCCCATGGGTGTTTTCGAGATGCCCGCGTTTGCCAAAGGCACACTCGCTATCGCCAAGGCTGTCGCCGAAGCCACGACCCACGGCGCCACGTCTATCATTGGCGGCGGAGATTCCGTGGCGGCGGTCCATCAATCCGGGGTGGCCGACAAAATCTCGCACATCTCAACCGGCGGAGGCGCCTCGTTGGAATTTCTCGGCGGCCGCAAACTCCCCGGTGTCGAAGCCCTCACCAACAAATAAATGAACGCACCTCTCCTCCGCGAATCCTCTGTGAACTCTGTGCCTCTGCGTTATCCTTTTCTTCTTTGTTTGCATTTCGCACGGAGGTTTGCATGCGCCGCCGCGTGATTGCCGGCAACTGGAAAATGTACAAGACCGTCGCGGAGACTCGTGCCTTCTTCACTGCTTTCACGCCGCTCGTCGCAAACTGCAAACAGTGCGACGTTGTCATCGCCCCGCCGTTCACTGCGATCGCGACGGCGGCCGAAGCCGCGAAGAACACCAATATCGCCGTCTCGGGGCAAAATGTTTCCTGGAGCAAAGAGGGCGCCTTCACCGGCGAAGTCTCGGCCACCATGCTTGCCGAAGCCGGGTGCCGCTACGTCATCATCGGCCACTCGGAGCGTCGCCAACTCTTTCGCGAAAGCGACGACAACGTCGCGAAGAAGACTCTGATGGCCTTGGAAGTTGGCCTGATTCCGATCGTCTGCCTCGGAGAAACCGGCGAAGAGCGTGATGCGGGACTTACGGAAGAAGTCCTTCGCCGCCAATTCAGCGGCGGTCCCGGCGCACTCGACTCCGAGCAGTTCTCCCGCATATTAATTGCGTATGAACCGGTCTGGGCCATTGGAACGGGCAAGACAGCGACACCGGAGATTGCCGCGGATGCCCATCGCATTCTGCGCCGTTGCGCGGGAGAAAGCTTCTCCGTCCATCTTGCTTCGGCCCTGCGGATTCTTTACGGCGGCAGCGTCAAGCCGGACAACATCAAAGGCTTGATGGCGCAGGAAGAACTGGACGGAGCGCTGGTCGGCGGAGCGAGCCTGGATCCAAAGTCTTTCGCCTCCATTGTGAATTTTGTGTAGAGCCAAGCGGCTGTCACGCTCGATTTCCAAGGCATGAAATTCATGGGAGGAATCGCTGAAAGCCGCCAAAGCACAGGCGCAAATGGACTTGCACCTGGCGTGGTATTCTAAGAAAATCGAAGGAGACAGATTCTTGCCGCAGATTAGGAGACAGAAATGCCAAGTTGGATGAAGTGGGCCATCGCGCTGGCGATCGGGGTCGGAATTATTGCCCTGGGGTTTCGCCTCTCATGGGGCGGAACGTTTATTCTGAAGCCTTTTTTTATCCTGAATTGCCTCGTTTTGGTTATCGTGGTGCTGCTGCAGAGCGGCAAAGCCGCTGACCTTGCGGGCGCCTTCGGAGGAGCCGGCAGCCAAACGGCGTTCGGCCCGCGTGGCGCGGCAAACGTGTTGTCCAAGGCCACGACCTGGTGCGCGGTGATGTTCATGCTTTGCGCTTTTGCCATGACTCTACGCACCGACGAGGGTGTTAGGGGAGGCGGCTCCATCCTGCAAAAAGTTTCGCAGCCTGCGCCGAAGCCGGCGGCTCCGACCACGACTCCGGCTCAGCCGAACACGCACGACTCGCTGCCAGCGGGCCAGCAGCCGGCTACACAGACGCCAACTACGACGCCGCAATCGAGTAATCCGCCCGCTACGCAAACTCCGGCGGGACAGCAGCCGTCCCAGCAAGCTCCCGCGAAGTCTCAGCCTGCGTCACAGGCGCCTGCTGCACAGCCGCCGGCAAGTTCGCAACCTGCTCCGGCGCCAACGAAAAAGCCGTAAAGGGCCGAACGAGACCTGAGAGCAGAGATCCGGGACCAGAGATCAGAAGTTGCGATGCCTCCGCTACGGAGAAAGGCAAATCTAGGCGTCAAGAATTTTTCTGATCTCCAATCGCTATTCAAGGATCCCGCGGTTGCCGGCAAATGGCTTACTTGTTGCGAGGTTCAGGTTCCACGGCTAGAATGGTTTATCACCCAAGTGCGGTAGTGGCGGAACTGGCAGACGCACCAGCTTGAGGGGCTGGCGGTAGCAATACCGTGGAGGTTCGAGTCCTCTCTACCGCACCATAATTTTCTAAGCGCAAAACCTAACCTGTCATCCCGACCTTCGGGTGCGGTCTTCCGCAACCTGAGGCAGAGGGATCTCTCTTCAACTTCGGAATTCGGGTTTATTTAGGAGAGGAGCCTTTCCTCGGCAACGGTTCCCACAGTTCATATATGACGCTTCGCGCTAGCCAGGTGCAAGTCAGGTTCATGATAAGCTCGGATGTTTTCCGTAACCTTTTCGCTGGAGCGGGACTCAAGGGCAGGCAAAGAATATGGGCAGAGGATGGGTGGTTGGCATTCTTGTGCTGACTTGCGTTGCGCTCGCCGCTTCTCCACGCTGCCTCGCTCAGAGCTCTGCGCCGGCCACTACGACGCGAATCCCGTCCGCGGAGAAAGTCATCATAGACACAGACATCGGCGATGACATTGACGATGCGTTTGCGGTGGCGCTGGCGCTGCGCAGTCCCGAGCTGAAGATTCTGGGCATTACTACAACCTTTGGCGATACGGAGAAGCGTGCCAAGCTGCTAGACCGCTTGCTGGTGGAAGTGGGGCGCTCGGACATTCCGGTTGCTGCGGGCGAGCCGACGTCGCCCAAAACCAACTTTACGCAGGCCAAATATGCCGAGGGCGGGCACTTCGCGAAGGCGTCGCATCCCGATGCGGTTGCGTTTTTGCTGGACGAGATTCGAAAGAACCCGGGCGAAATCACGCTCGTGGCCATCGGACCGCTGATGAATGTGGGCGCGGCGATCGAGAAAGATGCTGAGACCTTCAGAAAATTGAGGCGCGTTGTGCTGATGGGCGGCTCGATTTATCGCGGATATGGCGACGTTGGTTCCGGGACTCCCCGCGGGCCCGAGCCGGAGTGGAACATTAAAAATGACATTCCGTCGGCGCAGAAGTTATTTGCCGCGGGCGTGCCGCTGTTTGTGATGCCGCTCGATTCCACGCAATTGAAAATGGATGCGGCCAACCGCAATTTCCTGTTTCGCCAGGGAACGCCGCTCACTGATGCGCTGACTTTGCTGTATCACGAATGGGGACAGGAAACGCCAACGCTGTTCGACCCCATGACCATCGCTTACATGATTAAGCCGGACCTTTGTCCGCTCAGGCCGATGAACATCCGCGTGGATGAAAAAGGATTTACTCGCCCGGATCCCGGGTCTTCAAACGCGCCCGATTCACCGAACGCGCAGGTATGTCTCAACTCAAACCCTGACGCCTTCTTTCGTTTCCTTATTCCTCGACTGGCGAGCCAATAAACACCAAAAACCACGTTCCTAGACCCCCGAACGATTTCTCTAATCTTTCGGAACTTCGACTTTTCCTGTGGGCGTTACCTTCCAGAAGCAAATCTGGCCATAAGTCCCACGGTCGCTCCCGGCATAGTATTCGCCTATAAGATGACGCTCGTCGTCTTTGCACATGCGGAGCATGCCGGTGCCAAAGTGCATGTGCATGGACTTTCGCGCATTAGCAAGCGGCTGACACTGGTATTGATAAACGAGTCCAGCCCCACTTAAGTCAGAAACTTGAATCACCGCCACGCAGCTCTTGGAAATGGAACTGGGCGTCGTGAGATAGACAGAAATCTGCGTCCAGCTTTGGAAAATCTGCAGCATCACATCATGCTGTTTGTCAAAGCTGTCGAAGGACGAGACCAGGAAGCCGGTCCAGCGCCCTGCGAGATTTGGAATCTTCGAGAGGCCTAGCTTGCGAACGCATCTGGCCCGCCAGAGGTACCTGTCGAAAAGCGTGTAAAGGGAGCCGTACAGACCTAGCGTAGAAGGAGCGTCAATCCACCAGGGGAGAGACACGTGGAACGCAGCCAGAAACTGGGACGAGCACCAGGCAAGCACTATGGCTAGAGCCGCCAGGATGAGGGGGACAAACCTCCTCTCGTCGGAGTCGGTGCTGTAGCTGTGCATGTTCTTATCCGCTTGGCATGCGCGGCCTCTTAAATGGTCATTCGCAAATCCTGATGCACTACGGCTGGTAGCGGCGGGGAGGAATGGGGATTCTGCTTGGTGATCGGACTCCTGAAGGAAGTACCACCCCAATTGCCAGTCTATTGTACTACTAAGTTATTATCTCCTTAGAAGTATCATTACCCTATAGACTGATTAGACGAGGGATAAAGCATTTTGGTGGCCTTGCCCTCAGAAAAAGTTCTCCAGCTACTGGCGGGACTAACTAAGTGCATATATTGGCCGACCGGTTGGCAATCGTGCTACGTGAAGTCGGGCTTGTTCCGCGCTGGAAACGCCGGTAGAAAATAGAGGGAAAGCGACACCAGCCAGAAAATGGGGTGAAATGAAAGAAGGGGACGAGGCCTAGAGAAGGGGTCAGCACGAAGCACGCTCCACCATGAGTGTGTTTTACCACGAATTCAAGTGGTTTACGACGAGATCGGTACTTTTCTGAGGCCAAACCGACCTCGAGTATTCGCCAGCCTCCTTTGAGTGTCCTCCCCTTGTCTTTTGCCGCGCGATGTATTCTATTTGTCTGCCCTGGAGCTGCACTTTGCTCCCGACGCGCAGAGGCTTTGGGCTTTACTTAAGACAAGCATGGTAACTTACGACGGCGACTCAAGTCAGCCAGACACACGAAGCGGCTTTATTTCGGGCTATCTGTGCAATACAGATCACAAGGTCATCGGCCTTGATTACCTGTGGCTTGCGCTGGTTAGCGTTTTTCTGGGGATGGCCATGTCGCTGGTCATGCGCATCCATTTGATCTGGCCAGGTGCACCTATCCCATTCCTTTCGGCGCTGGGAGATACGCAGGAACGTTACGCCACACTTCCGTTGCTCCACGGGTCGCTCATGGTTTTCTTTGTCCTGACGGCGGCGCCGCAATTGGGATTTGGGAATTATCTTCTCCCGTTGCAAATTGGCGCCCGTGAAATGGCGTTTCCGGTTCTGAATCTTTGTTCGTTTTGGGCAAGTGTTGTTTCGCTTTTCGGCATGACCGCAGCGTTCTTGGCCGCGCCTCAAGTCGGAATCACCATTTGGATTGCTAGCGTAGGCATTTTTCTCGCTGCGGCGCTTTGCAGTGCGATTAATTTTTCTGTGACTGCGATCGATTTGCGCGCGAAGGGAATGACGCTTCCGCGGATGCCTTTAACGGTGTGGGCCTGGCTGGTCAACGCCATCCTTGGCATGCTCATTTTCAGCATTCTGCTTGCGTCTTGCGCGGGTTTGCTTTCAGACCGCCTTTTGGGCACGCATTTCTTCTCTGCAACGAATTTTCTTGCGTCCCAGCCCGCGACTATTGCGGCGGACCCATTGCCCGTGCTCTGGCAAAGACTGTTTTGGTTTTTTGCGCAAGCGGAAGTTTATATCGCGATGCTTCCATGCTTCGGCATCGTCTCGCATCTCATCGCAACGTTGTCGCGCAGGCCGGTTTGGAAGGAGAGGCTTGTTGTTCTGGCGCTTTGCGCGGTGGGCCTGGTCGGATTTTGCGTCTGGGGCCAGCACATGTTTTCCAGCGGCTTGAATCCATTTTCTCCGCTGGTGTTTTCTGCTCTCGCAGCCTCGCTTGGCGTACCCGCGGCAATTCTTGTGGTCAGTTGGTTTGCGACGCTCTGGAAATCGCGGATTCAGCTGAATACGTCTTTGCTGTTTGCGCTCGGGTTTGTTTCCCTTTTTCTGTCCGGCGGCCTTTCAGGAATTTTCTTAGCGCGCCGTGAGCTGAATTTGATAGCCAGGAGCGAAGACTTCGTGGCCGGGCATTTTCATCTTGTGATGGGCGTCGCAGCTACATTCGCGATTCTCGCTGCCTTGTTTTTTTGGTTCCCGAGGTTATTCGGGCGGAGCCTGAACGAACCGCTGGGGAAAACCCATTTCTGGCTGACGTTTGCGGGCGTCTACTGCGTTTTCATGCCCATGCACTGGATGGGCCTGGTCTCGCAGTCCGCCAAAAATGGCGGCGCGGACCTTTCTTCCGTTGCATCGTGGATTGGTCCAGCGAGGTCGTTCATCACCGCGGGCATCCTCTTCACTGTTTTTGCGCAAGGAATTTTCCTGTTCAATTTTCTCTGGAGCCTTTTGCGTGGTGAGCGCATCAAAGAAAATAACCCGTGGCGCGCCACAACGCTCGAATGGGGCGTGGCTTCATCGGCGCCAGGGGATGTTGGCGGCCGCAAGCCGGCTGTTTATCGTGGTGCGTACGAATTCGGCGTGCCCGGCGCCGCCGAGGATTTTATTCCCCAGGACCTTGCCCCGGATCGCGTCACCAAGGCAAACTAGAGAAGGGAAACAAGCAGAAGCTTCAACATGCCGGGCACAATCGCACCTCCGGACATCGAACTCATCGTCGAGGATTTCCGCGGCGGTGGTGGAGGCGGGGGAAGGCCTCCGGATGGCGGCGATGACGGCGACAATGGCGATTTCGACAGACAACGACGCAGGAGGCCGGCTCCGCCACGGCGATTTTCGACGGGGATCGCCATTGGAATGGTCTCCATCCTCATGTTCTTTATGGCGCTGGCCAGCGCTTTTCTTGTTCTGCACCATAGCAGCCATGTTTGGGTAGCGGTACATTTGCCGCGGATTTTGTGGGCAAACACGGCTGTTCTGATGGGCAGCAGCTTTGTGGTGGAGCGTGCTCGTGCGCGGCTTTCTTTCGGAGACGACCAAGGCTTTCGCAAATTGTGGCTGGTGACTACCGTGATGGGGTTCCTCTTTGTCGCGGGACAGCTTGTCGCCTGGCGGGAGCTTGCAGCACAAGGCGTGTACATCGCGAGCAATCAAGCGAGCAGTTTCTTCTACATTTTCACTGGAGCGCACAGCGTCCATTTGCTGGGAGGCGTGGTGGCGCTCCTGTTTGTTTTGCTGCGCAATTTTGAGAAGTCGCAGATTTCCGTTTCTCTCGCCGCGGAGATCACCTCATACTATTGGCACTTCATGGATGGGTTGTGGATTTTTCTGTTCGCGCTGCTGTATCTGGGCAAGTAGATTCGAATTGTCGCCAGCCTAGCACTTCACAAAGTCCGAGATAGCTTCTAGCACGCGCGCGATTTGATCCTTTCGCAATTCGGGATACATCGGTAGAGAGAGAACCTCTTGCGCGGCGCGCTCCGCATGCGGGAAGTCTCCGGGTTTGTGGCCGCGGTGCGCGTACAACGGTTGCAGGTGCAAGGGATAAGGATAGTAAACGGTGCTGCCAATTTTGCGGGCGGCCAAGTGTTGTTGAAGAGCGTCGCGGCGCTCGCAGCGGATCGTGTACTGGTGGTAGACGTGCTCGCAACCTTCGGGTTCGTTTGGCGGCATGACTCCAGGAACTTGCTGGAGAAGGCGCGTGTACTCTGCAGCATTCGAACGGCGCGCGCGCTGCCAATCCGCAAGATGGCTAAGTTTGACGCGCAAAATGGCCGCTTGAATTTCGTCCAGGCGGCTGTTCCAGCCCGGTTCGCTGCTCAAATATTTCCCAGTTTGGCCGTGATTGCGCAGAGTGCGGAGGCGCGCGGCGATTTCAGCGGACTTGGTAACGACCATTCCCGCATCGCCATACGCGCCGAGATTCTTTGTTGGGTAAAAGCTGAGGCAGGCTGCGTCTCCAAAAGAGCCTACGCGGCGTCCTTTGTATACCGCGCCGATGGCTTGGGCGCAGTCTTCGATGAGCGGGAGCTTGCTCGACTTCGTGAAAGCCGCGATCGGGTCCATGTCCGCGGCCAGGCCGTACAGATGCACAGCGATAACTGCGCGCGTGCGCGGCGTGATTCGGCGTTCCAATTCGGAGGGATCGAGATTATACGTTTCGGGGCGGATGTCTGCGAAAACCGGTGTTGCGCCAAGTGCGCTGACCGCGCTGCCGGTGGCCACAAACGTGGACGTGGGCAGGAGTACCTCATCACCGGCCTGCACTCCGCACACGCGCAAGGCCAGAATCAGGGCGTCTGTGCCGGAGGCGACGCCTATGCCATGGGCGACGCCGCAGAGGGCGGCGATTTCCGCTTCGAGGGCGTCGCCTTCGCGCCCGAGTACGAATTGCAGCGTAGACAGCACGCGCTCGACGGCCGCTCGAATCTCCGCGCCAATCGCCGCATATTGGGCGCAGAGATCGAATTGCGGAATAGGTTCAACGGCAGGGTTGGGCTGTGGGTGCGTGCTCATAGCTTTGCCTAAGCGTCCTTCAGTATACGCGAGCAAGGCGCACTGCGGCTTTTGCGCAGCGGCGGATATAATGCCTGCCTGCGACAGGCAGGCCCGCCTATTGCAAGAAGGCCCGGCCTTTCACACGATTCGAAACGATTATGTTTGCTGATCGCGCAAAATGGAATCTCGCGCCGAACCGTCTCGGCGAAGCGCTCGCGCGGCATCGCGCGGCGGGCAAGCCTTTAGTGGATTTGACCGTTTCGAATCCGACGGAATGTGGTCTTGCTTATGACAAACGCGCGATTTTAGAGGCCTTGCAGAATCCCGCCGTGCTCGAGTACAAACCGGAGCCGCAAGGGCTCGTCTCGGCGCGGCAGGCTGTTTGTGAATACTACGCCGAGCGCAACGTCAACGTGGAAGTTGACGACATTTTCCTGACCACAAGCACAAGCGAGGCTTATTCGTATGCCTTTCGGCTGCTTTGCAATCCGAGCGACGAGATCCTCATTCCCGCACCGAGCTATCCACTGTTCGATTTTCTCGCAGACATTCAGGACGTAAAGCCTGTGCGTTATCCGCTTGTTTACGACCATGGCTGGCAGATGGATTTTCACGGGCTGGAGCGGGCTATCACTCCGTGCACATGTGCGATCGTCGTGGTGCATCCTAATAATCCAACGGGGCACTTCACAAAAAGCGCGGAAGTAGAAAAGTTGAACGCCATTTGTATCGAGCGGGGAATTGCGCTCGTTGCGGATGAGGTCTTTCTAGATTTTTCCTTAAGTGCGGATCGGCCAGCAAGCATTGCGAGGAATTCTGAGGCGCTGACATTCACTTTGAGTGGTATCTCCAAGATTTGCGGATTGCCACAGATGAAAGCGGCATGGCTCGTCGTCAGGGGGCCGCAAGAGTCAAAGAACGAAGCTAAGGCGCGGCTCGAAGTCATTGCCGATACTTTCCTCTCAATGAATGCCCCGGTGCAACTGGCGCTTCCTACATTTCTTTCGCAGGGCCGCGCGTTTCAGAACCAATTGATGGAGCGAGTAAGCAGGAATTTGGCGGAGCTAGACCAGCAACTCTCTTTGCAGAAAGTATGCAGCCGCCTCGATGTCGAAGGCGGCTGGAACGCGGTTCTGCGTGTCCCGGCAACGCGCTCCGACGAAGAGTTAGCGCTTTCGTTGCTGAATGAAAAGGGTGTCTATGTTCATCCCGGCCACTTCTACGATTTTCCCCGCGACGGGTTTCTGGTTTTGAGCCTTATCTCCCGAGAGACGGAATTCTTGCGAGGGCTCTCACCTCTGCTCAAGTTTTTCCTTTAAGTCTCTCCTTCCACCACAGAGAAGACTGACAGCGGAGTTGCCAAGCGACGTATGGGGTGATCCCCTTTTGTCCCAAGGTTATACTCCGTGATATGGGATTAAGATACAGTTTATTGGAGAAAGAGCATTGAGATAAATCGAATTAGTACCAGCGAGTCGCACAAAATATGTCAAATTTATGTGTTTTATTTCTGTTTGAGATTGGAACGCGGGTTGCACTAAACGAGCCGGTTGTCAGGCTCACGCGGAGGCCGCGCGGAGGGATAGTTCGGAGCGAGCCTGGCGCGGTGCGATAAACTTTAAACAAAAATCTTAACTCACCCCCACAGGTCAGGGGTCATGGAGGGGGCAGTGAACAAGAAGTTTTTGCAGTTCCTCAGGACGTCCTGCTTAGCTGTAATTCTGATTCTTTTGATTGCATTTGGATTCGCCGCCCGAGCATCAGCGCAAGCCATTAGCGGTGACATTGTGGGAACCGTAGTGGATAAGACTGGGGCGGCCGTGCCTGCGGCGGGAGTTGAAGTCACTGATGTGGCAACTGGGGTCAAAACACAGACTACATCAAATGATGTAGGGGAATTCCGTCTCGGCAATCTTCCCGTTGGTACTTACACGATTCGCGTGAGCAAGGCAAACTTTACAACCACCACCATCACAAATTTCGCGGTGGAATTGAACAAAACGAATTCCATCAACGTGACGCTTGAGGTTGGGGCAGCATCCATGACAGTCGAGGTGTCGGGGGCGACGCCTCTGATTAACACCAGCAACGCGCAGATCGACAACACTTTCGACACAAAGATTACTACAGATCTGCCTATGGCCGCCCAAGGCTTGGGAGTCTTGAACCTATCGTTGCTGCAATCGGGAGTCAGCACCAGCGGTGGAGTTGGCGCGGGCACGGGGCCTTCCGTCGGCGGACAGCGGCCACGCGACAATAATTTCACCATTGAGGGCGTCGATAACAACAATAAGAGCGTGACTGGCCCGTTGGTCATCGTACCGAATGACGCGGTACAAGAATTCTCCGCGCTTACCAATCAATTCAGCCCGGAGTTTGGGCACTCAAACGCAGGCCAGTTCAATACGGTAGTTAAGACGGGCACAAACGACATTCACGGAAAGGCGTTTGGGTATTTTCAAAATAGAAATTTTGACGCTGTCGATCAGGCCATAATCCAAGCCCTTGGCACCGGGGCCCAGAACCCGCGCTTCGACGACAATCGCTACGGCGGTCAACTTGGGGGTCCAGTCATCAAGAACAAATTGTTCTATTTCGGTGACTTTGAGTACCGGACGCTCGGCCGGGCCAGCGTGGCCGCGGGCGGCTTGTGCGCGCCGACAGCGGATGGATATGCGGCCATTCAAAGCGTTGGTTCAAGCATTTCAAGCACAAATCTCGGAATCCTACAGAAGTATGCTGGGACGGCTCCCACGGCCCACAATTGCGATAATACCGTAGCTACTGATCTGAGTCAGCCTCCTGACCCGGTTACCGGCAAGCGCCCTCCAAATACCAATCACTACATCTTTATAACCAACCCCAGCTCCCCGACGCAGGGTGTGACGGCTGTCAATGCAGGGCTCATCCCTGTGCAGGCGCCAAACTTCACCAACTTCAAGTACCTAACCACCGCGTTGGATTACAACATTTCCTCGAGAGACCAGCTACGTGGCCGCTACATTTACAACAGCGCCGTCGGGATTGACAACGCCGCTGCGCTTCCTGCCTTCTTTCTCTCGGCGCCAACCAAATTCCACTTGGCTTCGCTTACGGAATATCACACCTTCAATCCGAGCATCTCGAACGAATTTCGCGTGGCTTTTAACCGCTTCGATAATGTAACGCCCGCTGGGAATTTCTCGTACCCAGGTCTGGACAGTTTCCCCAACCTGATTTTCTTCGACCTCGGCCTGCAAATAGGCCCGGACTCCAACGCCCCACAATTCACGATTCAAAACCTCTACCAGGCAATCGATAACGTCACCTGGAGCAAGGGGAGTCACACGTTCAAACTGGGTATGGAAGCGCGCAAGTTCATCTCGCCACAATCCTTCACCCAGCGCGCCCGCGGCGACTATGACTACAATACCGTGGACTTTTTTCTCCGCGATGTGAATCCCGACAACCTTGCTGAACGCAGCTTGGGCAATCCGGTGTACTACGGGGACCAGGTGGGCGTCTTCTGGTATGCCAGCGACAGTTGGCGAATCCGGCAGAATGTGACTCTGAATCTAGGACTGCGCCATGAGTACACAACGATTCCTTTCGGCGAAAGAGCTCAAAAACTGAATATCGCCGCCAGCGTTCCAGGACTAGTCGATTTCAGCGAGCCGCGCGCGCCAAAGACGAATTTCATGCCGCGCGTTGGTTTGGCTTGGTCTCCCGGAACGGGTGGGAACACTTCGATTCGAGCGGGCTTTGGGATGGGCTATGACGTCTTGTATGACAACATTGGCATTCTGTCGCTGCCGCCCCAGTTGAGCGGAACGATTGACGAATCCCAGTCGACGGTCATCATCAACAACTTCCTGGCAAATGGTGGGATTCTGCCGGGTTCCGGAGGCATCCGGACTTTTCCGACCGTAGCAGCGCAGCAGGCCGCTACAGCCAATCACGTCGTCGTGGACCAGAAAGATCCTTACTCGATCCAGTATGACTTGAGCGTGCAGCACCGGTTTGGTTCTAAGTATTCTGTAGAGGCGCGCTACCTGGGAACTAGGGGCGTACACCTCAACACGCAGGAGCGCGTCAATGTACAGTCTCGAGTCGATTCCACGCACTTTTTGCCAACCTATCTGACAGCGCCAACGCAGGCCACTCTGGATGCATTGCCGAATACGCTGGCCAGCATTTCCGCTCGACCAAATATCCTCCCCGCTTATGCGGCGAACAACTTCACAAATAACCTCGTGCAGTTCACCCCGAATGGCTGGTCGAATTACAACGGCCTGGCACTGCAGGGCTCACGGCAATTTTCCAATGGCTTGCAATTTTTGGCCGCCTATACGTGGAGTCACACGATCGACAACAGTACGGCGGACTTTTTCTCGACTGTCATAACGCCGAGGCGCCCGCAGGACTTCCAGAACATTAACGGAGACAAGAGTTCATCGGCTCTGGACCACCGGCATCGCTTCAGCATTGCGGCGTACTACGATATGCCGTATTTCAAGAACGGGAACTGGATACGGAAGAACTTGATGGGCAATTGGCTGTTTGCCCCCATCTATACCTTCCAGATTGGTGAACCCGCTGACGTACAGAGTGGTGTGGATGCCAACCTGAACGGGGACTCGGCTGGCGATCGCAGTATCTTCAATCCGCAGGGCGTTCCAGGAACTGGGAGCGGAGTAACCGCGCTCTGTAACAGCAGTCTGCCAGCAGGCACGGCCTGTGCGTCGTCACCCGCAAACATCGTTGCATACTTGGCAAATAGTCCTAACGCCCAGTACATCACAGTGGGAAAGGGCGCTATTGCTACTTCGGGTAGAAACACCCTCCAGACAAGGCCAATCGACAACCTCGATCTAACCGCGGGAAAGCGATTCAGCCTTACGGAACGCACGCGGCTGGAATTCCAAGCGCAGTTTCTAAACGTCTTGAATCACCCGCAGTTTACCCCTGGACTGCTCAACCAGGTTGACTCGGTTGGGTTCACCAGCGCAGCGGCGACGAACTATCTGAAGCCGTCAAACGCGATCTTCAATCAGCCTGACCTGGCATTTGCAAGCAACTCCAGAACCCTTCAGATGGCGCTGAAGCTTATCTTTTAACGACAAAGCTGGCTCGACAGTTCCTGCCGGGATGCTCTCGATGGGCATCCCGG
>DATEGO010000045.1:0-40813 GCA_035280065.1 Candidatus Acidiferrum sp.
GTAACTCGCGCTAACATTGACCTGTCCATATCAACTAGGTGATTTCGGCGGCGTTTTGCGCTAACCTAATATCCCCCGGCCGAACTAGGGTGAATCACGGATGAGGTATGTACTTTCCAGTTCCGCCCCCATGGCGTGTCCCAATTGTGGAAGTTCTCACCTGGCAAGATCACACATGAAAGGCATTTACGAGCACCTTCTTCGTTCGATTTTTCAGGTGAAGCCTTACCGCTGCATGAGCTGCGATTATCGCCACTACCGTTACCGCCCCTCCAACACGCACGGCCGCGACGCACTGCCCTCCGCCCCCAAGTAGCGACAGATTTTCTAGGCATCCAAACCACAGTTCCTCTTAAAGGCGTTGCAATTCCGCATTGTGGCGGATAAGCGGAGCGCGTAGAATCCGCGGTGTTCGCCCTGTGGAGGTTTTCATGATCAATCGCCGTGGATTCTTGTCTTCGTTTGCGGGTGCTGCTGGCGCAGCGAGCGCACTGGGCTTTTCGCCGAAGTGGGAGACATTTCTTGAAAATTCCGGGCTGAATCCCGGCGCGGCGCAAGAAGCGCCGAAGCTGCCGGACCGGGCGCTCTACGATTCGAATGAAGAAGCGTATTGGACAGAAATGCGCAAGCAGTTTCTGATTCCCGCCGATGAAGTGTATCTGAACAACGGCACGGTGGGCTCTTGTCCGATGCCTGTGTTGCGCGCAGTGTTTGACGGTTATTACGACACGGAAAAAATGGCGCAGAGTGACCCCGAAGACTATCCCATCTGGGGCTATGGCTCGTGGAATGAGTTCCGCGATCCGCTCGCGGAATTTGTGGGATGCACGCGCGACGAAATCGCGCTGGTGCGCAACGCCACCGAAGCCAACAGCTACGTCGCCAACGGGCTCGACATGCAGCCCGGCGACGAAGTGCTGATGACGGACCAGGAGCATCCAGGCGGCGAGCAGCCGTGGAACCTGCGCGCGAAACGTTACGGCATCGTGGTGAAAAAAGTGAAGCTCCCCGTCCCGGTTCCGAACGCGGCAGCCGTTCTAAATTTGTTTAGCGACGCGATTACCTCGCGGACTCGCGTAGTTTTCTTCAGCCATATCACGACGGCGACGGGAGTGGTTCTGCCGGCGAAAGAGCTTTGCGCTCTTGCGCGTTCGAAAGGGATCCTCTCGGCGGTGGACGGCGCGCACGTCATCGGCATGATGAAGCTCAACCTCCACGACATCGGTTGCGACATGTATTCGTCCAGCCCTCACAAATGGCTGATGGCGCCGAAGGGAACGGGCTTCCTCTATGTGCGCGACGAGGTGATGGACCGCCTCTGGAATACCATTGTCACCGCTGGCTGGGATGACCCCAAGCTGCGCGCTGAGCGTTTTCAGCGCATCGGCAGTTCGAACGTCCCCTCGCTTTGGGGATTGCGCGCCTCGTTGCAACTCGCGAATCAAGTCGGCCTGGAGCGCATCGAACGGCGCCACCGCCAAATGGCCGACTACACCCTGAAAGAAATCGTCCACCGCGGCGCGGTATCCTGGACTTCTCCGGATCCGGCATTACGGTGCGGGATCGCGTCGGTGAACGTCGCGCCGATTCAGATTGGCGAAATCGAAAGCTGGATGTGGAAGACCAAGAAGATCCGCATTCGTGGCGGCGGGCCTTCGAAAATCCGGCTTTCCACGCCGTACTACCTGGCGCACAAAGACGTCGACCGGTTCCTCGCCGCGTTCGATGAGTATAAGAAAGGAAAAGTGGCCGCCTGAAATTCCTCGAAGGGCAAATGGGACGGGCTAAACTATAGGGAGTCTTTCCGTCTAAGTTTGCATTTAAATTCGCGCTTCGCTCCTGATGGGGTCTGAAGAAAGCATGCCGGCCTCTCGCAAGATCTTTCTCCTTTCGGCCACGGCACTGGCCTGTCATTTCGTTGCGCTCGCTCTGCACGCAACCATCGCCAGCAACATCATCGAGTTTGTGCTGGTCGCGCTTGCGGCGGCAGCCTGTTTCGAGGCGGCGGGGCGTGCGGCGGGTTTTGCGAGGCGGTTTTGGCGGCTGATGGGCGTGGCGTTTGGGCTCTACGCGTTGGGCCAGGCCATGGCGACATATTACGACAGCGTCCTGCACGCGTCTTTCGAACAATACTGGCCAAGCGACATTTTGTTTCTTTTTCACCTCGCGCCCATGGCGCTGGCTCTTTTCCTGGGGGACGACAGCGCCGAATCCCGCGTGTACCGCTGGCAAAGGTGGCTGGATTTTCTGCAAATCGGAATCGTGTCGCTGTCCGCGTATTTCTTTTTTCTCTATTTGCCGCTCCTCTTGCCGCACTCGAGAGCATCCATCGATGCCCTCTATGTGAAAGTCACAGCTGGGCGCGGTCTGCTAATTGCTGGTGCGTTTGTTCTGCGCGCCTTGCTTACAAATTCCAGGCCGGTGAAATCGCTCTTCGGGCGAATGGCGACTTTCCTGGCAATTTTCGTGGCCTGTGAGGTGGCGTACGACTACGTCGAAGTCTGGCGGCATGTCCCGTTCGGCACTTGGTACGAATTGCTCTGGACGATTCCCAGAACCTTGATGGTCTGGCTAGCCACGACCTGGAAGGCGCCCGCTGAGGCGGAACCTGCTCCTATAGAAGGCGCTTCAGAGCCTTTGTTGCTGGCGCAATTCGCGCACATTGCGTTCCCCCTGCTTGTGTTGGGCATGGCCACCCGAGCCATTGGGCAACAACTGAAGCTTGCCGTGGGAGCGGTCCTGGCCTCGTTTGCCTGCTCGAGCCTCCGACTCTTTCTGGGGCAGCGCGCGCAAAGTGAATTGCTTGGTCAGCAGAAACGCAACGTGGAAGCAATGCGGATGGCAGAAGAAAAATTCCGCGGCTTGTTGGAATCGGCTCCGGATCCCCTGGTTGCCGTCAATCAAGAGGGCCGGATTGTGGTTGTTAACGCGCAAGCGGAAAAAACTTTTGGT
The DNA here is from genome assembly GCA_035280065.1 of Candidatus Acidiferrum sp. GTDB lineage: Bacteria > Acidobacteriota > Terriglobia > Acidiferrales > UBA7541 > Acidiferrum. The sequence continues at coordinate 2,953 of DATEGO010000045.1, forward strand.
TACAAGCGCGAAGAGCTCTTGGGGCAACACATGGAAATCCTGGTCGTCGAGAGGCTCCGGGAGAAGTGCTCGGCATATCGAAATAACTTTTTCACGGGATCGAACCGACCGCCTGCGGGAGCGACGCTGGAGCTCTTTGGATTGCGCAAGGATGGAACGGAATTCCCGGTGGAAATCAACTTGAGCCTGCTGGACACCGAAGAAGGGTTATGGGGCTCGGCGGCGATCCGTGACCTGACGGAGCGCCGCAAGCTCGAAAGCCAATTCCGCCAGGCGCAGAAAATGGAGTCCATTGGAACGCTGTCGGGCGGAATCGCGCACGACTTCAACAATCTATTGACGGTGATTCTGAGTTACAGCAATTCGCTAGTGGAAGAACTGGCGGGGGACTCCAAGTACCAGCGCGCAGCGGAACAAATCCACCAGGCGGCGGAGCGTGGAGCCGCGCTCACGCGGCAGATGCTGGCGTTCAGCAGGCAGCAGGTTTTTCAAGTTCGCGTGCTCAATCTCAACGACATCATTCGGAATTTGCTCAAGATGCTGCAGCGGATTATCGGGGAACACATTGAGATCTCGACGGCCTTGGCGGATGACCTGAAAGCGGTGAAGGCCGACCCCGGACAGCTCGAGCAAATTCTCATGAACTTGAGCGTGAATGCGCGCGACGCCATGCCTAAGGGCGGAAAGTTGACGCTGGAAACCAGCAACGCCGTACTTGACGAGGATTTTGTACGGTTGCACGTTGGCGCATCGGTGGGACCGCAAGTGTTATTGACGGTGTCGGATACAGGCACAGGCATGGATAGCGCGACGCAGGCCCGCATTTTCGAGCCCTTCTTCACCACCAAGGGACCCGGGCAGGGAACAGGACTTGGCCTGGCGATGGTCTACGGCGTAGTGAAACAGAGCGGCGGCAGCATCTGGGTGAAAAGCAAGGTTGGAGCCGGCACGACGTTCAATATTTATTTGCCTCAGGCGCAAGGGGTTTCCGAAGCGCCTGCGCCCAAAAAGTCGCTAACCACTCTCAAACAAGGTTCCGAAACGATTCTCGTCGTCGAAGACGATCCCGGCGTTCGCGAACTGGTCTGCATGATGCTGACTTCGAAGGGATACACGGTCTTGACGGCGCAACACCCGAGCGACGCGGAGGCCGTCTGCCAAAAGCATTCCGGAAACATCCATCTGCTTTTGACCGACATGATTCTTCCCGGTGCAAGTGGCCGCGAGATTGCCCAGCGCGTTGGCACGTTGCGCCCCGGCATCAAAGTGCTTTACATGTCGGGCTATACGGATGATGCATTAATCCGGGACCACGGTTTGGACGAGTCGTTTGCTTTTCTTCAGAAGCCGTTCTCGCAGGGAAGCGTAGCCGCCAAAGTCCGCGAAGTTCTCGACTCCGACGGCTTCCGCGTTCCATCGCCCGACGAGCTCCGCGGCCGCACCGCACCAGATGATTAGGAATCGGACCCGCAGAGCGGTCTTAAGAAGCTCTGAGGGGGCAGAACTGGCGGGAAGGCCAGCGTGTTCTAGATTGACACGAGGTCGTGGCTTCCAAAGGAAAAAGCCACGTTTCGTAACGGCCCCGTTCGTGGTGGGCTTAACCAGCTTCCAGACAATACCCCTCGGCAAAACCTCATCCCGAACTACCTGATCCCACAGGACTTCCTCAGCGGCCAACCGCTACCTCCAGGCGCATGCGCTGAAGCGCCTAGGAGGAAGCATGAAATCCCTGCCGTTCCGCTTGTCCCTTCTGCTGCTGGTCATTTCCTTGAATTTCCCGCTGCTGAATGCCGCGGAGCCCCCCGCCGAGATCCCTTTCAAGCTATACGGCGGCTTTGCCATCGTCGCGCGCGGGGCCATCGGAAGCCAGGAAAACCTGAACTTTCTGGTGGACACGGGCGCAGTTCCGAGCGTCATCCATCAGCGCTTGGCACGAAAGCTGAACCTGAGGGGTCCTCGCCAAGACATTTCTGTGGTCACCCAGAGCCGGTCCGTCGAACGCGTGGCGATCCCTCAGGTGCGCCTCGGGCTGGTTGACCTTCCATCCGTTTCTGCGGTAGTTCTCGACCTGGCTCCGATCGAAAAGCGGCTGGGGCTCCGCTTGGATGTCATCATCGGCCTCGATGTCCTCGGAGGCCAGGACTTCACGATTGATTACCGGCTGCGTCAGATTCTGATCGGCGCGGCAACCACCAGCAGCGAAGCCATTCCCTTCGAACTAGGAATGGAAGCGGACGCACCGTATGTAGTGGTACGGATGGAGATGGATTCGCAATTTGTACGGCTCCTTTTGGACACCGGAGCCGATAGCATCAGTTTATTTGCCTCTCGTGTGCAGGGGCGAACGTTCGCATTGCGGAAGTCGGGTTCCTGCAAAGATGTGAGTGCTGGGGGCGAGTATGCCGTGGAACGTGTTCAACTCTCGGATGTTCGCCTAGGTGAAATGAAACGGGGTAAGCGGCAGGCGACGATGGTCGAAACCGCCGCATCGGCCTTGCGCGACTTCGACGGCATGCTCGGCCCCACCGCCCTGGGGATCACGCGCCTGGCTTTCGATTTCAGGAACAAAATCCTTTACCTCGAAATTGATCGGTAGGCCGATGCTGCAACGGAGGACTATAATTCGCGCTGGCTTCCAAGTCATTTGGAGTCGGCACGTGCAAGGCGATTTCCGCATCGGCAAATGGCTCATCCAGCCGCAGATGAACATCCTGCAGGCCAACGGAGCCACGAAACACGTCGAGCCCAAGGCGATGCAGGTGCTCGTCTACCTGTCCGAGCATGCCGACGAGGTAGTCACAAAAGAACGGCTGATTGGGGCGGTGTGGGCGGACACCTTCGTCACGGACGATGTTCTTACTCGCTGCATCTCCGAACTGCGCAAAGCGTTCGAGGACGAAGCAAAAAATCCCCAGGTAATCGAGACGATTCCTCGCAGCGGATACCGTTTGGTCGCTGCGGTACAGAGGGTGGAAGCTCAGCCTGCTGCGGCTCGAGCGCCGACACGTAGATGGCCAGTTGTGTTGGCCGCGGTGGCCGGGCTTCTGTTTGTGGGCATCGCTTTGAATGTGGGTTATCTTCCCCGGCGAATGTCCAGTCCCACTCTGCCCATGCGAATCCATTCGCTGGCCGTGTTGCCCCTCGCCAACCTCTCCGGTGACCCCGATCAGGAGTATTTTGCCGACGGGATGACCGAGGAACTGATCACGGATTTGGCCAAGATCGGCGCGCTGCGGGTGACATCACGGACGTCGGTGATGGGCTACAAAGGGGCTCACAAGCCGCTGCCGGATATCGCGCGGGAGCTCAACGTAGACGCCATCATCGAGGGTACGGTGCAGCGGTCGGGCGGCCGCGTGCGTATCACCGCGCAGCTCATCGAAGCGCGCGCCGACCAGCATCTGTGGGCGGAAAGCTATGAGCGCGACCTGCGCGACGTCCTGGCGCTGCAGGGCGAAGTGGCCGGTGACATTGCCGCGGAAATCCGAGTCAAGCTGACGCCGCAGGAACGCGCCAGCATAACCGGCGCCCGTCCGCTCAACCCTGAGGCCCACGAGGCCTATCTCCAAGGACTCTACTTTTGGAACAGACTCACCGAAGAGGACATCAAGAAGAGCATGGAGCGTTATCAGAAGGTCATTCAATTAGCGCCGGATTATGCCCCGGCTTATTCCGCTCTTGCCTTTTCCTACACCCTGCTGGCCAGCATGGAATTCGCGCCGTCGCGAGAGAACTACACTGAGGCAAAGAAGCTGGCGCAAAAGGCAATCGAACTGGATGACGGCTTAGCCGATGCACACGGCGCGCTCGGCTTCGTCTTGTGCTACGGGGATTGGGATTGGGCCGCTGCGGAAGCCCAGTTCAAGCGCGCCAACGCGCTGGAGCCCAACGGCGAAGTCGGGCATGCCGTTTATGCCCTTTATCTCGGGGATATGGGACGAAGCGAAGAAGCCATTTCCGAGATGAAAAAAAGCCTCGAAGCCGATCCACTTTCTGTTCTTTCGCTTGTAAATCTGGGATCACTGTATGGGCAGACAGGCCAGGCGGAAAAGGCCATCGAACAGTACCGGAAGGTTTTGGAGATGGATCCGAAATCTGTGAACGCACACGGAGGTCTCGGGCGGCTCTATGATCTGCAAGGTAATCACGCGCAGGCCATTGCCGAGTTGCGCGAAGCCAAGACACTGTCGGAGAGCGACCCGTTTGTCATCGCAGGCCTCGGACACGCGTATGCAGCCGCGGGGAAGAGCCGTGAAGCACATGAAATGCTCAACGAGTTGAGACAACTGTCCAAGCGCCGGTACGTTACGCCCTACCTGGTGGCCAGCGTGTATGCCGGCCTCGCGGAAAGAGAGCAAACTCTTTTCTGGCTGGAAAAGGCCCTGGAGGAACACAACGACTCTTTGGTGTCCCTCAAGGTGGACGCTGAATTCGCCAGCCTGCGAACTGATCCGCGCTTCCAAGAAATCCTTCGCCGCATCGGCCTGCTGCACTAGAGACTTCTTACTCTGTTAATGTACGCCGGCTTTGACATCCGTACCCTGAAAGAAGCCAAGGGGAGTCTTCTTGCTCATAGGTACTTTTCCCAGCCCTGTAAGCTTAGCCCGGGCCTTTCTTGACCCTGTGCGCGAGGGTCGCATACACTAAGAAATTCGAAATCAGCCGCAGAAAGGGCTAGTAAGGCTGTTCGCACCGCGCGTGAAACGACCACCACGCGGCTGCGTAGTACAAAGGGGGGATTGCTTTGCCAAAGCGTACGTATCAACCGCGGCGGCGCCGCCGCGCCAAAACCCACGGGTTCCGCGCGCGCATGAAGACGAAAGGCGGCCGCAAAGTGCTGGCAGCGCGCCGCAAGAAGGGACGCCATCGGCTCACCCCCGATTAGCCGAGAGAGCCTGCCGATGCCCGACAACGCGGGCACAGAGCGGTTAACGTTTCCGCGCGAAGCGCGGCTGGTGAGGCGCGGTGAATTTGATGCGGTATACCGCGCAGGAAAGCGCCGCTCGAGTTCCCACTTCACAGTGTTCTTTCGCGCCAATGAATTGCCGCAAAGCCGCTTCGGCGTCAGCATCAAGAAGTCGCTGGGCGGCGCGGTGGTGCGCAATCGTATCCGGCGGCGCTTGCGGGAAATCGTGCGGTGCCAACGGGTAGAGATTCCCGCGGGGTGGGACATCGTGATTCATCCGAAGAGCGCGGTGGCCAAAGCGCCTTTGGCCGCGCTGACGTCGGACTTGCTTCGATTGCTGCAAAGTGGGGCGCAGGCGGGGAAGTGAAAACGGAAAAAATGAATCGATTTCAGACAGAAGAGAACAGACTAGAGTCTGTTCTACCCGGCCTGCCCATGCGCATCGCGCTTCTGGCGCTGCGCTTTTACAAAACGTATTTGTCTTTTCTCTTAGCGGGGAATTGCCGGTTTGATCCCACCTGTTCCCAATATGCCTACCAGGCGATTGAGCGTTTCGGCGTGCTGCGCGGGGTTTGGCTCGGCCTCAAGAGGCTGCTGCGCTGCCATCCCCTCTCGCGCAAATTTGGCTACGACCCGGTCCCGAAAACGCGGCGCACAGAAACTCCGCAGGCAGCACAAATCGTGTCCACCGCGGCGGGGAGCCATCCTGCTGAGATTCCCCATGAGGTGCATTCTTGAACGTCCCCGGACAAAAGGACAAGTTCACCCCAGAGCTGCGCATCCTCGTGGCGTCGTTGCTTTCAATGGTGGTGATTTTGGCGTGGGCAAAATATTTCGGGCCGAAGCCGCCGATTCAGCCGCCGCAAGCAAACCGGCCGGCGCACACCGCCATTTCGGGCCAAGCCGGTGCTTCATCGCCGTCAGCGCCTGGTTCTCAGCCTTCTGCAGCTTCGACCATAGCCGCGGCCCCCGCGCCAGCACCTGCGAGCGTGCCGCGACGAAGCGATTCGCAGGAACGCACCATCGTCATTGAAAACAATCTCTACCGCGTGGCGTTTTCGAATCAGGGCGCGGTCATCAGAAGCTGGAAGCTCAAAAAGTATACGGATGATACGAAGGCACCGCAGAAGTGCAGGGATGGATCTAATCCGCCGTGCGTGCTGGACCTGGTGCATCCGGAAGCTTCACAGCAAACAGGCGGCTGGCCATTCGGGCTGATTCTCGACGATGAGGAACTGCAAAACGCGACTAACGGCGGGCTCTACCAAATCTCCACGTCAGCCAATACCTTGAATGCGCCGGCCGACGTGGAATTCACCTGGAGCGACGGCCACGTTGAAGTTGCGAAGCGTTTTCATTTCGATCACAGCTACGTGGTACGAGCGGAAACTTCCGTCAAGGTGAACGGCAGCCCCGTCAAAGCAGGACTAGCCTGGCTCGGGGGCTTTGGCGATTTGACCGTAGCGAATCCTGCGCCCATTGAGACGGTCAGCGCGTTTTACAGCACTGAAGGTGGAAAGCTCACGAATTTTCCTCACAAGAAGCTCGAAGGCATCGAAAAGTGGAGCGCCGTCTCCTGGCATTGGCAAGCTGGAGTGGACTACGCGGGCATGGAAGACCGCTATTTTGCGATGGCCTTTCTTCCGCCAAACGGCGCAGCGCCCGGAACGCTCGAAACGCGCTACTGGAAAGCCTGGCACAACGTGAAGGTGGAAGACAAAGACACGCCCGAGCCCGTGCCAAACGTGGCTGTATCCTCGTCGGCGAATCCGCTGTCGGTGCGCGTCTATGTCGGCCCCAAAGATTACGACGATTTGAAAAAGATGAACCCGCCACTCCACGGCCTGGTGAATTTTGGCTGGCTCGAGTTTGTCGCGGATCCGTTGTTCCACGGTTTGAAGTGGCTGCACAGCTACATCCCGAATTGGGGATGGTCGATCGTCGTTCTCACTCTCATCTTAAATATGCTGCTTTTCCCGCTGCGCATCTCCGGCTACAAAACCACGCTGAAAATGCAGCGCGTGGCGCCGGAAATCAAGTCCATCAACGACAGATACAAGAAGTACAAACTAAACGACCCTAAACAGCAGGAAAAGAACAAGGAAATCATGGCCATCTACAGCCGCGAGGGAATCAATCCCGTGGGCGGTTGTATTCCGCAGCTTCTGCAACTTCCGATTTGGTACGGGCTGTACCGCGCGTTGCAGGGCACCATCGAACTGCGCCATGCGCCGTGGTTCGGCTGGATTACCGATCTCTCCGCAAAAGATCCTTATTACATTTTGCCGCTGCTGATGGGCTTGTCGATGTATCTGGTGTCGAAGATGACGCCCATGACCTCCACTGACCCGCAGCAGCAAGCCATGATGAAAGTTATGCCCATCGGCATGGCCGCCTTGTTTATGGTTATTCCCTATCCCAGTGGCCTGGCGGTGTATATTCTCACCAGCAGCTTGGTCGGAATTGGCCAGCAGTGGTATTTGAACCGGAAGCATCCGCTGTCTGCTCCCGGCAATCCGGGCAAGCCCGCGCGCGGCAAGAACGGAAAGAAGTCATAGCACGCAGCAAGAAAGTTTTTAATTTGCTCCTTAAGGATTTAGCAAATCTCTCAAATGCCCCAGGAACTGATTCGAGACGGAAAGCTCGACCGGCAGGCCACCGCCGAGGCGTTGCGTCAATTTCTAGAAAACATCGTGCGCGTGTCCGGACTCGAATTGAAGGTGAGCGTGCGCGCGGTTGCTGCTGATGGCGGCACACCAGAAGGCGACGTCGAAGTGCTCGCCGACCTCGACGGGCGCGACAAAGAAATCCTCCTCGAGCGCGGCGCCGACGTTTTGAAATCGTTTGAACACCTGGCCTTCAAGGCTCTTCGTCTGGAGCCGGCCTACCACGAAAAAATTCACATTGATTGCGGCGGCTACCGCGCGTTGCGTTTCGAAGAATTAAAAATGACTGCGCGTGTGGCGGCGGAACGTGTCCAACAAACCAAGCAGCCCTTCCGCCTGAACCCCATGTCTTCGCGCGAGCGCCGCATCGTGCACCTCGCTGTGAAAGACATCCCGGGCGTTCGCACGCAAAGCGTCGGCATGGGCGAAGAACGCCAGGTCGTCATCCATCCCGCTGACAGCAAGCCTTGAGGCTAAATCCCAACAACGCTATTCCGAGCGAAGCGAGGAATCGCTTCCGTGCTTCCTCTCTGCGAACTCTGTGTCTCAGCGATCTCTGCATTCGTTCTTTTTCTCTGCAGACTGTCAACTGTAAGCTGTGGCTGTCGGCAATCTTTCCTACCGCGTCGCCCAGCCTTGCGAAGCGACATTTCCTGCCGCATCAAATTGAACCCGATAGGTAAACGCCGAGGGGCGATTGCTGACCATGCGCGCAAACCTCAAATCGGAGACTTCCACAACGGCCTCTTCGCCTTCCTTGTGAAAGCGCGTCACGGGAAACCGCGCAAACCACAACACTTTTTGCACCTCCGGCAAACGTTTGGCCGCTTCGATGTATGAATTTGGCGGCGCATCCGGAAAATAGCGATGCTCATGAGCCAAGATGTCGCCATCGTTGCCGCTCTTGTCGCTCAGGTCCATACGCAATTCATAGACTCCGCGCTGCGTCCGCACCAACCCATCCCAGTGCCAAAGTGAAGGCGGCAGCGGCAGCGCACCAATCGACTCAATCTGCAAATGATCCAGCGCTGCGAACTTCTCGATGCGCGCAAGTGCCGCACGATGCGCGAAGAACGTCAGAGCGACGTAGACCACTGTCGCGGCAACGCCCGCGCGGTTCCAAGCGCCATAGTTCACCTTCAAACCCCAGCCACGCAGCGCCGGCACCAGAAAGATCGCGCTAACAACCAGCATCGCGCCCAACACCGTTCGCCCCGAAATTGCTGCCCCGGCACTTTCTCCGATTCGCGAAATAACCAGGGGCATCAGTAAAAAAACGAGCCACGTTCGAAGGGCACGAGTCCGCATTTTTTCAGGTTGCGAATAAACCCACGCGAGCAGCTGCGGCACAAGCAAAATCCCGCTCAGCGTGAAATCCACGATGAAGATCAGGTCCCACGCCGGGCGCGACCATTCGAGCGGCGACCAGATCATCGTGCCAAACGTAGTGACTAGGTCTAGCAAAATGTGGCTCAGAATGCCCACCGCGTAGATGCCGGCGAGCGCCGCAAACGACGGAGCCTCCCATTTTCGCCACTTGCAGAACGCGTGCGTGATCCACGCCAGCAACAATGCCCAAAGTGGCAGCAGAATCAACGAGTGCGTGATGCTGCGGTGCCACGTCACGATGAGCAATTTGTCGTGCGAAAAAGTGTCGCGAAATACATCGGAGTCGGGAAAAATCGCGCCCAGCATCAGCGACCACGTAACGATGCGCTCGCGTGGGGATTTAAATGTAGCGCCGGGCTCTAGCCCGGCATCTTGCGTTGTCGCTCGCGACCCAAACATATCCTCTCCGCGAAACACCGCTTTCGCGATGAGCGCTCCCGCAATTCCGTGCGTAATCGTGTCCATCTGTAGTGGCGGGTCCTTTTATGCTGAGGCTTCTCGCCGAACCCTAGACCCGTTCTTCTTTCCTCCGCGGCTTCACCCTACCACGACTGTCATCCCGATCTTCCGCGGCCTGGGGCGGAGGGATCTTTTTTGAATGTGAGTCGGAATTCATTGCACAGAAATCAGTGGCTTGCCCTTGGGAATCGCCACGCCGATGCGCCGCGCGGCAACACCGTGTTTGTCCAGCACGGCCAGCGCGTCATTGCCAAACTCCGCCGCAACGGCAACCAGCAACCCGCCGGAAGTCTGCGGGTCCATCAGCAAATCGCGAAATTCCTGAGGCACGCTTTCCGCAAAGCCCACGCAATCGCCAAGAAATTCACGGTTATTTTTCAAGCCGCCGGGCAGAAAGCCGTCGCGCGCGGCTCGTTCCGCACCGGGCAAATAACGAATCGCCGTATGATCGATTTGCAGCGACACGGCCTCAACCCTTTGTGCCGGATTTCCTACCGCCATTTCCCTCGCGTGCCCCAGCAAGCCAAATCCGGTAATGTCAGTCACCGCATGGATTGGGTGCGACGCCGCTTTTTCTTGTAACTCGAGCAGCGCTTCCGCCGCCGCGCGATTCAATTCCGCCATCGAAGCAATCGCCGCTTGTACGTCGGCGGGCGCCGCTACATCCTTCTTGACCGCCGTCGAGAGCACTCCCGTGCCGATCGCCTTCGTCAGCAACAAAACATCGCCCGTATGCGCGCCCACGTTTCGCCAAAAGCGCTGCGGATGAATCAATCCTGTCACCGCATAGCCGAATTGAATGTCGTCGTTGCGAATCGAGTGGCCGCCGATGACGCTGCACTTCGCTTCGGCCATTTTCGAAAGCCCGCCGCGCAGAATCTGCTCGAGGATTTCCGGCTCGCCTTTGTCCGGAAAGCCCACGATAGACAGCGCCGAAATCGGCTTGCCCCCCATCGCGTAAACATCACTCAAAGAATTCGCCGCCGCGATTTGCCCGAACGTGTGCGGATCGTCCACAATCGGCGTGAAGAAATCGACCGTCTGCACCAGCGCCATTTCCCCGCTGAGTTTGTACACCCCGGCGTCGTCGTTGGTTTCGAATCCAACGAGCACGTTTGGATCATTGGCTCGCGGCAAGCCGCGCAAAACGGAGTCCAGCAAACTGGGACTCAGCTTCGCCGCTCAACCCGCTGCCTTGACCATCGCCGTCAGTTTCACGGTATGCGTCAAGCCGCACCTCGCTGTCTCGCGCCTTGATTATAGCGAGGTCGCGTCATTTGTGCTTACTCATTGACCAGATCTGACGAGATCGTTTCTTCGACATCATTGCTTCCCGCTCGAGACACGTTGACACCAGCCATCCACCCGGTGTGTCACGACCGAGCCTCGCGTACAGCCAGCTTACTTGCGCAAAGAGGACAGAAAGTGTTCTTATCTGCGGATGCCTTGGGACTTCTGGCTGATCTTCATCGCGCTCGGCGTGGTCCTGCCTTGGCGCGGACGCGCGCGCATGAAAAAGCTGCTCGCCATGCCGCGCGTCAGCTTGATGGAGCGGCTCGTGCTTTACGCTTCGACCATGGCTTTCCAATGGTTGGCGGTAGCCATTGTTGCCTGGCGCGTCTGGGCACATAGTTACAGCGCGCAACAGTTGGGCCTCGTCTTCCATGAGCGCACCACGTTGTTGGTCGCAGGAATCGTTGGTGCCGTAGTGATTGCAACTTTGCAATGGCTCAACCTGCGCCGTGTCAGCAGGATTCCTCCACAGTCGCGTGGTCCGCTGCAAGCTATCGCCGAGCGCATTCTTCCTCAAACCGCGGTTGAACTACCTCCCTATTTGGCGCTCGCGATTACCGCCGGACTTTGTGAAGAATTTCTCTATCGTGGATTTGCCATGGCCGCTCTTACCCACGCCGGCTTGAGCACTTGGCTCGTTATTCTCGTCTCTTCGATCCTTTTCGGCCTGGCTCACAGCTACCAAGGCCAGGGTGGCATGGTGATGACGTTCGTCGTGGGTTTGGTTCTCGGATTCAGCCGCTTGTCGTACAATAGTCTGGTGCCTGCAATCTTCTGGCACAGCGCAGTAGACATAGTGGCCGGCGTGGCCGGGAGGCGCTATTTGGGGCCCAGGGCGACAGAAGGACTCAGAAACTCCGGGCGATCAGATGCAAAGCAGGAATCTTTGTAACTTGTTGTAAATACATGTGTTAGCAAACTTTAGTCGGCGCCACGGGCCAACAGTTGTTTAATCCGAGCTAAGAGGACCATGACAACAGCAAGCCCAACCCTTCCTTCGATGGCAATGATTCGCCGTGCGCTCGCGGAATTCAAGCTGCCTGCATACGACGATCAAGCCCTTCAGATTCAGCAATACATCAAGATTCTGCTGGCCTGGAACGACAAGGTCAACCTAACCGCGATCCGCGATCCTCTCGAAATCCTCTACCGACACTTCTGCGAGTGCATGTTTGCTGGTGTCTCAGTGCCTCTGGAAAAAGGTCGGCTCGCCGACGCGGGTACTGGAGCCGGATTTCCGGGGCTTCCGCTAAAAATCCTGCGCCCGGGGCTTCAAGTCTTTCTGATTGAATCGAATATCAAGAAGGCCACCTTTCTGGCCGAAGTCATTCGCGAGTTGGGCCTTCGCGACACGCAAGTGCTTGTCCGCCGCTACGAAGAGCTCCACGAAGAGATGGCGCCTTTGGATTTCGTGTGCTCTCGCGCCTTGGGCGAGTACGCTAAATTCCTTGAGTGGGCTCACTCCGACTCCTTGGCCGCCAAACAAGTCGTACTGTGGATTGGCGCAAACGATCTCCCAGAGATTCGCAAGAACCTGAACTGGGAATGGCAAGAGCCGATCCCCGTCCCCAACTCTCTTCGCCGACTGATCCTCGTCGGGACTAGAAAGACGTGACCTCTTCGATGAACCGTATCGCGCCACCGCCAAAGTGTTCCACGTGAAACACTCGGCTCACTCAGGAATTGTTCAGGCGGACTTCAACGACTTCGATTGGTCGATATGGAGAAGCCACATCTCTGGGCTACTCCCCGCCTAGAGGGCTAGCCAATTCTCACGCCGCAATGGTGAGCCTAGGAACCAACGTTTTACGGGGAGCATTGACGGTGGCCGCCCGACAGGTCCGCCGCTCAAAGAGTCTCCTCACGAACGCGAGTAGCACGTGGGGTCCCCTCTCCGCCAAAGCTACGATGTTCCACGTGGAACATTCAAGTCTGGGAGGGGCATTGCACAAGGGTCATTCCGAGTCCGCGCATTGCGGCGCCGGGGGAATCCTCACTTGGTCGGCATAAACCATAGGGAAGCAAGCCCGCCCTGCGACCTGACCACGGATGTTTCACGTGGAACAAAGCGCTTTCCCCGGAGACAACGTGCCTAAGTGTTGCACGTAGAATCCCAAAACGGCAGCCCCTAGCCTCCTCCCGTTTTCCACCGCCCTTCAATTGTTCCAAGTGAAACATCTTGCATTCCCCAACCTGCCTTTGTTAGATTTTCGCTAGCGAGGGGTTTCGTGGCCCGAATCATCGCGGTTGCCAACCAAAAAGGCGGGGTAGGAAAGACAACCACGGCGGTGAATCTCTCGGCTTGTCTCGCCGCAGCCGGCCAACCCACCCTGCTCGTCGATTGCGACTCCCAAGCTAACAGCACCGCCGCCATCGGTTTTCCCAAGGATCCCTCACGCCGCACGCTCTACCACTCCCTGATCCTCAGTGAACCTTTCGACAGGATTATTCAGAAGTCGCAGGTAGAGGGCTTGGACGTTATCCCAGCCGACAAGAACCTTGCCGGTGCAGCTGTCGAACTTGTTGCCGCCGAAGAGCGCGAATACCGCCTGCGCGCCGCACTCAAGGTTTTGGAGGAGAAGTACAACTTTATTATACTAGACTGTCCTCCCGCCCTGGATTTGCTAACGCTGAATGCGCTCGTAGCCGCCGGCTCTGTGCTGGTTCCGATTCAATGCGAGTACCTAGCCTTGGAAGGCGTTTCCGAATTGCTCGATACGCTGATGCGCATCCGCCGCACCCTGAATCCCAATCTGGAGATCGAGGGCATCCTGCTGACGATGTACGACGACCGGACCACGCTATCCCGCCAGGTTGCGAGCGACCTGCGCACGTTCTTCGGACCTCAGATTTTCAAGAGCATCATTCCGCGCAATGTCCGCCTGGCGGAAGCCCCTAGTTTCGGCAAGCCGATTATTCTTTACGACGCGCACAGCAAAGGGGCAGAGGGCTACACGCATCTTGCGAAAGAGGTGATCCATAATGGCGAGAAACGCACTGGGACGGGGACTCGGAGCGCTCATTCGGGAGCTTGAAGGCAAGAAGCCCGAGCCCGAGCCCGCACCCCCACAGCCTCAACCAACGGCAGCCGGGAGCGCCGCAGCAGCCATGCCGGCTCGCCAGCCCATGCAGGGCGGCCCGCAGGAAATTGACATTGACCTGATCGAGCCCAGCCCCTATCAGCCACGCACTAAATTCCACGAGCAAGGTCTCGACGAGTTGGCCCGCTCCATCAAAGCCAGCGGCATCATTCAACCTTTGATCGTCCGTCCTGTAGGGTCCAGGTTTCAGCTCATCGCCGGCGAGCGCCGCTGGCGAGCCGCCCAACGTGCAGGCCTGAACAAAGTCTCGGCCATCGTCAAACAAGTCCCCGACGAGCTTGCGCTGGAGATGACGCTCGTCGAAAACATTCAGCGCGAGGACCTGAACGCCATGGAAGCCGCGCGTGCCTTCGAGCGGCTGCTGGATGAATTTCACTTGACGCAGGAAGCTGTCGCCGAACGAACCGGCAAAGACCGCGCAACGGTCGCCAACGCGATTCGCTTGCTCAAGCTCGAAAAACAAATTCAAGAGTGGATTGAAGAAGGCAAGCTCACCGCAGGCCACGGTCGCGCCTTGCTGGCCGTGCCGGAGCAGCAACTTCGAATGCGCTACGCGCACCGTGCCTCCCGCGGAGCACTGACCGTCCGCCAAATCGAAAAGCTGGCCGCGCGGCGCACGCAGGGAAAACATCCCCAGCCTCCCGCGCCGCCGCACCTGGATCCCAACATTCGCAAAGCACTCGAAGAGTTGCAGCGTCACTTGGGTACGCGAATTCTTCTGCATCTGAAAACCAAAATGCGGCCCGGCCGGCTGGTCCTTGAGTTTTACGACGACGCCCAATTGATGGGTCTTTACGATCGCCTGATGAAATGATTGGCTGATGAAACAGCTTTTTGCGCCTGCGGAAAATTCTCTGCGCGCCAACTGTCCCTTCGTGCAGTCTTAATTTCGACAACAAGATTGTTCTGCTGCGTTGACTTGTTTCAGGGCCCAGTTGAGAGTAGAAGTGTCAGAAGATTTGGGGGAATTCGATATGGCGTGGAAGTGGCCCAGCGGCGGGGAAAACAACGGCGCATCCAGCGAAGAGTGGACAGGATTTATTGATCAAGGCGTAAGCCTTGAAGGAACGCTCACGGTCAAGGGCACGTTCCGCATAGATGGCAACATCAAAGGCAACATCATTTCCGAACAGACTGTCATCCTTGGCGACGGCGCAAAAGTTGAAGGACAAATCGAGGGAAACCGCGTGGTGATTTCGGGCCGCTTCGACGGCGTGATTTTCGCAAAGGGCCGCGTGGAGATTCAAGCCAAGGGTGTTGTCACGGGCGAAGTTCATTCGCCGTGCATGGTGATTGATCCCGGAGGGATTTTCGACGGCCGCTGCCACATGCTCGCGTCGTCCGACGCCGCGTCGGCTTCGGTGACGATTCCAATTCGCGCCGCCGGCAACGGCTAGTTAGCTTGCTATTGATATATTCACAGAGTAATTAAAGGCTTTGCGTTTTCTTCCATCGGCACTACCAGGACCCGGTGGCCCCGCCGCCTCCACCGCTACCGCCGCCATAACTCTCTCCGCTCGATTTGTTGCCCCCACCGAGGCGAGACGACAGCCATAAGATGGCAGCAAGCAGCGCACCGATGCCAGCGATCACTGCCCTGCCCAGCCCCAGCCCGCGTGCCCGCTGCGAATGAGCGAAACTCCTACGCCGACCCCCAGCGCAATCAACCCCAGGACCATGAGCCATGGCGCCCGAGACACCGGTTTCCTCACGGTATTGCCGCGCGCCATGGTGTCGAGAGCTTCGACACCTTGGAGAATTCCGCTGGAGTAGTCGCCCTTTTTAAAGTTTGGCACCATAATGTCTTGCATGATCATTAATGTTGTATCGTCCTTCGTTCCGGCCCACGCCGCGCCAAGTTCAATGCGGGCCTTGCGGTCACCAACAGAGACTAGAAGCAGAACTCCATAATTATGTGCTTGGGAACCGATGCCCCCGGTTATCGAAGAGCGCTCGCGCGTAGGATTCGATGTCCCTCCCGTCGTATTTTGCTGATGAAGGAATGGTTACCACCACGATGGGAATTTTCTCTTCGCGGAGGAGTTTTTGGCAGACGTCCTCGATTTGCTGCTGATCTGCGGCGTGGATCAAGATGGCTTCGTCCAGGATAAATTCGCCCTGGGCGGGCCTCTGCGGAAACGTCTGTGACCGAACCGACGGAGCGCTTAGCAACAGTCCCAGCGCGAACAGCCCCATTGACGCCGCCCGATGTCCATGTGCGAATCGCATATTCTTCCTCCGTCTCGAGCGATCTTGGTTACCTTTCGCGTTTATTGTATTTTCGGGAAGGTTTCGATCTTTCTCCAGCGTAACGGTCCTATAGTCGAGAGCAAACTGGCCTGAGGGACAGGTTCCCAATCGGTTAGTCGCGTAGGGTTAGCCAGTGTGGTTCGCAGCAGAATGGCGCCACCAACAACCACGTTCCTTTCCGAAGCAGCACCCCTGAAGGTTGACAGGCCCGGAGGTCGCGTCTATCGTTCGAGAGAGTTGCGGACGAGGAATCTCGAATGAGGATTCTGCTGATTGGCGGAGGCGGGCGCGAGCACGCACTGGTGTGGAAACTGAGGCAAAGTCCGCGCGTCGAGAGAATCTGGTGCGCTCCCGGGAACGGCGGAATTGCCGCGGACGCGGAATGCGTGGCCATTGACGCGGGCGACGTGGCCGGGTTAGTGGCTTTCGCCGAAAAAAATCTTCCAGACCTTACCGTCGTGGGACCGGAGCTGCCGTTAGTGAGCGGCATTGGCGACGCTTTCCGCGAGCGCGGCTGGGCCATCGTGGGCCCGTCGAAGCAGGCGGCACAGCTGGAAGGCAGCAAGATCTTCACAAAAGAGTTTCTGCAGAGGCACAACATCCCGACAGCAAAAATGTACGGCGCGCTCGAATCGGCCAAAGAAGCTTACGCCGCGCTGAGAAACGTCAAATGGCCCGTTGTGATCAAGGCGGATGGGTTGTGTGCAGGGAAGGGAGTTCTGGTCGCGCAGGATTTCGAGGAGGCTCACGACTTCATCGAGCGCGTGATGGAGAAGAACGAACTGGGTGCGGGTGGCAAACGCGTTCTGTTGGAAGAAGGCCTAGATGGCGACGAGCTGTCATTTATCGTCGTGACCGATGGCAAGAACCATGCGCCGCTCGTTCCGACCCGCGACCACAAACGCGTTTTTGACGACAACCAGGGGCCGAACACCGGGGGGATGGGGGCGTATTCGACCGACGATTTGCTCCCCGAGCCACTGCGAAGGACGATCGTCTCGACCATCGTTGAGCCGACGCTGGCCGCTTTGGCAGCCGACGGAATCACGTACCAAGGGTTCCTCTACATTGGCCTGATGCTAACAAGTAGCGGCCCGAAGGTTCTCGAGTTCAATTGCCGCCTCGGCGATCCCGAAACGCAAGCGATTGTGGCCCGCATGGATTTTGATCTCGCCGAAGTGCTGCAGGATGTGGCGACCCGCAACCTCACTCCATCGAAGCTGAAGTGGAAAACTGGTGCGAGTGCGTGCGTGGTCCTAGCTTCAGGAGGCTATCCCGGGCGGTTCGAAACCGGAAAGAAGATTAAGGGACTAACTGCTGCGGAGCAAATTACCAGTGTGAAAGTTCTGCACGCCGGGACGAAGCCCTCTGGCGAAGAAATCGTCACCAGCGGAGGGAGAGTTCTGGGAGTCACGGCAGTTGGTTCCACGCTCGGTGCGGCTCTGAGGTCAGCTTATGCCGCTGCGGACAGGATTCACTTCGAACGCATGCACTACCGCAAAGATATCGGGCGTCACGCGAACTCGCTGAAGGCGACCGGGAACTAAGAATATGGCGAGCGTGTATAGCCTTTTCCGCGCGCCGAAGAAGCACGTGCCGATGGAAGAGCTTCAGGTGGCACGGCTCGTGGCAGATTTTGGCTTCGAAGGGTGCGCCCATGCCAGGCCAGGAGTTGGACGGCAGATTTTGCTCGTGGACCGCGAGACTTTAGAAGCCATGGAACTGACTCCGGGAATTCTACGCGAGAACATCACCACGAATGGCCTGAACGTGAACAGCTTGCAGATTGGACAGCTCCTTCGTATTGGCGACGCGCGCCTGGAAGTCACCATGGTGTGCACGCCCTGCAGTCAGATGGAGCACATCCGCCCCGGCCTGCGCAAGGAACTGTGGGGCCGCCGCGGGATGCTGTGCCGCGCGCTCGAAGGCGGCATCATCCGCACCGGCGACCTCATTGAAAAAGCGTGACCTAAGGCTTGATGGGGCGGCGGAGGGTGGGAGCGTCCGGCGGGCGGTTTTTGTCTTCCTGGGCCTTCTCGACGGGCTCGGTGGGTGGGACAACCCAATTCAAGCCGCGCTGCTCTTCCAGCGTTCCGATGACATAGGAAGAATTACCGGCGAGCAACGTCACAGCGGCGCGCATGAATTCCACTGAATCCGCTGGGGCGGCTTTCTGGGCGCTGCCGCCGCGCAGGTTTTCCAGCACTTTTTCGAAGCGCGCGTTTTTCAGCAAGGAATCAATGCGCGGGTCATTGCTCTTGATCATTTCTTCGAGCGCAGGCCCTTTTAGGCCCGCGGGATAACGAGCCTCGACCAAAGTGCGCGGAGCGTGTTTTTCTGGCGGGTAGAGCTGCGTAAAGTGGGGACGCAAAAGGCGCGTTTGCCAATACTCCTCGCCGCGCGTGGCAACCTCTTCCTGCTCCATGTGGTATTCCACGACCCACACTTCGGGGCCGTAGTCCCCTGGCGCGTAGCCAATGATGACCATTTCGAAGACGGGATCATTAGGAGAGAAATCGACTTTGTGATGCAACTGGCCCACCAGGGGACGAAGCTTCTCAAGGAAGGCGGTGCCGATGAGTTCGAGGTCGGGTTCGGCTTCTTCGGGAGCGGCGTCGTCGCGAGCTTCTCTGCCGCCGAGCCGTTGAAAATTGCGGTCGAGGCGGATGGGCCTGGGATCGGCCGGAATGCGCCATTCGGAAGCGCCGAACAGCACGGCGATGTGCGTGGCGTCGACACCGGCGACGCGCGGAGGAATGGAGTTCGGCTCGACAGGCTGATCGATGGCGGCAAAAATGATGGTGTCTTTCGCGACGTGGACGATAACGCGCCCGCCCGCCAAGTTCGCGACAATTTCATCTTCACGATCCTGCGCGCGAGCGGGATGAGCGAGCACCAGAGAAGAGACCACTAAAATAGATGCTGAAGACGCGAGCCCGAGCCAAAGACTCTTTTGACGTCTTCGGTTTGCATAGGGCCTTAACATCACAACTCAAAGTTTACGAGCCTTCTCTTCGTTTTTCACGGGAAATACGCATGAAAATTCCCTCACCGAGGATGAACCGAGATTCGCCGATTTTGTCTCAAGCCTCTCCGTACCGACGTTGATTCGCGTCCATTGCAGCGGATCTCTTCGCCCGCAGCCGCTTGCTGGTTGGACACAGCACTGCGTATTGGTGGCCGGCGGCTCTCTGTAGCATGGCAAGATGATTCTTAGCGGACGCCCATTCCCCTTTCAAGGAGAAGAAATATGTCACTCAGTCCCGGTGGCGCTCCTCCAGGTGCATCGTCACAACCGGCGGCGCAGGACCCGCGAGTTCCGGTCATTCTGCGCATGCGGCGCGGAGCCGGATGGTTCCTGACGATTGGCCTCCTTTCTGGCGTGAATTCCCTCCTGCAAATCTTCGACGCCAAAATTCGCTTCATCTTTGGCCTGGGTATCACGCAAGTCGTGGATGGCTTGGGCAAAGGCGGGGGGCAGAACGGAATGTTCCTCACCATCGCGGTGGATGGCGTGTTCATCGTGATGCTGATTCTCTGTTCGAGATGGGCCAAGGCTGGGTCGCAAGGAGCCTTCCTGGGAGGAATGATTGCTTACGCGCTGGACGGCGTGTTGCTGCTGGTCTTCAAGGTGTGGCTGGATGCCGCGGTGCACGCGTATGCACTTTACATGATTTGGCAAGGGTATGCAGCGGCGCGCGAACTTGCGCAAGTGCAGCAAGCCGCCCAGCCCGGGCTCTCGCAACCTAAGCTTCCATAGAAAGGGTGACCATGGCCACCAAGATTCGCGGCATCGAAGGAATGAAGAACGGAGAGCTGGAGTTTGAAATTCAGCGCGGAGGGAAGTTCGTCCTGTTTCAGTATTGCATTTCGATCCTGGTGCTCACGTTTCGCAGGCCTTCCGACATTTATTTCTTGCGGCAAGGCGAAAGCGCGGTGACAAAGGGCATGCCGTTCACGCTGCTTTCGCTGGTGGCGGGCTGGTGGGGCATCCCCTGGGGACCGATTTACACGATTCAATCGGTGTACAGCAATTCTCGCGGCGGAAAAGACGTGACGCAAGCTGTGATCAATTCACTGGGCGCGCAAGCGGCGGCACCAGCGGCCGCTTCTCCGATTCCGGCGAAAGGCTGAGCTCTCGTTAGACTCGAAGTGGCCTCTTGCACCGCTCTCCTCGATTTAAGGATACAATCCACATCATTCGAAACTGGACGGCCTATGGGACTGAGAAAACCAAAAACCATCAAGCACAACGGGAAGAAGTTCACAGAGATTCTGGAAGCGCACGAACTTTTCTTTCGCGGAAAAGACGGCGGCGCGCGAGCGGACATGACCGGCGCGGACCTTTCGAACGCGGATTTGTCCGGAGTAAATTTGTCCGGAGCAATTTTGAGAAATGCGAATTTGGAAGGTTCGGACTTGAAAACCGCGCGGCTTCCGGGAGCGGACCTTTCCGGTGCTCGCCTTCGAAACGCGGATTTGCGAAACACAGACATGACGGAAGCAATTCTGCCGGGTGCGGACCTGACCGGCGCGCAGGCGAGCGGGGTGGAATTTTTTCGATGTGATCTTTCGAACGTCTGTTTCGAAGGCGCCCGTTTAAGAAACGTAAATTTAAGAGGGGCTACGGTGACCGGCGCGCGATTTTCCGGCGCGGACATGGGAGTCGCCATTCTAAGAGAAACGGATTTAACCGGCGCGGACTTAACCGGAGTAGATTTGTCGACTGCGCTGCTGCCGAAGGGTTTTTCGGCGCCGCAAGTAGCGAAGAAAAGCGCTTAGCCTCTTAGAACGGTCCATCCTCGACGAACCTCCGCAGACGAGCCAGCGCAGCGTCCCACTGTTTCGAGATGAGGTCGAGGTGGCGGCGGGCGTCCTCGAGGCGGCGCCGATTCAATTGCCAGATGCGCTCGCGTCCGCGACGGGTACTGCGGACCAGGCCAGAGTCTTGCATTACGCGCAGATGTTTGGTGATGGCTTGACGCGTGACGCCGGTGCCGGCAGTAAGTTGGCTGATGGAGGCGGAGGCTCCGTCGCAAAGGCGAACGACCAGCCGTAAACGGATCTCGTCCCCTAGGGCGGCGAAAAGCGGCACGGAGCAGAGCAACTCCGTGGCTGCAATTGGATTAGGCTTCCTTCGCAAGGTATTTCTCGACCAGCTGGATGACCATGCCCCAGCCTTTCTCGTTGCCCTCGAAGGCCTTTGCCCGGCGGTCCAGCGGGATTTGGTCGAAGCCGGATTCGGTGACGGTGAGCAGGACGCCATCGAGGACTTCTTCCAAGGTGAATTCAATGAGCGTTGTGGCCTCTTTGGAATAATCAACGCCGGGCTCGACAGCGTTGGGGTGCCAACGGAAGGAGAACAACCGCTCGGGTTCAATGCGGTCGATGGTGATTTCGAACGGGATATGCTCATAGTGCTTCTGGAGCGTCGCGACTTCCACATCCACGGCCGTGCCTACAATCCTTCCCGTCATGCGCGTCCCCGGCTTAAAAGGAGCGTCGAACTTCACGCCAAACCAGGTTCCGAACTCTTTGGAGTCGGACAAGGCGCGCCAGACGCGCTTGAGCGGGGCGCGGAGAAGGATCTTTTTCTCGATGCGGTCCGCGGTCGTTGGCTTTTGTTTTGGCTCCGGCACGTGTTATGCAACCTCCTGGTTGCATGTTAGCAAAGAGCCCGGTGATATGCAACCCGCAGGTTGCGCGCTGCCTAGCGGAAGTCTGTGCTACCTCTGGCAGCGAGCAATGCGATCTACCTTTTGCGTTCGACGCGGCCTTTCTGGCTTGGCATTCCGCACATAGGCATGTTAGCTTTGGCCGAGTGCAACCAGGGTTTCTCCGTGCGAACCGTGGCCACGCCGGCGACACAACTCGACACTTCCACTGCACGCGAGCGCGTGCTGGAGGTCCTTCGCACGCTTCTCGCTGAACTCGGCAGCCAAGGCGCGCTGCCAATGCTGAATCTCTCTTCGCAACTGGATCGTGACCTCGGGTTGGGTAGCCTGGAGCGTGTGGAGCTGCTGACCCGACTGGAAGCGGCCTTCGGGTTGCGATTGCCGGACCGCGTGGCGTCCGAGGCGAACACTCCTGAAGATTTGGCGGGCGCGATTCTAGCGACTCCCGGAGCGACGGAAGCAGCTGAAGAGCCGGAGTCTGCACTGCGCGCCGCAGCGACAACGCAGAAACTGCATCGCGAAGCCGTGGGCGCGGGCGTGTTTGCTGCGGAGACGCTGATTGATGTGCTGCGTTACCGCGCCAAGCACAATGCGGAGCAAGCCCACCTGCTGATTACGGAAGACGGTCCTGATGGAGAATCCTCTTCCACGCTGACATTCGGGGAATTGCACGCGTCGGCACAACGGCTTGCCGAGGAACTGGCACGGCGGGGCGTGCCGGTGGGCGGGCGCGTGGCGCTGATGCTGCCGACGTCGCGGGCGTTCTTCATTTCGTATGCGGGAATTCTGCTGGCGGGAGCGGTGCCTGTGCCGATCTATCCGCCGTTTCGCGCGGACCGCATTGAGGAATATGCGGCGCGGCAATCGGCAATCTTGAGCAACGCGGAAGTTTGCATGCTGCTGACGTTCCGCCAAGGTGAGGCGGTGGCGAAGCTGCTGCGGCCGCGAGTGCGTTCGCTGAGGGAAGTTGCGGATGCGGAAAGAGTGATTGAAGCGGCGGACAAAGCGCCTCCGCCGGCGCCCGGCGCGCTCTCGGCGCACATCACCGGCAGCCGCGTGCGCAAGGGCAGTGACCTGGCGATGCTGCAATACACTTCGGGCTCGACGGGGGATCCCAAAGGCGTGATGCTGACGCACGCGAATATGCTTGCCAATATTCGCGTCATTGGGCAAGCCGTCGAGGCCGGGCCGGGCGATGTGATCGTGACGTGGCTGCCGCTGTATCACGACATGGGACTGATTGGCGCGTGGCTGACGCCGCTGCACTTTGGGCTGCCGGTGGCGGTGATGTCTCCGCTGGCGTTCTTGACGCGACCGGAAAAATGGCTGCAGGCGTTTCACAACCATCGCGGAACGATCGCGGCAGCGCCGAATTTTGCGTACGAGCTTTGCGTGCGAAAGATTGCGGACAAAGACATTCAGGGGATCGACCTTAGCTCGTGGCGCACGGCGTTGAATGGCGCGGAGCCGGTGAATCCCGAGACGCTGGAGCGCTTCGGTGAGAGGTTCGCGAAATACGGATTCCGCCGCGAGGCACAATTGCCCGTCTACGGACTGGCGGAATCCACACTGGGAGTCACGATCCCCCCGCTGAATCGCGGGCCGCGGATTGATCGCGTGGAGCGCGAGACGTTTACGGCGCAGGGCCGCGCCGTGCCTGCGGCGGCGGACGATGAGACAGCAATTTCCTTTGTGTCTTCGGGGAGGCCGCTGCCAGGGCACGAAGTGCGTGTGGTGGACAGAAACGGAAACGAAGTGGAGGACCGCACGGAAGGATTTTTGTGGTTCCGCGGACCTTCGGCGACGAGCGGGTATTTTCGCAATCCAAAGGCGACCGAAGCGCTGTTGCCACAGGGCTCAGTGGCAAGCGATGGAGGGCTGCATTGGGTGAATTCGGGCGATCGAGCTTACCGCGCGGACGGAGAGATGTACGTCACCGGGCGTGTGAAAGACATCATCATCAAGGGCGGACGGAATTTGTATCCGCACGAAGTCGAGGATCTGGCCACGCGCGCTGAAGGGATTCGCAAGGGGTGCGTGGTTGCGTTTGGGTTGAATGATGAAGCGAGCGGCACGGAAAAACTCGTGGTCGTGGCAGAAACGCGGGAGCGCGATGCGGCGCGGCGCGCGGCGATTGCTGCGAAGGTCACAGAGCAAGTGTCGCGAGGTCTGGGTCTGCCACCGGATCGCGTGGAGTTGATTCCGCCGGGAAGCATTCCAAAAACATCGAGCGGCAAACTTCGGCGTGAAGAGACCAAGCAGCTTTACCTCGCGGGGACACTGGCAGCTACGAGGCCTCCCGCGTGGGTGCAGATCATACGCCTGGGCACGAAGAGCGGGCTGCAGAATTTGGGGCGCGACATTCTTGCGGGAATCAAGCGCAGTCTGGAAATCGCGTACGGCGTGTACTTTTGGGTCGTGTTTCTACTGTGGATTGTGCCGACCTGGGCGATTCTCCATCTCATTCGGGACCATCGCGCCGCCGGGCGGTACACTTCTTCGGCGCTCAAAATTCTGTTCGCACTGATTGGATGCAAAGTGCGCGTCACGGGCATGGAATATGTGGATGCTCCGGGCGCGAAAGTCTTCGCGTCTAACCATGCGAGCTATTTCGACGTGCTGCCGCTGATGCTGGGATTGGGCGTGCCGTATCGGTTCGTCGCGAAGATGGAAGTCCGTAACATGCCGTTCATTGGTGCGTTTCTGGACCGCATGGGGCATTTGAGATTCGACCGCAGCAATGCGGGGTCGCGGCTGCGGCAGGTTCGGGAAGTGGAGAGACTGCTGCGTCAGGGCGAGCCGGTTTTCTTTTTCCCAGAAGGCACTTTTACGAAAGAAGAGGGTGTGCGCCCGTTTCAACTAGGGGCTTTCAAAGCGGCCGTCGACACGGGCGCGCCTATCGTTCCCGTGTCGCTGGCGGGCACGCGGAAGGCGTTGCGAGACTTAACTTATTTGCCTCGGCCGAGCAGCGTGACGATCACTGTGCATCCGCCAATTTATCCGAGAGTGGTTGGAAATGACGGACGCGAGGGCGAGACTTCAGAATGGCAGGAATTGATTCGGTTGCGCGACGCCACGCGCGAAGCGATTGCGCGCGACTCGGGCGAGCCGCTGCTGTAGAGGCAGATTGCCGGGTCCGGCCAGCTTAGAACGCACCCTCACGACAAGTTTGTGCCTTCCACTTCTGGTAGATGCGTGACAATTGTTGTCACACGACGGCAGCTGTCACGCTGCTGCGCAAGAAAAATCTCGAGAACTTACAACGAAGAAGCGATTCGGAGCATCTCTATGGACAAGACAAAACGAGGGATGCGGGGCGTTGCCTCCCTGCCTGAGGCAGCCCGCGAAACGCGTGGCAGCGCTTTCTACGAGCGAGCCTGCGCAGAAAATTAAATCCATTTGGAGGATTCATGAAATCGAAGCTATGGGTGTCTTTACTCGCAGCGCTGGCGCTTTCCGCCGTTTCGGCCAGGGCGCAGGAGACCGCGCCGAAGTTTGATGTCTTTGCAGGCTATTCTTACGTTCAGGCTAATCCGGGAGTGACCGGTTTTGACAGCTTCCACCTACATGGTGGGAACGCCAACGTTGCGTACAACTGGAAGACGTGGCTCAGCGGCGTTGCCGATTTCGGCGGCTACACGAACGGGAACATTCTGAAGTCGGGCGCAAGCGGAACATTCTCGACGTATCTTTTCGGGCCGCGCGTTTCTTACCGCCATTACAACAGAATCACGCCCTTCGGGCAGGTGCTGTTTGGCGTGGCGCATGCGAATGCGGCGGCCTTCGGCACTGGCGACTCGCAAAATGCGTTTGCGTTGACCGCGGGCGGCGGAGTGGATTACAAGGTGCTGGACCACTTCGCGATTCGCCCGTTTCAAGCGGAATATTTGCTGACGCGCTTCCGCGAGGGAACTATAACCGGCAACAGGGACCAGAACAACTTCCGTGTCTCGACCGGATTCGTGGTCCGGTTCTAACGAAACCCGCGTACTGCGTCGTTGGTTCGCAGAATCAGGACGCGGGCGAAATCGGTTGCGAGGTGCAGGCAGAAGGGGCCGCGTTGTCAGGCAGAAGCGGCCCCGGCACCTTTTCTATTGAGGTTGTTTTTCGTTCGGCAAGGATCTCAACAAACGCACGGTTGTTATGTTGGATTGCCCGAGACTCTAAGAGCTGCAAGTCAATGCGGCATGGTGTAAATGACGGTGATGTGGGTGTCGATTTCCACGGCTTGGCCATTGAGAATCGTCGGTTTGTAGTGCCACTGGCCTACCGCGTCTAGCGCTGACTGATAAAACAGAGGGTCACCGCCAACGATCTCAAGAGATTTAATAGAGCCGTCGGTTGCGATAATGGCGCGCAGTTCCACACGGCCCTCCTTGTGAATCTGCTTCGGCAACGTTGGGTAAGTCGGGTCGACGCGGCGAATCAACATCGCCGGATCGAGTTGCGTCATGCGCAAGACCGAGGGACGCGTCACATGGCGATCAGGAGGCGGTGGCGGCACATTGGCTCGCGCTCCCGGAATCGGAATCAATCCTCCTGGGTCTCCGGGAATACCAGGCACGAAGCCTTCCGGCCCTGGATCGTCGGATACATCACCTGTTGTGCGGGGATCGTGGGTCACGATGACGGGAGGGATATAGTTGGGGCGGCAAAAATGGCAAGGGTCTGGGCGTTGTCCGTGGGGAGGTGGCGAACCTGGATCGCGCGATGGGCCCCGATAAGGAGAATAAGGAGGAATTGGCGTAGTGATGCCGAGCGCGAGGTGCTCGGTCCTTCCAAAGAGCGGCAGCAGGATCAGCAAAGCGACGACGGCGGCTTGAGTCAGGATGGAGATCGTGAGCGAGCGGCGGCGAACACGGCGTTCGCGGCTGCGCTGCTCCGGGTCACCTTCGACGAGGCAGCCTCCCAAGGAACCAAGAGCTTCCTTCGGAACTGTTTCAGAAACACTTCGAGAATCGTGCGGCATCGCGCACCTCCACAGTTTTTCTGCGAGGCTTCGCGGATCGCCGGGGACACACAGGAACCGCAGAGATCTTGCGACGCCGACCTCCCGGGGGTTGCTCTAGTCCTCCAGGAGGCCAGCGCCGCGCTCGCAGGGATGTGAGGTTGCGCGCGTCCTCTTTGCGTTGGACACCGCAGGGCGGAACAAGTTCCCCGGGTCTTTCGTCGTAAGTCGTAAGTTTTAAGATGCTAAGTAAAAAACTCAGGAACATTTTAAGAAGCCATCAACGCGGGGAAGCCGATCAAACCGCTAGGATGGGGTACTGATCTTTAGCGGTACGAAGTAGGTCGATAGCCAAATGCGGAAGCGCCGATACCCCGACGCCAACAACGTTTTTATAGTCAGTAAGTTACAGAAACACTGTACCCGTGTTGTGCTATTATGCATCTTAACATTTGAGGACGTGGATCCGAGGAGGTTGACCCCATGGACCGGCATAACGCGGAGACAATCGGCGTTCGCCGCACCGGGTGGGCGGCCATGGACCGCGATCCGCAGCAAGACAAGGTGGAATTCATCTGTCCCCACTGCGGCGCGCGGGACCAGAAGAACGCCCGGCGCGAGCGCATTTTGTATCATTTCACGGACGGCTTCATGCAGGACTTGCAGGGCGAAGTAACCGTTTGCCATTCTTGCAAGAAGCAGCTACGCGTCGTTCCCATTGTGATGGTGCACGATCAGGAAGAGGCGCGAAGGTTTGCAGCCGTTTTTTCGGACGAGAACCTGGTCACCGCGAATTGAAGGTTTTACTAAAGGGATGCGGGGCGCTACCAGCGGCGCCCCGCGTTTTTATTTATGATCAGTGATTAGTGGCGGTCGTGATCGTGGTCGTCCCAGTCGCGATCGCTGTGCCAGCGTCGACCGTCTTCGTCCCACCAGCGATGGTGCTCGTTCCAGCAGCGCTCGCGGGCCTCGCGGAGCTCGTGGCGGGCGTGGTCGGCTTGCCTGCTGTTCCAGCCGTGGCGCTCAGTGGCTTCGTGCAACCTATGGTCGGCCTTGGCGACGCGCCGCTGACAGCTGTTGTAGTCATCGGCGTAAACGCGCGGCGTGGCTAGAAATGCCAGCAGGCCAACCAGCGCCGCGGCGGCGAGCACCGAGCGTCCGAGAAACTTCTTCTCTCTCCCGTAGGTGGTCATGGATTCTCCATCCTCTCGTAGTTCCCCCGACTGGGATGGGGTGTTGTCCCACTCTATCAAACCCGGTCGCTGAAAGAATGTAGCGGCCGAAAAAAGCAACTCTTCGGACGTTCTGGGAATCGTGCGCTGGCGCAGTGGTCAGTAGGCCTGCAAGAACGGCTCGGCTTGCATGTGGTATTTTTCGAGGCCGGCGCGAATGCGGTCGAATGCTTCGTCCACGGTGTCGGCAAACTGGAGCATCTCGTATTCTTGTTCGTTGATGGTGCCCCAGCGCACCATGGCTTTCCAATTCAAAACTTCGTCCCAGTATTTGCGGCCGTAAATCAGAATCAAATTGTGTTTTGGCAGCTTGCCGGTTTGCAGCAGTGTGAGCATTTCCCAGAGTTCGTCCATGGTGCCGAAGCCGCCGGGAAAAACGATGAGCGCCTTGGCGATCTGCGCGAACCACAGTTTGCGCATGAAAAAGTATTTGAAGTTGAAGCTCAGCTCCGGGCTGATGTAGGGATTGGCGAATTGCTCGTGCGGCAGTTCGATGGAAAGCCCGATGGATTTGCCACCGGCTTCGTAAGCGCCGCGATTGGCTGCTTCCATGATGCCGGGACCGCCTCCGGAACAGACCACGAAGCGGCGCGGCTTTGGCCCCAAGGTGAGCGCCCAATTCGTCAATTTGTAAGAAAGCTGGCGCGCCTCCTCGTAGTAGCGCGACATCTCGAGCGAGCTTTTCGCACTGCGCAAAGCCGCGCGGTGGCGGCTTCGATCTTCCGCAGACATCTTGCTGTTTTTCGTGCCCTTGAGCCGCGTGTAGCGCGCCTGCGCGGTTTCGTGCGACTCGATGCGCGCGGAGCCAAACATCACGATGGTGTCGCCGATACCCTCGTTCTTGAGCTGCACGAGAGGATGAATGTATTCCGAGACGATGCGAACGGGGCGCGCCGGGACGCTCGTGAGGAACTTGGCGTCTTCATAAGCGACTTTAGGTGCGTGCTGCGGCTTCATTTTTTTGCCGTCGGGCATGGGTCTGTTCTCCAAAAAGGACGACCTTTGATTGTAGGGATTCCAAGCGGCTTGCGGCAACGTCTTCCCGCAAAAGTGCGTCGAATTGAGTACACTGCCTGAGGGAAGCGCCTTATTGAGCAATCGGGATACCTAAGGAGTTGTATGAACTGGGGGAATCGAGAGGGATGGCGGGCGATGGGACTTCTTCTGGCGTTGTTGTTCACGGCGACGCTGCTGCTGGCTCAGGCGCCGACCGGGCCGCTTCCGCCAAAGCCCGGCGTGCAGGTGCAACAGCCTCCCAAGAACGAGATCAAAGTGCAGGTGGCGCTGGTGACGACGCCTGTCACCGTACGCGACGCGCACGGCGAAATGGTGCACAACCTCGAAGCCAAAGATTTTCGCGTGACCGACCAAGGAATCGCGCAGAAGATTTCGCACTTCGATTTGGGCGGCGATCCGGTCTCGCTCGTGATCCTCGTCGAGACGAGTTCGCGCATCGCTCCGCTGGCTCCTGAGATATTCAAAACCGGCATTCTTTTTACGCAAACGGTCACGGGGCCGACGGGTGAAGCCGCGGTAGTGGGCTTCAATGATTCAGTGGACAAGCTGCAGGATTTCACCAGCAACGCAGACCATATCGAAAACACCATTGCGAACCTGCGGATTGGAACTTCCGGCTCGAAATTGTTCGACGCGATGGCAGTGGGCGTGGAGATGCTCACAAGCCGGCCGCAAGCGACGGCGGAAAAGCCGGGGCGTCGGCGTGTAATGCTGATTCTCTCCGAAGCAACCGATGAAGGAAGCGAGAAGAAATTAGGCGAAGTGCTGCGAGAGGCGCAGCTCGCGAACGTCACGATTTACAGCGTGGGACTTTCCACCACTCGCGCGGAGTTGCAGGCCAAGCCGCAGCCACCGCAGCGACCCAATCTGCCGGTGGGTACGATCCCACCGCCACCCGGCGTTCCGGCAACGCCGACCTATGAGGACAACTATCGTTACGGCAGCGCCGACTTGATGGCTGCGGCCGTTTGGCTCGTACAGCACATCCACGATCAGGTGAAGGGCAACGCGCTGGAAGTCGCGGCGGCGGGCACCGGCGGTGCGCATTTAGGGACGTTCAAAGACCGCTCCATTGAGAACGCCATCGACGAGATTGGCGGCGAACTGCACTCACAGTACACCATCAGCTACACGCCGGCAGACGCTAACGCGAGCGGCTACCACGAAATCAAAGTGTCGGTGGTTCGCAACGATGCGAAGAATCTGAAAATCCGCGCCCGGCCGGGGTATTATCTCGCGCCGCCCGAAAGTTAGCTTGCCCGCCAATCCATCTTTAAGCGATCTGTTTCCAAAAGGTGCCGTCGCGGGAAGTCAGCAGCGCGTCCTTGCGGGCGTTCCAGCGGAGGAAATGCAGCGTGTGCATGTGCTCGGAGTGCGCGTCGCGGCTGGCCCAAACTTCGTGCAGCAGAAAGCCGCCCGGCGGTTCCACTGCGCGGTGCAATTCGTAGGAGATGCAGCCATCTTCTTTTCGCGTTGGGCCAATCAGGGCGCGCAACTCCGCTTCGAGCAGAATCTCCTGGCCTTCGCGCGGGCGCAGGATGACGATCAAGGTGACGGCATCCTTAGGCAGTTTTCCCCCGGACAAGGGCTTCTTCCGCGACTTCGGTCGGGCCGACTTTCGAGGCTTCGCTTTGCGCTTCGGCATGGTGGCGGGGATTGTAGCGCAAAATGCTCCCGACGCAAGTCATATGAGGGCGTAGCAGGCTATTGGGCCGCCTCTTTGCGGCCGGCGTTGAGGCTGTCGAAGTTCAGGATGGTGTTCAGGACCATCGAATAGGTTCCCCAGGTTTCGCCGCGGTAAACAGGATTGATGGAGAACATCACGACGTGGCCCTTGCCGGAGGGTGCGTCCACGACAGCAGGATGTTGAGCGATTTCGTCTCCGCCTTCGACCAAGCCGGAGATGAGCAGGTCCTTGCTGTCCGCGTAGCGGAAAATCACGCGCGGCCGGATCGCCGGCGGAATCACGCGGAAGCCGTTCCGCTTCTGCTCGTCCATCACCGGCGGCGATTCCCAGATCTCGGACTTCGGCTCTTCTGGCGCTTCCACGCCGACGCGGCCGACGTCGAAGTCCGGATCGTCCATGCTGCCGCGGCCCGTGGGTCGCGAGTGCATTTCCGGGCCAAGGCGGCGCCGCCCGCGCTGTCCGGCGATGCTGCTGAGCGAGAAAATGGGCCCGTTGTCGCAATAGGCCGAGCCCCTTTCGTCGTAGCCGTAGGCGATGGGGCTGGCGTCGTCCACGAGACGCGTTCCGAGAACCGAGCCTACAATTTTCATCTTGTTTGCGTTCTGTGTGCTGATGCCGTCGGCAAAACCGAGCGAAAGCGCGAGCGATGAAGTGTCCGTGGCAGTCAGAAGCACGCCGCCGCGTTGCACAAATTCCTGCAAACGCGCGACGCCGTCCCAGCCGAGCCCGGGGCGCATGTCGTCTGTCGAATCGTTTTTGCCGACGAGATTCGGCGTTTCCGGAGTGTTCTTCCACGGCAGCGGATTGCCCCAGTTCGTCGGAACGCCGTTGACGACCGAATTGACGCCGGCGTTGTAGCCGACGGGCGGAAACAGAATCACGTCGTACTTGGCGTTAAGGTCGGGGATTTTCGCGATCGCTTGCGTGCTCATGTAGTCGTAA
Source organism: Candidatus Acidiferrum sp. (assembly GCA_035280065.1). Classification (GTDB taxonomy): domain Bacteria; phylum Acidobacteriota; class Terriglobia; order Acidiferrales; family UBA7541; genus Acidiferrum. The sequence goes on from DATEGO010000045.1 coordinate 34,518, forward strand.
GGAATGCCTAGCTTGTCGAGCGCCTGACGCCACCAGCCTTCGGTTTGCGTGCTGAGCCAGGTATGCACGAAAGCAACGCGCGCGGCGCGAACGGGATGAGTTTTAACGCTGGGCGCTAGGACGAGCGCAGTGATTTGGACGCCAAGTTGGGCGGCAGTGCGATCGAGGTCGGCCCGATTGACGTTGCGAACGAGGAAAGAGCCGCGGTTGAACTTCTTTCCACCGCTTTCGAATGGCTCTTCGGCGGCTTCGATAACAGCATCCTTCAACTTATAGCGAAGTGTCGCCAGTGCCGGCTCGGCATTGTTGTTGATGGCGAAAACGGTTCCGTCGCCCTTCACGCCTCCAGGCGCGCGAATCTCCGTGATGCGGTCCATGGGCACATCCAGAACTTTGGTATCAAGCACGCGCGTGACTTGCACATGAAAGAGTTCGCCAAACGTCCATCCTGTATCGTCGTAAGGAGTCTTTTGCGGATCGTCCGGGCTCCAATATTGATGATCGAGCAAGGCGTCCGCGATGCGGGAGTAGGGCTGGTCCATGCGAACGACGTAGCTGCCCGCGGGAAATTCGCGTGTCGTCGGAGCAGGCGGCTCGGCCTTGTCTTCTTTTTCTTTCTTTCCTTTGGCGGATTCTTTGGACTTTTTCTTCGGCAGCGTCACGGTGAATGCCGATTTCGCGCGCGAGATTTCCACCGCCTGCTTTTGCAGGACCTGCAACAGTTCGGCTTGCAAGCCAGGCCGCGGATCATCCGCAGGCAACACATATGCGGCGGGGCCTTCGGCGCCCGGCTTCATCGTGGAACGCTTGGCTTTCAAATAGAAATTTTTCAGGAACATACGCTTGTTCTCGTTGAAGAAGTGCAGTGAGGTCAGCAGCGCGGTCTCTTCGTAATTGTTATTGTCGCGCTGCGACCAGAGCGCTTTGGGGAGCGGGGGATTCTGCCGGTACCAGGTGCGTGCGTACTCTTCAGGCTGTAGCGTGCGTACCTCCGTGTCCGCGCCGCCATTGCCAAATGTTTCGTAAAGGCGGCTGATGCCGTTATGCATGGCCGCGACGAACATCAAGTAGCCCGGCGACCAGGTATCGAAATCGCCGTGCGTGAAAACGCCGGGCATCCCGAACTTCGTCATGGCCGAGACGTTGTTCCAGCCGATGATTTGCCACTCATCGGCAAGAATCGGATCGATCCACGCGTTGTAAGGCTCGTCGCCGATGGTGTTGTCGTAGAGATACGGCACGGATTCGTGGAGGTCGTGCAAAACCTGCGCCCTCCAGCCGACGTAGGTCTTCAAAACATTTTCGGTGAGCTTCAGGGTTACGCCCATGGCATCTCGATTGTTGTCGTGCGCGACGTATTTGCCCCAATAGACCAACCAGGGGAAAAATTCTTTTGGATGAGCGAGGTGCCATTTGTAGATGTCCACCATGCGGTCGCGGCCATCCACTTCGACGACCGGGGTGATCAGCGTGATCGTGCCGTCGCGAATCTCCTTGATGTACGGACTCTCGTCCACGGCGAGGCGGTAGGCCAGCTCCATCAGGGCGGTAGGGGCGCCGGTTTCCGGAGAATGGATTGTGCCGGTGATGTAGTAGATGGGCACGGCCTGCGCGACGAGTTTGTCGGCTTCCGCGTCATCGAGCTTGATGGTGCGCGGATCGGCGAGCTTGGCCAGGCGCGCGCGGTTCTCTTCAAGGTTCTTGATATTTTCTTCCGAGGACACCACGACGGCAATCATTTCGCGGCCTTCTTCGGTCTTTCCGATGGAGAAGACTTTCACGCGCGGCGTGGCCTTTTCGAGCAGGCGCATGTACTTGTACACATCTTCCGCGTAAGGAAGGATTCCCGGCGCGCCGGAGACGTCACCGAGCACCGCCTCCGGCGTCGGGACAGTTTTCGACGCCGGCAGGTAGTCCACCAGCGGCGAAGTGAAGAACGGTTGCGTGGTGTACTTCCGGATCCGTTCCGTGTACCCCGAGTCGACAGGCTGCCCGGGCGCACGCGCAGGAGCAGTCTCGCCGTCGGGCCAGGCTTGGGCGCTCACGACACAAAGGGATGCAAACGCAATAACCATTCGCTTCATGAAAGTCATTTTTCACCTTCGAAATGCAGCGGCGGGATTTTACCGCACCTTGGCGCGCGGCGGCAGGTCGGCTTCAATCAACCGGCATGAAGGCGATGCAAACCGGCGAAGGCACTTCCACGGAATCGCCCGTCGGCGTGAGCGCACCGGTTTTCTGGTTGATGCGGAACGTGACGATTTTGTCGGAGAGCTGGTCTTCCGCAAGCAGAAAGTTGCCGGGGGGATCGATGGCGAAGTGGCGAGGTTCTTTGCCCTCCACCGAGTAATCGCCCGCCCGAGTGAGCTTGCCGGTGGCTGGTTCAATCCTGAAAAGCGCAAGCGACTCGTGTCCGCGGTTGGACGTGTACAGGAATTTGCCGCTCGGGTGGATGGTGATTTCCGCCGCGTCGTTGCGGCCGGAGAAGCCCGTCGGTAACGCGGAGATGGTTTGAACGGCGCGATACTTCTCGCGCGCTTCGTTCGCAAAAACCGTCACCGTGGATTGAAGTTCGCCCAGGACATACATGAAATTGCCGCTGCGAGAAAACGCAACGTGGCGCGGGCCAGACCCGGGTGCGAGCGTCGCCGAAAATGCGTCCACTGGATTCGAACCGGGATTCCCGAGCTTGCCGCTGGCCGCTTCAAATTTGTAAATCAGGACTGTGTCGAGGCCTAAGTCAGACACGTAGGCGTAGCGATTGCCGGCAGAAGCTTCGATCCAGTGAGCGTGGGGGCCTTCCTGGCGCTCTTTGTTGGGCCCGAGCCTGCCCTCGTCACGGACATTCGCCGTGGCGGACCCAAGTTTGCCGTCTGCCTCAATCGGGAACACCACGACGTTGCCGGAGGTGTAATTGGCTACGAAAACGTATTTCCCGGTGCGATCAAAGGAGAGGTAGCAAGGATCTTCGCCGAGCGCCGGCAATTGATTCAGCTGGGTGAGCTTGCCGCTCTTCGCATCCAGCGAGAATGCGCTCACCATGCTGTTCTTTCCGGCTTCATTCACCGCGTATAGAAATTTTCCGCTAGGATGAATCGCGACCCAGGAAGGATCCTGCGTTTCTGCGGCAAAGCCGATGGGCGTCAGCTTTCCCGAACTCGAATCATAGCGAAACGAGTAGACGCCTTTACTCGCCGTCTTCGTCGTGTATGTGCCCACATACACCAGGTAGCGCTTTGCCGCGGCGGTCTTTGCTTCGACGCGCGCGAAAGTGAGTTGAAGAAAAGCGGCAAGCACAAGCAAAAGGAAAAAAGTTCTCTTGGAGATTCGCATGGCGCAGCATTCTAACACTGGAACCAATTTGTTCGCGCCGCGTGGACAGACGACGCGTGTAGCCTTCACCGACGAACATGTAACGGCGTCTTACTTCGCGGACCGAATTGTGCTCTTTATTTTATCTTTCACCAATGCAACCAATTCGTCGCCTTTTGGTCCATATACACGCGGCTCTACCACCCTCGAGTCTGGCCGTTCCAGCTTGAATCCGCCGAGGAACTTCTCCTTATAGGGAAAGATCACATCCTCCGCATTGCCTTCACGATCTTCCAGGCAAACGTAAACAACGTCGGTATTCTTCCGAATGGCTTTTTCGGTGAACCTGACGTCCAGCGCCATGCCAACGGCAGCGTAGTTTTTCTCCTGATCTTGTTGGCGCAAGGCGTTGACGAGAAACCCCATCTGCTGGCTATTACTCGCACCCGGCACGCCAAGCATTACACAGGTTAGATTGAACTTGCCGTCGGGATACATTCCAACGATGAAGACTTGTCCTTCGTCCTTGCTCTTCTTCATCTTCAGGAAAACCCCAGTTAGGACGCCACACACCCGATTCATGCTATCCGTTACCATGCAGTGCCTCTCGATGTGCTGATTCCAGAGTAACTTCATGGCAGCGGCGCGACGGAGAAATGCCCAGTGCGGACACCAAAGGGTATCTATCTCGGGATTAGGGCCCCGAAAGGTCTAATGAAATCCGCTGGCTACTTTTTTTCTTCTTCGCTCTCTTCCTGTAGAACGGCGGCGGCGGCGACCGAATCGTCTTCCTCGAGCCTCAGCAGGCGCACCCCCTGCGTCGAGCGGCCTGCCTCGCGAATCTCGTTCGCGTGCACGCGAATCACCTTGCCATTGTGGGTAATGATCATCACGTCGGACTCTTCGGTCACCTGCAGCGCCGCAACCACCATCCCGTTGCGGTCGGTCGTCTTCATGTTGACCACGCCCTTGCCGCCCCGCGAAGTGATCCGGTATTCCGCCAGAGCCGTGCGCTTGCCGTAGCCCTTTTCAGCCACGGTGAGCATCAACGTTGTGAGCGAGTCTTTGATCTGCTCGTTCTCCAGGTCCTCGAGATTCTGCGTCGTGGTTTTGTGTTCCTTGGCGATGATTTCGAAGTCGGGCTGGACGGCATCCATGCTGACGACGTAATCGTCCTTGTCGAGATCCATGCCGTTGACGCCGCCGGCGTTGCGCCCCATGGGCCGCACTTCGGTTTCGCGGAAAAGAATCGCCTGGCCTTCGTGGCTCGCAAGGAAAATCATCTGCTTGCTGTCGGTGAGCTTCGCGCCAATCAATTCGTCCTTGCCATCCAGGTTGATGGCGATGATGCCGCTGGGCCGCGGATTCGAAAATTCCGTGAGCGCGGATTTTTTCACTGTGCCGCTGCGCGTGGCGAAAAAGACGTACTTGCCCTCTTCTTCCAGTTTACGGGCTTGCACAATGGCGCTGAGTTTTTCATCTTCCTGGAAGCGCACCAGGCTGGAAATTGCTTTGCCGCGAGTCGCTGCCGCAGCTTCGGGAATCTCGTACACCTTCAGCCAGTAGACGCGGCCTTTGGTGGTAAAGAGAAGAATGTAGCTGTGCGCCGAAGCGATAAAGAGATGCTCGACGAAATCTTCTTCCTTGGTGCGCGCCCCAATGCGGCCTTTTCCGCCGCGCGACTGGTGGCGGTAAATATCGACCGAAGTGCGCTTAACGTAGCCAGCATGGCTGACCGTGATGAGCATTTCCGTGTCGGCAATTAAATCTTCGAGCTTGATTTCGTCGACTTTGTCCACAATTTGCGTGCGCCGGTCGTCCCCGTAGTCCTTCTGCACTTCTTTCAGCTCACCGGTGATCACGGCCTTGAGCCTTTTTTCGCTCGCTAGAATCTCTTCCAGTTCGACGATGCGCTCACGGATGGTCTTCAATTCCTTGAGAATTTCGTCCACGGAAAGCTGAGTCAGGCGATGCAATTGCAGTTCGAGGATGGCGTCCACTTGAACGGGGGTGAGGCCGCCCGTGACCGTGCGCGCCGTTTCGCCTTCGATGCCGCCCAGCTTGTACTTCCTGCCGTCGAGCTTGACGCCCGTAATCTTGCGCGACTTCCCGTTTTCGGTGATGGTGACGTCCTGCTCGGAGAAGAAATTCAGCAGGTTCTGCTTGGCGTCGGCGCGGCTGCTTGATCCGCGGATGATTCGAATCACATCGTCCAGGTGATCGAGCGCCACCTGGTAGCCCACCAAAATGTGCTCGCGCTCGCGCGCCTTACGCAGGTCGTAGCGCGTGCGCCGCAAGACCACGTCGCGGCGATGCTCGATGAACAACCGAATGAATTCGAGCAGCCCCATCTCTTTCGGCTGACCGCCGGCGATGGCCAGCAGAATCATGCCGAACGATTCCTGCATCTGGGTGTGCTTGTAAAGATTATTCAGGATGAGCTGCGATTCTTCGCCGCGTTTCAGCTCGACGACGATGCGCATGCCTTCCCGGTCGCTTTCGTCGCGCACGTCCGCGATGCCGTCCACCTTTTTGGTTTGCGCCAACTCCGCAATGCGCTTGATGAGCGTGGCCTTGTTCACCTGGTACGGAATTTCGGTGATGACGATGTTCTCGCGGTCCTTCGCGACTTCTTCAATGGCGGCTTTCGCGCGCATGGTGAAGCTGCCGCGCCCGGTTTTGTATGCCGCTTCGATGCCTTCGCGCCCGGCAATGTAGCCGCCTGTCGGAAAATCCGGTCCGGGAACGAGCTTCATCACCTCTTTCAGCGTGGTGTCCGGCTTCTCGATCATCAATATCGTGGCGTCAATAATTTCACGCAAGTTGTGCGGCGGAATGTTGGTAGCCATGCCCACCGCGATGCCGCTCGCGCCGTTAACGAGAAGGTTCGGAACGCGCGTAGGCAGGACCGTCGGCTCTTTCTCGGTTTCGTCGAAGTTCGGGACGAAGTCGACGGTTTCTCTTTCGATGTCCGCCAACAGTTC